>CAXXRY010000028.1:0-75492 GCA_963668335.2 Aminobacteriaceae bacterium | reverse complement strand
ACGCGCAGCGCTTTCGAGATAGCCGCCGCCTGTTTGTTGTGCTAAACGCCTTACGGCATCAGAGATCATTGCACAGCACCCCTCATAGAAGCGCTTGTACCAATGAATCAGAGGATTGATTTTCACGCACCACCTCAGAATCAAAGCTTCTTTTGAACGAACAGCGTCTTTCCCTTTGATGATATTGCATAACCGCTCTATCGATCAGCATCGAGAACAATCAAGCACGAATTCCGGGTCTTCTGCGGCAAATCTCGTGATGAGCAAGTTTTCTTGCCCCAATCGGAAAAAAACGCATTTCACGGAAACGTGCTTGATTTTCCTCGCTATGGAGCGATAGTGATCAATCGAGAGTCGTTCTGAGTAAGCAGCGTATCTGGAACCAATGAAAATTGTTGCCATCTGCTATTGGTGGAACTCACGTGATCGGCCCAGATAGCAAGAGGATATTGTCCCTCCGGATCAACAACGAGCCATTCTCTCTCCGGAGAGTCGCTCCAATCGGGGTTAAAAATAACCTCGTCCACTAAATCTCTGCTCTCACCGAAGGAAAGACCTCCATACCTACGAACTGTCTTGTGCTTCGATCGAAACGCCTCGGAAATTCTTTCCGCCAGTTCCCCTTCCTGCACCCACACTCCGAATGACAATCCGGTCAGAATCTCCTGATAATCCGGAGTCTTGTTTTTCTTCACCCCTTGAGGGATATTCTTGTCTTTTACCCTCCACACCGTTCTAAGGATGTGGGAAACTTCAGGTTTGCCAAGCATACAGATCGACAGTACCGATCCAATGTATTTCCTTCGATCCTCCTCACCCACGAGAGAGAGTAGGAAACCATAGACTGTTGAAGGCGGAGGTATTCTCTCGCTTTCAAGCTGCTCTCTCGCATACGCTTTCCGCAAACTGCAAACCGGTACCGTAACCTTCAGTGACACAGGCATAACATTCAATCCCCCCCTTGTGTCTGATCCAAGATCAGGCATCGGGCAGTGCAATATCGAACGCGCTTGAGAGTGTTTTTTTCACGGCTGCATTGGCATCCTTTACTCCCGCATAAGAATTAAATCCCGAAACACCCTCCTGTTCAAGGGTTTTCGTTATAGGACCACCGATGTACAGTTCCTCCGGGGAGATATCCCCGGCTTCAATGCGGCGAAGCAGATCAGAAACACGAATCTTTCCGTCTTTTCCTTGCTCAAAGGAGTAAAGGAGGCGTGGTGAAGGGTCTTCCGTAATCCTGAAAATTACTGAATCAGGGGCGAAATCGAACAGGAAACGGCTGTGATTTCCAGCTACTTCTCCAAGAGAGACAATAGCATCCAGGGTATCGAAAACCCGCTCCGTCACGTGCAGTCTATCTGGAGTCAACGCAAATCCGTACTGAAAACGCGTCGCGTGCATTTCCGTTCCGTACAGACTCGTTTTCCCTTTTGTGCCGCTCTTCGCGTTAAAGCTTATATCTCCTGCAAAAGGAGTGAGGGAAATGGCTCTGGAGATTTCCAATACCCCCCTTCTTTTCGTGCAGGTACCTTTTTCTCGCTTTTTTGCTCCTTTCTTCCCGGTCTCTTCTTCATCGCTTCCGTCCACTTTTGCTCCTTCAGCAATCATGAACCCCATTACATCATCGTCAATAAAAGACGAAAGCCCTTTCTTTCCTTCGTTTTCAGGTTCCAAACAGCTCTTGCCAAATCATTCCACGAGAAATCCTCCAGCGTATCGTCCCAGATTCTATTGACGGGAATGTTTTTCATCTGCCAAATATACCGTATTGCCCAGCGTATAGCCTCCGAGGAAACAGTTGTGTGGACCTGCCCCTTCCAGAGAAGTTTTTGGAGAGTGGTTATATTGCCGTCGCTCTCCCCCTCGGTTATTCGCCGCGATACCTTCCGGAGTAAGAATTGCCCCAAACACGTGAAGCGCCATCATCGCATCTCCTTTCGTAGTCATCCAGCAGTCATCTTCCTCATTAGTTGTCTTCGACGACAAGATCGACATCTTCTGCTTCGCTTTCCATCAGAGGAGCCCCCTTACCCTTGTAGGAAACAAGAGCCAGAAGCGAGAGGTCACGCACTCGCTGCCAATCGTCGCTGTTCAGCAACGGGGTTATTTCTTTCCACTTCTCTTGCATTACTTTGTTGGCATTTCCGCGAGAAAGCAGATCAACCACTTCTGCACGAAGAGTCTGGGCATTCTTCGCTCGAACCATACCGCTCCGAATTCTGGAACGTTCTCTTTCCCAGAGGTTTTCCGGACTTTCATTGCGGCTCTTGGCCTCTTCCGCCAAACGACCGAATCTGTTACGGATGGAGAGATGGAGAGCGTCAATGAGATGTTTCTCCGCTGAGTTTTCCCATGGCATTTCCTGAATCATGTTATAAATACCTCCCTTCTCGAACGTTGTACGGTTCCACGTATCTTTGCTCTGAACGAGATCGACGAACCCCGAATACCACGGTTTCCCGCTGGCGATATTGTCGGCCGCAAGGCCGCGAACACGACTGACGGCAACGAAGAACCTTGTTTCGCCTGTATTCTGCTTTTCTTCAACCTTTCTGAACACTATTCTGTTCTGGAGCAGATTTATCGCGATAGTAAAAGCACCGATGACCTCCTGCGGTATATCTTCAGCAGTCAACACGCCTGTTCTTCTTTGCTGCTGCTTATTCCAGGAAACCGAACCCATAGTGTACACAGTAAAACCGCTTACCGGGAATCTCCGGAGCCGGTCTTTGGCAGTAAGAAGTACAAGCGCTGAGAGCCCGGCGTCGGCCATTCCGTCTGCAACGCACATTTCCGGTTTTGCTTTTAGATATCTTGAAAAACAGTGAGAATATTCCTCTAAATCATCGATGTGAGGAATGACGATCGCGTTGGCTCTCTTGTTGTCCCATGAGTCGTCTTTTTTTCTGTGGGAGAGCTTGAAGAAAATACACGCGGCGGGAGCATAGACAAGACAGATATACTTGCCGCACGGTTCGGTCAGCACATTATCCTTATTGAAAGCTTCATGACGAACAACAGCGCCGGGAAAAAGCCAACCCTTGATTTCCACACGATCTTTTAATAACCCCTTCTTGTCGATCATCTCCGTCCATGCCCTCATAGTGGCGTATGACTTAACAAAAGGTTTAAATCGAACTTGCGTCTGGACATCATCGAGCAAAATCGTCTTGATTTTTTCTGCCGTACCTTTGGGAATCATATTCTGCTTGTTGTGTTGAAGAAACGTCTTTCGAATAAACTCGCTTGAATCAACCCGCCGCATATCTCCCATATTTGCGTTTCTATGGGATGCGAAATCAAGGAGACCATCTTTATCAATAGTGAAGGACCGCTGAAAAAGCTCCCGGAAAAAAACTTCCGCGCTTCCTGCCCATTCAAGTACGATCTTCTTCGGGCTTATCGACCAGCCTCCGTTTTCGGGTCTCCATCCGATGGCGTCGAAATGCTCCAGCGCCATATAAAGACCGGCCAGCCCCAAACGATGAAGATGCGTCATCCCTGGTTGAAAAAGACCTATCTCAAGCTGTTCTTCCATTCGGCTCCCCTCCTTTCATCGTAGAGGACATATCCGGTCGGGGCAATAAAATAATGCCTTTCTCTTTTCCAAATACGCATGTCTACGTCTACCAGATTGGACATTGGAATTACAACCTCTGATAGATGGTCAGCGGGAAGGTCCTCCTCGCGAACGACCTCGCTCGTATATCCTGATTCCTCTATTGACACCCGTTCAATTTCCTCGAAGAGTAACGCATTATTCCTCCATGCGTAATTCTTGAGTGGGCCTAGATTTTTCTCTTCTTGGGGCATCGTTTTCAGAAAGGCTTCCGCAAGATCGGCCTGTGATTTCCCGGTACCGTCACAAAGCGACAAAACCCATTGTTTAGCCGTTTCAAGTAGATTCAGCTTCGGTTCGTAAGGTAATTCACCTGAAGGAGGATAGTAAAAAAAAGCGGTCCCCAAGTTCGGTGGAATCGTGTCTTTGCGGTTCAGTCGTCCAAGACGCTGAATGAGCGCCCATACCGGTGCATATTCGGAAATCAGCGTATCTGCCGATATGTCCAAAGACATTTCCGCTACCTGTGTCGTTACCGCGAAAATCGGAGCATCCTTGCCAAAAGCATCGATAACGGTCCTGTGTCTCCGCAATCGGTCTCTGTAACGAAACCTGCTATGATACAGTTCGGCGGGCAGACCGTGTTCCTTGCCCCAATCGTAGATTGCAACTGCGCTTTTAATCGTGTTGCATATCCAGAGGACTTTCTTCCTCCCCTCCTTGCCCTCTTTGAATTTTTTTCAAGACCAGTCGCTTTGCTTCGTCACACCCGTTGTCGCCAAGGTCTTTCATGAGATACCGAGGGGCGCTTTCTCTTTCCTCCGGCCCTTTAATCGTCTTCAGCCCTCCTCTGCACTCACACGCCACCTCGATGGCCGTTCGTCGCTCCACAGGAAGAGTAGCCGTCATCAGAAGAACAGGAGAATTGCGGAACGTCTTGAGAAAAGTCAAAAGGTAGGAAAAGAGCCTTTCGCTGTATGCATGAATTTCGTCGAAGACAAAGGCGGCTCTGATAAGAGAAGGCCATGCATAAAATACCTCTTCTTTCGGTCTCGAAAAGACCGAAGACCGTATGTGCCGTACAGACTACTGCGGGGATAGGCCACGTTTCCATCGCTTCGAGGCGGCTTTCGATGAGTTCTCTCTCTTCGCTGCCTCTGGCTGGCATGTTCTCAAGGAGTCTGTAATCAACATCCGACCGGCTATGGACAAGGATTGCTTCGAAATCGGGATCGTGAAGGTATCCTGAAAAACCCTCGGATGCGGTTCCTGTTGTTGGATAACAAAAGAACAAGCGAAGTTCGTCAGCGTACCCGGCAGCCCACAAATAAGCCGCAATAGTTTTTCCCGAACCGCAGCCCGCTTCCGCAAGGACAGTTTTTGTATTCGCACATGCAACGTCTTTTTGGAACTCCCGAAGAGGATGTCCTGAAAGCTTCTCTTCAACGATTTTCTCCAATTTTTTTCTGCTGAGGCGAATATTCAGCTTCCGGTGGAGCCAGTCTTCCGGCCTTTCGGTGTTTCTTGGAAGTGCCGAACCGGCTAAATCGGCATTCATGAGACCGACTTTGAGACACGCCATCAGCATTCTCTCGCGATCTGAAAAACGCAGGTCCTCAAGCTCCGACTCAAGTGTTTCAAGAATCTTGGTCAGCTCTCCCCGCACAAGAGAATAGGAGATATCCTCTACTTTCGGAGGAGGTGCGAGCCCGAATCGCTCACTGCCCATCGTCATGATCTCGTGAAAATCTTTGTGTCCGGCGAACACACTTACTTTTGTGCGTTCCTTGCTGCGTTTCTTTAAGCTTTGGCATTTCAGATGGTGCAGCCCCACCGAAAAAAAAACACCCTTAACCGCCCATTGGGGAAGGTTGCAGGATTTGTGGAAAACCCAGGGAGAAAGGAGCGATAAAAGAACCATAGAGAGAGTTTCGTGTCTGATCCCCTGCTCCTTGAGCCTATTCGAGAGAAGGTCCTGAAAGTGATCGTTAGCCTTGCCCCAATCGTGTACCCAAGCAGAAGAAGAAACGCTCTGCTCCACGCCTCCAACTCTTCTTTTGAGAAACCGAAGGCTTGTTGCAAGCCCGATACAAGAAAAGGAAGCATCTCTTCCGCGGCCCGAAGCACACATTCCGTATGTCCAACCAGAGTTTCTGCTCTTCGAGAGTTTCCCATTGAAGCGGAAGTTTCGCCAAAAGGATTTTATGCGTCATGGCTGAAGATACTTGGGATAAATACCCCGCACCCCATTTTCCTGCGACCGCCAAGTCCCGCTTCCTGTAAAAGCAGTGATTCTTCAGGAAGAAGCCCCTCCGCTTTTACGGCAAATCCTACTATCTCCTTGTCGTGAATACGAAGCGTTCTCTTCGTGAAAGCGACTTTGCCTCCGTCCGAAACCGCTCCTTCGAAAGATCGTTTTGTACAATGCGGTACAAGCGAGATTTTTGCGGGATCGACACCTATCTCAATACACTGTCTCCGAGCGGCCTCCAAGAAAGTCTCGCTCTCCATAAAATCCTTGATGATTACCAGCCTGCTATACAGGCAGGATGCTTGGGAAAGAAGAAAGGGCGAAGAAATTCCTAACGAAATTGAATGTCCATCAAGATCAAGTTTTTTTCCTGCCAGAGGTAAAACGTCCGGGATATGTTCGGAAGGAAGTCTGATTGAAAGCTTGCTCTTTTCATTAAGAAGAATCTTCCGTCTCCCCACCAAAATCCCATGGACAGGATGTATCCCGAACTTAACACCTTGAGAACCTTCTCTGTGAAAAAAAGGGAGTTCCCGGCTTACTGCGCTGTAGAGACAATATCCGTGATCAGCGGGAATTTCGTGCCCCAAAAGAGGGAAAAGCAGATCGATTACCGGCATACCACACTCCTCCTTCGAAAATGCGCCTGTTCCCATTGCCAATGAAATAATTTACACATCTTTTGATAGCTACCCCCGAAGTGCCCAAGAGGACGAGACGTGGCGAAGGCCACGTCTCGTCACGTTGGGGCACTTCGGGAAAAACACATAAGACAATTTCTTTGAAAATCCTATTTCTTTGGAGAAAAAAGGAATGAAAAGAACTCGGTACATAAGTTGACGAAGATACCTTCGCTCCCCGAAGAACAATCCGATAACTCGACTAGGGAAGAGTGCCCCAAATAAAAGGAACTGTGCGACTCACATCTTTTCTTTGGGGCAGGCTTTAATAATGAGGGCATCAATATTTCCACCACCTCATTTTTTTTGTGTTTAGGAGGAGGAGGGGGGCTTGCCCCCTCCTCCTACCCCTCCACCCCCCAAAATCCTTTTCTGGCCCATAACAACAACCAAACATTTGGTTTCGGAGGGCAGTTGCCCTCTTAAGATGCTTTTTCTTCTAGAGGCATCTGCGTCATTCCTATTGGAGGGACAGTTCACCTCCTGGGACAGTCCGGACAGACAGGGGGGATATATCCCCCCTGTCCTGTCCGTCCAGGAGGCGTCCTTCGTTTTGTTGACATGCTTTCGAGGAAATGTCCATACTCTGTCCATTGTCCGAAGCATTATGTTTCCGAGCATCTCTTGCTCTTATTGCCTCGCTGATTTCTTTCTCGTAGGAGGATGCCGCCTGTCCTGTTAATTGGAAAATACCATCCTTAAAGGTTAGAATACCCCTTTTTATCAGTACATTTTTAGCACGCTCAAAGGCTTTTCTTTTTGCTTCCTCAGACTTTCTATTGTCATCAGAATAAAAAAATGCCTTCCATTCCTCTAGGGAAAGACCTGTGAACCTGCCGTTGCTGTCGTTTTTCCCATTAACTTTCGCAGCTTTACAAAAAGAAACAAGAGCATTTTTTTGGGAAGAAGAGAGTGTTTGTAGATATCCTCCCCTTATCTCAAGACTTTCCTTTCTGTCGAAAACTGGCGTTGGGGCAAGCTTTCCGTCTTCGGTTGCAACCATTTGCTGTTTGCAGGTAAACACTAATGGGGGCGGCGCAATAAAATCCTTAGACTTTGTATTGTATAGTTCGTACATTTCCCCTTTTTTTTCCATACCATACTCGACGTCCATCGCGCCCTTCAGTGCACTGGAACCTCTTCCTCGTCTTTTATCGCTGGTTCCAGTATGATGAGCACAGAGAACACAGCAATCATACTGACATCGAATCGTATCCAGACCTGCGATAAATTTATTCATGTCCCGTGCGCTGTTTTCATCCCCATCGCCGAAATTTCGTGCTAAAGTGTCGATTATCACGAGCGCGGGGTTAGTAAAGGGTTTTTTTCCGTTGCTCTTCCAATACGTTGTCAATGATCATTTTCACAGACTGCGTATCAGAAATACTTACCGATTGACTTGAAATAAACAACGGTACTCCCTCTAAAGATAATCCGTGTTCAATTTCCCACGCTCTTAGTCTGCGCTTGAGCCCGTTATGCCCTTCTCCTGCAATATATAGAACCGCTCCTTTTTTGACGGAGAGGCCGTGAAAAAGCGAACCGGTTGCAACAGCGCATGCTAAGTCCAGAAGGAAGAGACTTTTGCCACTTCCTGGCTCTCCAAAAACGAGCCCCAATGAATCGCTTTCCAAATACCTTTCTAACAAATAATCAAGGCTCCGGATAGGAATCTTGTCTGCCCTAGTAAGATAAAAACCTTGTCTTTTAGAGCATTCGGAAGGTTTCGTCGGATTATTCAACAGATCATTGTGAGGAGAAAAACTAGAACTCATTGTTATTCCATTTCTCCAAGGAAGCTCTGATTTAAGGCGTTTCCCTCTTCATGAATCTCGATTGCATCAGGTCCTTGCGAGGGCAGTTCGGCTTGATTCAGAGGTTTCTCAAGGAAAAGCGGCAGCTGACCGATGGAACTATTGTCAAAAATGCGCGCCGGATTTCCGAGCCAATACCCTTTGAAGTCAGATTCCAGATACGCACTCTCAATATTCCATCCTTCTTTTCGAAGTTCAGATATCCGAGATGACAATCGCCAGCAGTTCAACTCTTTTACAGCTTGGGGCTGATCAAGTATCCGCCCCTCTTCGAGAAAACGGAGAATAGCTTCCCTCTGACTGCGACGTTTAACAGAACGACTATCCCTGCATGTTCCATCATGAGCCACAGCAACCATCTGTTCATTTGCTACTATAAATTCATTAGATTTCATTGTATTTTTCCTCCATATTAACGTGTTTTTCAGAGAGAAATATTTCTCCCTAAACAATGACAATAAGGCATCAATGCTCTTTTATTAAACAAGTCAATATTGGAGTTTCTTCCGCATCAGAGAATGTTCTTCTGTGGAAGAATAGCGTATGCTTCGCACGAAGAAAAAAATCCGGGTCGCTTGGATCGGAATCATCGCCCTCCTCACATGCTCCATGGTCGCCGAATTTCGACGCTGGCAATACATGCGATGTAATATGGAAGGAAAAATAACCGCTCACAGGAACGATATGTCCGGGCATTATCTCCCTAAAATATCGTCGTTCATACACCACTGCATCGAAGAACAGCCGCTCAATCAAAGTTTCGGCTTGAGAGAGTATTCCGGAGAAGTGATCACATAATTCTTCATCGCAGCAGCTTATCGCCTCTGCCAATGCGATCTCTTCGTTTAATGACGCCTAAGGCATACCAGTTTCTAGCTTGAGCCGAGAGCGTTCGTATTTGAAAGCACTTCTTCTGCAACTCACTCCTCAATACTGCCGCCATCTCCTTGAGTTCTCCGGACGGAGAAAAAACATCTTCCACCGGGATAGTATCTGGCTCAGAGATAGGAAAGCCCCAGCAGTTTTCCCAATCAGATTTACACAAGGTGTTTTCACCCCCTTTCAATAGTTTTTATTCATCATACAATCACTTTCAAATGTGGATGAGAATCCATATAAAGCATAGATTGTAAAAGCAAGGCGCAATCCATACACTCTTTTTACGGAGAGCGCACGCGAAAACAAACTATCGCATTGTCAAGGTGCAGGAAGACAATGCAATAATACATCAAAAACTATCGATGTCAATAGGTGTATTTGTAGTCACTGAAAAAATAACAAACGTTCGAGTGGAAAATCCATTTTGACGGGATGACTGTAAAGACAAAGATACTCAAAACAGTCCGGTTTATCTTACTATATTAATTGTTTTACACGCATATTGCAAGAAAAAATAGCAGACTCACCAATCCGATCTTAGCTTTGCTCTCAAGAACACGGTTAGAACATCTTACGCTTAAAAGCAAACATTTCTTTAAATTCAGTGTTATACCGAAACTATTAGCAATTACAAATTTAAATCATTAATTTTCCAAAATACCTTTACATGTTTTTATTATTTATTTAATACTTATATTCCTATATTTCTTTTCTTTATGTCTATTCTTTATTGCTTATATGTTTACTTTTATACCCAGTTATTTTGGCATTACTTTTATAGTACACATTATTAGCTGTGCCACTTTTTTTATTTTAGAAAATAAGAAAAAATACTCTTGCCAACAGAAAATCCTGTTTCGCCTGTCTCCCATGAATGAGAAACTATACGGGATGCTGATTGTTTCCCCTCTCCATCCCCATTCTGAAAATACGAGAAAGAGGCACCGAAATTCACTCACACCGCGGATTGAGAATCATAAAGAAGAGCGGCAAAAGTATCTAAGTTATTTTTTTATTCTAATTATTTATTAATACAGGGGGGATTAAGTAAAGAATAGTAACACTCAAAGGGAAGAAATATTTCTCCCCTCCCCCCCCTACCTGAGGCAAGAAACTGCAAAGAGCGTTTTTCTAGAGCCACCCGGTCGTCGATATGAGAGCCGCCTACTCGCTCCAAGAGAGCCACCCCTCAGGCACTTGGATGACTATCTTGTGCGCTTGAGTACGGTGGTGGTCTGTTACTGCTGGGGCAGAAACCGCGACCGGAAGAACGTCAAGGAATTCAGTAGAATCTCCCTGTACTGCGTCGTCATACTCCAAGACCGCCCTGATTCGAATTCGCACACATTCGAATCGTAGGGAAAACGACTCTCGGGCAGGAGATTTTCCGACTCTATTGCTGGATGTACGTGGCTCTATTCCTGGAGAATCGTGGCTCTCTTTTTTCGAGTGGTTTTGATACTCTAAAACTGATCAATTTTCGAGCGAACGACAGCCGAAATTTGACCACCTGACCGCAGCTCCGGGTATCATCGTCGGGAACGAACACCACGACGAAGAAGCCGGAGGGAAAGGATACTCAGGGTGGACCAATACGAATACATACGGACTGCACAACGTGCGTACGGTAAGAACGTGAGTGAAATACCCAGGGAAACGGGACATTCGAGAAACACCGTGAACAAAGCCCTTCGGGGAGAATTCACAGGATACTCCCCCTGGACCGAGGTCTTCGGTAACGCCAATATGACGGCAGCCCTACTCGACCGTCTGACCCACAAGGCGTACATCATCGAATGCTCATGGGAAAGCTACAAACTATAGGAAACGCTGAGGGAGGGGAGAAAGAAAGGGCAAATACTACTCAAAAAAACGACCGCGGAAGAATGACCGGGGTGATCAAAATTCGGCTGTCTTTGGGGTCAGATTTGCATTGACAAAACTATTAGACAACTGGCTCTCCCTATGTGTAATAATCAAGTGGTTATTACATTCCGTTAGAGCCACTTGTCTCCATTTGCAGAGCCGTGTGTCCTGTTTTAGAGCCACGACAGTCCGCTTTCAGAGCCACCGTTTTCTCCTCTTTTAGAACCGGTCTTCTCATCGGGAGAGCCGCTCTTTTCGGAGAACAGCGCGCAGAGTGGCTCTAGAACAGCGCGCGAGTGGCTCTCATAGAAGCGCACAGGTGGCTCTAGAAAACGCGTTATGCAGAACCCGAGAAAGAAAAAGTCACTCAACCGGCCTGCAAATGGTGGTGTTCACAAACAGGAGTACGAAATTATCAATAATAGACTTGTATAAATCCATCACCACTAGAAAAGAAAAAAAATATTTTCTAAACTATTATATAGTTGCAATTGACAAAAAGGGATAATCGAGATACTATTAATCATAAAAGGGAACCACACAGTAGTCAGCATCACTTCTTGCATTTTAGAAGAGGCTGAGACAAGGGAGGAGATGATGAAGATTTAGAAAAACATGCTGATTCAAAGAGGGGAAAAGAAAAATGTAAGGTTGCGAGATTTTAGTCCGTTATCCTATTTCTTCTCTTACAAAACGAAAAAACCTGTATTTCCAAGGGTTCGTGAGGTTGATTCCCAGGGGCGTGCTTCCAAAGTCCGCTGCCTTGCCGCTTGGCTACACCCCATCCTCAACAACCTCAATATAGTAACAGAAAGCCAGTTGGTGTCAAGGCTTACGAAATTGCGTCAAATGAGCAGCAGACGCGTTTTCAAGGAGAAAAGACGTTGAGGACCGTACAATGCCTCGAAAAAACACTTTCACGGGATGCCCGACGGCGTGCGAACAATGAAGCGGTGTGCTATGATAGCCTTCAAATGACTGCATTCTTCGTGTTCGCTTTTTTTCTTTACTTTCCGTATGCGTGGTGCGCTCTGCGGAGAGAATCTCCGGAAAAGTACGCTCTCTTTTGGAGGCTTTCGCCTTCCTCGGCCCGGGAACTTCTCTTCGTTACAGTGGGCACACTTGTTCCGTTGACATTCGTCTCGTTGTTCTTTTTTTCCCGTTATCTTCCTCCGTGGCATGTGGAACGAATACTCCCGGGTATCCTCTCCGGCCTGGCGGCGGCGGTAGCGGAGGAAACTTTTTTCCGGGGATGGCTTCAGACGCTATTCGCCGAGAAGTATTCCCAATGGAGGAGTCTTCTTTTCGCCTCCTTTTTTTTCGGGCTTGCACACATCTTTCAGAGTCCGGCTGCGATGCTCGCCTTCTTTCCGGGTATCATCATGGGACTCCTGAGAAGCAGGCACGGCACCGTGTTCTCGGCAATTCTGTTCCACTGGTTCGGCAACATATGGTCGATCTGGTTTTATCCGCATCTTTAGCGATAAAAAAGCGAGTAAAGGAGGTACGATCCATGTTCAGTACAACATACAGGAAACTTCGTGCGGCGCGTCTCGCTCTTCTTTTCCTTCTTGTCTTTGCGTATGCGGGAGAGGGCGCGTCGGTTCTCTATAGTGTTCGCATCCCTCTTGTTTTGGGGGAGGAAGCACAGGCGGTGTTACCCGACGGGAAGACGATTCTCCTCGGAAAAGTTTCCGTGCTGCCGACGACAAGTCGCTGGCCCGGGTATACCGCCTCGAAATGGGCGCCTCCCGGGAGCGTCGCCGCTTCGGCTGTGAACGCAGTGCATCTGACGCTCTCCGTAGAGAAGGAGAAAGGACGCACGCTGAGTATTCTCCCCCGCCATACGGTGGCTCCCGCTGCGGGTGAGAGCTCGTTTATCGCGCTCGATTCCCCGGCGGGAACCGGTTTCTTCGGAGGGTGGGCTCCCCCAGTGGCGACCCCTGTTCTCGTCCAGCGGAAAGACGGCACGATCGTCCGCTTGGAGCGTCACGGCCTTCCGCACGAGGGAGATACTCTTGTCATCGACGTTACGGAGTCGGATCGTCCGTACTTGATCGATATAGAGAACCGTCCCGGCGGCCGCGTCCTTGGCTGGTACGACTCGGGCCCGAAGCTGCTCGCCCGGGTGATCCGTCCGCTGAAGGGCGTAGGGCGTTTCGGCGGTACGGAGTTTCAGAATATCGGAAGAATACGGGCGAATCATTCGGGGGTAATCGACATCAGCACGACACCGAGAGGTGTTGTTGGAGGCTTTCAAATTCTCCCGTTCTTGCATTCGAAATCAAAGGAGATGACGTCCGCCTGGCAGCTGACTCAGTGGCTGATTATAGCGTCGCCGACCGACCGGCCGCTTCCCGGGACTGCGCCGCTTTTTTCGTCCAACCTTGTGGCCGGGCCCACAGATGACGGACGCTCTCTGGGATATGTGGTCGACCTACGGCCGAAAACCGCTCGTTCTCTGCCGGAGAGGCGGAGGCGCGTGGGAGAAACTCCCGGAAGCCGCGGGGAGAAACGATTACGCCTTGGGGGATGTTACCCATCTGCGAATCTACTCTCCGTTCACCGAGGAACCACAGAAGGAGTTAGCCGTACAGAAATAAAGCACGATACAGCGAACGGCGGCCCGAAGGGGCCGCCGTTTTTCATTCTCTTAGTTTCGCGCGCCTTTTACTCTACGGTGACGCTTTTCGCGAGGTTCCTGGGCTGGTCGATGTCGCAGCCGAGGAGTTTCGCCACGAAGAAGGCGAAGAGCTGCAGCGGAACCACCGTGAGAAACGGCGAGAGCACCGGCAGCGTCGAGGGGACGTTGAAGACGTTGTCGGCCGCCGAGTCGAGGCTCCTGTCGCCCTCGGAAGCTATGGCGATCACCGGAGCCTTTCTCGCCTTCGCTTCGAGAATGTTGGAAAAGGTCTTTTCGTGCAGATCATCCTTCGGCGCAATGACCACGACAGGCACCCGAGGATCGAGGAGCGCGATGGGGCCGTGTTTCATCTCTCCCGCAGCATATGCCTCGGCATGGATGTACGAAATTTCCTTGAGTTTGAGCGCTCCTTCGAGCGCCACAGGGAAGGAGACGCCCCTTCCAAGAAACAGAAAGTCTCTCGCGTCGCTGTGGAGAATGGCCAGTCTGTAGAGCAGCTCCTGCTGCTGGAGAATGGCTTCGACCTTGTACGGGAGGAGGAGCAGTTCTCTGCCCACGGATTGTTCATACTCTTCCGTGAGCGTTCCGCGCAGTTTTCCGACATAGAGCGAGAGTAGATAGAGAACCGCCATCTGCCCCATGAAGGTCTTCGTCGCGGCGACCCCTATCTCGGGACCGGCCTTCAGCTGGAGTATATCGTCCACCTCCCTGGCCAGGGTGGAACCGATGACGTTGGTAACCGCCAGGCAGCGAGCTCCTCGCGCCTTTGCAAGGCGTTCCGCGGCTAGGGTATCTGCCGTCTCTCCCGACTGGGAGACGAAGACCGCCAAGGTATCCGGCCCTACCGCGAGGTTTCTGTACCTGTACTCCGACGCGACGTCCACCCGGATATCAAGATCCGTGATGGTCTCAAGAAAGCGCTCCGCGACGAGCGACGCGTAGTACGACGTCCCGCAGGCAACAATATGAATCCGCTTCCAGGCCAGGGCGTCTTCATTCGTCCACGGGAGCTCGGCGGAAAGGTCCACTTCGCCCTCGCCGGAGAGGCGGCGGGCCATGGAGCTCCGGAGCACCGCGCCCTGTTCGTTGATCTCCTTGAGCATATAGTGGGAGTAGCCCCCCTTGTCCACCATGGAGACGTCCCAGTCGATATGCGTTTCATTCTTTTCGAGGGATTCCCCCGCGGCGCTCCAGAAGCGCATTCCTTCAGGGGAAAGCTCGGCGATGTCCCCGTCGTCCAGGTAGACGACGTCCTGCGTATACGGAAGTATAGCGGGCACATCCGAGGCGCAGAGCGCTTCCCCTTCTTCCGAAAACCCGACGACGAGGGGTGAGCCCTTGCGAAGGCAGTAAATCTTCCCGGGAATATCTTTCACCATGATGACCAGAGCAAACGAACCTCTCAGCCGTCCGTGAAGCGCGACAAGGGCGGCAACCATGTCACGAGCGCCGCCGCCTGTGTAAAGAGTGGAGAGAAGCTGTGCGATGACTTCCGTGTCCGTCTCCGACTTGTACCGCTCCTCGGGAACAAGAAGCTCTGCGCGAAGCTCACGGTAGTTCTCCACTATTCCGTTATGCACCAGAACAAGTTTTGAGGAAAGATCTGCGTGAGGATGGGCGTTGGTTTCGGTGACGCCTCCGTGGGTCGCCCACCGTGTATGCCCTATCCCCTGATGTCCGGAGACGGGATGGGCGGTGAGCATGGACTTCAGCTCCGCTACTTTGCCGACGCCCTTGACGATATGCACCGCAGGCGTCTGAAGTTTTTTTCCTTCGTCAGGGTAGTCGATAACGGCGATTCCCGCCGAATCATACCCTCTGTATTCAAGGGACTGGAGTCCTTTTACAAGCACATCCACAACATTTCGGTGGCCAATATAGCCAACGATTCCGCACATTATACAGCACCGCCTTTGTATCCACTCACGAGAGACTGCGTTTCACTTTGTCCCGGAAATTACTTTCCGGTTTTGCAGAAAAGCTTTGCGGGCCGGTCTCTCACGGCCCCGGAGGCATCCGCCGACAGATCGATACTCCTCCGTCCTCGTCAGCCGGATAGAGGTTCCCCACATTCGGGGAGTTGTTCTCCGGCGCAGGCGCTTGGATCATGCGCAGTTCACTCTTCTTCGTGTTCCTTCACCGCTCGCAGCACCACCTCCTTCAATGCAGGGTGCTCCATGGCAAGGCGAATGTTGGCATGCAGCCATCCCGGCTGCGTTCCGCAATCGAATCTCCTTCCCTTGTAGACAACTCCCCAGACGGGTTCTTGACTGATCAGCGTTCGAATGCCGTCGGTCAGCTGAATCTCTCCCCCCGCTCCCGCCTGCTGGCGCGCAAGAATCGGGAAGATTGCCGGAGAGAGTATGTATCGTCCCATGATTGCAAGCCGACTCGGAGCTTTTGCCGGCCCCGGCTTCTCCACCATATCCTTTACCTCGAAAACACCGTTCCCGGCGCTTTCAGCGGCTACGACGCCGTATCGGGAGGTATCCTCCGCCGAAACTTCTTCAAGGGCGACGACGCTGCCTCCCCTCTCGCTGTGCACTGCAAGTAGCTGCGCAAGTACCGAGGGTTCGGCAACCATGACGTCGTCCGGAAGGATGACGCCGAAAAACTCGTTGCGGCACACCGGTTCCCCGCAGAGCACCGCATGTCCCAATCCGAGAGGACGATGCTGACGGAGGTAGATGAAATCGGCCATCTCGGAGAGCGAAATCACCTCGTCGTAGAGATTCTGCTTGTTGCGCGATTTGAGCAGCTCCTCGAGTTCAAATGAACGGTCGAAATAGTCCTCGATAGCTTTTTTTGATCGGCCGGTGATCATGACCATCTCTTTGCATCCTGCGGCAAGCGCTTCTTCAACGCCGTATTCAATGATGGGTCTGTCGACGAGCGGCAGCATTTCCTTTGCTATCTCTTTTGTCGCGGGCAGGAAGCGCGTTCCCAGTCCCGCTACGGGGAAGAGACATTTCGATATTGAAGAAGTCATTCGGCAACCACCTTTCACAAGATCGTCACTGGTAACGGCACTGCTCTTTGATGGCGTTCACGAGCTTTTCGGAGACGTGCTCCATGAGCTTTTCATCCCTTGCTTCAACAAGTATTCGCATCAGAGGCTCCGTGCCCGAGGGGCGGATGAGAATTCTTCCGGCGCCCTGCAGCAACATCTCCGCTTCGGAGGAGAGATCCCTGAGGAAGTCGCCGCTCACCTTCCCGTCGCGTGAAACTTCGACGTTGCGCAGAATCTGCGGATACGGGGCAAACCGGTCTGCGAGCGTCGATATATCTTCACCGAGCTCGAGGCACGCTTTGAGGAAGAAAAGACCTGTGCAGAGTCCGTCACCGGTATTCACAAACGAAGAAATAATGATGTGGCCGGACTGTTCTCCTCCGAGCAGCGAGCCTTCCTTGGACATCGTCTCCATAACGTAGCGGTCGCCTACGGGGCAGCGAAAGACAGGGATATTTTCTTTCCGGAGGTGCTCTTCGAGCGCCATGTTGCTCATCACCGTGGCAACGACTCCCGAACCGAGCATATTGCGCCCGGCGAGCCAGCGCGCAAGCACCCAGAGGATGATATCGCCGTTGAGCACTCTCCCCTTGCCGTCCGTCAGCAGCGCGCGGTCGGCGTCTCCGTCGTAGGCGATGCCTATCGGGAGCGCGAGTGTTCTCACCGCTTCAGCTATGTGCGCCATGTGCATAACGCCGACGCCTTCGTTTATATTCAGTCCGTCAGGCCGGCTTCCGATAAAGCGCCACTCGCCGCCGAGTCTGCGGAAGACTTTTTCAGCCGTTTCCACCGCCGCGCCGTGCGCGCAATCGATAACGCCCGCCGCAGGGAAAGGGTTCTCTTCTCCCCAGAGCGAGGCAACCCACTCGGAATATTCGTCGAGCAGATGCACGGCTCTATGAATATCTCCCACGGAAGCGCCGGTGGGGCGCCAGTCGTCGGTGAGGTTATCTCCCATGTACTCTTCGATCGCTCCCTCGACGTCGTCGGAAAGTTTTTTCCCGGATGAATCGAGGAATTTAATACCGTTGTACTCCGCAGGGTTGTGGGAGGCGCTGATAACCGCTCCGCCGTGAACCGACATCTTCTTCACGGCAAAACTGACGCCCGGGGTAGGCAGCACTCCGAGGAGAAAGACCTCAGCGCCGGCCGAAGCCATGCCGGCGGAAAGAGCGGCTTCCAGCATGTGCCCGGAACGCCTGGTGTCCCTTCCGAGGACGATCCTGGGACGAGGGATGCCCCTCTCCGTCAGGAAAAGAATGTAGGAGCGACCGAGCCGCAAGGCCATCTCAGGAGTCATCACTCCCCTGTTGGCCACGTCCCGCACACCATCGGTCCCGAAAAGACAACGTACTTTTTTTTCACCAGTTTCCATGCAGCCTCACCATCCCCGCCCGTATAAGAGATTACCTGATATCCGCAATTACAGTGACGCTCGCAGGATCAATTTTCACTACCTTCAATTTTCCGCCCGACTTGTTCCGAATCTGCACAGGAACCGTCAAGCGTCTGGAAACAACGTTGGTGACGTTGACAAAGGGACGTATCACCACGTCTTTTTCGTCGAGCGCGTTCACTTCTGAAGGGACTCCCTCCACAGTGACGTTCACACTGTTCGGCTCCACTTTCCAACCGGGGTAGACGCTCCTCCCATCGACCTCGACGTTCAGGCGCGAGAGGAGACGGGTTACGGTGTACGGGGTCAGAAGGACGTTGACCCGCACCGAAGCGGCGCCTACAATGGTCACCATCGAATCCTCCGGAGCGCGTAGAGGGATTACGATGTTCTGTTCCTTGGAGATGCCCGTCAGGTCGATCGTCTCGGTGTCGATCCGTGTCACGGCGTTCAGTTTCGCCAGAGGCCCCTCGACTGTGACGACAGCAGGTTCGACGACAACGGCTTTCAGTTTGAAGTCGCCTCCGGGTTCACCGATGATCCGGGCGTTCACCGGGACGCTCTTCTTTGGAACTCCCTCGGCAAGCACCGCGCTGAGCTTGACGGTTTTCGGCTCCACAACGACCTCGTCTTCGAACTCCTCCGACTTTACGACCTCGACGGCTAATGTGTGTTCCCCTCCCGCCTTCAGTTCCTCAAGGGTGGGAGCAATTTTGACAGCGTCGATTTTCGCGATATCTCGTTCGCTCCCCTTGACGCTGACGTTTTTAGGAAGTATCTCGACCATGTCGAGAAAAAGGCCCGGAGGGAGGCCTTTGTCGACGGCGATTTCCACCGGTATGAGGCGATCAATGAAACGAGCGAGTTCCACATCGACATGTGTGGGTTTGACGTCCATTATCTTGACGTCCTTCGGAACGATGGAACGAACCGGGATCCGGTACTTTCCAACGCCGACTCCCCTGAGATCGACTTCGCAGACCACGCCGTCCTGAGGAATGGCGGAGAGAACAAACTGCGCTCCGGAGAGGACTACCTCCACTTCCTTCACAGTGGTTTTCAGGGTCGTCTGCGGAGAGACGTTCAGGTACTCGAGAGGAACAACCAACGTCCTCGTCGTCTCGGTCGTTCCGCTGCCGGAAACGTACAACCAAAGAGCAAGCGCAATCACCCCGGCCATTATTCTCAGGAACATCGGCGACGCCAGGATCGCGTCTATCTTTCCGGATTCCGACATAAGCGCCCGCGCCCCTTCTTCCCGTTCATGACCACAGCGCCCGCAGGTCTTCCTGCAGGCGTTCCATGAGTGGTTTGTGTTCAGACTCTTCGCCGCCGAAATAGTGGGAAAGCAGTTTGTGCACCTGGGCTTCCTTCAGGTTTTTCGAAAGGCGGCCGTTGATTGCAAGAGAAACTTCTCCCCGTTCCTCGGAGACGACAAGGGCGATCGCGTCGGAAACCTCCGTTACGCCGAGCGCCGCCCTGTGACGGGTACCGATCCATCGCGACAGGTCGGAGTTCTCCGTGAGCGGTAAATAGCAGCTAGCGGCGACTATCCTCTCCCGGTCGAGGATCACCGCCCCGTCGTGCAAAGGCGTTCCCTCCCAGAAGATGGTGATGAGGAGCTCCTGGCTTATCTCCGCATTCAGCTTTATGGCGGTTCTCCAGAAATCCTTGAGCCCTGTATTACGTTCAAGGACGATAAGCGCCCCGATCTTTTGCCCTTTGAGATAGCCTATCGCCCTGGATACTTCATGGCTGAAGGCCTCCGCCTTTTCAGCAGCGCGTTTTTGCCTCCAGATACCGCCCCCCCTGCCAAGCTCTTCAAGCATTTTTCGCAGCTCAGGCTGAAAGACTATCGGAATGGCGATCAGGAGGACACCCAGCGTCTGCCCTAGGAACCATGAAAGCGTTCGCAGGTCGAGCAGCCTTGCCGCAGCGGCAACGACGCCAAGGATGAGAAGCCCCTTGACGAGCTGCATCGCACGAGTGCCCACGATCAGCAGAAGCAATCTGTGCACTATCACGGCGATGACCAGTATATCCAAGAAATCCTGCCATCTCAGAGTTTCGAACATACAATCGCCCTCCGGGGCGGATAAGTATCGGGGAACATCCCCCCGCGAACAGGGGTAAGTATACTATACCACGTCGAAGGCGATATACGGCGACGTTGAAAGAGCGAGCATGGCTCCGTAGTTTGGGAAAAAGCGCAGTATACCCCCAAGCTCCGGTTCAGGACGCAGATCCTCGACATCGATGATCATATGATCGCTTGAGCCTCCAAGAATGAGCGCCTCCGGAATTTCCGGCGTCAACCCCTCTATGAGAACATCCTGGCGCCCTACAGCGACGATCGCTCTGAGCCGCTCCCCTTTGTCCTCGAAGACCGGCTGTCCGCCGAAGGCGTCCAATCCGACAGGCCCTACCGGGACGGAGGGCTTCCTGTACACTTCGACGATCTCCGCTTCAAGGCACATCGTCCTCTGGTGAAGCCACGGAATATCTCGTGCGCCGGTGATGTCGGCGCCGATGAGAATTCCTTCGCCGACGCGCAAATTCGTGATTCCTCGGGGCATGGTTCCCCGCTCCAGAAGAACAAGCGAAGAAGTAGATCCGCCCGAGTACACCGAGAGGGGATATTCGAGAAACCGTTCAAGTTCTTTTCCCACGGAGAGAAGCTGCTCAAGTTTCTCGGGCACGGGAAGGGCTCCCCCGAAACAGCCGAAATTCACCCCGACGCCGACGCAGCGGACTCGGGGGGATTCTTTCAGCACCGGGGCGATTTGTTCCATGCGTCCCATCCAGACTCCCTCGCGAAGATCTCCAAGGTCCGCCATAAGGAGAATTTCGTGCGTACGTCCTGTGTCGCGGCACTCGCGGTCGATCAGAGAAATTGTCTGCGCCATCGAGACAAGACTTCTGTCCGCGATCCTGACGGTATCGGCGATTTCGCTGGGCATGGGAATCCGGAGAAGGAGCAGCGGAAGTCCGACGTTCATTGTACGGATGGCGCCCAGATTGTCAATCCTGCTGTCGCCGAGTTCGTCGCAGCCGCCTTCCGCCATCGCACGCACGAGAGCCTCGCGCGCGCATACGCCCTTTGTCACGCCGGTAAGCGTTATTCCTGCACACGAACATCTTTCTGCGACTCGAACGGCATTTTCGAAGATCTTCTTCCTGGAGACAACAAGCCGCGGATAGCGGACAGTCATTCTTATCCCCCTCTCAGTTTACGCAGAATAGACATATTTCCGGCATGGCCGGAGGCGTTCTGGGGCGTTTCGAGAATACACGGCGTGTGTTCCCAGAGAGGATCGTTGAGGACGAATGAAAACGGAGCGTATCCGAGCGTTCCTTCTCCTATGTGCGCGTGCCTGTCAAGTCCTCTCCCCATTTCATGGAAACTGTCGTTGAAATGCCAGCAACCGACCCTGTCGAGACCCACGGTATCGTCCACCTGGTCGAGCAGGCGCTGATAGGCAGCTTCGGTGCGCATGTCGAATCCGGCCGCGAACATGTGGCAGGTATCCATGCAAATACCCACGCGCGACGGCCAGTCCAACGCGTCGAGAATCCTTCTGAACTGTTTGAAATTCCTGCCGAGGAGATCTCCTTGACCTGCCATGGTCTCAAGAAGGATACGGACGCGTTTCCCCGCCGTCCTGTCAAGAATAGAAGCGATTCGTTCCGCAACCAGGTCAAGGGCGGATTCGGCATCTCTTCCGCGCGATGAGCCGGGGTGAAGCACGAGGTTGTCGATCCCCAGAAGGTCGCAGCGCTCTATCTCATCTTCAAGCGCTATGATACTTTTTCCTCCTGTCGCGTCTGTGGCCGCAAGGTTGATGAGGTAGGAGGCGTGCACGACGATCTCCTCGATAGAACTCGCCGCCCAGGAACGGTAAAACCGTTCGCCCCTGGATTGCGAGAGGGGGGCGCTCCGCCATTGAAGCTGGTTCTTCGTGAAAATTTGTATTGCTTCACATCCCAGCTCCTCGCCGCGCTCTATGCTCTTTTCAAGCCCTCCGGCGATGGAGACATGGGCGCCGATTATCGCCATTGACCTTCTCCCTTCTTCACAGCAGGCAACACACTTTTTCCAATATCCTCGCGGTAACCCCCCAGACAACCGTGCCGTCGGGAAGATCATATTCAGGATACGAAAGCGCGTGTCCCCTGTTTTCTCTCATCCCCTTCGTGAACGAAGGAAAAAGAATTTCTTTTCTCCGCGGCTCCGCCGGGAAAATGGAGATGTCCACCGAATACGACGCGGCTATCTCGGAGGGAGAGAGGGCAAGCTCCCGCTCCGGATCGACGCCGGAGACAATGCCGAGCACGGGAAAGACTTCCACATTGCTGACAACGGTGTACTCGGGGGGCAGCAGAAGGAGCGGTTCGACCGCCTCCCGGGAAATGCCGGTCTCTTCCTCGGTTTCTCGGAGCGCCGTGTGCAGCGGCGACCCATCGTCCGCATCCTTCATCCCGCCGGGAAAGCATATCTCCCCCCCGTGGCGTGAAAGATTGGGCGAGCGACGCAAAAAAAGAATGCGGAGCTCGTCCCCTGAAGGGAAGAGCGGGACGAGGACAGCGCTTTGCCGCATGCCCTCGGATGGAAGCTCATCCCACGAAGGGAAAGAGGCCCCCGCGGGGATATTCTTGAACAAACCCTTCCCGGAGCGCTCCGGGGAGAAACATCGCTCGCCCTCCCGTTCCGTCATGCCGTCAGCTTCACCCGACCATGGTAGAGAATCCCCCTGTACCCGTCGACAGTGACGAGCATTCCGTCGGAGAGAAGGGAAAGAGCTCCCTCCGCGCTGACGATACACGGAATTCCAAGCTCCAGCGCCACGATCGCCGTATGGGAAGTAAGCCCGCCCTCCTCCACGACAATGGCGGAGGCGAGCCGCATAGTCGGAAGATACTCCTTGTCGGTATTTCTGGCGACAAGCACGGCGCCTTTGGTCATCTTTTCCCTGGCCTCTGCGGCGCTCCGGGCGGTACAGACGAGGCCCCTGGCCTCTCTTTTCAGCAAAGAGAGGCCTTTCAGCAGGATCTTGCCCGCAATATGCACCTGGACGAGGTTCGTGGTCCCCGCAGTGCCCAACGGGACGCCGGCGGTGACGACCACGAGGTCTCCCTCCCTGATGTGCCCGCTTGCAACGCAGGAGCCGAGCACGGAGTCCACCGCGGTGTTCTGGTCGGTCATCTCCTCCTTCATCAGGGGAAGAACTCCCCAGTAGAGCGAAAGCTCCCGCCATGTGCGCAGGGAAGGCGTCGCGCCGAGAATCGTGCACGGAGGCCGGTGCTTGCTTACCATCTGCGCGGTGCTGCCGCTCTTCGTCATCGAGACGATGGCGGAAGCATTCATCTGGCGCGCAATGAGCACTGCGGCGCCGCTTACCGCGTCCGGCACGCCCATCGTTGTGGAAACGGCGTGCAGGGGGCGCTCCCAAAGCTCGATTTCACTCTCGGCTCTGCCGACGATACGCTTCATCGTCTCCACAGAGCGGAGAGGATACGCCCCTTTCGCCGTCTCTCCCGAAAGCATGACGGCGTCGGCCCCGTCGAGAACCGCGTTCGCCACGTCGCTGGCCTCGGCCCTGGTAGGCCGTGGATTGCGTATCATCGAATCGAGCATCTGCGTCGCCACGATAACCGCCTTTCCTTTGGCGCGGCAGATGTCGATGATCCGCTTTTGCTGCAGCGGCACGTCTTCGGTGGGAATTTCCACCCCGAGATCGCCGCGGGCGATCATCATGCCGTCCACAACCTCGACGATCTCCTCGATATTCTGCACCGCCTGACGGGTCTCTATCTTGGCGATGACCTTCATGGGTTCGCCGAACTCCTCCATGATGCGCCGGACTTCCATAATATCCCGCCGGTTCTTGACGAAGGAGACGGCGATATACTCCATCTCGTGCTGCACGCCCCACCTGATGTCCTCGACATCCTTCTCGGAGAGGGCGGGAAGAGAGAGTTCCGCTCCGGGTATATTGATCCCCTTGGTATCGCCGAGAAGCCCCCCTACAATAACACGGCAGGCAACGTCGTCGCCGCGAATCTCCTCGACCTTGAGATGAAGGGTGCCGTCGTCGATGAAGATCTCCTGACCGACCGTTACTTCACGGGCAAGCTGCGGGTAGTTCATAAAGACCCGGGAACTGTTCCCGACGATTTCCTCGGTCGTCAGGACGAGGAGACTCTCCTGCTCCAGGGCAACGGTTCCCCCCTCAACCTTGCCGGTGCGGATCTCGGGCCCCTTGGTATCCAGCAGCGCCGCGATGGGGGTGTTCAAATCCTTCTCGACTCGGCGGACAAGCTCCAGCATTTTTTGATGTCCATCGTAAGCGCCGTGGCTGAAGTTCAGGCGCGCGACATTCATGCCGGCCTTCGTCATGGCGGAGAGCGTCTCGTAGTTGGAACACGCCGGACCTATGGTGCAGACAATCTTCACTTTCGTCATAGGACAAGACTCCTTTCAATCCTCTTTCTTCAAAAACAAATCCGGCTTCAACCTATTTGAAACAGCTCCTCCGGAATGATTTCCGAGAGAAGCGGGGCTATACCGGCCCGACCGTCGACTTTTATATCCTGCAGGTAGAGTACGGTAGATTCGCTGTCGTTACGCAGTTCCAGCAGAACGGGGGATCTTCCAGGACAGGCTTTCAATGCCCGGATGAAATCCTTGAACGACACATTCTGCAAAAAATCCGCGAGGACGGAGATTCGGACGAAGGAGGGGGTTCCGTTTCTACCATCGTCCTCATCAAGGAGCGTGATGTTCTTCACGATGATGTTCGTGTCTCCGCGCTCCTCCGGAAATCCGGAGACGAGGCAGACGCGTCCGGGCTGTATCGTCCCGCGCAACGGCTCCCAGGTTCGGGGGAAGCAGACGGCCTCTATCCTGGATTCCGCATCTTCGATCTCGACGATTCCCATCGGGTCTCCATTCTTGGTGGTTCGCTCCTTCACCGAGAGGACGAGTCCGCCGACAAGAGGGGGGATACGCTTGCTCCGCCACGACCGCACCTCGGCAATGGTACAGTTCGAGAGCATACGCACCTTCTTTTCGTACTGCTCGAACGGATGTCCGGAGATATAGAGCCCCACGGCCTCCTTCTCCATTTCGAGTCGTTCGATCAGCGTGAAATCAGGAACGTCCGGGAGATCGGGACCTGCCGCGTCCTCCTCGGGAAGCGACTCGAAGAGAGAACACTGATTGCTGTTCGTACACTTCTTCTGCGCCGCCGAGATCAAATCGGGCAGCCCTTCAAGGAGTTTGCGGCGGTTGTTCTCCAGATTGTCGAAGGCTCCCGCCCGGACAAGGTTCTCGACGACGGCCTTGTTGACGACGCGCAGATCGACCCGGCAAAGGAAGTCCCACATCGAGAGAAAGGGGGTTCCCGTGTTCCGTGCGGCAAGAATTGCTTCGACGGCGGTGTGCCCCGACTTCGCGACCGCCCCCAGACCGAAGCGGACGACCTCGCCGACCGGCGTGAAACTGGCCATGGAGGAGTTGACATCCGGCGGAAGGACGTCGATTCCGGAGTTCCGAACCTCTCTGACGTACGCGGCCAAATCCTCTTTTTTGGAACCGATCTGGCTGGAGAGGTAGGCGGCCATAAACTCCGAGCGGTAGTTCGCCTTGAGCCACGCGGTTTGGTAGGTGATCAACGCATAGGCTGCACTGTGCGACTTGTTGAAGCCGTATCCGGCGAATTCCTGGATGATGTCGAAGATCTCCTGCGCGGATTTTTCGTTGATATTCCGCTGCGTACACCCCTCGACGAACTTCGCGCGCTGCTGCTCCATGACGTCCGCCTTCTTCTTGCCCATGGCGCGCCGAAGGAGATCGGCCTCCCCGAGGGAGTACCCGGCGAGTATGGCGGCGCACTGCATCACCTGCTCCTGGTAGAGAACGACGCCGTAGGTCTCGCGCAGCACTCCCTCAAGAAGCGGATGAAGGTACTTCACTGAAGCGCGCCCGTGCTTGCACTCGATATACTGGTCCACCATTCCGCTGCCGAGCGGGCCGGGACGGTACATCGCGAGCACGGCGATAAGATCCTCGAAGCAGTCCACCTGGAGCTTCTTGAGCAGCTGGCGCATACCGGTCGATTCAAGCTGGAAGACTCCCAGAGTATCTGCCTTCTGCAGCATTTCGTAGGTCTTCCTGTCGTCGAGCGGAATATGCTCCATGTCCGGGAGCGGCTTTCCCCCCAGCGAGATGTTCTGCAGCGCCTCCTCGATGACGGAGAGCGTCCGGAGCCCAAGGAAGTCCATCTTGACGAGCCCGAGTTTCTCGATGGGCTCCATCGGAAACTGCGTGACGATCTGGTCCTGGCCTATGCGGCGGACGGGGACAAGATCGGTCACCGGGACGGGTGTGATCACCACTCCGGCCGCGTGCTGGGAACAATGGCGGGCAAGCCCTTCGATGTTGGAGGCCACATCGAGCACGCGCGCCACCATCGGGTTGTTCTTTTTCATTTCGGCAAGCTCGGACACCTGCTCTACGGCTTCGCCGATGGAATGGATTCCCATCGGAGGAATGAGCCGTGTAATAGCAACGACATCCCGCACGGGCATACCGAGAACTCTGCCGACGTCGGTCACCGCAGCCCTGCTTTTAAGACGTCCGAACGTGACGATCTGCGACACTTTGTCGTGCCCGTACTTCTCGGTAATGTAATGGAGCAGTTCGTCGCGCCCCTTGTCGGAGACGTCGGTATCGATATCGGGCATGCTGATGCGCTCGGGGTTGAGGAACCGCTCGAAGAGCAGGTTGTACTTGATCGGGTCGAGCTCGGTGATCTTGAGGCTCCAGGCGACGAGCGAACCGGCCGCGGAACCTCGTCCGGGGCCTATCGGAATCCCCCGCTTCTTCGCGGCCTTGATGATGCCCGCGACGATCAGGAAGTACCCCGCGAACCCCATCGAGTTGATCACTCCGATTTCGAAATCGAGGCGTTGTCGATACTCCTCCGACACAGGATCGCCCACGCGTTCGCTCAGACCGACGATCGCCTCTTTTTCAAGGTTCGACTCAAGCGTTTCTCCCTCTGGAAGATCGAGCCGCGGGAGCTTGTAGTCGCGTTCTCCCAAGGGAAGGGTCACGTTGCAGCGCTCGGCGATGGCAACCGTGTTGTCGAGCGCATCGGGAAGTTCCGCGCCGAAGATGGAGTCCATCTCCTCGGGTGACCGGAGGTAAAAGTCGTTGCTGGAGAACGACATTCTGTTCTCGTCGTCGAGGCTGCTCTTCGTCTGGACGCAGAGAAGGATCTCGTGCCAGTCGTAATCTTCTTTCAGCAGATAGTGCGCGTCGTTGGTCGCGATGAGCGGGAAGCCGTGATCCCTCGCCATCCTGATCAGCGCCTTGTTCGCGACGGCCTGTTCCGGGATGGCGTTGTACATGATCTCAAGGAAGAAGTTCTCCTTCCCCACGATGTCTCTGTAAAGAAAGGCACGCTCCAGGGCTTCCTTTTCACGCCCTTCAAGGATAAGCGACGGGATCTCTCCGGCGAGGCAGGCGGACGAAACGATCAGTCCGTTTTTATATTGCGCCAGCAGGGCGTGGTCTATCCGCGGCTTGCTGTAAAACCCGTCGGTGTACGCGATGGAACAGAGTTTGACGAGGTTGCGATACCCCTCGTTGTTTTCGGCCAGGAGGATCAAGTGATGGTTCTTCCCCCGTTTCTCCCGTGAGGTGTGTCCGTCCGGATCGACGTACACTTCGCACCCTATGATCGGCTTGACACCGGCCGCCGTGCACTTGTCGTAGAACTCGACAGTTCCGTACATCGCCCCATGGTCCGTCATCGCCACGGCGGGCATGCCGAACTCGACGGCTTTGGCGGCAAGATCGGCGCACCGGATCGCGCCGTCGAGAAGGCTGTATTCCGTATGAACATGCAAATGGACAAACTGTCTGGTCATAGTCTCGAAATTCCCCGTTTCATATCTGTTCCGTCTCTCCCGCAGGAGGCGGTTCCTCCTCATGTTCCTCCCGCTTTACAAGGATGACCTCGCCCTCGGACCATTTGAGCACTTCGTTGACAAGTCCCTCGAAGGGAAGTCCCGCCTCTTTCGCGGCCGCGGCTCCGGAGGAACGAGACGGTTCGCCGCCCTCCGCCGTTCCGGAGAGGGCTCGTTCGCTTTCTTTCTCCTGAAGACTCTCCGGCGGTTTAAAAAGAAACGGAGGAGAGACCGGTTCGTTCCAGGACGACGAGTCTTCATCATCTTTCGTTCCGCCGTTTCCGGAACACGGACGTCGCTCACCTCTCCAAAGAAGAAAGAGTTCCGTCTCCGGCCCGAGCAGTTTCTTCGCCTCGGATGCGAGGATATGAGAATTTCTCTCGGAGGAAAGCACTGTGAAGCAGTACCCGGCCTCCTCCGGGAAGCGAATCTCCAGGGCGCGATCCTCCACAGCTATCAACACCCCGACGAGAAGACAGTAGAGCGGCAGATTCTTCTTGAAGAGGCGCTTCTCAAGCTCTCGCCACCCCGCCTCGGACGGACCGCCTTCGAACGGGACGGATTCCTCCGGTGAGGATTCAGCGATCGGGGCAAGGAGTCGCGCCGGAACTTCGGTTTTCGAAGGAGGCTCGAACAAAGGCTTTGTGCGAATTCCGGCTCCCCGGGCATCTTCAGTTTTTGGCGCAGAATGTGCAAGAGGAACCTCGGGAGGCTCGGGACGCAGCGTGCGCTCCTCCTCCTTCCGACTCGTGCGGGGCCCCTCCGTAAATTTGCGGCATTCAATTCCTTTCGCGGCCAGCAAACCGGAGAGGACGTCCGAGCGAAGCCCGGTACGTACCTGCGGGATAAGTTTGGAACAGAAGAGCATCATCTCGGAGAGCTGCGATTCCTTCCATGACGCCGCCTCTTCGCACAGAAACTCGATCTCGCTCTCGGCAAGGGAAAGCGCCTCAAGAACCGGTCTGCCCCATCGTTTCACCGCCCAGAGGTTGCGGAAGAGAAGGAAAATACCCTCGACAACTCTTTGCGGAGAGGCTCCTTTCTGGAACATCTCCTCCAGAAAGAGAAACGGTTGGACGTTGTTCTCCTTCAGAGAGGCGATCCACCGTTCGAGGTCGGAGAGCGTCCCTCCGCCGAGCAGACGGTCGACGGCCTCCATGGAAACCTCGCCGTTGCCGAGCGAGAGCGCCTGTTCCATCAAGGAGAGCGCATCACGCAGAGCTCCGTCGGCCTGCCGCGCGATCTCGCGCAGCGCCCTCCGGTCGAAAGGGACTCCTTCTTTCTCCGCGACCACCTCAAGCCTGGAGCATATGGCGCGAAGCTCAATTCTGTGGAACGGAATGTGCTGGCAGCGGGAGCGTATTGTGACCGGCACCTTGTGCGGTTCCGTGGTCGCGAGGATGAAGACAACGAAGGAAGGCGGTTCCTCAAGCGTTTTCAACAGCGCATTGAAAGCGGAAATAGAGAGCATGTGCACTTCGTCGATGATGTACACCTTCCATTTTGCGGAAAACGGCGAGAGAGAAACGTGCGTCTTGAGCTCGCGTATTTCCTCGACGCCGTTGTTGGAAGCTCCGTCGATCTCGACGACGTCAAGACTGTCTCCGGCGCCGATAGAGACGCACTGCGCACACTCTCCGCACGGCTCGTAGCCGTCTTTGAGCCGGGTACAGTTAAGGGCCTTGGCAAGGAGGCGCGCTGCGGAGGTTTTTCCGCAGCCGCGCGGCCCGGAGAAGAGCCAGGCATGTGCAACCTGATCTCGTTGAAGCGCTTTCTTCAACACTTCGACGACTGTCTCCTGGCCGGCGACTTCGTCGAACGACCGGGGCCTGTATCGGCGGTAGAGAGATACGGACACGGAGTACTCCCCTTTCAAAGGGTCGAGCCTGATCGACCGGAACTGCGTACCGGAAGGAGCAAACTCCTCCTGATCAAAAATGTATACAAAATAGATGCGGGGGCTGGCAACTTCCTCCCCCGCATCTATTGTACCATCAGAAATCAGCGATGGTAGTTCGCGCTTCGATGTTTGTCGAGAGCCGCTCCGAGAGCCTGCACAAGGGAGGCGCGGAACTCGGCGAGAGGAGGGGAGCCTTCCGGAAGGGGTTCCCTGGCCACGAGAGCGGGACCGATGCGAAGCGCTCCTTTGCCGTCAAGATCGAGGACCTGTATCTCGTAGGGGGGCGTCTCCATCTGGAGAAAGGCGTCGATTGTCTCAACCGCTTTCTGTAGAAGAGCGGCGCCCTCGTCGCTGTTGTTCAAACGCCAGATCTCTACTCCGTCAAGCGTCAGTGAAAGATGCTTCCCGGAATCAATCACTGCGGGACGTAAAAGGTTCAACGCACGTTTCCTCTGGATCGGGATCTTCATCTCTTCCGCCATCTTCAGAATATATTCGACCCTCTCCGAAAGCTCGGGGTGGGTCATAAAAACCCCGGGGTCCACGTACGGATGCTTAAGTTGGTCGAAGATCATGGCCTCAAGAGAGGTGACCATCGCCGCGGGAGGGAAGCCGGCAGCGACGAGCATACGGAATCCCTCTTTATCGGCCTCCCGTTCCAGGTCCTTGCTGTAGGAGTTCGTCACCGCAACCTGAGCGAGGCTTGTCAGGATCATGGGGCCGGCGGCGCCCTGGGTGGCAATCATCAACGCCAAAGCGGCGATAGAAATCTTCGACGAACGGGCGGTCTGTATCATCACGTGCCGCCTGTCCGCATGGACGAGCTCATGCGCCAGGATTGCCGCAATTTCCGCGTCGGTCCGCAAAAAATCCAGCATCCCCGTAGTGAAATAAACAATCCCTCCGGGAAGGCTGAACGCATTGATCATATCCTCCCGTACAATACGGGCTTCGTAGGGGAGAGGCCTCGCCGTGTGCGGAAGCAAGCGGGCAAGAAGCATTGCGAGTCGCGCGGTCCGCGCGGGATCCGTTACAAGCTCCCACTTCTGTTCAACTTCCGCCGCAACTTTCTTCCCTAGAGCAATCTCTTTTGTCAATTCGTCGGCAAAAAGAGATGAAGCAGCCAGAAGAAGCAGGCAACAGACCGGAAAGAACAGTTTTCGGACAGCGTCGAATTTCATGGCAAACGAAGCCCTCATACTCCTCCTGCTTTTGAATACCCTTTGAGAGCCTTTTTCCCCTGGCTCACCTGGGCCATCTGTTTTCGGAGGGAGGCGACATGCGTTTCCAGAAGGCCCTGGACTCGAATTTCCTGCTCCAATACTTTACCGGCGACATCCCGAATAACTGAAAGAGAGGCTTTCAAATCACCCGCTCCCTCGCCGAGAAGTTCTCCCAGGCGGCTCCAGAACGAAGGCCCGTCTCTCCCTTCGGATATGCCGAGCGACGAAGAGACGGAGCTCCATCCCTCATGGATTTTTTCCTGACGGGAAATAACGTCCTGCTTTTCCTGCAGGACATTCAAAAGGCATTCCATATCCTCCTGGAGAACGCACTCCTCTTCTTTCTCCACAAGAAGAGCAAGTTCGTTGAAGAGCGCGAGCTCGGAAGAAACAAGGCTGGACAACGCTTTTTCAAGATCAGCCTGCAATATTCAACCCTCCAACCGGGACAGCGCGAGCCTCCTCTTTCGCTGCGGCGCCTCCCTGAAGATGAGGCACGGGCTTTTCAATACCCGCCTCTTCCGCAAGTTTCACGATAGCTTCCTCCCATGTGGTCCGAAGCTCCTCGAGCATCCCCCTGACGATGGAGATCTTCTCACGTTCCTTGCTGACGTTCGCTTCGACAAGCATAAGATACATGAAGTCGTAAAGGCGCATCAGATTCTGCGCAACTTCTCCGCCCTCTTCGACACGGAGCGTCACCATCAGCTCGCGTATAACATCCTGAGCTTTTTGAATGTTTTTGTTTACTGCGTCATACACACCGGTCTCCAAAGCGTTCTCCGCAGCCATGCAGCTCTTGATACCGATATCATACGTTATGAGGAGAAGCTGCTCGCGGGAGGCTGTGTTCACTTTATTGGCCAGATAAACTGTATGGGCGTTCTGTGCGTTCTTCGAATCCATGGAGGAGATCACTCCTTTCTCTCCATCTTGTTTCGGCAAAGGAGAGAGAAAACCTTACCAAAAACAGCGTTCTTTTCGAGAGAACGCATTGATCTGTTCACGATCGACCAGCGTCAGGGCGAAGAAAAAGAGGGAGCCGTATCCCGCTGCGAGACACGACCCCCTGCCGGGAAAACTACTTTAAAAAAGAGACGGCATCCGAAGCGGCCGCAACGGAAGCTTTTCTTATCACAACGCCGGAGGACAGCTCAACCATTGCCGGAAGAGATTCGAGGCCGAATTTTTCCACCATCCGGTGATTTTTGTAGCCGTCGATGAGGGCAACCTTCTTCCCGCTCTGTTGCGCGAGCGCTTCGATCCCGTCCGAGAGCTTGACCTGCTCCCGTTCGATGCTGGAGTAGAAGAGCGCGATCACATGCTCCGGCTCGATGAGGATCGAGCGTAAGTGCACCTGCTCGTTGATGTAGGATGAGGCGCTCATCGCTGCGATGGCCCCGTCGGAGGCCGCTGTTACCACCTGGCGGAGTCCCTTGTCCCGCACGTCTCCCGCCGCGAAGATACCCTCGACGGATGTCTCCATGGCATCGTTGGTCTTGATCCAACCGCCTTTCGCCGCGTCGACAACGCCGCGGATACACTCGTCGTGGGGAGACTGCCCGACGAACATGAAGACTCCCGCCACAGGAAGGTTTGAGATCTCTCCGGTCTTGAGGTTCTTCAGGACCAGATTCTCGACCATGCCGTCGCCCTCGATCTTTTCGACAACGGTGTTCCACACCGGAACGATCTTCGGGTTCGAAAGAGCGTGCTCGACTGCTGCCCTGTCGGCGCGGAATTCGTCTCTTCTGTGGATGATGAAGACCTTCGAAGCGAAGTTCGTGAGGTAGACGCCCTCCTCGACCGCCGTATTGCCACCGCCGACGACCGCGATCTCTTCGCCTTCGAAAAAGGCGCCGTCGCAGACTGCGCAGTAGCTGACACCCTGGCCTATATGTTCGGCTTCGCCCTCGCACCCGAGCCTTCGGAAGTACGCTCCGGTAGCGATAATCACCGCTTCGGCTTCAATCTCGCCCTTGTTTGTGACGACGACCTTCGCGTCGCCACGGATTTCAACCTTGGAAACGTCGACATCGCGGAATTCTGTCTTGAACTTCTCGGCGTGACTCCTGAACATCCTGCCAAGTTCCGGACCAGTGGCATGCTCCACTCCGGGCCAGTTTTCAATTTCCTCGGTGATATTGATCTGCCCGCCCGGCACGCCCTTTTCGAGCAGGAGCACATCAAGCCCGGCTCTTCTTCCGTAGATCGCGGCCGACAAGCCGGCAGGCCCTGCACCGATGATTACAAGCTCTCTTTTTTCCATAACGAAACCATCCCTCCAGATAAGACACATGATCTCTCTTTAAAATTATACACGACGCCATGCGATTACGCGAGGCAACTTCGAAAAATCCTCAAATATTCCATCCAATTTAAAGCAGTCCGGAGCTATGTCCGTTAAAAATGAAATCTGCTCTCCGTCGCCCGCCTCGAAAAGAAGACTCCCTCCCCGACGCAGCATCCGTTCCGCGGCGACAAAAAGCCGCCTGTAGCAGCCAGCTCCGTCAATACCACCGTCCAGGGCTGATTTCGGTTCGTACCGAACCTCCTCCATGAGAGTACCCATGCGGTCCGTCGGGATATAGGGCGGATTACTCACAAGCATATCGAGAGATGCAGGAGATACGGGAATATCGTCGGGAGCGTGCGAATGCCAAAGGAGACACCTCGGGAGAACTCCCCAACGTTTCATGTTGTTCCACGACGCACGAAGCGCACACGGGTTGCAGTCGGCGGCTACGGCGCAGGAGGAAGCCTTCTCGCAGAGGAGGGTAAGCGCGATGCACCCGCTTCCCGTCCCCCAGTCAAGAAAGACGCCGCCATCTTGTGGAAGGCGTTCCAGGGCTTTCTCAACGAGCAGCTCCGTCTCGGGCCTCGGGATCAGGACGCCCGGAGGAGTCTCGAGGGAGCGGCCGTAAAATTCCCATGATCCGAGAATATACTGGAGAGGTTCCCTCCGCGAACGCCGTTCGGAGATGCGCAGAAGTTCCGCTATATCCTCTTCGGCAAGTTCGAAATCGGGTCTGGAAAGGAGGAGGACTGACGAAACGCCGCACGCAAATGAAAGGATCATATCCGCTTCGAAGCCGGGAGAGAGGACTCCCGCCGCTGAAAGTTCGCGGACGAGCCTTCTCCTGGCCTCGGCTGCGGTCATGCTAGTTCGCCTCGATGGCGTGGAGTTTCTGCGACTGGTCGGCCATGGTCATGGCGTCGACCAGTTCGTAAAGATCGCCGTCCAGATACTGATCCAACTTGTAGAGGGTCATCCCGATGCGGTGATCGGAAATTCTGTTCTGAGGATAGTTATAGGTTCGAATACGCTCCGAACGGTCCCCCGAGCCTATCTGGCCCCGACGTTCAGACGCAACTTCGTCGTTTTGCTTCTGCAGTTCAAGGTCGTACAGCTTGGCGCGAAGGTAGGCCATGGCCTTTACCCGGTTCTTCAGTTGCGAACGTTGGTCCTGGCAGGTGGCGACGACGCCCGTCGGCAGGTGCGTAATTCTGACTGCGGAGTCCGTCATGTTGACGTACTGACCACCTGCGCCACTCGAACGATAGGTGTCTATTTTCAGATCCTCGGTCCTGATCTCCACGTCGACATCCTCCACCTCGGGAAGCACCGCGACGGTCGCCGCGGAGGTATGTATCCTTCCACCGGCCTCGGTGGCGGGAACGCGCTGCACCCTGTGCACGCCGCTCTCGAATTTCAACTTGCTGTACACGCCGTCGCCGTCGATTCGGAAGATGATCTCCTTGTATCCGCCGATACCGGTCTCGTTATAGTCCACGATCTCGGTTTGCCACCCCTCCCGCTCAGCGAAACGGGTGTACATGCGGAAGAGGTTCGCGGCAAAAAGCGCGGCCTCCTCCCCGCCTGTCCCGGCGCGTATTTCCACGATAACGCTCTTTTCGTCGTTCGGGTCCTCCGGCAGAAGAAGAATTTTCATCTCCTCTTCGATCTCCCGGAGACGATCTTCTTTTGAGGAGAGTTCATCCTTGGCAAGCGACTCCATCTCCGGATCGCCGCAGTGGAGCAGCGACCGCGCTTCCTCAAGGTCTTCCGAAACTTTTTTAAACTCGCGGAACTTGGAGACGACGGGGGCGAGCTTTGCATGACGCTTCGCCAGGGCCTGGAGCTCCTTCATGTTGGAGTGAAAGGCAGGGTCGGCCATCTTGGCTTCTGTTTCTTCAAAATCCCTTTCAAGCTCGCTCAATTTGTCTTGAAAATTCATTCAGCAGGCGCCTCCGCCGCAACAGGCGTAAGTTTGCAGCCCAACGCCGTCTCAAGGGACGTCAGGGCGACTTCGATCTGTTTCACGTCCGGCTCCCGCGTCGTGAGGTACTGGAAGGACATTGCCGGAGCCATGAGAATTCTGCCGAGGAGACCGGCGCAGGAGGCTCCTTTGATGATCTCGTAAGAGATTCCCATTACCAAGGGAAGAAGGATGATTCTGCTGCCTATTCTCCAGAGGATGGAGCCGCTTCCCGCGATGGAGAAAACCACGATGCTCACCGCAACGACGATGAGGAGGAAAGAGGTGCCGCATCGCGGATGAATACGGGAAAAAATTGCGTATGTTCTCCGGCGTCATCTCGGCGCCGGATTCAAAAGCGTTGATTGTCTTGTGCTCCGCCCCGTGGTAGCGAAAGACCTGCCGGATCTCGCTCCAAAGGCCGATACCACCCACATAGGCGATAAAGACAAGTCCCCGGACACTTCCTTCAAGAATATTTTTTCCGGTTTGCGTCAGCCCCCACGAAGTAACGGCAAGATCGGAGAGCCAAAGCGGCAATGCGATGAACAGTCCGACGACCGCCCCGATAGCAACGACAACCGAGAGGAGAAACTCCTTCGGCGTAATCTTCTCTTCTTCACCGATCGCGATTTGCGCTGACTTGTTCAGGGCGCGGAACCCGATCGTCATCATCTCCACCATCGTCACGACGCCGCGCACTATCGGAAGTTTCCACGGCATCCGTTTCGTCCGCGAAAAGCTTTGCCACGTCTCGTTCTCGATCTCTCCGTCCGGCTTTCTGACCGAAAGGCCCCATCGATCGGGCCCCTTCATAAGAACCCCTTCGATGACCGCCTGTCCGCCGACAGGCATTCTCTTCTGCTCAAGCCCTTCCGCAAGGAAGAGGAGCATCGATGCGACTATTCTCTTCATGGTCACCTCACACATTCTTTTCATCCAATACTTCTTCAAGAGACGCGAAGGGGCGGCCGCAGGGAGATCTTCTCCTCGCAACGACCGGGAATCACGCACGACGGACCCGCCTTTTCGAAAAGAAGAGGCGCCGCTTCGCGCACCGCGATAAGCATCTCCCGCGCCAGGTTCCGAATCTCCCACTGCGCTCTTCGGCAAAGCCGGAGCGTGAAAAAATGATGCAGCTCACGCGCGTTCATCGTCATAACGAGCCGCGTGCTCCAGCCATGGGGCAGGATATAGCGTGCATCCTCCTTCGGAACGCCGCTTTCGACAAGCTTCCGGTAGAAAGCGTGCGCCGATCTGGTCATTTCGAGAAAACCGTCTGTGAGTTCAGGGCGTTCTGCAATGGAGGGGGGAACAACGACATCGGGCTCGCCCATCGTCACGTACCGTTGGCTCTGCTGACTAAAGGACGCTATCCTGTGTCGGACGAGCTGATGCGACGTCACCCGGCTCAGGCCGTCCACGGCGAAGGTAAAGGAGGCATGCTCGAACGGGGAGAAATGTCCGCTTTCGCGAATATGACGCAACAGAGCTCGCGAATCTTCTCCGATCGACTCATCCGAGAGAAGCTCCGCAGCCGAAACATCGCTGTAGCAGAGCCTTCGCCGCGGCGGCTACAACAGCATCAGGCCGTGGCGTGAAGGAGAGAAGGAGGACGCCGCAGCGCATACAGTCCACTTCCTTTCCGGAAAAGAGGGGACCGAAGCCCCCTCGTCGTCGTCTTATTCCACGTTTTCTCTCTGGCCGTAGTTGATTCCCTCGTACTTCTTCTGGAACTTTTCGAGGCGTCCGGCTTCCGTGATCACACGTCCGCCTTTCTTCCCGGTGAAGAAGGGGTGGCAGGAAGAACATACGCCGACCCGAATCTCCTTCTGCGTCGAACGGGTCTCGAAAGAATTTCCGCATGCACAGTTGACCGTGCACTTCTCGTAGCGAGGATGAATATCTTTTTTCATCTATGGGCACCTCCGAAATTATCGTAAAGCCTTGGCTTATATCTCCAAACGAAGAGAAACTTTAGCACAGGAAGCCCCCGGACGCAAGAGTAAAATTCTCTTCCCCGGACGATTCTTTTCCTTTTAGATGTGCATGACGCCAAGGCCGCAGCGTTCATGATGGGCGACCGCATGATACGCTGTGTCTCCCATGACTGCGACAGAGATCCAGCGATTGTTCCGTACGATGGCGATCTTCGCGCCGACGCTTGCTTCGAGCATCCCCACAACCAGGAAACCATCCAGAGCTTCCAAGGCCGCGTGCATCAGCGCATGCATCTCGTTCCGTTTTTTCTCCACGACTCCTGCATTGAGGGAAGCCCCCACAAGCGCTCTGGTGATCTTCTGAGGAAGGTCTCCCGCAAGCCCCCCGACTTCCGTCGCCACCGATTTCCATCCAAGCGAAGCCAATTCCCTCTTAAAAATGTTCTCCGCCTCGCTGGTCGTCGTGGATGCCAGCAGAAGAGCCGCTCTCCCCGCCTGATTCTCGTCATCGATACGTATTTTGAGATTAAGTTCGACGGCGTTTCTCTCCGAATCCGCGCATGGCCCGTTCATCTGCAGAGTAACGGGTTCCCGCTCCTCCTCCATCCCTTGCAAAAGCTCCATCTCGACGGGTTCCTCCTCGACGTCTTCATCCTGGGGATTCTTGAAGATGTTTTTCCAGATCACAACATACAGCTCCTCTCTGGTGAGTTCTGCATACCATTATAAAGGAATTTGAGGAAAGAGTCACTTTTCCTTCCAGAGTTTCAATAAAAAAACACAAGAGTTTCTTGATACCCTGGAGAATTCGTCCTATACTATAGGTGGCAAAGAGAACACTGAATCTGAATGAAAAGGAGGGGAATTATGTACTTACGGGTTTCTGAATCGTTGGAAGAACCAACAATTTAATCGAGGAGGAATACACCTATGAAAAAGAAAATCACCGCAGGACTTGCTCTTCTTCTTATGGTCTCCATTTTCGCGGGCGCGGCGTCCGCAACGACGTTCATCTCCATCGCCACGGGCGGCACGGGCGGAACGTACTATCCTCTCGGCGGCGGAATCGCCGAAATCATCAGCAGAAATGTCCCCGACTTCCAAGTCACTTCCGAAACAGGCAACGCATCCGCAGCAAATATCAACCTTATCGGCACCCACCAGATAGAGATGGCTTTCGCTCAGAACGACATCGCTTTCTGGGCCGCGAAGGGAATGTCTCCGTTCAAAGAGAAGTATGACAACATCCGGGTTGTCGCCTCTCTGTATCCGGAGCATGTTCACTGCATCACCCTCAAGGGGAGCGGCGTCAGCGACATCATGGACATAAAAGGCAAAAGAGTCTCCGTCGGAGCTCCCGGCTCGGGCGTGCTCGGCGACGTGTCCGCGATCCTGAAGGTTGCGGGGCTCAAATTCGGCGACATGCAGACCGACTTCCTCGACTTCAACAACACAACCCAGCGCTTCAAGGACGGCCAGCTCGACGTCGGCTTCGTCGTTGCCGGCTACCCCACCTCTTCTCTCATGGATCTTGCGACCACCCATGACATCGGCCTCGTCAGCTTCAACGACGAGTTCATGGGCAAGCTCGTCAAAGAGTTCCCCTTCTTCATCAAGGACGTCATCCCAGCCGGCACCTACAACGGCGTTGATCAGGACACCCCGACTCCCGCCGTCATGGCAATGCTCGTCTGCGACGCACAGCTTTCCGACGAGGTAGTCTACCAGTTCACCAAGGCCCTCTGGGACAACATCGCCGACCTGCACAAGGTACATGCGAAGGCGAAGCTGATCACCCTCGAGACGGCGCTCGACGGCGTCTCCGTCCCCGTACATCCGGGCGCGGCGAAGTTCTACACCGAGAAGGGCATGAAGATCCCCGCTATCAAATAGAGGCCTTTTTTACGAGTTCTTAAAAAAAGAAGGCGGTTTTTAAACCGCCTTCTTTTTTATTCCGTTAAATACCGCTCTATTTCCTTCGTCCACGCTCCTGAATCCATACAGGCCGAAGCGCCGTTCAGCCAGTCGCTTCGCCCCCCCCCTCTGGCTTCAAGAGAGGGCGCTGATTTCAGGAAACGCGAAAAATCACGATCTACCGCAGCGCCTCTGTAGAGGAGAAACGATCCCCCCTCTTTCTCCAAATCGGGGAGCAATAAAAGCGCGATCCCTTCAGGATGTGCGTCGGACCATCTGCGCGCCGCTGCACTCACAAGCTCCTTCGGAACTCCGGGGATGACCGCGGTACACAGGGGAACTCCACCCGTTTCAGAACAATCCCAGGGTATGGAAACCAACTGCGCCGCCTTCTCCAAAGTCTTGCCGAGTGCAGCGTTCTCGTCTTTCAGTCCGGAGAAGACGTCCTCAAGCCGAGAAAGCGGACACCCCACGCTCCGCACCATTCGGCGGCTTACTTGGCTGAACTCGTTGCGCAGCTTTTTCCCCTTCGCTGCAAACTTTACTTCCCATTCGGGGGACGCTCCCCGGAATCCCGTAACGAAGATATCCCCAACCTCGCCCGTAGCGGAAACGTGCGACCCGGAACAGGCGATGGTATCAAAACCAGGGATGCGGACAACCCGTATCGTGTCGTCAGCAATTCTCCCCCAGTTCCCTTTGATGCCGGGAAGCCGTTCCGCCTCCTCCCTGCCAAGGAAGAGCGTTTCCACGGGAAGGTTCCTCTCGACAACCAGGTTCGCCTCATCCTCAGCGGCGAAGAGTATGTCCCAGCGCAACTCTCCGGGAAAAGTGAAAAAGACGGTACTCTCCTCTTCGCCGATAGCCACTTTGTACACATGAAGCGGCGGGTTCGCCCGTTCAAGCACTCGCGAGAGAATATGCTCCCCTGTGTGCATGCGTGAAAAAGCGGCCCTGACGTCCATATCAATACGTTCATCGAGGAAGATTCCGGAAACGGGAGAACCCTGAACAAGGATTCCGGATACGGCCACCCCCTCCGGATGTTTCTCGCATTCGAGGACACGGAAGAGAAACTCGTTCGCTATCAGTTCCCCCTTGTCTCCAGGCTGACCTCCTCCGGACGGACGGAAGGCGCTCCCCGAGAGCAGCAGAGAATACCTTTTTTTCTTTTCATCGGCTGAAAGAATGCTGGCGAGGACTGTTGTGGACATTGTGCGTATTCGCTTCCTTTCGTACAATGTACGGGACGCTTCCTTAAAATACGACAAAAGCCGGGAAAAACCCGGCTTTCATTATGTTTTATGGCGCGCCTGTGGCGATTCGAACGCCAGACCCTCGGCTCCGGAGGCCGATACTCTATCCGCTGAGCTACAGGCGCAAGCGGCGCCCCGAAAGGCGAAGCTTATTCTACCCTCGAAAGAGGACGGCGTCAAGGCTGAGAAAATTGTGTGTGCAAAAGCGCAACGTTCTCCGGAGCCTTTATTAAAACCTCTAGCCGATGCTTAAAATTTTTCCTTCTTCCATTTCGCAAGTTTGCTTTGAAAGGAGGGAAGGGCTTATAAATGGCTGCCTTACAGATAACGCATTCAGCGTCTGAACGTCACAATGGTAACGCCGAACCCTCCCTCGCCGGCATCGCCGAGACGGTAGGATTCCACGTATTTCAGGGAGGAGCACAGCGCGTGGATCTCGCGGCGCAGAATTCCCTCTCCCCTTCCGTGGATCACGGTCACGCTGGTATGGCCTCGACGGAGCGCCTGGTCAAGGTACCGCTCGACCATGGGCAATGCTTCCTGTACGTTCATCCCTCTGACCATGATGGACGAGGGAACCGCAGCCGGAGTTACCTCCATCGAAGTATCTCGCGGCAGAGACGCGCCCTTGGGCTTCTTTTCCGTTTTGACAAGTTTTTTTGCGTTGACGTCCATCTTGATCGCTCCGATGCGGAGAATGGCCTTCTCCCCCTGAAGCTTTTCGATAACGCCGACATAGTCCGTTCCCGCGATTTGCGCGATAGCCCCCACTGCGGGCGTAAACCCCTCCTGCATGGCGGCTCCTTTCAGCGCTCTTCGTTCCTGCCGCTGCTCCAGTTTTTTTCGTTCGTTCCGGACGCGTTCCGATGTCTCCGAAATCTTCCTGTGCACTGCGGACTTTGCCGCGTCGTGCACGTTCCGAAGGAGCTCCTTGCTCGACTCCTCGGCCCGTTCAAGGATATTTTCGGCCTTCCGCTCGGCTTCATCGAGGATACGGTCTTTCCGTGACTCTATGTCGCGTGAGAATTCCTGGTATTTTCGCCGCTCTTCAGCGAGCGTCCTCCGGAGCGCGCGTATCTCGTTCTCCTCCTTATCGAGCCACGCCCTTCGTTCGTTCAGTTCGCCGATGAGCTCTTCCACAGGGACTTCACGCTCGCTCAACTCAGAGCGCGCCTTGTCGAGAACGGCGGAAGGCATACCGTACCGCTGCGCGATAAAAAGCGCGTTGCTCTTGCCCGGAACGCCGAGCAACATTCTGTAGGTGGGCGAAAGTGTCTCCACGTCGAATTCCATACTTGCCGTCTCGACGCCGGGAGCGGTCAGAGCGTACTGTTTCACTGGGTTGTGATGCGTCGTCGCCAGGGTGAGGCCTTTTTCCTTCGTCAGCGTATCGAGCAGCGCGACTCCGAGGGCCGCGCCCTCCTGAGGGTCGGTACCCGCTCCGAGTTCGTCGAGAAGGACGAGCGACGTCCGGTCCGCCTGTTCCAGAATCAAGATAATGTTCTTGACGTGGGCGCTGAAGGTGGAAAGATTCTGCTCGATGCTCTGCTCGTCTCCGATGTCTGCGAAAATAGCTCCGATGTTCCCGACCCTGGAGTCCTCCTCCGCCGGGATAGGAAGGCCGCACCACGCAAGATATATGCAGACTCCCGCGGTTTTGAGAACAACTGTCTTTCCCCCCGTATTCGGGCCTGTGATCACGAGGCTGCGAAATCCCTCGCCGCATTTGATGTTCACCGGGACGGCCTTTTCTCCAAGAAGAGGATGCCGCGCCTGGTGCAGTGAAAAGAGCGTCTTCTCTTCTATCCGGGGGAGCTTCCAGCGGCGTTTGGAGAGAACCTCGGCGGCTCCGTAGAGGAGGTCGAACTCGGCAAGCACATCCTGCGCATCCAGAATCGGACGTTCTCGGGCCAGTATGTCCGAGGTAAGCTTCCGGAGGATCCGGTGCTCCTCCTCTTCCTGGTCGCGCAGCCGGAGAGCCAGCGTATTGTTGAGCGGCACAAGCACCGACGGTTCCATATAGACGGAGTTTCCGGAACCCGATCTGTCGACAACAGTTCCCGGAAACCGGTTGACGTACTCCTGGCGGACGAGGAAGACGAAGTGGCTGTTTCTGTAGGCGAGCACTCTGTCCTGCAACATCTGCGAGATCGAAGGGGTGTCGAGAAGCGACTGGGCTGCCCGGCGGATCCTCCGGCGCAGGGAATCAACATCCTGACGTATCGATGCGAGCTCGGGGGTTGCGGTATCGTACAGGACGCCGTTATCGTCAAGAACGCCAAGGGCCTGTATCTCTCCCGAGAAGTCCCTGAAGCGACGGAAGGGGGATTCAAAGGCAGGGTACTGCTCTCGGGATTTCGCAAGAATTTCTCTCGTAGCATTGGCAAGCGCCAAAAGCCGGGCGACGGAAAGCAGCTCCTCCCCGGACAGCATTCCCGAGCGTTTCGCGGCCTGGAGCATGAAAGAAACGCACGCGACCTTGGAGTTCCAGGGCCACTCCCCGTTTCTGTCGCGGAATTCCATGAACGAACGAAAGAGCTCGATCCGCTCCAGCAGACTGCGGAGCGATGATTGCGGCTTGAGCCTGTCAAGCGCGAACAGTCCAAGTTCGCCTCGGACGGACGACGCAAAGACATTCAGTATTTTCGGTATCTCAAGAATTCGTGAGACGTCTTCTTTAATTTCCATCCGAGGAGCCTCCGTCCGTCTCTTCTCCCGCCTGCGGGAAGAGGGATGGGAGGTCCAGCTCGGGAAGTGAAAAGTTCTCCGGGAAGATGTTCCATTCCCTCATACGCGTCTGGATAACCGGCCAGGCGGCATGCGCGCCCCGCATCACAACGCTTTCGCCCATCCATTCCGAAGGGATGATCGGCGAATAGGTCGTGATGCCGACATACAGAAAAAGTATGAGCGCGGCGCCCTTGAGAAGACCAGCGCCGGCGCCGAGGATCCTGTCGATAAACGCGAGGGATGTGAACTTCAAAAAAGCGCGAACCATTTTACACATGAGCGCCGCGCCGACGACCGCCGCGATATAGATAAGCGCCATGGCGGAGACCGAAAGCAGCGCGCTTCCTCCCTGCGGCCATATCTCCGCCAGTTTCTCCGCAAGCGGGTCGGAGAACTTCCATGCGAGGATGATGCCTCCCACAGTCCCCAGTAAGGAGAAAAATTCTCCGGAAAAGCCCCTGAAGAGCCCCCGAAGCACAAGAGTAATTACTATCAACAACATGACGATATCAAATACTGAAGCCACATTCATTGTTCTTCAAGCTCCTCCGAAAATCCGTCTATTTTGGAGCGTATCTTCTCAAGGGTCCAGCCGAGCTGGAGACACAGGAGAAGAAGAATCTTCTCCTGGTCAAGCGTGTGCTCCAGCTCTTCCGTGAACTCGGCCATGAGCCGTGCTACCCGCGTCAAGCTCTCGTCGTCGAGAGATGTCCTGACGTGGTACACGCTCATGCCGACCTTGATCGTTACATCGCGAAGGGATGACGTCACCCTTTGGCGCTCCTTTCCCCTTCTGCGCCGGAAAGTGTACCGGTCAACTCGGGCATGAGGGTTGAAATACGTTCATAGATAGCCTTCAACTGAGCTTCTATTTGGTTCTTCTCCTTCTGGAGGGCAAGCTTCTCCCTTTCCAGTACCTCCAGCGTCCGTTGATTCTCTTTCCCCGCCCTGATCAGCTCAAGGTCCTTCTCGGCGAATTTGCTCTTCAGTTCGTCGACTTGAGCGCGAAGTTGATCGCGCTCGTTCCGCAGCGACGACACGGTCGTGCACAGTTTGTCGACAAGATGCTCGATATTCCCGATCGTCGTCATTCCGCCGCCTCCTTATCGAAGGACGTATCCGGATGAGCTCATTCTGCCGCGAACGCTCTCGTTAACTTCGTCCACTTCCTTGTCGGTGAGCGTTCTGTCATCCCTTTTATATGCGAGAGAAAATGCCAGCCCTCGGAAGCCTTCAGGTACTCCTTTGCCCGAGTACATGTCGAAGAGACGCACGTCGCGGAGGAGCGAGCCTCCTTCCTCCCGGATTTGCTCCACCACCCGCTCCATCGACTCCGCCAGCGGGACGAAGAGGGAAATATCCCTGTAGACCGGGGGGAATGAAGAAGGTTCTCTGAATTCAGGGAGCGCGGACGTTTCGAACGGCTCCAGGTCCAGTTCAAAGGCAAAGAGCGGAGCGCAGTCCAGTTCTTTTTCGATCGACGGTTTGAGGCGCAGGAGGTACCCCACACGCTTCTCTCCGCAGTAGATGAGCGCGGTCTGTCCCCTGTGGCCGAAGTGCTCCTCTCCCTGGACGAAACGGAGAGCGACGCCGCGGCTTTCAGCAAGCGCGAGGATATCCGCTTTAAGTGTAAAGATATCATCCGAGTCGGCAGGCCCGTACGGGAGCCTCGGGTCCTTTCCGCCGTAGGAGACGCCGCATATTCGTTCGATCTCCTCGTGTCCTTCTTCAGCAAGAGGAAAGAAGATTCTGCCGAGCTCGAAGACGCGCACCGCGGTCTTCCACCCTGAAGCAACGCTCTGCTCGACGCTGCGCAACAGTCCGGGGAGCAGCGTTGTACGCATCCTCGATTGCTCCACGCTCATCGGGTTAGCTAGTAAGAGCGGACGGGCCCTTCGGTCCGTAGCCGGAAGGCGAAGCAGGTCGACGAAGGAAGGCGAGAGGAAGCTGTAGTTCACAAGCTCGACGTAACCTCTGGAGAGCAGCGTTGATCGTATCTCCCCCTTGAGTCTGGTCCGTCCGACCGATGTCTCCGCGCCCGTAGAGCGCCTGCGGAAGTCGGGACTCCAGCGTCTCGTTGTACCCGCGAATCCTGCCGACCTCTTCGATGAGATCCTCCTCGATTGAGATGTCGGGACGCCACGAGGGAACGGAATACGTCGCCGTTTCGGACGTCGAGGAAATTTCGACGAGGCCGAGGCGTGAAAGAATCGCGGACGCCTCTTTCATGTCTTCTGTGAGAAGGATCTTCTTCAATTTTTTACTGGTCAGCGTCACAGATTTCTCCTCGGGAAGCTTCGTCGAAGCTGAAAGGATGGCGTACCCTCCTTCGGCGGCTCCCCACTCCGCCAGAAGCGAGGAGATATACTTCAGGGCCGTCCGTGCGATGCGCGTATCGACGACACGCGTAAACCGGAAGGCGGCTTCGGAGGAGATGCCGAGTCTGCGGGAGGTTCTGCTTACCCTGATGGCGTCGAAATTGGCCGACTCAAGGAAGACGGTTCTCGTGGACTCAAGAATCTCGCTGTTCTCTCCTCCCATCACGCCGGCGATACCCACGGCGAGGCCGCCGCTTGTGATGAGCATTTCTCCCGAATCAAGGCGGTGATTCTTTCCGTCAAGCGTCCTTGTTTCTTCTCCGTCGGCTGCGGAACGAACGGTAATCTCCGGCGACGGAAGACGGTCGGCGTCGAAGGCATGTGTCGGCTGACCGAGCATGAGCATGGCGTAGTTTGTCGCATCGACCATTGCGGAGATCGGACGCATCCCGAGCAGCGTGAGGAGGATTCGTATTTTCAGCGGCGAGGGAACGCTTTTCAGCTCAGTGATCAGACCGAGGCAGTAGAGCGGGCATCCGTCGTCTTTCAGGGTAATACCCTTGAATTCAACGGGCCACTCGAGGTTCATGCTGTTCGCGGGAAAAGCCGTAAGATCCTTTTTCCACCGTGCCTCGGGGAAAAGCGCGTACACTTCGCGCGCTACGCCGAGCATGCTCAGCAGATCTCCCCTGTTCGGCGTAACCGAGAGGTCGAGGATAGCGTCGTCAAGCCCCAGAATATGTTTGACATCCTCTCCGGGCGCGGTTTCCGCAGGCAGGCGGAGAATGCCGAATTCGTCGGCCGCCTCGGGTATGCCCAGCTCCGCGGCCGAGAGCAGCATCCCCACGCTCTCAATACCTTCGAAGTCCCTTGTGCCGAGAACGGAACCGTCGGCGAGCACCGCGCCGGGACGCCCCCAGGGAACGATATCCCCTGCGGAAAGATTCGGCGCGGCCGTCACAACGAGGCCGGCACCCTTTCCGTCGTTCACAGCGGCTACGAAAAGGTTCTCTTTCGCCGGGTGTTTTTCGAGCTTCTCGATGCGCGCGGAGTGAACATCCTTCAGCCGGGCGCATGGATACTCTATCGATTCGACTTCGCAGCCGGTGAAGGTCAACCGTTCCGCGACCTCTTGAAGCGATGCGGGAATTGTCAACAGTTCGTTCAGCAGGTTCCAGGAAATCAGCATGAGAAACGCCTCCCCGAGAGAAGATAGGGCACGTTGCCATCAAAGAGAACGCGCAGATCAGTCAGTCCGTATTTGAGCATGGCGATGCGGTCGAGGCCGATTCCCCAGGCAAAACCGTTGTACACATCGGGATCGATGCCTCCGTAGCGGATAACGTTCGGGTGGACCATGCCGAGTCCCGCGACTTCAAGCCACCCGGTCCCTTTGCAGATTCTGCACGAAGGGTTCTTGCCGGAGCACTCGACGCACTCGATATCGAGCTCGAGCGACGGCTCGGTAAAGGGGAAGTAACTTGCCCGGTAGCGCGCTTTAAGTGGACGGGAGAATATCGCCGCCATGAGCGTTTCAAGACACCCCTTCATATCGGCCACGGAGATATCCTTTTCCACGAGCAGACCTTCAAGCTGGTGAAACATGGGTGAGTGCGTGGGGTCGCTGTCGCGGCGGTACACTTTGCCGGGACAGACAATCCGGATGGGAGCTCCATGACGGAGCATCGAGCGGACCTGTACCGGCGACGTATGTGTCCGCAGAAGTTTGCCGTCCGGGAAATAAAAAGTGTCGGCCATATCTCTCGCAGGGTGGGACGCCGGGATGTTGAGCGCTTCGAAGTTGTGAAAGTCGTCCTCTATTTCGGGACCGAGCGCGACGGAAAAACCGAGCCCGGCGAGAATCTCCACCACGTCCTGCGTCAGCTGTGCGACCGGATGGATTCCGCCGATGCTCCTCCCCCTGGGAGGCAGAGTGACATCGATGCGATATGCGCGCTCCGCCGCATCGGATTCTTTCTCCTCAAGCTCGACTTTTTTTTCGTTTAAAACAGCTTCCATTCTGTCGCGGAGGGAGTTGACCGCCTGGCCGGCAACCGGGCGTTCCTCCGGAGAGAGGGAACCAAGCGTCTTCAAAAAAGAGGTCACGGCGCCCTTCTTACCGAGAAAAGCGACCTTCACCTGCTGAAGTTCCTCGGAAGAAGCAATTCCCGAAATTTGTTGCGAAAAACGTTGTTCGATGCTTTCCAGTTCAGTTTGAATGGATGTCACGTGCCGTTCTCCTCCTTCTCCTTATAATCCGGTTAAAGTGATTGTATCCTCCTCCACACAGGCCTGCAGCGGCAAATCTCCCGCATGGACGATCGGACCGGGACGGGGAGAGCGCAGTGTCTTCGGTAGAAAAGAAGGACAGAAACATTATACTTCGTTCGAAAATTCCACTCCAGAGTGGATTATATCACCACATCCGTCAAGGCTCCACAGGCAAAGAAAAAGGGTTCCCGCCGCTTTTTGGCGGCAGAAACCCGGAATGGCATTTTGCAGGCTGCGCGCGCCGCAATGCGACGCGAGGCCAAAAAGGCGCAAAAAGTCTTTGTCTACTTGCCCAGCGCGTTCTTCGCCTGAACCGTCAGCTGGATGAACGCGGCCATATCGTTAATCGCCAGCTCCGAAAGCATCTTCCTGTTGATGACGATTCCCGCTTTTTTCAGGCCGTTCATGAAAGAGCTGTAGGACATTCCGCAGGATCTGGTCGCCGCATTGATTCTGGTGATCCATAGGCGGCGGAAATCTCTCTTCTTGCGCTTTCTGTCGACGTACGCCCTGGAAAGGGAGTGGAGGTAGGCCTCTCTCGCTCTCCTGTACACATTCTTCTTTCGTCCCCAATATCCTTTGGTTATCGAAAAAAGTTTTTTTCTTTTTTTATCGCTTGCGCTACCACCTTTGACGCGGGGCATCGCACGTCACCTCTTTCATAAAATGAACTTGTTCTCAGTTGTACGGGAGAAGCTTCTTCAGACTCTCGATGCGGGTAGCGTCGACATACCCTGTCTTGCGCAGTTTGCGAAGGCGGGAGGGTCCCTTCACCGTAAGATGATGACCTCTTCCTACTCTGCGGTAGGACAGCTTCCCCGTTCCTGTAAACGAAAATCTCTTTTTGGCTCCCGAATGAGATTTAAGCTTTGGCATTTGAGCATTCCTCCTTCCTCGGATATTCGTCAAGATAAAAGCCCGCCGCAGTTCGCGACAGGCGGATTGAACGTCATCGCATTCCAAGCGTCCTGTTCGGACTTATTCCGAAACCGGCCGGCTTTCTGCTCCCTCAGGAGCGGGGTTCACCGTTGCTTCGGCAGGTTTTGGCTCGGCCGGCTTTTTTTCAGCTTTGGGAGCCTCGTTTTTTGCGGGAGCCTTCGGCGCCGCCGCCGCCTTTATCTGCGCCTGAGGCAGGGGGGTCATCATGATCCGCATATACCGCCCCTCCATGCGAGGATTTCCTTCGCTCTTACCAAGCCCGTCGCAATCACGTATAACCCGGGCGAGCACTTCTTCGCCTTTACTCAGGAAAGACATCTCTCTTCCCCTGAAAAAGACGGAAACTTTGACTCTATGTCCGTCCTCAAGGAAACTTTTGATGGCTCGGACTTTGAAGTCATAATCGTGCTCGTCGATCTTCGGCCGCATCTTCATTTCCTTAAGGGTCTGGACTTTCTGTTTCTTCCGGGCGTCCTTCTCTTTTTTCTGCAACTGGTACCGATATTTACCGTAATCGAGAATTCTGCATACGGGAGGCGTCGCCTGGGGCGCAACCTCAACAAGGTCGAGCATTCTCTCCTCGGCCATCCGGATTCCCTCGACAGTGGGCAAAACGCCCAGCTTAACGCCGTTTTCGTCGATAATCAGGACTTCTCGTGCGGTAATTTCCCGGTTCACTCGGGGATCTCCATCGTCTTTTCGTGTTACTATAGCCTTTCACCTCCAGCAAAAATATAAAAAAGGACCGGTGAAAACCACCGGCCCGCATACGCGAAGACTTCTCTCCAAACCAGGCGAATAAGTGCTCCGCAAGGTGAGAGGGTGGCCCCTCTTCTTCTCGATATTTTCCAACTGGAGCATTATAGCACGAACACTCAAAGTGCGCAAATTCTATTTTTCTTCCATCGTCTTTCCCGCACTCTTCGTCGCATCCGCACCTTTGCTTGAAAAGAGGTGAAAGGCGAAAATGAGAGCAAAGAAGCCGAGACTTGATATCCTGAGAATTTTGAGCGGATTGACCATCATGATTCCCGCGGCGACGAAGAGCGCTCGCTCCCATAAAGGCATCTCTCTCCGAAGCATTCCGATGATTCCGCATGAAAGCGAGAAAACGCCGATAATCGCGATGGTTAGGTCCTGAAGATATTTGGGCAAGACAAAGTCAAGGAAAAGAAGATCCGGGTTGTAGACAAAAAGGTACGGGATCAACAACCCCGAAAATGCAAGCCCGAGGGCGGCCATCGCAACTTTGAACGGACGCGCTCCGGCAAGCCCCGCGGCTGTGTAGCTCGTGAGCGCTACTGGCGGTACCACCGCCGACATGGTGCCGTAGTAGAACGCGAAGAAGTGCGCGGCAAGCGGCGGGACTCCCATCTGTTGCAGCGCGGGCGCGGCGATTGTGGCGGTAATGATGTAGCAGGGCGTCGCGGGCAACCCCATTCCGAGGATAATGGCTGCAATCATGCAGAGGATGAGCGCCGCCCAGAGCTTGCCGCCGGCGAACATGATGATGTTCATCGCAATAACTTGCCCCAGACCCGTCATTCCCACAGCGCCGACAATGAAGCCCACTATGGCGCACGAGATGCCGACGGGCGCCGCGCTCCGCGTGCCCTCGTCAAGGGCGCGAACAACGTCTTTCAACCCCATGCGCGTGGACTTTTTAATCGAAGAAACAGCAATGATTGCAAAGAGTCCGAGAAAGGCGGAATAGAGTGGCGTGTACCCCGCAACGAGGAAGTAGATGATGACGGCAAGAGGGATGATCATGTGCCCCTTGTCGAGCATCGTGGCCTTCAGCGAGGGGATCTCGGAGGCGGAGAGGCCGACGAGTCCGCGCTTCTTCGCCCTGAGGTCCACCATGAACATGATGGCGAGGTAGTAGAGCAGCGCGGGAGTTATTCCGGCAACCATGATCTTCACGTACGGTATGCCGAGGAATGTGCTCATGATGAACGCCGCAGCACCCATAATCGGGGGCATCAGGATGCCCCCGGTGCTCGCGGCCGCCTCGACGGCGCCTGCGAAGTGCGGCATGTACCCTACCTTCTTCATAAGCGGAATAGTAAAAGCGCCGGTCGTGGCCACATTCGCCTGCGCGCTCCCCGAGATACTCCCCATCAGGGCGGAAGCCATAACCGCGACCTTTGCGGGACCGCCACGATATTTTCCCGCAAGGGCAAGCGAAAAGTCGTTGAAGAACTCGCTGGTTCTGGAGGCGGCGAGGAACGCGCCGAAGAGGATGAACATGAAGACATAACTCGACGACACCATAAGAGTAACGCCGTAGATCCCCTGATCGGTGAGGGCCATTCTAATAATGATCCGCTCCCAGTTGAAACCACGGTGCGCAAAGAGCCCCGGAAACATCGGACCGAAACGAGTGTAGGCGAGAAAGAAAATACTGAGCAGAGTCAGCGGCAAGCCTACGGCCCGGCGGCTGGCCTCTACAAGAAGCGTCATGGTAATCACGGCGACGGCAAGATCCGCGAACGTCGCCTGCAGGTTCGTCTGAAGCAGCCTGTCGTAGGTGAAGAGCAACCAAAACATGCCTCCGAGGGCGGTCAGCGCCAGAACCCAGTCGGAGAGAGACGGGCGTTCTCTTGGGGAACCCGCGAAGGCCGGATAAAAGAGGAAGATGATCGCCATGAGCGTTCCCAGGTGAATGGCGTTCATCTTCACTGCGATCAGCAGGCCGATGCTGTTCATCCAGAAATGGACGAGAGCCGTCGCAACAGTAAGAACAAGCGCGGCGGCTCCGGCAGGACCGGTAAGCTTCCGGGTGGGAATGGACTCGCCGGGAACAAAAAGAGAAACAAAACCTTTCATAGACATACGATACGCTCCTCCTGAAAAAGGAGCGGCATGGGATCGCCCCACGCCGCCCGCGTCGAAAGTGCCCTTTTAATTGAAAACTACGGAAGAAGCTCCGCCGGAATGGTCAGGCCGATCTCAGAGAAGAATTTTACCGCGCCCGGATGCAGAGGGGCGCCTGAAAGACCGTCGATCGGGTTGTCGAAATCAACCTTTTTGAAGGCAGCATGCTCGTTCAAAAGATCGTCCTTGTTCGAGTAGATAATCTTCAGCATGTCGTAAACGACTTCATCGGGAACGTCCTTTCCGACGAGCAGCGCCGATTTGATGCCGGCGACGCGGAGATCCTTCTCCTGTTTCGGATAGGTTCCGGCGGGAATGAGCACGCCCGCATAGAAGGGAGCGACCGCCTTTACCTTCGCCAGGTCCTCCGCGGAGAACTCAAGCATATTGACTTCCTGGCGGCCCGCATACAATTCGGCAACCGCGCCTACAGGAACACCGGCCTCTGCGTTGAAAGCGTCAAGCTGGCCGTTCTGAAGCGCCTGAGCGGCCTCGCTGTACCCCACGTACTCGGCATTGATATCGTCGAAGGTCAAACCGGCAAGGGCCTGAAGAAGCACCCTGCTGCTGAACTCGGTGCCGGAAGCGGCAGGTCCAACGGCGACTTTCTTACCCTTGAGGTCGGCCCAGGTTTTAATACCGGAAGAACCGCTGACGACGAACTGCGTCACGTCCGGCCACAGGCCCATAACATACCGGAGGTTTTCAATCTTTTTCCCTTCGTATGTCTGCGTGCCGGTATAGGCGAAACCGGTTATATTCGCCATGGCGATCGCCATCTCGGCCTCTCCGCGCTGCATCATGTCAAGATTCTCGACCGTGCCGCCGGAACTCTGCGCGGACCACTTGTACCCCTTCTCCATCAGCGCGGTGTTGAAGTGATTGGCGAGGATCGTACCGATGGGATAGTACGTTCCACCAGTGGAACCGGTGACGATAGTGACAAACTTCGTCGAAGCAAATGCGACCCCTGCAAACGCCAGAAGAAACAGCGCGACACACAAAACAGCGATTCTCTTTTTGTTCATTTTTCATCCACCTCTCTCGAAATTGTGTACTTCACCGCACCCCACGTCTTCGGTGATTTCACCCCCCGAAACACTATCAACACTTACTGTTATCAAAATACCCGCTGATTGTAACAGGAGTCTCTTCGGCTTTCAAGAGACTCCTGTTCTGAATATTATTTTCCAATTGACAATTTCGCTAAACTCGAATCATGATTTCAGCGGATTAAATTCTTCGTCAAGCACTTTCCTGAACTGATCCAGCGACATGGAGCCGAGATCACCCTTCGTCCGCTCTCTTGGAGCAACCGTCCCGGACTCGCGTTCCTTTTCGCCGATGACGATCATGTACGGCACCTTCTGCGTCTGCGCGTCCCGTATCTTCTTGCCGAGCTTCTCGTCGCGTTCATCGACCTCAACGCGTACGCCCCATGAACGAAGCGTCTGTGCTACGCTTTTTCCGTACTCGACGAACTCGTCGGAGACCGGGAGCACCCGGGCCTGCAGAGGCGCGATCCAGTACGGGAAGGCACCGGCGAAGTTTTCGATGAGGATGCCGAAGAAGCGCTCCAGGCTGCCGAGGACTGTTCTGTGGAGCATGACGGGGCGGTGTTCCTTGCCGTCGTCGCCGATGTACTTCAAATCGAACTTCTCGGGCATCTGGAAGTCGAGCTGGATGGTGCCGCATTGCCACGTTCTGCCGATACAGTCCTCAAGGTGGAAGTCGATCTTCGGGCCGTAGAACGCGCCGTCGCCGGGGTTCAGTTTGTACTCCGATCCCGTCTCCTCAAGCGCCTGCTGCAAAGCCGTCTCGGCGATCTTCCACTGCTCTTCCGAGCCCATCGAATTGTCCGGGCGCGTCGACAGCTCCATGGTGTACTTGAAACCAAAGACGTCCTTGTAGATGAAGCGGCAGAGATCCATGATGCCTTTGATCTCGTCCTTCACCTGGTCAGGGCGGCAGTACAGGTGCGCGTCGTCCTGGGTGAAGCATCGGACGCGCATCAGCCCGTGGAGCACGCCGCTCCGCTCGTGCCGGTGCACCACGCCGAGCTCCGCCATCCTGAGCGGCAGATCGCGGTAGCTGCGGATCTGACTCTTGTAGACAAGCATGCCTCCGGGGCAATTCATCGGCTTGATGGCGAAGGGGCGCTCGTCGATCTCCGTGAAGTACATGTTGTCCCTATAGTGATCCCAGTGGCCGGACTGAATCCAAAGCGAGCGTTCGAGGATAAGCGGGGTGCGGATCTCGCAGTACCCTCTCTTTGTGTGCTCCTTTTTCCAGAAATCCATCAGGTTGTTGAGAATAACCATACCCTTCGGGTGAAAGAACGGGAAACCGGGGCCCTCGGCCTGGAGGCTGAAGAGGTCGAGCTCCTTGCCGAGACGCCTGTGGTCGCGGTTCTTCGCCTCCTCCATCCTATTGATGTACGCCGCCAGAGCCTCCTCGTCTCCGAAAGCCGTTCCGTAAACTCTGGTGAGCATGATGTTCTTCTCGTCCCCCCGCCAGTACGCCCCCGCCACGGAAAGGAGTTTAAAATGCCGGATGTAGGATGTGTTGGGGACGTGCGGCCCCCGGCAGAGATCCGCGTACTCCCCCTGAACGTAGAGAGTAACCGTCTCCTCGTCCAGCTCGGAGATGATCTCCACCTTGTACGGGTCGTTCTTCGCCCTGAACCATTCGAGCGCCTCGGCCTTGCTCATCACCCGCCGTTCCACGGGAACGGAGCGCTTGGCGATCCGATGCATCTCTTTTTCGATCTTCGGCAGATCCTCCTCCGTGATGCCGCCGGGGATCTCCATGTCGTAATAGAATCCGTCCTTGATCGACGGTCCGACGCCGTAGCGCGTTCCCGGGTACATCTGGGCGACGGCCTGCGCCATCAAATGCGCTGCGGAATGCCGCAGAATATCGAGCCCCTCGTCCGACTCCGGAAGTATCGGAGCCGCCTCGCCGCCTGTTTCGACGACGCGGGAGAGATCCACCGCACAACCGTCGATCTTCGCCGCTATAGCGCCCTTCTTCAGTCCCAGCGCGTCGAGAACGTCTCCCGCCGTGCCGGAAGCCAACTCCACCTGTTTGCCGTTGCTGCCTGAAAACTGCATCATACTCATACCTCCTCGTTTCCTATAGAAAAATAGAAAAATGCCCACGCATCTCCATTATGGAGACGACGTGGGCATGTCGCGGTTCCACTCCATTTCCGCGCGTGGTGCTTTTCGCGGCGCTCGTGTCCGCTGTACGGGGCGGATCCCCAACGCCTTGTCCCGAAAGGGTATTTCGGCGTCGGCTCAAGGGCGGTGTTCGATGACGAATCCGGAGGAGACCTTTCAGCCGCGTGCCTCCCTCTCTGTCCGGACAAAACGTCCCTACTCTCCCTCTCATCGCAGGAAAGAAAACTTTTCTGAACTTATACCCCTAAAAAGGGAATCTGTCAACTCTTTCCGGTACTCCCGAAACCGCCTTCTCCCCGTCCCGTCCGGCCGAGCGATTCATCTTCGCTCCACTCGATCCTGGAGACGGGAGCGACAATAAGCTGCGCGATTCTGTCGCCTGCAGAAATGATAAAAGGGTCTTTCCCGAGGTTCACCAAGAGAATTCGTATCTCTCCCCTGTAATCGCTGTCGATCGTCCCGGGGGCGTTCAGGATCGTCACGCCGTAGCGCAGAGCTAGTCCGCTCCGGGGGCGAATCTGTGCCTCGTACCCTTCGGGAAGTTCTATCCGTATTCCGGTACCGACGCTTGTCCACTCCCCGGGCAGAAGGAGCATGTCCTCCGCCGAGCGAAGATCAGCGCCTGCGGCGCTTGCCGTCGAGTACTCAGGAAGTGGAAATTCTTTCGCTCTTCCTTCCCTGAGAATTTTCACAGCCAACCGCATCGGAGACTACGACCTTCCTCCCGATGAATGTCTGCGGGGCCCGCCTCCGCCGCCGGGTCTGCGGTCGCCTCTTCCGCCGCCGTCCCGGGGGCGTTCCCGTTCCGGCTGAGGATTGTTCTTGTTCGCCTCCGCAAGTGCGGCGATCGCACTCTCGCGCTCTTTCTCAGCGGGAAGTACGTCCGAGAGGCCTTCCTCCGCAATGCGGCTCTCGTTGTCGAGGATGCGCCGCCGGGTGAGGTTTGTACGTCCCATGTCGTCGATCTCCTTGACCATGACGAGCACCTTGTCTCCGACCTTGAAGACATCCTCCACCTTCGGGATGCGGTGCGTACTGACCTCGCTCACGTGGAGCAGCCCCTCCTTGCCGGGAAGACATTCGATGAAGACGCCGAAGGTCATGAGACGGGTGACCGTACCGTGGTAGACCTCTCCGGCCTCAAGATCCTTCGTGAGACCGCGAATGATGGAGAGCGCCTCGTCCACCTTTTCCTGAGAGGAACCGCCGATATAGATCTCGCCGCTGTCCTCGACGTTGATCTTGACGCCCGTTTTCTGTGTAATGCCTCGGATGACCTTGCCGCCGGGGCCGATGACATCTCGGATCTTTTCCGGATCAATGGAGGTCATAAAGATTCTGGGCGCGTTCGCGGAAAGCTCCGCAGGAACGGGTATAGCGGCCTCCATGCTATCGAGGATCTGCATCCTCGCCGTGCGTGCCTGCGAGAGTGCCTGTTCAAGAATCGCTCTTGTGATCCCACCGGCCTTATTGTCCATCTGGAGGGCGGTCACGCCGTCCCGGGTGCCGGCAACTTTGAAGTCCATGTCGCCGAAGTGGTCCTCAAGACCTTGAATGTCGGTAAGTACGGCGACCTTTTCTCCTTCCTTGATGAGTCCCATCGCGATTCCAGCGACGTGTTTTTTCATCGGTACTCCCGCGCTCATCAGGGCAAGGCTGCCGCCGCAGATGGACGCCTGGGAGCTGGAACCGTTGGACTCGAGGATATCGGAGACCACGCGCATCACATAGGGGAAGTCGGCTTCTTCGGGAATCATGGAGCGAAGCGCTCTCTCCGCGAGCGCGCCGTGCCCTATCTCGCGCCTGCCGGGCCCCCTCATGGGACGGACTTCGCCCACGGAGTACGGGGGGAAGTTATAGTGAAGGATAAACCGCTTGGCGGGCTCGTCCTGTTTGAGGCCATCGAGTATCTGGTCGTCCACGCCCATCATGCCGAGCGTCGTTACCACAAGCGCCTGCGTCTCGCCGCGCGTAAAAAGCGCGGAGCCGTGGACTCTCGGGAGGATGCCGGTCTCACAGGTGATCTTCCTGAGCTCGTCCATCCGGCGGCCGTCGGCACGCGTTCTTTCATCGACGATGAGCGAACGCATCGTCTTCTTTACCATCTCGTCGATCAGTCCGGAGATATAGTCGCCGCTCTCGGGGTACTGCTCCTGGAAACGCTCCTGCAGCTTGTTTCTAGCCGCCGAAATAGCGTCGCCGCGGGGTTTCTTCTCGTGAATTTTCACTGCGTTGCGAATCTCCCCGGAAAGGTTCTCCGCCGCCCATGCGTCGATGTCGGGGAAGGAGGGGGCCGACGGAAGCACAAGCTTCTCGCGTCCGACAGCGGCGCGCATCTCGTTGAAAAGACCGACGATCTTCTTGATCTCGTTCTGCGCCAGTTCAAGGGCGTCGACCAGAATGTCTTCCGCGATCTCTTTCGAGCCGCACTCGACCATCGTCACACCGTCAAGATGTCCTGCGACCAGAAGGTCGAGAGTGGATTCAAGCATCTGCTCCTCGGTGGGGTTCACCACGAACTCGTCGCCAAGACGGCCGATCCTGACCGCCCCCACGGGGCCTCCCCAAGGAATGTCCGAAATGGTGAGCGCGGCGGATGCGGCGTTGATTGCGAGCACATTCGGCGGGTTCACCTGGTCGACGGAGAGCACCGTAGAGACTACATGGACATCGTGGCGCATCGTCTCGTCAAAAAGTGAGCGGATGGAACGGTCCACCATACGGCAGCTCAGGATGGCAGTTTCGGAGGGACGTCCCTCGCGTTTAATAAAACCGCCGGGGATCTTCCCTGCGGAGTAAAATCTCTCTTCAAAGTCAACAAGCAGCGGGAAAAAATCAATCCCGGTACGCGGTTTGTCGGTGATGCAGGCCGTGGTCAGCACAGTTGTCTCTCCGTGCACCGCCACAACGGCTCCGCTCGCCTGCTTCGCCACTTTCCCGGTGGAAAACTCCAGAGGACGGCCTCCAATTTCTACTGAAAACGTCATTTCCATACACTTCTTCCTCCTCAAAATTCAGCTCTTTTTTTTGTATGCGGAGTAAGAATACCACAATCGAACAAAAAAAGTGCGAGGACTTTTCGTCCTCGCACCGGAAATCGACCTTTTGATCAGTGACGCAGACCGAGTCTCTCGATAAGCGTTCTGTACCGGTTGAAATCCTTGTCCTTCAGATACCGGAGAAGTCTGCGGCGTTTGCCGACCATCTTCAGAAGACCGCGGCGCGAATGGAAGTCCTTCGTGTGGATCTTGAGATGTTCGGTAAGCTCGCGGATACGCTGCGTGAGCATCGCCACCTGGACTTCGGGCGACCCGGTATCGGTCGTGTGTACCTGAAACTCCGTAATAATTCCCTGTTTCTTCTCTCCCTGCAACATGTTTCTTCACCTCGTAGACAGAATCCCGTAACTCAGAAGAGCGCTTCGCGCGTATCCGGGTAAGGGTCGCCAGTAATACTATCATCTTGCAGAAAATAAAGCAAATCATCATGCACGCTCAAAAGTAAGCAAAAAAGTTCAGCAGAATTTCAGAGAGAGATAAAATCATCTAATCTTGCACTCGACTTTTAATTCTGGATGTGATTTAATCCTCTTGCTTATTTTTACAACATACTTTTTCATTAGGGGGGAAAAATGTGTCCGTTCTCATCATCGAGGACAACAGAGATCTTGTCCAAGTGCTCGCCGAAGTGCTCAACGAAAACGGTTTTTCCGTAGAGAGCGCGCATTCCGGCGAAGAAGGGCTCGAAAAATTGCTACTCTCGCGATTCGATTGTATCATCTTGGATATCGTCCTCCCGGGGATTAACGGGTTTCAGGTTGTGGAGGCATACAGAAACGAAGGCGGCAGTTCCCCCGTGCTTATTTTGTCCGCCCGCGACTCTGTGGAGGACAAGGTAGAGGGATTCAACCGCGGAGCCGACGACTACATGGTGAAACCGTTCGACTCCAGGGAACTCGTCGTACGGGTCAGATCGCTCATCCGCAGAGCCGCCGACAAGCAATCGCCTCTGCTCGCCTGCGGGCGGCTTACACTGGATCCGGTAACGCGGGAGTGCAGGGTGGAGGGCAATTTCGTCAACCTCAGGCGCAGGGAGTTCGATATTCTTGAAACAATGCTTCGGCACCCCAACCAAGTGTTCACACGGGAACGTCTGGTCGCCTCCGTGTGGAAAAAAGAGTTCGACGGCAGGAGCAACGTCGTCGACGTGCATGTCAAGTATCTCAGGGATAAGCTGCGGCCTCACGGATTTGATACGGCCGTCGAAACCGTCCGCGGGGTGGGGTACAAGATTCGTTGTTCCGAAGAGTAGGCGAGAGACTGCCATGCCATTTCCACACCACACCATAAAGAAGGAAGCGCTCCGGACGGAGCGCTTCCTTCTTTATGGTGTGGTGTGCGGTGCTCTTCGTTACTGACCCGTCCGTATGGAGACGAAGAAGGATCTGGAATCCCTCATGATAAGGAGCACAACGGAGTTGCCCTTGACATCCGCCTTGTCGAGATCGGAGAGGCCGGAAAGCCGGACGCCGTTCACTTCGAGAAGAACGTCATTCTCGCGGATTCCAGCCCTTTGGGCCATGGCGCCGTCCTCGACGGCGGTGATCAACACGCCCTCATCTTTGTGAAGATTGTTCTGCTTCCGGATATCCTCCGTCATCTCGCCGACTTCCAGTCCAAGGTTGGTGAGCATCTTCGACCCTCCGATGCGGGAAGCGGCCTGTTTTTCGTTGCCGGGCATTTCACCGAGGGTTACATCCACCTTGATATTCTTCTTCTGGCGGATGATTGTCAGGGTAACCTTCTCTCCGGCGAGCTTCTGCCGTATTTTCATCACGAACTCCTGGTGATTTTTGACGCCGGAACCGTCGACCTCGAGGATCACATCGCCCCGCTGGAGTCCGGCTTTTTCGGCGGGAGAGTCGCGAAGAACGTCGCTTACAACGGCCCCGTTCTCTTCCTTCACTCCATACGCTTCGGCGAACTCTTTGGTGAGGGACTGAATGTATACGCCGAGCCATCCTCTTTTCACCCGGCCGAACTCAATAAGATCGTCCATAACCTGTTTCGCCATATTCACAGGTACTGCGAAGCCAATCCCCTGGGCGAACGGGACAATGGCGGTGTTGATCCCGACGACCTCGCCTCCAAGGTTCAGCAGAGGGCCGCCGCTGTTGCCCGGGTTGATCGCGGCGTCCGTCTGAAGAAACCCGTCGAAGTTCACATTTTCGGCGTGAATGCTCCGATTCTTCGCCGAGACGACACCGACTGTAACCGTATGTTCTAGTCCGAACGGATTTCCTATGGCGACTACCCACTCGCCGACCTCGGTCGCGTCCGAATCGCCGAGCTCAAGAAAAGGGAGATCCTTGGCGTCGATTTTAATGACTGCGAGATCGAACGTTGGATCTTTGCCTAAAACTTTCGCCTCGAACGTACGACCGTCGGAGAAGGTCACCGTTATCTTGTCGGCGCCGTCTATAACGTGGTTGTTCGTGAGGATATGCCCGTCCTTCGACACTATGAATCCGGAGCCTCTCCCCTTCATGGGGATTGTACGGGAAAAACGGCGATGTTCCTCACCGAAGAACTGCCGGAAAAACGGGTCGTCGGCAAACGGATGGATGGAACGGGTCACCATCGTCTCCACGTCGATGTTCACCACTGCGGGAGAAAGCTCTCTGGCAATTTTTGCGACCGGGTTCCCGCTAAACGGGTCTTGCGCAAACGCCGAATTCGCTGCCGTCAGCATAAAAGGCACGACAAGCAGAAGAAGCACGAACAAAGCTTTCGATGAACCGAAAAGTGCACTCGTATCTTTTGTTCTTTTCATGGTGCGTCACCTCCGAATCAAGATGCTTTTATTGTATGCGTCCGGCGGCTGGATACATCGTTTTTTTTACCTATCCATGAATACGCATTTCATATCAACTTCGTATACATTTTTTCTCATAGAATACGGAATACCCGAGCCAGAGCATGCTTATTCCGAGCACAACAAAGAGAACAAAGCGGTTCGTCTGCATCCCGATGCGGGTAAAATCGCTCCGGAAGGGATCGACAGTCATCCGAAGCAGAGAATAGAGTATCGCGAAGAGAGGACAAAGAACCGCTCCCCGGATTCTGCGGTCGTTATGGTAGCCAAGCCACGAGGACTCCGTCCACTGAAGGAACGCTGCGATGAAAAGCGCGCCGAACGAATAGTAGAGCTGCGTCGGATGGCGGAAAAGCCCCAAAGCATCCGATGGAAAACGGACTCCCCATGGAACCGTCGTCTCGATCCCTGCGCAGCATCCGTTCAAAAAACACCCCCAGCGGCCTATTGCAACGGTGAGGGCTGCCGGAAGCGCGCCGGCGTCGACGATCATCCAGTACGGGATCTTCCGGCGTTTTGAATAGACGAAGGAAACGGCTCCGGCACCCAGAAACGCGGGTACGGCGGAAAGGCCCCCCTCCCATATTCTGAGGATCTTCAGCGGGTCCGCGCTATAGATGGACCATGAGTCGTAGACGCTTCCCGCACGAGCTCCCAGGAGCATTCCGATGAAAGCCCAGATAATCACCGAACGAGTATCGTCGTCATCTATTCCGTAGGAATACGTCATTCTCCGGCGGGAAAAAACAACGGCCAGAGTCAAAGCCGCGGTCCACAGCAGGTAATAGCTGTGGACCGGGGTGTCGCCGATATGAAAAAGCACCGGGTACATCAGGAATCCTTTCGAGGGGATCTTCCGCTGTACGAGCTCCTTCGAAGCGGATAAATGACAACTTTTCGGGATGGCGATTCGCCTACAGACCTCGTTTCCACATCCGGACTGTCTTTCAGCGTAAGATGGACAATACGCCGTTCCCAGCTCGTCATCGGTTCAAGGTGAGCGGGTCTGCCCTTGCGGGCACACTTGCGGGCCGCTGCCAGTGCAAGGCGTTGAAGGCTCAATTCTCGCCGCTCCCTGTACCCGTCGCTGTCCAGTACAATGCGTCTGCCCTCGTCCGCTCCCCTTGAAACAAGGTTGACCAGGTACTCCATCGATTTGAGCGTCTCTCCGTACTTTCCGATGATGATGCCCGCATCGGGACCTGAGAGATTGATTCTGTTTTCATCGGCTATTTCCGAGGTAATATGCAGTTCCATCATCTCAAGCAAGCGATCAATGGTATTTCTGCCCCGCAGAACGTGAAGGGGCGCCATCGGACGCACCTCAACACGCAGTTTCCTGCCGAGGAGACCGAAAAAACTCTTTTCCTCTTCAATGACCTTGACCGTCAGATCAGCGGGGTCAAGATCCCACTCGGCTGAAGCAACTTTCCGGGCCTCTTCCACCGAAGAAACGTCCAGAACAAGTATGTCGTCGTTCACAACAATCCTCCTTCCGTTCAAAGAACTCCTTGGGAGAAAGCCTCTCCGCTTCCTTGAAAAGGGAACGAAGGGGCTCATGCTGCACGACGTACGCGGACACCCCGATTCCGGAGCGTCCGCTCGCCGGCTTCAAGCTCCGCGGGCGCGGAGCCGACACGTCAGTTTCAGTCGCCGCTCTTGGTCGGTTTGTCCTTGAGCAGAATCGGTTTCTGCTGCATTTCCGCCTTGGTTTTCCGGGACATGCTCAGCTGCTGAACCACTCCGAGAAGGGAGGATACGCCCCAGTACAAAAGGACTCCTCCGGGAAGGCTGAGACAGATGAAGGTAAGGAAGAGCGGCATGAACCAGTTCATCATCGCCATCTGCGGATTCCCGCTCGCCGTAAGCCGCTGCTGGTACCACGTGAGGAATCCGATTCCCAGGAGCAGCAGAAGGTTGGGAAGATAGACGGAAACGTTCAACAACGCATACGGATTCGCCATTAGACCGTAGAGCACGGTCATGATGCCGAGCTGATCCTTCTCGACAGTAAGCTTGAGCGCCTCGCCGAGCGTCGTAAGCACGGAACCGTCGAGCCGTATCCAAAGGAAAGAGACACCTGAAAAGTCGTAGTTGGTCAGCACCCGGTAGAGCAGAATGAAGACAGGAAGCTGGACAAGAAGAGGAAGGCATCCGGCGGCCGGATTTACCTTGTTCTCCTTATAGAGCGCCATCATCTCGCGGTTGAGCGATTCCTTATCGTCCTTGAACTTCTCTTGCAGCATCTTGATACGCGGCTGGAGTTTCTGCATCTTCTGCATACTCGTCATCTGCTTCTTTGTAAGGGGGTGCAGAAGCAAACGAACAATCAGCGTCAGTACGATGATTGCCAACCCCCAGGACCCGGTAAAGCCGTGAACAAGCTCCATCAGCCTCATCATAAGGTCCCCGCCCATCTTCCAAATAGAACCCACTATTGATCACCATCCTTGTACGAATAAGCCCCCTGGTCCTCTCTTCGAACCGCCGGCGGTACTGGATCATACCCCCCGGGGTGCCACGGGGCACACTTGCAAAGCCGTTTCAGCGTTAAAAAGAAACCTTTCAGGAACCCGTGAACGGAAAGAGCGTCCACCGCATACTGTGAGCAGGTGGGATAGAATCTGCAGTTGTGCCCAAGGAGAGGAGATACAAAAATCTGATACCCCCGAACAAGTTTGATACCAACCCATGCTGCAGGGCGTCATTTTTCGGTCACACCCTCCGACGGATTTTCCCAGTTCGCTCCCGGCCATTCCGGCTCCAGAAACCCTCCCCCTTCGAGAAGTCGGGCCAGCTCTTCGTAGACATCCGTCGAGCGTGCTCGTATTCCCGCGCTGCTGAGTCCCGCGACTATCCATACTCCCGGCCGAATCCAGGGGAGAATCCTGCGGAAACCTTCTTTTAAGACTCTCCGTCCCCTGTTCCGGTCGTGGGACTTCCCCTGTCGTTTGCCCACCGCCATGCCGATGCGGGTAACGCCGTCCTCCGCCTTCAGAAACAGCAACCGCACCAGTTCGCCTCTCAGCCGATCACCGGTGCGGAAGACACTATCGAACTCCCACCCTCTTCGAAGGCGTGAAGACCGAGGGAAAAAAAATCTCAAGGATTACACGGCCAGCCGGGCGCGGCCCTTTCTCCTGCGATTCCGGAGAATACGACGGCCTGTGGGCGAACTCGACCGGGCGAGAAAACCCATCTTTCTTTTTCGTGGTCTGTTGTGGGGTTGGAACGTCTGTTTCACCAATGACACCTCCTGACGGCAATAAAAAACCAGCCGTTGATCAACGGCTTTTTTTCAGCCTTGATACTATATCACACACCCCCGCTTGGAGCAACAGCGGAACGCGCAACTACAAGACGACGGTATTTCACTTTCGGCAGCGCCGACGGGATCTTCCATTCAGGGCGGCCAAGCACCCGCCCGTCGAGAATCGCAACCCGGCCGCGGTCGGTCCGGCTTCGAATCAGCCTTCCGGCAGCCTGCTTCAAAAGCATTTTCGCCTCAGGAAGCGTGACGCGAACAAACGCCCCTGTTCCTTCAAGCGCATTCCTTGCCTGCACCAAGGGATCCCCCGGATGAGGGAAGGGAATCCTGTCGATAATGACCTGGGTCAATCCGTCCCCGGAACATCGACTCCCTCACGGAAAGAAGCGCTTCCAACGAGCACCGAGGACGGATCGTTCCGGAATGCTGCAAGAAGTTCGCTGCGTGGACCTTCTCCCTGCACAAGGACGCGGTACCCCCGAGGCTTCGCCCTCAGAGCACGCCCGACTTTTCCCAGCAGCCGGTGGGAGGCCAACAGAACCAGCGTGCTCCCTCCGTTCGCCTCCACCAGTTTCTCGACGATGCGGCAGACCGTATCGTCGTATCGGGGGTTCATCACGTCGAGTCCGGTATCGACGACGAGGATCTCCATCTGCTGTTCCAGGTCGAAGGGAGAACCGCTGATAAAAAGACGGTCCGGATGAATTCCCGTCTCCCGCTCCCAAAAGTCGGTCTTCCCTCCCAGAGCCAGCGTTGCGGAGATGAAGATCATTTTCTCGGCGGAGGATGTGAAAAAACCGTTCGAAAGTTCTTCCCCGGGAGACACCGGAGCGCTGAAGAGGGAGCGCTCGTTCTTCCAATAGGCCCACGACGGAAATTTTCCCACTTCGGCGCACCACGTCAGGCTCCTCCTGATACGCCCGCACTCCTCAATCCAGGAGGAGAGACCGCCGTCCTCGCTCACATCCGGCGTTTCATCGTCGGAGACGAGTGGAACGAAGAGGTTGAAAAGCTCCAACATCTTTCCCGAAAGAATCTTCTGCTGCCGAAACAGTTCCTCGTTTCGGACAGTGATGGTCTCTTTTCTGCCTGGAAGAAGGACATCCAAAAGTTCGAAGAAACGGGATGACTCCTCCCGGATCTCCGTCGAGAGCGTCGCGGCGTTCTGTACTCCCCGTCCGCTCTTCTCAAGTCTTCCGAGAGTATCGATGAAGACTCTGCTCCGGAGCAACCTGGACACGTCGTCGTCCGATACTGAAACGGTCATCGAGGAACGGGCGGCTTCGGGCAAATGATGCGCCTCGTCGCAAATCAGGAAGTCGAACGGTACCGGAAAGGGCTTCCCGGCGCCGAGGATATACGAGAAAAAGAGATGATAGTTGGCGACAACAACCCGCCACTCTCTCGCCTCGCGGAGCACCCGCTGTACAAAGCACTCTCCCCGCCTTGGACAGCGGAAACCTCTGCACGACCGCGACGACGCGGCGATGCCCGCGACGGGCGGAGAGTTCGGAGGAAGCAAGAGTTCCGAGAGATCGCCTGTCGTCGTCGTCCGCAACCACTCCTCGACAATACGCGACGAGCTTCCTCCGTCCCTGTGTGAAAGATACCCCTGCCTGCCTTCTCCTCCTTCGAAAACCTCCTCCGCCCGAGACCTGCAGGCGTAATTCCCTTTCCCCTTCAGCAGGCCGAAGGGGAGCGAAAGCCCGAGGAGTTCGTTCAGCAGGGGGAGGTCCTTCTGTATCAGCTGCTCCTGCAGGGGAATGCCGGCCGTAAGGACGAGCGCCGTCTCCCCCGTCTCGGCGACGCGAAGCATCGCCGGAATTAGGAGCGCGAATGTCTTGCCGACTCCCGGCGGAGCTTCCGCAGCAAGGATGAACTTTCCTTCCGCAGAGAGGGCGCGATGGACCTCATCGGCGAGCTCCTGCTGTTCTCTTCTGTACTCGAATGATGAAAACCTTTTATTCAACAGGCCTTCCGGGCCGAAAAACTCGTCCATCGACGGGATTGTCATCATGTACCCTCTTTCTGCAACTCGAAATTCCGGGGAAATTTCTCCGCCTCTCTTGCTAATATAACAGAAACCGTGCTAGAATGTCGTGGTTGTATCGGGAGGAGGTGAGGTACATGCCTAACAAGAAGTCAGCAGAAAAAAGAATGAAAACGAGCGAAAGGAACAGGCTTTACAACCGGTTCTGGACAACTCGGTGCAAAAACGCCGTGAAAAAGGTCCTCGAAGCAGTGGAGGGTCAGGACGAGGCTCTCGCGCAGACGCGCCTTGCCATCGCCCAGAGCGTCATCGACAAGGCAGTCGTGAAGGGCGTTATGCACGGCAATACAGCGGCACGAAGAAAATCCATGATCACGAACAGAGTGAAGGCGCTTTCCGGAGAGAAGCAGCCTGCGTAACTCTTTCAAACACTTTTTCTGTTCTTCCCGTTGAAATTTGTACGATTTAAAGCTGAACGCGCACAACGCCGCCGTTCGGCTTTTTTTATTGTTTTTTTCCAGCGGAGACCATACAGGCCATTAGAAGGCTTTCGAACCCGGGCCACCCCTCGGCGAAAGAGGTCTTTTCCTTCCACGAAAGCGCAAGAAGGCCGAATGAAAGGTCCGTCAGGGCTTTGGCCGTATAGTGGCGCAGCGCCTCCCGCCCCATTTTCAGCGCATAGTCTTTTATCTCCAACGCGCTCCGTACCCTCTCTCCTCCCCCCGACGCAAAAATGCCGAGGTAGAGCGCAGGGCGAATTCTGTTGTACAGTCCCGTGAGCAGGGGAAGCATACTCGGCTCCCGCTTGAAGCGCTCCAGCGCTGCAAAGACTTCGGGCGCCCGCGCCTGACAGAACGCATCCAGGAATTTGAGCATCGTGTTCCGCCCCTCGTCGAAAGAGAGTTCCTTCACCATTCCGGCGTCCACAGGCGCGCCGTGGGCGAACAAACCAAGCTTTCGTAGTTCGGCGCGAACTTCCTCCGGGTCCTCCAGCAGTTCCACAAGAAGAGCCGCCGCGTCGTCCGACACGAGGACACCCTCTTTTCCCGCAAGATCGAGCAGCCATCTCTTGCGCTGAGCCGACCAGAATGGGACGGACTCAACCTTGATCTGTCCTATCTTCTTTTTTGCAGCGGGGGAGAAGATCTTCCCCGGCTCCTTCTCGAACAGGAGAAGGATAACCTCCGCAGCGTCCTCACCTTCAACATACGGTAGGAGCTCGTCCGGAAACGGGCCGAGAAGCTCGGCGGACTCCACTACTGAAACGCGATTTTCGTCGAAAAGCCCGGAAGAACGCCCGGCGGCGATGAGCGCAGGCCACTCGCCGCCCTCGCGCGTCCCCGCGAACGCCCTTCCTTTCTTCGACAGCGCTTCCAGTTCATCCGAGACAAGGCGGCGCGCGGAGGCGCCGCCCGCCGCGATGACTTTCAGGTGGGGCACTATCCCTTCACCACCACGTTGACCAGCTTATCGGGAACCACGATGACGCGGAGAACCTCGACGCCTTCAAGCCGCTTTTGAACCGACGGAAGAGCAAAGACTCGCTTCTGCAGTTCCTCCTTCGAAAGTCCCGCCGGGAAGTCCTCTTTCTCGCGCACCTTGCCGTTGAACTGCACAACGACGGTGACGGAATCCATCTCCAGCGCGGACGGCTCCACTTCCGGCCATGGAAGCTTTGCCAAGGGGTCTTTGTGCCCGGCGAGCGACCACAGCTCTTCGGTAATATGCGGGCAGAATGGATTGAGACAGGCTAGCAGAACATCGACGCCTTCCCGGAAAAGCGCGCTCTCGTCGTCTGTTTCCGGACGGAAGGATGTGAGCGCGTTGAGCAGTTCCATGAGGCGTGCGACAGCAGTATTGAACTGTTTTTCGTCGGCGATGTCCCGCGTGACGTCGCGGATTGTCGTGTGAATCTTCCGCTTCAGGTCGCGCATCCGCTGTTCGGCGAGTTGCTCCATCGGGAGAGATACGCGTTCCCGCGCCGAGGACAGCAGAGAAATACTCTCTTCCACAAGACGCCATACCCTGTTCAGGAAGCGGTGCGCTCCTTCGACGCCGCGCTCCGACCAGTCGAGGTCGTTCGCAGGGGGCGCCGCGAAGAGGATAAAAAGCCGCGCCGTATCAGCGCCGTAGGTGTTGATGATTTCGTCCGGGTCGACGACGTTCCCCAGGGATTTCGACATCTTCGCGCCATCTTTGATGACCATCCCCTGCGTGAGGAGGTTCGTGAACGGCTCGCGGGCATGGCACAAACCGAGGTCGGCGAAGAACTTGGTGAAGAAGCGGGCGTAGATCAGGTGGAGACATGCGTGCTCGATGCCGCCGATGTACTGGTCCACGGCCATCCAGTAGTTCGCCTCGTCCACGTTGAAGACGGCGCCGTCTTCGCGCGCCGAACAGTAGCGGAAGAAGTACCAGGATGAGCAGATGAACGTATCCATGGTGTCCGCTTCGCGTCTGCCGGGCTTGCCGCACTTCGGGCAGGGAACGGAGAGCCACTCCTTATCTTCGGTCAGCGGCGATTTGCCGCCTTCAACAATTTTCACCTCGGTAGGAAGAAGGACGGGGAGATCTTCCTCCGCAACCGGCACGATGCCGCAGCAGTCGCAATACACCACGGGAATGGGCGCTCCCCAGTAGCGCTGGCGGGAGATGAGCCAGTCGCGAAGTCGGAAGTTGACCTCGCGGGAACAGAATCCCTGCTCGACGCCCCACTCGATCATGGTGGGGATAGCCTCCGCCGTGGGAAGACCGTCGAAGGTTCCCGAATTGCAGGTGATTCCATCGTCCTCGAACGCATGCTCCATTGTTGCACCGTCGAGAGATTCACCCTGCGGCTGGATGACGACCTTCACCGGGATACCGTACTTTCTCGCGAACTCGAAGTCCCTCTGGTCGTGCGCCGGAACGCCCATGATGGCGCCGGTGCCGTAGTCCATGAGGATGTAGTTCGCGATCAGTATGGGAACCGACTCGCCGGTGACGGGATTAACTGCGGAGAATCCGGTGAAAAAGCCTTCCTTTTCGCCGCCGACGGCTGTTCTCTCTATTGCGCTCTGGGTGACGCACTTTTGGACGAACGCCCTGATCTCGTCTCCCTTCGAGGAGAGCACGCTCATTTTTTCGACGAACGGATGCTCCGGCGCCAGCGCGAGGAAGGTTACTCCGTAGATTGTGTCGAAGCGGGTAGTGAACGTTTCTATGATTTCGCCTGTACTCTTCTCGATGAAGGTAAGACGGGCGCCTTCGGAGCGGCCGATCCAGTTTCGCTGCATTGTCTTCACTCGGTCAGGCCATCCCGGCAGGTTGTCCAGATCGTCAAGCAGCTCCTGCGCATAGTCGGTAATCTTGAGGAACCACTGTTCAAGGTTGCGTTTGACGACAGGGGTGTTGCATCGCCAGCAGTGCCCGTCGTTGATGACCTGTTCGTTGGCGAGCACCGTGTTGCAGCTCTCGCACCAGTTCACAGGCGCGTTTTTTCTGTAGGCCAGCCCCTTCTTGAAGAACTGGAGGAAGATCCACTGGGTCCACTTGTAGTAGTCGGGGTTGCAGGTCTCGACTCTTCGACGCCAGTCGTAGCTGCACCCCATGTGTTTGAGCTGTTCCGTCATGTGTTCGATGTTCTCCCAGGTCCACTTGTTGGCGGGAGTCTTGTACTTCATCGCGGCGTTCTCGGCCGGGAGACCGAACGCATCGAATCCGATCGGATGGAGGACGTTGAACCCCCGTTTCCACAGGAAACGGGTCATCATGTCGCCTATGGAGTAGTTCCGCAGGTGCCCCATGTGCAACGCGCCGCTGGGGTACGGAAACATCTCCAGGCAGTAGAATTTCTTCCGCGCCGGATCGGCATCCGCATTGAACGTCCCTTCGCTCTCCCACGTATGCTGCCATTTTTTCTCGATGGATTGAAAATCGTAGCCCATAACCCTTCCTCCTTGATCACAGCGCCCGTTCGCAGGACAGACGCAAACAACCGTCCTTGGAGATAGTCTTCTCTCTTGAAGGCTCTCTCCTTGAAAGGCCGTGTGCGTCCGTTTCAAAACAGTCGTCCGAAATGGTCTTGTACACGTATTATATACCGGAATCGGCGGATTCCACTAGCCGTTTTGTTTACGGACGGCAGGCCGACTACAGCGGCCTGCCGCATTTCATTTCTCCGTTACCGGAACTTATGCGTCGCCGCCTCCCGCTTTTTTCTTATCCCGGTCGAAGAACATCTCCATAAAGGGCTTCACCAGGTCGAGAGGCAACGGGAAGATGGTCGTGGAAGATTTGTCTCCGCCGCTGACCTCGCGCAGCGTTTGCAAGTAGCGGAGCTGCAGGGTGATGGGCGAAAGCTCCATCTGTTTTGCCGCCTCGCTCAGCTTTTGCGCCGCCTGGAACTCGCCCTCGGCGTTGATGATCTTCGCACGGCGTTCGCGCTCCGCCTCGGCCTGTTTCGCCATGGCGCGCTTCATGCTCTCCGGAAGTTCGAGCTCCTTCAGTTCGACAGCGCTGACCTTGATTCCCCAGGAATCGGTCCGTTCGTCGATGATCTTCTGCAGCTCGCTGTTGATCTTCTCCCTCGACGAGAGCACTTCGTCAAGATCGGCTCCGCCGACGACCGAACGAAGCGTCGTCTGGGAGAGAAGGCTTGTCGCAAGAATATAGTTCTCCACCTCGACCACGGAGAAAGCGGGGTCCATAACGCGGAAGTAGACGACCGCGTTGACCTTGATCGGGACGTTATCCCGCGTGATAACCTCCTGCACCGGCACGTCGAGGGTGACCACGCGGAGGTCCACACGCACCACCTTGTCGATGACCGGGATCACCAGGACAATGCCGGGTCCCTTCGCGCCGACCAGACGCCCCACCCGAAAGACGACCACGCGCTGGTACTCGGGTACGATCTTCACCGCGGACGCCAAAATGAACAGAACGATGAGAATGAACCCGAAGGACGTCCCCAAACTGAGCAACATCTCCAAAAGATCGACTACCATGGCTATTCCTCCTTTTCTTCTTTTTCCTCGCCGGGAAGCTGTTTCCCGGTCTCTTCACGAACAACCAGCGTAATTCCTTCAAGCTCCGTGACGAACACCTCGTCTCCCTTAACAAACGAGGTCCCGGAAGAGCTCCGGGCTTTCCAAATCTCTCCGTGGCACCTGACCAGACCTTCAGGACGCAGATCTTCCACGACCACAGCTTTCTTTCCGGTCATCCCTTCCCTGCCGGAAACCGCCTTCTTCCTGAATGAACGGACAACGAGGAAGAGGGCGCCAAGGAAAAAGAGACCGAGCGCAAGACTCATCCCACCGATGACGCTCATCGATACGTTCAAAAGCTCACCTCCCGGAGCCCGAAAGAGAATCAGCCCGCCCGTAACCAGTGCGGCAAGACCGAAAAGGCTTAAAACTCCTATCCCGCCGACCATAAGATCGAGGACCAGCACGCCGATGCCGGCAACCAGGAGGACGATACCCGCCCAGTTGAACGGCAGCATCCGAAGCCCGAACGACCCCAGAAGCACCATCACGGCGCCGGCCGTTCCCAACACAAACCCTCCCGGAGACATCACTTCAAGCACGATCATCAAAATTCCCGCTGTAAGCAGCAGATAGGCGATATCGGGGCTTGAGATGAATTGGAGCGCCTTTTCGCGCGACGTCATAGTGATCTCCACCGGCGTTCCGCTCCCCGGGGCCAGTTCCTTCTCCTCGCCCTTTACGAGCACTCTTCTTCCGCGAACGCCGAGAAGCAGCGACTCCAAATCGGGAGCCGACAGATCCGCCGCCCCTTCGGCCAGCGCCTCCTCCGCCGTGAGCGAAATGCTGTGCGTCACCATCCGCTCCGCCAGGTCCGCGTTTCTCTTTCTGAGCTGAGCGAGGGAGCGAATCTGGGCGGCCAGATCATTGGTGATCTTCCGCTTCATTTCCTTGTCCGGCGTGTCCTGTCCCGACGCCATCACAGGATGGGCGGCGCCGACGTTCGTTCCGGGGGCCATCGCCGCTACGTGGGCCGCTTGCAGAATGAAAGCTCCGGCCGAGGCGGCCCTCGCTCCTTGCGGAGAGACCCAGACCACGACGGGAACAGGAGATTCGAGTATAGCGGCGGTAATCGCCCTCATCGAGCTGACCAGGCCTCCCGGAGTATCCAGGCGGAAAATAACGAGTCCGCCTTTTTCTTCCTCTGCACGCGCAAGCACCGCCGTCACAAAATTCTCCATCGACACGCCCACCGTTCCGTCGAGCGCCGCGGAAAACACCTTGCCTTCCACTGACGGTACCTCGCTCGCCTGCGCAGAAAACGCCGGACACGCACATAAGACAAACAGAAAAACCAGCAGCATGGCTATTTTTTTCGAACAGATTCTCATGATATCACCGCCTTTAAAGCATCCTTGAGCGTCGAAACCCGGACGACATCAAGAGGAGGTTTCCCGCCTCCTCCTTCACGGGCGCTGACGATCGCCTGAGTAAAACCCAGCCGCGCAGCTTCCTGCAACCGCCTGGCCAGCCTGACCACCGGACGGATCTCGCCTGCGAGTCCGACCTCCCCGAGGAAGACACAGTCTCCGGGAAGCGGAACATCCCGCACCGCGGACGCGAGCGCCGCGCAGAGCGCCAGATCCGCCGCAGGCTCGCGCAGCAAAAGACCGCCCGCTACGTTGACATAAATATCGAAGAGCCCGCACCCGATACCGCAGCGTTTGTCGAGCACCGCGGAAAAGAGCTGTATTTTGTTCACGTCCATTCCCCGCCCTGTGCGCTTGGGGTACGGGAAGGCAGTCGCGCTTGCCAGCGACTGAATTTCGGCTATCAGCGGGAGGCTTCCCTCCACAGCGACGGTCATCGCCACTCCGGGAACCGTCTCCGCAGCCTTGTTCCAGTACAGCCCGCTCACGTCCGTAACAGGCACGAGACCGGTCTCCGTCATTTCGAAGACGCCCAGCTCCTCGGTGCTGCCGAACCGGTTTTTCCCCGCCCGAAGCATCCGGTAGGGAGAGTAGTCCTCTCCGGAGAAGGTGAGCACGCCGTCGACCATATGCTCCAGAAGCATCGGACCTGCGATCCGCCCCTCCTTCGTAATATGCCCGACTAAAACTGCGGGCACGGAATGCTCCTTCGCCGCGGAGATACACATCTGCGCCACGGCTCGAACCTGCGCCGGACTCCCCGGCCATCCGCCCTCGCCCTCGGCTCTCATTGCCTGCACGCTGTCCACAACAAGGAACTTCTTCCCCGGAAGCGCTTCGAGCGCCCCTGCCGTATCATTGGTGCAGAGAAGGTGCAGCTCGTCTGAGAGCACCCCCAGCCGCCTGGCCCGGAGCGCGATCTGCGAAGCCGATTCCTCGCCGGAGACGTAGAGGACGGAACCAATACTCTCCGCCATTGAGCCGCACGTCTGGAGCAGCAACGTCGATTTTCCGATGCCTGGCTGTCCGCCGAGCAGGAAGACGCCTCCGGGAATCCATCCGCCCCCGAGGACGCGGTCGAACTCCTCAATTCCGCAAGAAACACGCTCCGGCGGAAGAACATCCGTAGCCTTGACGCTTCTGGCTTTCTTGTCTGCACCCGCTCCAGAAGTCAAAGAAGCGGCAGTTCCTTTCTCAAGCGACCCCCACTCGCCGCAAGAGGGGCATCTTCCCGCCCACGAAGCGGAGGACGCCCCGCAGGCAGAGCAGAAATACCGCACGGATTCAGCCTTCGCCATACTTCTCGCCTCCCCGCTCAGTGTATCGCTCTCGCTTTCTCCTGTCGAGAGGCTTTACACTTTTACAATAGAATGATATCATGCCGTGAGTATCAAAAACATCAAGGTGATTATTTATCTGGCTAAAGCGAGGAATTGACAATGACAGCACATATCAAGAGGACACAACCATGAACCGCCTTCCACGGGGCTGCGCCAACGTCGGGGGTGATCTTGCGGCGGCAATGGAGGAATGTAAGCGAGTCTTTCTTTCGCTCTTCGAGCAATGGGGGTACCGTCCGTTTCTCCCTTCGGGGCTTCAGCTCCTCGAATCATCCTGGGAGCGCCTACCGTCGCTCTTTCGCCAAAAACTCATCGCGGTGAACTCCCCGTACGGAGAGCCCTGCTGTCTCCGCGGAGACATCACGCTGGCGACCGTCGCCTACCTCGCGTCGCACCACTCGCCCGAGGAGCGTCCGCTACGCATTTGCTATTCGGACAGGGTGTACGCGCGTGCGGAGAAACCCCGCCTCGCGATGGAGTCGTTCCAGATCGGCGCGGAACTGCTCGGGTGGGAACGACAGGGCGCGGACGCGGAGATGCTCTTTCTTCTTCTCCGGATGCTCGACGAAATCGGACTGGAGAAGAGCATTCTCCTGCTCGGCGATTCGACGTTTCTGGCCAGGGCCGTCTCAGAGGTTGAATTTTCGGCCGCCGAACGGATTGTCGGTGCGCTCCAGAAAGGATCGCTGATAGAATACTCCGCCCTCCTCGAAGAGGAGAACATTCCCGACTTCTACAGGGCTATTCTCCAACGTATTCCCGAGCTTCACGGCGGCCCGGAAGTGCTCGAAGAAGCGGCGGCACTCTGGGGAAGAGGCGCTCCTCTCCTCTCGCTTAAAAACGTCGTCTCCACGCTGACGGCGCTCGGTTACGGCGACCGCATCGCGATCGACCTGTCGCTCGTCCGTGAACTCGGCTACTACAGCGGACCGATCTTCGACGTCTATTCCGAAAGCTACGGACAGTCTCTCGGGGGCGGCGGACGGTACGACCGGTTGCTCTCGCTCTGCGGACTCAAGGGACAGGCGATGGGGTTCGGACTGGACCTCCAGCACATCGCGTCCCTCTCCAAGTTCCGTACGCGTACTCCCTCCATCATGGCCTGGTTCGCGAACCTCTCCCCGGACGAAGCGCTGCGGCGTGCCGAACATCTGGCAACAGGAGAGACGCCGCTCGAAATGAGCTGGTGTGCAGACCGGAATTCTTCCCTCGAAAACGCCGCGCAGCGGGGGTGCTCCTCCTGGGTCGATCTCTCGAACGGCTCGATGCTTGATCTTGCCCCGCAAGAGGATGGCCGGACGCTCCCGGGAAAGGAGGAGTTTCGATGCTGACCATCGCGCTGCCCACAGGCCGAGTTTTCTCCGAAGCTGCGGAGCTGCTCATGACCGCGGGACTGCCCGCTTCATCCCTCGCCTCTCCCGGGCGCAAGCTCGTCTTCGAGGAGGGAAACTTCCGCTACATCCTGGCGAAACCATCGGACGTCCCCCTCTACGTGAGCTACGGGGCGGCCGACCTCGCCTTCGCAGGAGGCGACGTTCTTCAAGAGAGCGCGCTGCCGCTCGTCGAGATCCTCGACACGGGAAGAGGGCGCTGCCGAGTTGTCGTCGCCGGCCCAGCGTCGCTCGCCGAGAGATTCCGGGGACACGCATCGGAGCGAATGTGGCTCAAGGTGGCCACCAAGTACCCTCGCATCGCGGACAATCACTTCTCCTCCAAGGGGGCGCAGGTGGACAT
>CAXXRY010000027.1:0-147604 GCA_963668335.2 Aminobacteriaceae bacterium | reverse complement strand
GATGCGCCTTCGCGGCGCGATAGCGAAAAAAAGAAAAGGAGACTGAACCATGGCGAACAAAATGATCACCGCTGTGATTAACGTGAAAAACGATCACGGCGGAGTCCGGGTCCACGATCCTCCAGGCGGGCCCGGGCCAACAACATTTATATCCCGACGCTCTGCGATCATCCGTCTCTGCCTCCGAGCGGCGGCGTGCCGCGTCTGTCTCGTCGAGGCGGAGAGGAATCCGAAACTCCTTACTTCCTGCACGACGCCGCTTACCGAGGGGATGGTCGTGGTCCACCAACAGCCCCAGAGTCCTGGCGGCGCGCAAGGCCGTCGTCGAGATGCTTGCTTATCCGGCAATCCGCTCGACTGCTTCTCCTGCGAGTCCAACGGCAGGTGCGAGCTGCAGAACCTTGCCTACGAACTCGGCATCGAAAAAATCCCCCTTCACCGACGAGGGAGACGTCCCTGCACTCATTTTGAACTGGACAATACGAACCCCTTCTTCATCCGAGGACATGAACAAGTGCATTCTCTGCGGCCGCTGCGTCCGCGCCTGCGACTGGCGAGCCGGGTACCACGCCATCGACTTCCAGTTCAGGGGAATCCACACGCAGATCAACCCGCCCATAGGGACGAAGCTGGAGGACGAAGCCTCCCGACTGCGTCTTCTGCGGGCAGTGCATCCCAGGTCTGTCCCGGTCGGGGGCGCTCGTCGAGAAGAAGTCGGTTGGACAGGGGAGGCCGTGGCAGACGCATGTCGTCCGCACGACGTGCCCGTACTGCGGCGTCGGCTGCCAGCTCGACCTGCACATGAACGGCGAGCAGATCGCCAGGGTCACCGGCACGGAGGACGGCATGCCGAACCTTGGCCGTCTCTGCGTCAAGGGGACGCTTCGGCTACGATTTCATCTACTCCGACGAACGGCTTACGAAGCCCCTCATCCGCGAGCGCAAAGGGCGAGAAGAAGGGGCCTGACGATACGTTTCCGCGAGGGCATCCTGGGACGAGGCGCTCGACCTCGTCGCATCCCGACTGAAGGAGGTGATGCAGAAGCACGGCCCCGGACGCGGTGGGAGGAGTAAGCTGCGCGCGCAGTCTCAATGAAGATTCCTACAGTAAGCAAAAGCTCTTCCGCATGGTCCTTCAACACGAACAACATAGACCACTGTGCACGCGTCTGACACGCTCCTACAGTAGCGGGGCTACTGACAAGCTTTGGAGCAGGGCGGGATGACCAATACAATCGGAGAGTTCGCGAAGGGCGAAGCTCCTGTTCTGCATCGGCACCAACATGGACGGAGGCGCACCCCCGTCCGCGGCCACGTACTTGAAAAACGGGGTCAAGACCGGGACGAAGCTCATCGTCGTCGAATCCCAGGGCGGCAGGAGCTGGCGGATTACGCGAACATCTTCGCGCAACTGCGCGTGGGGTCCGGACCATCGCCTTCCTCAACGGCGTCATGCATGTGCTGATCAAGGAAAAATCTCTACGACAAGAAAATCCGTGGAGGAGAAGTGCGAGAACTTTGAAGAGTTCGCGGCGAAGATCGAGGAGTATCCTCCCAGCCGCGCGTCGCAGATAAGCGGCGTGCCGGAGCAGACCATCGTGGACATCGCGAGGATGCTCGGGAGCATCAAGCCAGCGATGGTGATCTACACACTCGGGAATTACCGAGCACGTGTCGGGCAAGCGGAACGTCAATGACCCTGGCCAATCTCCAGATGCTTCTGGGGGAACATGGGCGTCGAGGGCGGCGGCGTCAACCCGATGCGCGGACAGAACAATGTGGCAGGGCGCCTGCGACATGGGCGCGCTTCCCCAACATGTACTGCGGCTACCAGAAGGTGGATTCGCCCGAGCTGAACAAGAAGTTCGCCGACTTCTGGGGCGTCGAGGCGCTGCCGGCGAAGCCCGGTTTCAAGATCGGCGATATGGTCAACGGGCTGCCCGAGGGCAAGTTGAAGGCCTTCTGGATCTTCGGCGAGAACCTCGTCGCCACCGAGCCGGATCCGCGGCACGTGTCCGCACTGCCTGAACTCCGCGGAAGTTCCTTGTGGTGCAGGACATCTTCCAAAACGAGGACGACGCCCTTTGCGGACGTTCATCCTTCCCTCGGCCGCATGGTGCGAGGGACGAAGGCACTTTCACCAATACCGAGCGGCGAGTGAGCCGCGTGCGCAAGATCAAAGAGGCTCCCGGCGAAAGCGAAGCCCGAACTGGTGGGTCTTCAAGCAGATCGCTAAGCGCTTCGGCTACGAGTGGCCGTCGACCGGCGGCCGGGAGATATGGGACAAACGAGATCGCGGCGCTCTGCCCGGCCTTCGCGGGGGATCAAGTTCCGCCGCCCTCGACAGCATCGGCGGCATCCAGTGGCCCCTGCCCGAACGAAGAGCACCCCGGGACGCCCCATTCTGCATAAGGACGGCAAGTTCACCCGTGGGAAAGGGGCTCTTCCAAGCCACCGAATGGGTTCCCAGCAGCGAACTGCCCCGACGAGGAGTTTCCCGATGGTGCTCAGCACCGGCCGCCGTCTGGTGCACTATCACTCCAGAACGCAGACGGGCCGCGCGAAGGGAATGAACGAGCGTATGCCCGGACGAGCGCGCCGACATCCTCCGTGCAGGACGCCGAGAGGCTGGGGTAATCGCCCACGGCGAGGAGATCCGCGTGAAATCGCGGCGAGGAGAGGTGCGGATCAAAGCGAACGTCCTCCAAGCGCATCGCTCCGGGGATGGTCTGGATGTCCTTCCACTTCTGGGAGACGAACGCCAACCATCTGGTGAGCGGCGACCTCAAGACCTTCGATCCGGACACCATGACGCCCTCCTTCAAGGCGTGGCGCCGTGAGGATCGAGAAGATCGCGGGATGAACTACGGAAGGTTTGCGTCGTACGAGGAGTTCCTGAAGGAGCTGACGCTGTTTCACGGCAAACCCCGCACCCGGCGGCGTCCCTCGCGCCTGCACATGGTGAACATGGCCTGGGAGGTCTTCCCCAAGGACGTGCTGATGGACGTGATCTGCGAGACGCGGAAGTGTCTCGCGGATACTATCCAGCTCTTGACTCCCTGCACCGTGGGGAACCACTGGCTGAAGATAGTGGATACCGGACGGTTCGCCGGTGTCTTTTACGACAAACAGACCGGCGAGGGGGGTCCCGCATCTCCCCTGAGCATGGAGCGGCTGAAGCTCTGGCCGCGCGTCGAGGAGTGGTACCTGAAGCTTACTCCGAAACATGAGCAGAGCCTTCAGGCGATCCTCGACGAGATCAACGCGGCGGGCGCCGAACTCTTCGACATGATCGAAGTAACCGTGGAGCCCGAAGTGCTCAAGGTGCGTCCGAAAACGCCGCCGGTCTTCTGCCCCGATCTGCGGCGAGGCCTACCCGCCCGACCACGGGCCGATCTGCCGTGGGTGCGCGGGGACCTCACCAACTCCTACTACCACAGCCGAACGCCCGCAGCGGCAGGGGGCGGAAACGCTGAACACACCCAAGAGGGGAGGGCTCGGACGAGCCCTCCCTCTTCGCTTTCTTATTCCGCGACTCTCTTTCTGCTGGAGACGCCGTCGTGGGCGTGGGGGAGAAAACGGAAGCGGAACGGGGCGTTCCCGCAGGGCTGCCTTGGCGTCGGAGGAGAGATGGTCAAGCGCTGCTGCGAGCGCGGCACGTTCCCTGCGGAGCGGGGTTCCGGCCGTGGTCGCTTCTCTCGAAGGGGCGTGGAGGGGAGATCGTAATTCGTCCGTCTTCCTTCGACGCCGTGTAGTCGGCCAGCCAGGGGACGGAGAAGAGGGCGTCGTCCCAGCTCGTGCAGGGGGATGAAGACGCCGTTGTGCAGGGTGATTCCGTTGCGGAACCTCCCGGTTGTTTCGATTCGCTTGAGGATGGAACCGCAGCGGCATGTTCCCGGGAGGAAGCCGCCCCCTGTCGCTGGTACGATAGCGGAGGAGCGGGGGTTCCTTCGGTGCGGAGGGTGGTGACGATGATCTCCCCGAACTCCCCCGGAGGCGTCGGGGCGAGCGTCTCCGGGTTCAGTATCTCGAAGAGGTAGTTCCCCTCCATGATGTGCAGTCCGTCGCGCTCTTCGCACTCCAAAGCGCCGCCGTAGACCGTCTCGGTGAGGCCGTAGTGGCGGCGGGCGACGCACTCCCATGCGTTTTCGACCGACGCGACAAGGCTCGGCGCGGCGTAGTCGGCGCAGAACAGCACTTGAGAGAGCGTTTTTCCCCCAGCGGAGAATGCGGGCCTGCGAGCGAGCGAAAGGCAGCTGCGTCGGCAAACCCGACGAGGCCATTCGGCCCTTGGACTCGGCGATGCGTTCAAGCGTACGCCGCTCGTCCCGACGCCGGGACAAAGAATGCACTCCCCTCTCGGGGGCGAGGGCGCGGACAAGCAGATCGCCGATGCTCCCCGGGCCGCTCTCCGGGAAGCAGGACGAGCGCCCGGCCTCCCGGACGGACGAAAGGAGGCCCACTCCCGATCCTGAAGATTTCGACCGTCGCAGCAAGGTCCTCCCCTGTGAAAAAAAAGTCGCTTCCCCTCGCCTGTGCTCCCGGATGTCCGCAAAGTGACGATCCTCGCGATGTCGTCCCTGGCGTACGGCGATGAACCGTTCCGGTTCGGTTGCCAGTTCGCTTGGCAGGGTAGGAGGAAGGCGCGAGAAGTCGTATAACGATGAAGGGAAGCCATCCGGGAAAGAGCGGAGGCGCTCCCTGTAGAAAGGGCTTCCCGAACGGGCGTGCGCAACAGTTTGGCGCAGGCGCTCCAACTGGTACCATTCAAGGTGTTCGCGGGTGAACGGTTCTCCCGTCTTTCCGGCGATCCATTCGTCCAGAAAACGGCCTCATACGCCTTCTCTGCGGAGCGAAACGTCTTCCGCGGGGGTCGATATCGTTTTCCAGAAGCAGCTCCATAACTTTTCCCCCAGACGGAGCGGACGAGCTGCGGACAGCGTGTTCGCCCCGTGTTCGTTGAGAATATCGTCGCAGAGGACGCTTCCGGAGGCGCACAGATCGTCACGAAAACCACTCGGTCAGGCGGCGGACCATCATCCGGAACATCGGGTGCTCGGTTTCATCGTTGTTGCCCTTTCCGGCGTAGAATCCAAGGAGGGGCCGCGCCGCCGAGCAGCGCGCCGCACGTGCCGTTGCTGTGTCCGAGTCCGAGGGAAAGTCCTCCCATCGAAACGAATCAGCGCGTCGTTGCGTTTCCCCTCCCGTCTGGCGAAGCGCCAGCAGGAGAAGAATCTGGCTGGCAATGGTACCCTTTCCCTTCGAGGGAGAGCATCTCCATCTGCAGGTCGTCGAGGTCGAAAACATCCATTATTTGTCCTCCAGAATCTTCTCCACTTCGAGCATCTTCCCCGTGGCCAGCTCCTCGGGAACGAAGGACCGTGGCCGCAGGAGGGGGCAGACCGGTAAATCCAGCGTGAAGACGCTGCCGAGGTAGGTAATCTCGGTTTTCTTCAATTCCAGAAAGCGGCCGCACCACGCCCACATTCGGCCTTCGTGTACTTCTCGAACGACTTGATCAGCTCTTTTCAATGCTTTCCTCCCCCTATCGAAGCGTCGGGGGCAAGCTCCTCCGCGGCTCCGGCAACAAACATTCTGTGGCTCCATCCGTTTGCGCACCTCGAAGGAGCCGTCCGCTCTGGGAGCGTACTCCACCCAGTAGGTTACCGAGGCCGGGCGCAGCGAGGCGACCAGCGCGCCGTTGATCTGTTCTCATCTTGCGTCCGCTTCGTTCCGCCCGACCAGATGGCTCTCCGGACGGTATCGGCCAAGAATTCGCCGCTTCGCCAGAGTCCCTTCTCCACATCGGGCGGGATGACGAGCCGGATGGATTCATGCGGTTCGTTCACGATATCTTTCTCCTTCCAGAGAGATGCGCGCAAACGCGCGGGACCAGTGCAACCCGGTTCTCCTGCGCTGTTCTGAGTAACCCGTGGCAGGACGCTCGGCCGGGTTCTCTTCTCCCTGCGGGAAAAAGAATATCCAGCAAGTGGAGGGCGGGTTTGCCCGCCCTGTGCGAAGAGATTCCGGCACATGGCGCAGTATACGAGAAAGTCCAAGGAGAAACTCTCCTCCCCCCGGGTTTTTGGCGGAAAGAGCGGCCAGGGTCGGGGTTGGCGCTCTCCTGGGAGTCCGCCCGAAGCCGCAGCAGAAGGAGAATTCTCCTGAAAGTGAAGGCTCTTCGAATCGCAACCCCCCGTTCGGGAGGCGACGTTTCGCACGGCGTTCCTGATTTCGGGCGCCCTGCGCCGGCAGTGCAAGGGTCCGGCGACGGCAAGAGTCCCGTTCGAGAGGGAGCGTCCCCCTCCGGAAGCTCCGCGTCCCTCCAAAATGTTCCCATAGAGAGACAGTCCGTATCGACGGCATTGCCTTGCGGAAGGTCTGGAGGCAGCTCGTGCAGGCGGGCCACGACGACCGGCGAGCCCATGGACTCCCACTCTTCCGTGATCTTCGCGGCTTCCCGGCGGAGTTCCTCGTCGCGCCCCGCCCAGTCCGCAGGAGCGCCGCAGCAGCGGAGCCAGAAGCCGACGCCCGCCGTCCAGACGGTCCCTCAAAAAAGCGTAGAGGGCGGTCCGTCCTGTGCGGGATTGCAGCCCGCCAGCCGGCAGCCCGGGAGGAAGAGGTAGGCGCTCGTCCTTCTTTCCCGGTTCGTGCCGCAGCAGCGTCGCCTTGGGAGAGTTGTTGAAGCGCATGTCCCTCCCAGCGCGAAGTCGTGCGCCGAAGGGGGGCATCTTTTCCTGGCGGAGCATTTCCCCGCCCTCGCTTCGCTGCAAAGATCGGCCATGGAGAACCCGTTGGGGCAGATGCGTTCGCAGCGGCCGCAGAGAGTGCACGAGTTGATCATGCCGTTCGCCAGCCTCGTTCCCTGGATTACGGAGAGGTTGTTGTAGATCTCCCGCGCGAACTTCTTGGGATACCCTTTGTAGTGCTGCATGTAGGGCGCAGTGTTTTACGCACTCCATGCACTCGCAGAGGAGGCAGCGTTTCGCCTCTTTGACGGGCCTCTTCGGGAGCGTAGCCTTCTTGCGGAAACCGGTTCCGGCCCCGCCGGAGTCATTCCCTCGGTGGAGGTGAAAAAGACGGGTTGGCGTACGGCCCCTCTTTCTCCCGCGAGGAGAAGAGGGAGGCGCCCTGAAGAAAAACGTTCCGCCGACTTCATTCCCCGTCGTCCGTCGGCGGCGCGAAGAATGAAAGAGGAAGCGGAACCTCCTGCAAAAAAGCCCCGCCGACCCGAAGTCTCCAGGACTCACCGGATTCACCGACGATGCTGCTTCCGCAGTCGCGCCTCGCGGCGAACGGGTCGTCCAGACCGGCGTAGGCGGCGTCGAAACGCGCCACAAGTTCGTCGAGCGGAGGAAGTTCCTCGCGGGGCAGGAAGAGCACACCGCCTTTTTCGAGCCAGGCAAGCTCTCGAAGCGCGTTTTCATCGCTGATCAGCGGGGAGAGGGCAGTCAACGCCGCGCTCCGGTTTCTCCGCGCAGAAAACGGCGACCGAGTACCCTTTGCGAATGCCTTCCGAGGCTGCGCAGAGCGCGCTCAGTCCCGCCGCCGATGATGGCGACCTTCTTCCCGTTCTTAGGAATGAGGAGCGGCGCGCGCCGGAGAGGTTCCCTGTTCAAACGCAGGTTCTTTCAAGGGCGCTCAGCTCGATCGCGCCGCCGAGTTCGCGACGGAGGCAGGCTTCCTTGCACGGCGCGTCGCAGATGCGCCCCCAGCGCCTCCGGTAGGGGGAGCGTCCTCTCGATCAGTTTCCGCGCCTCGTCGAACCGTCCCTTTGCGGACGAACGAACAGAGCGCCCGCCCGTCGAGGTGCAGAGGGCAGGCGGCCTGGCAGTACGGAGGCTCCTCTTGAATACACTTTGATTCGAATTCCAGCAATCTCGCTTTTTCCATTGGGCACCTCTCGGGACAAATGCGAGGCCGCTCCGGAAGGAACGCCTCGCACGGTAACTCTTACTTTTTCAGTCCGGCCAGAACCTTCTCCGGGTATGCGGGTAGCCTGGTGATACGCACGCCCGTTGCGTTGTAGATGCCGTTGATGATGGAGGCATGCGGGCTGGAGAGCGGAAGCTCGCCGATGCCTGCTGCGCCCGTGCGGTCCGTCTTCGCGATGTTCCTCGAAGTAGATGATCTCCATATCGTCGGGGGATGTCCTTGATGTACGGGAATCCTGCGCCCGGCATCGTGGAGTGCTTCTCGATATCCTCGAAATCCTCGGTAAGCGCGAGGCCGATGCCCTGCGCCATGCCGCCCATGTTCTGGCCGTCAACGATGAGGCGGTTGTTGATCTTTCCGCAGTCGCACATAAGTGTCATCCTGTCGACCGCCGTTTTTCCGGTCTCCGTATCAACGGTGACTTCCGCCATGAAGACGCCGTACATGTAGATCACGAACGGTTTGCCCTGTCCGTCCTCGTTGCAGGCCGTTCCCTCGACGGCGGACCACTTGCCGGTGAAGGATGTCGGTTTCCCGGCGGCGACCAGTTCGTCGTAGGTCATATAGCCGCCGTCCCGTTTCAGGAAGCCTGTCTTCGGCTTCGCGGTCTCCTTCAACAGTGTTTCGCAGGCGACGCGGATGGCGTTCCCCGTCATGACCTGGGAGCGGGAGCCGCCCGCCGGGCCGGAGTTGGGGCACTTCGCTGTATTCGGCCAGGTGAACTTCAGCTTGTCGGGAGATATCCCCAAGGGACGTAGCGCCTCGTGCGCCGTGCCGATCGCGCCCGCGTCGGCGCCCTGTCCGTGGTCTTCCCACGCAGTGCAGACCGTGATCGTCCCGTCCGGGTTCATGTCGAGCCGCGCTTCGGAGCCGTCCGGGCCGTCGAGGCCGCAGCCGTAGACGCCGACCGAAAGGCCGACGCCCTTCTTGAAGCGCGTTGTGGAGCCCTCCGCGGCGCGCTTCTTCGCAAGTTCGTACTTCGGGCGGAGCGCTTCGAGCATCTTCGGCAGGGAGTAGGACTCGGGCGCCTGGCCGGTCGGATTGGTGCTTCCGGGGCGGTAGGCGTTCTTGTAGCGGATCTCGAGCGGATCCATTCCCAGCTTCTCCGCGAGCTCGTCCATGAGCACCTCGGAGGAGAAGAGCGACTGCGGCGATCCGTACGCGCGGAAAGCGGAACCCCACGCGTGGTTTGTGCAGACCGTCCGTCCTTCGCCCCGGATGTTGGGGATGTCGTACCCTGCGCCCATGAACTGGATGCCGCGCAGCGTGAGGAGGTCGCCGAACTCGGAGTAGGGGCCGTGATCGACCGAGAAATCCGTCTCCATGGCCAGTAGTTTGCCCTCTTTGTCGGCGGCGAACTTCATGTTGACGAAGAAGGGGGAACGTTTGCCGGTGTACTGCTGCTGCTGTTTCCACGTGTACTTCAAGGCCACCGGGTGTCCTGTGGCCAGGGCCGCCGCGCCGACGAGCGCCTCCATGGTCGGGCTGAACTTGTAGCCGAAGGTGCCTCCGGCGGGGTTGGTCACAAGAACAAGCTTCTCGGGCTCGATGCCGAGTCCGGGGGCGATCATGGCGAGGTGCAGGTGGACGCCGATGGACTTCGAATGGATGACAAGACGCCCTTCATGGTCGGTGTAGGCGAAACCGACGTCGGGCTCGACGGGCATGTGCGGCTGACGGCCGACGTAGAAGTCGTCCTCGACCGTGACAACATCGGAACGTGAGAAGATCGGAGCGGTCTCTTCACCTTTTTTGATCTTCTGCGTGAAGTAGACGTTCGGTGTTCCCGGGTGTATTTCTATCGCATCGTCGGTCATTGCTTCGGGTGCGCTCATATACGCCGGAAGGACTTCGAGGTCGAGTTTCACCTTTGCGGCCGCCGCGACGGCGTTTTTATAACTGTCCGCACAGACGATGGCCACGGCGTCGCCGTACTGGAAGACCTTTTCGTCGCAGAGGATCGGACGGTCCCATCCGTCTCCTTTGTTCGTCGGGAAGGTGATCAGGCCGGTAATGCGGTTCTTTCCCTTGATATCCTTGTGCGTGACGATCTTGTAGACGCCGGGCATCTTCTCGGCTTCCGAGGTGTCGATCCCCTTGATGTTCGCGTGGGAGACGGTTGCCTGTACCAACGCGGCGTGCAGCGTTTTCTTCGGCATCTTGAGGATGAGGTCCGCGCCGTAATCGAGTGTTCCGGTCACCTTGGCGACGGCGGTCGGGCGAGGGTACTTGCTTCCCCCAGATCCCGTCCGTCCGCGGGCATTTTGAAACTCGAGCTCCTTCTCGCTCATCTCGCCCCCGAAGCACCTTTGCGGGCGTCCCATCACGGCGTCGACGATGGGGATGTACCCGGTGCAGCGACAGGCGTTCCCGGTTGAGCTGGAACCAGTCGCGAACCTCTTCGCGGGTCGGGTTCGGATTCGTGTCAAGCAGTCCTTTCGCGGGAGACGATGAAGCCCGGCGTGCAGAAACCGCACTGGGCCGCGCCGTGCTTGATCCACGCCTTCTGGAGCGGGTGAAGTTTCTCCGGCGTGCCGATTCCCTCGATCGTGACGATCTTCGCTCCCTCTGGGAGGCGGGGACATCTTGTAGACGCACGTGCGGGTTACTTTGCCGTCCAGCAGGACGTTGCACGAACCGCAGTGGCCCTGGCCGCATCCGGACCTTGGTTCCCGTGAGCCCGAGCTGCTCGCGGAGCACTTCGGCGAGCGTCGCTTCCTCGTCGAGAATCATATTTCGCTCAATGCTGTTGACAAAAAAGACCTTTTGAATCATCCTGTTTCCAGCTCCTTCCGAATCTCGGCAGGGGTTGGGACGGTGGCGCCGCGAAACCGGGGGCGCCGGCAAGCAACACGGTCCGGAGGCCTGCCGTCCTTCTCCTTTTTTAAAAACACTCTCTTCCGCCAGATCTCCTCTTGGAGAGGAGAAAGTTGCGCAGTTTCCGGAGCACTCCCCCCTTCCATCGATGAGTCGTGAAACAAGAATACAAAATACGCCGTCCTCCGTGCAAAGAGGACGGCGTATGCCGCTTTAGGAAATCCTCCTTGCCAAAGGGGAGGCGCACCCGTTTCCAGATGCACCTTAACGGTCGCAGTCCGTGGGATTCCGCCTGTAGGCGCTGCGACTCGGAGGTTTTATCTCGACTGAAACAGTCGTCTTTTTTTTGAAAAATGTGCCTTCGGAACTCATTATAAAGCATCATAAATTCAAGGGCAACAGCGGGATGGAAATTTCGGGAAAATGTTTTGATTTTGCAACATTGTTGCATTTGCTAGCGCATCTACGGAGTTGGTTTTTAGCGGCGCTGCGGCTATCGCTTTCCCGAAATTGCCGATTAGGTAAGCAGGCGCAGCGCCGCGACGAAGGCGAGCGCAAGGACGATCCGGTTGAAGCGCTCCTGGGAGATGCGCTTGATTATCCAGTATCCAAGCAGCGCCCCCGCCGCTATGGAGGGGAGGGCGAGCATGTCGATTCTGAGGCTCTGCATGGTGATGAGCCCCAGGTTGAAGAAGAGGGGAACCTTCAGCAGGTTCATGATGAAAAAGAACCACGCGTTGATGGCGATGAAGGGAAGCTTCGGCAGTCCTGCGATAAGCAGATAGAGGCTCATTACCGGGCCGGAGGCGTTTGCCATACCGGTTCCGACTCCTGCGAAGAAGCCGAAGACGGCTGTAAGCAGCGGGGATGTTTTTTCCGTCGGCCGCAGCGGTCGCCTCGCGTCGCCGCTTTACGACGCGCGAGACTTGGTGCAGGATAAGCATTGCGAGCACCACGCCTCCGATGATGGGTCTCAATTGGTCGTCGCTCGCAAAGCGCAGCACCGTGTACCCGACGCCGAGACCCGGAAGAGCGAAGAGCAACAGCGTCAGAATATGCCTTTTGTCGGTGTGCATCCAGAATTTCCCTACGGCGAAGAGGTCGCCGAAAATCAGCATCGGGAGCATCACGCCGACGGACAGGCGCGACGGGAGCGCAATCGCCATCAGCGCGACGACGAGGATCCCGCTGCCCGGAACGGCCGTCTTTGCGATACCGACGCCCGCGCCTGCACTGAGGACGATAGCCCATGACCACAGGGAGAGATCGAGTCCTGTAAAAGAAGTGAGAAACTCCATTGAAGATACCACCTTTCAATTCCGGTGCAGTTTCGTCATTATACATCATGTCTTTTGTATTCAGAAAGGCTACAGCCTACCCCTTGCCAAAAGCAGGGAGAAATCGAGTATAATGCTCGCAGTGCAAGAAGGAATGCACAAACATTATAATCGGGGGGTATTATTATGTCGGAACTGGAAAAGAGTCAAGCACGAAGCAAGAGTGAAACTCTCAGCGTCCTTCTCGGGGCGGCGTTTCTCATGGCGACCTCGGCCATTGGCCCGGGATTCCTGACCCAGACGGTATCCTTTACCAATGAGCTCAAAACGGTATTTGCATTTGCTATTCTTCTCTCTATCCTCATCGATATCGTGGTGCAGCTGAACATCTGGCGTGTCCTTGCCGTTTCCGGTTTGAGAGGTCAGGACGTTGCCAACAAGGTGCTCCCCGGTCTCGGGTATTTCCTCGCATTCGCGGTTGCTCTCGGCGGACTGGCCTTCAATGTAGGAAACGTCGGCGGAGCGGCGCTCGGCTTCCAGGTGCTCTTCGGAGCCGACCAGATGGTTGGCGCGGTCATCAGCGCGGCTATAGCGATCACCATCTTTCTCTGGAAGGACCTCGGCAAGGCGATGGACAAGTTTACTCAGATCCTCGGCTTTTTGATGCTCGCTCTCGTCTTCTACGTCGTCTTCGTTACGAAGCCTCCTGTTATGGAGACGGTGCATGAGATGATTCGCCCCTTGACCAGCCTGGATATCCTGAAGGAGTACAAGTGGCTCGTTGTCCTCACCCTCGTCGGCGGCACGGTCGGCGGCTATATCTCCTTCTCCGGGGCGCACCGGATCATCGACGCCGGAATCGTCGGCAAGGAGAATATCAGCCAGATAAGCAAGGGTTCCATCAACGGCATCGCCATCACCGGCGTCATGCGCTATCTGCTCTTCCTCGCCTTCCTCGGCGTTGTGCTCACCGGAACCCCCCATCGACATGAGCAACCCTGTCGCCTCCGCTTTCCAGATCGGCGCAGGAGCTCTTGGTTTCCGCATCGCGGGAGTCGTCCTCTGGGCGGCGGCCATTACCTCGGTCGTCGGCGCTTCCTATACGTCGGTCTCCTTTCCTGCGGACGCTCTTCAAGGTTGTCGACAACTACTACCGTTACTGGATCATCGCGTTCATCATCGCTTCCCACATCCATCCTGACGACGGTCGGCCGTCCGGTTGCCCTGCTTATCGTCGCCGGTTCGCTCAACGGACTGATCCTTCCCCTGTCGCTGGGATGTGTCCTCATGGCGGCGCACAACAAGAACATCGTGAAGGACTACATGCACCCGGTGTGGATGACGGCGCTCGGCTGGGTCATCGTGGTGTTTACCGCCTGGATGGGCTTCAACTCCTTCGCCGGGATCATGAAGCTGTTCCAGTAGGAACAACAAGTAACATTTTTCCGAAGGAGGTGGTGTCCGCGTGAATGAGAATAAGTATCCGAGGCTGCTGACGGCAGGCGACGGATGCGTGGTCGTCGAATTCGGCGACGTCATCGACATGGAAATCAACTCGCGCGTCGCCTCGCTTGCCGCGGCGGTACGGAAGGCGGAATTTCCGGGCTTTCTGGATACAGTCCCGACGTACCGTTCGCTGGCGGTCTATTTCAACCCGGTAGCAACCGATGTGGACGCGCTCTATTCGAAACTCGGGAAGATGGCCTCGGCGCTGAGAGCAGGCATAGGAAGCGAAACGCGCCGGGTCATCGTCGTCCCCTCCCTTTACGGCGGAGATCATGGCCCGGATCTGGCCGACGTCGCGGAGCACACCGGCCTGACGCCGGAAGAGGTCGTCAAGCGGCACACGGCGAACGACTGCTACTGCTATATGCTCGGTTTTACTCCGGGCTTCGCCTACCTCGGCGGAATGGATCCGTCGCTTGAAACGCCGCGCCTGAAGAATCCGCGGGAGCTCATCCCTGCGGGTTCCGTGGGCATCGCTGGCAAACAGACGGGGATCTATTCGATTTCAAGCCCCGGAGGGTGGCGGCTGATCGGCCGAACGCCGATGAGGATGTTCGACCCTGACCGCAACCCCGCCATCTTCCTGGAGGCGGGGATGTGGGTGCGATTCCGTGCGGTCGCCAAGGCCGAGTTCGACGAAATCGAAGCGGCCACGACAGCGAGAACATACCGGCCGGAAATACTGGAAGAGGAGGCGTCGTAATGTCAACTCTTACTTTTTCGGTACAGATGCCCGGGATGCTCACCACGGTTCAGGACTCCGGACGATGGAGCTATCAGGGGAAGGGGATGCCGGTGGCGGGCGCGATGGATATGCAGTCGTTCGCGCTCGGCAACATCCTTGTAGGCAACGACGAAAACGCGGCTGCTCTCGAAGTCACCCTGCTGGGGCCGACCCTCTCCGTAATGGAGGGGGAAGGGGTTGCCGCCGTCACGGGCGCGGAGCTCGGTTTCACCGTGAACGGCGCGCACGTCGCGAACTGGACTGTTGTGACTGTACGCGAAGGAGACACCCTCTCCTTCGCCGGTCCGCGCTCCGGGTGCAGAGCGTATCTTTGCGTCTCAGGAGGGATCGACGTCCCCCATGGTCATGGAGAGCCGCTCCACTTATACGCGCGCGAAGGTGGGCGGCCTGGAAGGGCGCGCCCTCAAAAAAAGGCGATACGCTGTGCTGCGGCGAACCGGCTCCTCTCTGGAAACGATGCGAAGGCCTGGTCTGCCCCGAAGAGCTGCGTCCTCTCCGCGATCCCGACGCGCCGCTGCGCGTCATTCCGGGGCCACAGGACGATCTGTTCACCGAGAAGGGGCTTTCCTCTTTCTACGGCGCGGAGTACGTCGTCTCCAACAGCGCCGACCGGATGGGATATCGGATGGACGGCGAGCCGATAGAGCATGCCGGAGCCGCCGACATCATCTCCGACGCGATCCCCTTGGGCGCCGTGCAGGTTCCGGGGCACGGCCAGCCGATCGTCATGCTGGCCGATCGGCAAACGACGGGGGGGTACACAAAGATAGGCGTTGTCTGCTCGGTCGACATTGCCGCGCTTTCGCAGCGTCTTCCCGGAGCGAAGGTGCGCTTTTCAAAAATCACGGTGAAGGACGCCGTCGATCTTGTACGCGCGGAGGCGCGGACGAGGGACGAGCTGAGAAGACTCCGCGCTTCGTGGCGCTCAAGCGCCCGCGCATCCTCTGCGCCCGAACCGGAAGCCGTCGCGGCGCCGACCAGCGGAGATGCGATTCTCCGCGTTGATGGAAAGGAACACGTGATCTCCTGGGAGGAGATCAGGGAGGGAGAATGATGTTTAAAATCGACCTGAACAGCGACCTCGGCGAGAGCTTCGGACCGTGGCGCATGGGAATGGATCGCGAAGTGATGGAGCACGTTAGCTCCGCGAACGTGGCGTGCGGTTTCCACGCCGGCGATCCTGAAGTGATGATCCGCACGGTACAGGCGGCCAAACGCGCAGCCGTCGCCGTGGGGGCGCACCCCGGACACCCCCGACCTTCAGGGGTTCGGACGTCGGACGATGGGGTGTACGCCCGATGAAGTCTACGCGTTCACGCTCTACCAGATCGGCGCGATTCAGGCCGTCTGCACTGCACAGGGAGTGCGTCTCGAACATGTGAAGGCGCACGGTGCGCTCTACAACCAGGCGGCGAAGGACCTGGCGATGGCGAAGGCCATCGCGCGCGCAACGCACGACGCGGGCGGAAATCTCATCCTTCTCGGGCTTGCCAATTCACTGTTCGAGCAGGCTGCAGCCGAGGAGGAAGTGCGCTACGCAGCCGAGGCGTTCGCCGACAGGGGGTACATGGACGACGGCAGCCTTGTGCCGCGAAGCAAACCAGGCGCGTTCATCCATGACCCGGACGAGGCCGCCATGAGGATGGTCCGGCTTGTGAAGGAGGGCGTCATCCGCTCTGCCGAGGGGAACGACATTAAACTGAAGGCTCATTCGGTCTGTTTGCACGGCGACAACCCCTCCGCGGTCGAGCTCGCCTGTCATATCAGGAAGACGTTGCAGGACAACGGCGTCGTCATCAGTACGATTCGGGAGGTGCTTGAGGGATGAAAGCGTCCGATTATGCGAACAGCACGCCCCGCGAGGTGCGCCTACTGATCCGCGAGGGGAAGTGGACGCTTCCCACGCCGGGGATGTGCAAGGGACACGTGCAGGGCAACCTTGTTGTGCTGCCTCGCGACCTTGCCTACGACTTCCTCGTCTTTGCACAGAGAAATCCGAAGCCCTGCCCTATCCTCGACGTCACCGAGCCGGGCGATCCCGAGCCGAAGATCGTGGCGCCGGGAGCGGACATTTCGACGGACATTCCGCGCTATCGCGTCTGGAAGGACGGCGTCTGTGTCGACGAGCCCACCGACGTGAAGAAATACTGGCGCGACGATCTCGTCGGCTTCCTGCTGGGGTGCTCGTTCTCCTTCGAGGGAGCGCTGCTTGAGGCGGGCATTCCTGTGCGGCACATCGAGCAGAACCGGAACGTCCCGATGTACGTCACCAACATTCAGTGTACTCCCGCAGGCGCGCTCAACGGCCCTGTGGTGGTGAGCATGCGGCCGATCCCAGCAGCGATGGTCCCCAAGGCCGTTCTTTGCACCGGCCGTTTCCCGGCGGTGCACGGTTCCCCCATCCATATCGGCGACCCGTCGCAGATCGGCATCGCCGACATCGACAAGCCCGACCTTGGCGACGCTGTCGACATCTATCCTGGCGAGGTTCCCGTCTTCTGGGCGTGCGGCTGCACGCCGCAGGCGGCCATCATGGCGGTGAAGCCCCCGTTCTGCATCACGCACTCTCCGGGGCACATGTTCGTCGCCGACCCGAAGGATGCCGACTACGCGGTTTTTTAAAAATCGGAGAAGCAGTTTCCAGTACAAAAGAAGAGGGGACCGGAAGGTCTCCTCTTCTTTTATTTGTTCTTTTTCCCCTTTTGTTCCCCGCGCTCCTAATTGAAGAGTATGCTGGGAAGCCAAGTGATAAGCGGCGGGAAGATGATGCACAACGCCAGACACACCAACTGGGTGATCACGAAGGGGACGACGGAGCGGTAGATATCCCCCATTGTGATCCCCTTGGGTGCGATACCCTTCATCATGAAGAGCATGGTGCCGAAGGGTGGCGTCAGGTATCCCGTCTGCGTGTTCACCGCGTAGAGGACGCCCAGCCAGAGAGGGTTGAATCCGTAGATGGGCAGCAGGGGGAGAATGATGGGCGAGGTGATCATGAGGATGCTCCAGGCGTCGATCACGAAACCGAGAAGGAACCAGACGACCTGGATGCCTATCAGCATGGTCCACCAGCCGACCTGGTACTCCTTGACGAGCCCGACGACCATCCGCGAGGCGCCCATTCCCATGTAGACTGCGGCGAAGGCCTGTGCGGCGAACAGGATCCACATCATGAACCCCTGCACCTTTATCGTGGCGTACGACGCCTCCCTGAGCAGTTTCCAGGTCAGTCTGCCATGGACGGCGCTACAGATAATCGCGCCGAGCGCTCCCACCGCGGCGGCCTCGGTCGGGGTGGCGATGCCGCTGTAGATCGACCCAAGGACGGAGAAGACCAGCAGAACCGGAAGGAAGATTCCCTTGAGGGACTTCATCTTCGCTCCCCAGTCGGCTCGCTCCTCGGGAGGGATGGGAGGTCCGAGCTCGGGGTTGAAGTGGCACTTGATCAAGATGTAGCCGATGATCAGGATGGAACAGATAATACCTGCGCTCATTCCGCCCGCGAAAAGCGCGCCTATCGAAACCTGGGCGATGGTGCCGTAGAGCACGAGCGCGATGCTTGGAGGAATCAGCGGACCAAGAACGCCTCCCGCGAGAATGCAGCCTGTTGCCAGTCTCTTGTCGTATCCTCGTTTGAGCATGGCGGGAAGGGCCATGACGCCCATCATCACCACGCCTGTGGAGGCGATTCCGGACATCGCCGCTATAAGAGTGCAGACGATAACCGTACCGACAGCCAGTCCGCCCTTGAGGGAACCCATCCAGCGGTACATCATATCGTACAGGTCTTCCGAAACCCCTGAACGCTCCAAAACGGTTGCCATCAGAACAAAGAGAGGGCAGGCCACCAGCGTCGTGGTCGACATCATGGAGTAGGTTCTTGCGACGATGATAAAAAGGGATTCCGGGCCCCAGAAAATAGTGGTGAAGACTGTCGCCAATCCTCCGAGGACAAATGCGACGGGAAGCCCGAGCAGCAGAAAGAGAAACATGCTGCCGAAAAGAAGAACGGAAATATATCCTATGTCCATAATAACACCTCAGTTTTCAGCGGGAGCTTCGGCGGCGGGAAGAAGTTCGCGGCCGGTCAGCGCAAGATGGAGATCCTTGATTGTCTTGGTCATCCCCTGAAGCAGCACGAGAAACGCCGCGGCGGGTATGGTCAGCTTGAGCTGCCAGACGTAGGGCCCCCACGTGCTGTTCGAATACTCCATCATGCGCAAACTCTCCCAGGCCCATGGAAGGCTGAACCAGAGCAGGGTTCCCACAAATGCGTAAAAGAGCGTCCATGTAAAGAGATCGATGACTGCGCGCGCCCTCGGGGAGAAGAGCACGTAGAACGCCTCTACGTTGACGAACGCTCCCCAGCGGAGCGCGTACGCTCCTCCAAGGACGAAATGCGCCCCGTACAGCATGCATGAAGTTTCGTGCGCCCAAATAGTGGGGCGATTGAATCCATACCTCATGACCACTTCGTACACAAGGACGAGCATCGTCGGGTATACAAGAAAGCCGAAAATCTTTCCCACCCAGTCGTTCAGCGTGTCGGTAAAATTGATAAACTTGATCAAAAAGCCCAATCGCCTCACCTCGTCGATTCTTAGAAAAATTGAAAGCGCGCCCCCTCCTCCGGAGAGAGAAGGGGGGCGCTTCGTCGATGCGTCGGGACGCTCCCCGTTAGTCGATATACCCTCGATCTTTCATAAACTGCTTGATGATCTGAATACCTTCGGCAACTCTCGGATCCTTCGAACCGATCTCCTTCTCGATCTTGTCGAGGTAGGGGAGCGAGAATTCCTTCGTAAGTCTGTCGATGTCTTCCTTGCCCCACTCGATGTAGGTTGTTCCCCATTCCTTGAAGGACTTCTCGAACATTTCCTTTTCCTGATCGTCGCACACCTTGGCGTACGTCTTGTTGAATTCCACGGTCGCTTCCTCGACGACCTTCTTCAGGTCGTCGGGGAGAGCGTCCCACGCCTTCTGGGACACCCAGAGTTCCATACCCTGAGGCACCTGCCATGCGGGCCCGATGAAGTAGGGGCACACTTCGTAGAGCTTCAGGTCGCGGTAGAGCCACCAGGCGGTGCCGCTGCCGTCAAGAGTGCCCATCGCGATGGCCATGTAGGTCTCGGGATGCGGCAGCATGACCGGCGACGCGCCGAAGTGCTCCATGGTGTCGTTCATCGCGCCGAAGAAACGGACCTTGAATCCTTTGAGATCGTTCAGCGTATTGATGGGCTTTTTACTCCAGAAGTAGGTGTTGCCCACGCTGTGGCTTCCCAGGAAGTGAATGTCCCTCTCGGCCAGTCCTTCTCCGATGAGCCTATCGATGCCTCTCTTGTAGTACAGCTCCTCGAAGTCTTCGAGGCTCCGGCAGACGAAGGGGGGCAGATTTCCCGCCTGGAGCCAGCCGACGTTCAGCGAGCCTCTCCAGAAGAGTGTGCTGGTATTGGAGATCTGAATCATGTTTGCCTGCAGGGCGGGGAACACCTCGAGGTAGTCCACCAGTTCTCCCGCATAGTGCAGGGTGATGTTCAGCCTGCCGCCTGACTTCTCGCGGATCCTCTCGATGAACGGCGGGATGACGTATGTCGTTGAAAGGGCTCCCCGGCGTGTGATGGCTCTGGAATTTCCAGTTGAACTCCGCCGCTACCGCGTTCGAAGGGACGCCGATAATAAAAATGCCCAGAATAACCGCTACCGCTACGCTCAATGCAACCAGTTTCCCGTGTTTCATTAAAACACCTCCTTCTAGATTGAGTACAGCATCCGGAGCTTTTTTTCTTCTATCCCCTCCTTTATTGTTATGACCTGTAACTATGAAGACCTGCGTGCGAAAGGGAGCACCGTGTATGAACAAAAAAACGGCCTTTTGGACTAAAAGATAGCCCCTCTTGTTTTCAGAAAAAACAACCATTTCCTTGTATGCAGTTGATGCAAGGGGTAAGCGGGTGCGTTTTTTCTGCTATTGTGTCAGTGTAATTGCTCGAATTTGCAAAGTCAAGAAAAACATGCCCCGAGCAAAGCTCTCAAATGCGTCGAATGCGAAGCAAACAGAAGAGAGCGCACCAGCTCTTGTCTACCAGTTGTCGCGATGCACTCTCTTTTCGCCGTAGCGGGAAGGGCTCTCCTTTTTCTCCGCCGGGTGACCAACGGCGATAAGAGAAAAGATTTCTATTCCCTCCGGAATACCGAAGAGCGCGCCGAGCCCCTTGGAGCGGCTTGTGTTCGGCTGGACTCCCAGCCAGACAGCGCCAAGTCCCTGGGTCTCCGCCGAGAGCAAAATATTCTGCGTCGCGGCTGCGCAATCCTGCGGCCAGTAGCCGGGATAACGCTCCTGATTCAGGTCGGCGCAGACGGCGATGACAAGCGGCGCATGCGGCGCCATCGAGGCGTAAGGATGGTGTTTTGGGATCTGCTCTTTGACCGCTTTGTCCGTGATCGCGATGAAATGCCAGGGGCGCTCGTCTCCCGCCGAGGGAGCGCTCATCCCCGCCTCCAGAAGAAGGCGGACTGCCTCCTCGCTCACCGGTTTCTGCGTATACTTGCGTATGCTCCGCCGTTTCAAAATGATGTCCTGCATCGGAACAACCTCCTGTCGGTTTGAATTTCGCACGCGGGGCGACTCGGTCCCGCTCGTCGTCGTTGCTCCTCATGGAAAAGGATATTGCTTTTGGGGAATAAAAACAAGTATCATTGCGTTGCGCGCCGACATATACTGAAAACAGAAGCGACTGGAACACGCCTCCCATTCCCATTGATCAACGAGATGTAGCTCTTGGAAACTATTGCCAAGGAGATGTGCATATGAATGCATTCGATTCCGGATTCACCGTCGCCGACAAGCGGATGATCGTTGAAAGTGCTCAAATTGAACGGGTACGTATGGCGGTCCAATGAAAATCCTCCACACATCCGACTGGCACATCGGTCGCACCCTTTACGGCAGAAAACGTTACGAGGAGTTCGAAGCCTTTCTGGACTGGCTGCCGGAGACGATGCAGCGGAACGAGATCGACGCTCTGCTGGTGGCGGGGGACGTCTTCGACACCAGCGCTCCGAGCAACCGAGCCCAGGAACTCTATTACCGGTTTCTGTGCCGGGTGGCCGCATCGTCCTGCCGGCATGTCGTCGTCGTTGCTGGGAACCATGATTCCCCTTCCTTTCTGGACGCCCCAAAGGAGCTGCTCAAGGCCCTCGAGGTCCACGTGGTAGGAAGCGCCTCTTCCGATCCTGCGGACGAGGTGCTGGTGCTCCGCGATGCGCAAGGGGCTCCGGAGCTGATCGTCTGCGCCGTGCCGTACCTCCGGGACAGGGATATCCGCCTCTCGGAGGCCGGGGAGAGCGTCGAGGACAAGGAACGGAAGCTGATCGAGGGCATCCGCTCTCATTACGCAACCGTCGCCGCACAGGCTGAGCGGAAGAGGGAGGAGCTCGGAGCGGATATTCCCGTTGTCGCCATGGGACACCTGTTTACGGCGGGCGGACAGACCGCCGACGGTGACGGAGTGCGCGAACTCTATGTCGGCTCTCTGGCTCGCGTGACCGCCGAAATTTTCCCTGAGAGCTTCGATTACGTGGCCCTTGGCCACCTTCACGTTCCGCAAAGAGTGAACGGCTCCGAAACCGTGCGGTACAGCGGTTCGCCTCTTCCAATGGGTTTCGGAGAGGCTTGGCAGCGGAAGAGCCTTTGTCTTGTCGAATTCTGCGGCGCCGCGCCCTCCGTGCAGCTGCTCGACGTGCCCGTGTTTCAACGACTCGAGCGTGTCGAGGGAGACTGGAACGGCATCTCAAGCCGTATTCTTGAACTGTCGCTGACCGGCGCTCACTCTTGGCTCGAAGTGGCGTACGAAGGCGACGACGTCGTCGGTGATTTGCGTGAACGTGTGGAAGCCGCTCTTTCCGGTACGCAAATGGAGATTCTCCGGATCAGGAACAGCCGCATCATCGACCGAGTGCTGGGCCGAATCCATGAAGAGAAAACGCTCGACGACCTGAACGTGAACGACGTGTTCGAGCGATGCCTCGCCGTTCACGAAGTGCCTGAAGAGCAGCGGCCGGAGCTGCTGCGGACCTATCGGGAAACGCTATTGTCTCTCTACGACGACGATACGCGGGCGGAGTAGAGGGGTTTTCGATGAGAATACTGCAAATACGCTTCAAGAATCTGAACTCGCTCGTCGGCGAATGGCGCATCGACCTGACGCACCCCGGCTTTCGCATCGGACGGTATCTTCGCCATCACAGGTCCCACCGGCGCCGGGAAGAGCACGATCCTCGACGCCGTTTGCCTTGCTCTTTACGGGCGGACGCCCCGTCTGAACAAGGTTACGAAGAACGGAAACGAAATTATGTCCCGCCAAACCGGCGAATGTTTCGCCGAAACGACCTTCGAAACGCAGACAGGGCGCTACCGTTGTCACTGGAGCCAACATCGCGCGCGCAAAAAACCGGACGGCGAGCTCCAGCCCCCGAAACATGAAATTACCGATGCCGACTCCGACAAACTCATAGAAGTCAGTATCAAAGGCGTAGCCGAGCAGATCGAGTCCGCTACCGGCATGGACTTCGACCGTTTCACCCGCTCCATGTTGCTGGCCCAGGGCGGTTTCGCCGCATTTCTCCAGGCGGCGCCGGACGACCGCGCCCCGATCCTGGAGCAGATCACGGGCACGGAGATCTACAGCCGGATATCCGTCCGCGTCCATGAGCGCCGGCGTGAAGAGAGGGAAAAGCTGGACCTGCTCAATGCCGAAACGGCAGGCATCGTGATTCTCGAACCGGAGCAGGAAAAAGAGATCGGACAGTCGCTCGAAACGCGGCGGAAGGAAGAATCCGACCTTGGGGTTGCGCTTGCCGATATCGGGAAGGCCATTGCCTGGCTCGCCGCCATCGATGGTTTGAAGAAGGAAATCACCGTTTTGGACGATGAGGCACGTACACTGCAAAGCGATATCGAGGCGTTCATCCCGGAGCGCGAACAACTTGACCGCGCCGTACGCGCGGCCTCGCTGGACGGCGTGTACGCAACGCTTGCAGCCGCTCGAAAGCAACAGGCGGATGACGGAGCGGCGCTGAAGACGGAGGAGGAAGCCCTTCCCGGGCTGGAATCCTCCGCCAAGGAACAGACCGAGATGATGCAATCGGCGGAACTCCACACCGCTCGAGTCAAAGAGGAGCTGAAAGCGGTCGCACCCGTATTGCAGAAGGTTCGTTCCCTCGATCAGCAGCTTTCCGATTCGAAGAAGTCGATAGCGAAAGGCGAGGCGGAGTGCGGGAGGGACGCGGCGAAGATCGATGCGGACACGCGTGACCGGCTCGAGGAACGGAAAAAGCAGGCTGCGGCTCTTGAGGCGCTACGCCTTGTCGAATCCTACCTCAAGGAGCATGCGCAGGACGAATGGCTGATCGGCGGTCTGGCCGGAGTCGAAGAACAGGTGAGCGGCCTGCTTTCACGGCAGAGAGAAATCCTTCAAAAAGAAGACGACCGAAAAAATGCCGCGAACGCATTGGAAGAGGCGGCCGCATTGCTCGAAGAACGTCATACGCAGCTCGGTATCCGCAAGCAGGCGCTGGAGGACGCATCACAACAGCTTCAACAGGGCAAAGATGCGTTGAGCACACTGCTGGGGGACCGGTTGTTGCGCGAATACCGCGCCGAGAAGGAAACTCTGCTGCGTGAAATGGCCTTCCTGACGAAAATAGCGGAGCTTGAAGAGCACCGGACGAAACTGGAAGACGGCAAGCCCTGTCCTCTCTGCGGCGCAACCCGGCACCCTTTCGCGGAAGGGAATGTTCCCGCTCTCGATGACACCGAACGAAAGATCGATACACTGACCAATCTGATCAGTAAGGCTGAAGAGCATGAAAGCGCAATCAAGAAACTCGAAGAAAGTGAAACTGCGGCTCGAAACACTCTTGCCGATGCTGAAAAAAATGAGTTCGCGGTGCTTCATGAAAAGAAGACCGCCGAAATAGCCCTTGCCGAGGCAAAAACCGGCGTGGAAAAACTCCGGGCCGGTTTTTCCGAATGCAGACAAGCATTTGCCGCCAACCTCTTGCCGCTGGGTATCGAGGAAGTCTCCGAGGCGAACATCTCCTCTTTGCCCGAAACCCTCGGAGCGCGGCTGAAGTCATGGCAGGACCGAGTAAAGAAAAAGGCGGAGATAGAAAAACAGATCGCCGGCATCGACGGCGAGATGAAGCGGCTGGATGCGGTTATCGAAATCCAAAGCACCGTCCTGGCCGAAAAGCTGGAGCGTCTGGAGGCAGTGAAAAAAGAATTCGCGGCCGGAAGAGATGCGCGGAAAACGCTCTACGGTGAAAAGAATCCCGACGATGAGGAACGTAGTTTGCACAAGGCTGTTTCCGATGCCGAAGACGCTGAAAAGCAGGCCAGAGATCGACAGAATGAACTCCGGCAACAATGGAATGCCGCGAAAACCCGTGTCGATTCACTGAAAAAAAGCATCGACCGACAAACGCCGGAGCTGAACAGGCTGGGAAGTGAGTTCTCCGCAGCGTGCATTTCCGCCGGTTTTCCGGATGAAGAAGAGTTCCTAGCGGCCATGCTTCCCCCTGAACGGAAGGCCGAACTGACGGCTGCGGCCAAGGATCTGGATGAGCGTCAAACAGAGCTGAGAGCGAGGCTGAGAGACCGGAGAACGAAATTGGCTGCGGAAATGGACCGGAAGGTTACCGAAGCGTCGCTGGAAGAGCTTCAACCACGATATGCGCAGTGCGAAGAATCGCTGAAAGCGCACCGCGACGCTATTGCCGGTCTCAAACACGCGCTGAATGAGAATGTGGCCGCCAAAGCGCGGGTACAGGAGAAACAAGCGGCTATCGAAGTCCGGAAAAACGAGTGTCGCAGGTGGGAAACTCTGCACGAATTGATCGGCTCCCCCGACGGCAAAAAGTACCGTAACTTCGCCCAAGGGCTGACCTTCGAGCTGATGGTCGGGCACGCCAACCAGCAACTGCGGAAGCTGACCGACCGCTACCTGCTGCTGCCCGACGAAGCGCAGCCTCTGGAATTGAACGTCGTCGACAACTACCAGGCAGGAGAGGTCCGGTCCACGAAGAACCTCTCCGGAGGCGAGAGTTTTATCGTCAGCCTGGCCCTGGCTCTGGGCTTGTCGCATATGGCGGGCAGGAATGTCCGTGTGGATTCGCTGTTCCTTGACGAGGGCTTCGGCACGTTGGATGAAGAAGCCCTCGACAGCGCCCTGGAAACTCTTGCAAGCCTGCGGCGGGACGGCAAGCTGATCGGCGTTATTTCCCACGTATCCGCCTTGAAAGAACGGATCGCCACACAGATCCAGGTAACGCCTCGAACCGGAGGCAGGAGCCGAATATCCGGTCCCGGATGCAGTAGTATTTCCTAACGGGAAAGGAAGGGGAAAGAGACGACTCGGGAATACGGGCGGCGGATATGTTTCCCGCGACACGCGAGAGATAGGATGCAACGCCTTCGTCCCGTCGCGAGCGGCAGCTCGAAGGCAGAACGCGCAGAAACGCCTTTCGGAACGTTTCTACGCGCTCCTCATGATCATCGGAATGGCGTCCGTCAGTATGTCGAGAGAGGTCAGGTACTCGGAGAGCGAAATATGCTCCTCGGCAGTGTGGTCGAGTTTGCTGTCGCCGGGGCCGTAGGCGGCCATGGGGCAGTTCCAGGCGGCGGCGAGATTGAAGTCGGCGGTGCCTCCCTTTGCGAGGAGACGTGGATTCAGGCCGTTCTTCCGGACGGCGAGACGGAGCGCGCGGGCCGCCGGATTGTTCTTTTCCGCGACGTGGGCCGGGGTGATGGCGAGGACGCGAGTATTCACGCTCCGGCGTCCGGTGATTTCGACGATGCGTTCGATCCACTGCTGCGGATCGCTCCCCTCCGGAAGGCGGATGTCGAGGTCGCTCCGGCCCAGCCTGTGTCCGTTCTCCTCGCCGTGCATGGAGACGACGGCGCCCGAGGGGCGTTGGATAACCGGCAACTCCGGGGAGTCGACGGACTCCACGAAAGAGAGTATATCCGCCGCGGCTCGGACGACCGCAGTGATGGGGCCCGCGTCGCCGCTTCGGTGCGCGCCCCCGTCTTCTGCCGAGAGAGCGATGCGGAGGCTCCCCCTGTATCCGATGGTGACGCCGTCCGCACCGGAGGGCTCGCCGATGATGCAGGCGGCGGGGGAGTGTTTCGGGATGCGGTGGAGCGCGCCTCTGGAGTCCGCCTCCTCGCCGGTGGCGGCGACGAGCGTGATCTTCCAGTCGGGAGCGATCAGCGCGCGTCCGCCTGCGACGGCGAAGGCGCACAGCGGCCCTTTCGCGTCGACGCTCCCTCTGCCCCGGAGAATGTCCCCGTCGAGCGAGTGAGACGGGCCGCCGGGCACGGTGTCGATATGCCCCATGAGGACGAGTTCGCGGCTTCCGGAGCCGCGCGAGGCGACGACGCTTCCCGCGCCGTCGATCTCCACGCGCTCCCATCCCGCTGCAGGAAGCGCGTCGGCCAGGAACGCACACGCGTGTTCTTCGCGCCCGCTCAGGCTTGGGATGGCGACAAGGTTTGAAAGCAGTTCGACAGCGCGGTTCACCGCGTTTCCTCCTTCAGCGCTTCGGCGAAGACCGACGCGGCCTTGCGGAAGTCCTCTTCGACGGCGGGGAAGGGGGGGAGAAAGCGCACGACCGACGGCCCCGCAGGCAGCGCCAGCACGCCCATCTCCTGCATCCGCTTCACCACCGGAACGGCCTTGACGGTCAGCTCCACGCCGTTCAGCAGCCCCATCCCCCGGATCTCGCGTATCAGCGGCGAGTCGATCCCGGAGAGTAGCTTGCGGAAGAGCTCTCCGCCGGCGCGCGCTTTTTCAGGGTAGTTTTCGTCCTCGAGCAGCGTGAGCGATGCGTTCGCCACGGCGAGGGAGAGCGGGTTGCCGCCGTACGTGGAGCCGTGTCCGGAGGCGGAGAAATCGCCGAGTTCCTTCTTCCAGAGCATGAGCCCGATCGGCATCCCCCCCGCGACGCCCTTCGCGAAGCAGAGAATATCCGGTTCCAGCCCGACGAGCGGACTTGCGGAGAGCGCGCCGCATCGCCCCCAGCCACTCTGTATCTCGTCGCTGATCAGGAGCGCGCCCGCTGTGCGGCACGCCTCCGTGATCGCTTCCCCGAGCGACGGGGAGAGCGGATGAACGCCCCCTTCGCCCTGCACCGGCTCGACGAAGACCGCTGCGGTGTCGCCGTCCACCGCGCCGGGCAGCTCCTCCGGTTTCACGTGCTGGACGGGCGGCAGAAGATGCGCCCACTCCTTCCGGTACTGCGGGTTGAACGTGAGCGAGAGCGAGCCGATCGTCCGCCCGTGGAAGGCGCGCCGCAGCGCAAGAATCTTCTTTTTCCCGGGACGGAGCGACGTCGCGAGTTTCAGCGCGGCCTCGATCGCCTCCGTGCCGCTGTTGCAGTAGAAGACGGAGCGGTCCGGAAGGATGGCGCTCAGGCGCGCCTTGAAGCTGTCGCGCACTGCGGAGCCCATGCCAAGGCCGATGGTCCACGGCAGTTCCGACGCCTCGACGAGCGCCTGTTTCAGAGCGGGGTGCGCGTGGCCGAAGAGCGCCGCGCCGCTGCCGCAGTAGAAGTCGAGGTACTCCCGCCCTTCGCTGTTCCTGACGGTCGCGCCCTTCCCGGACGCGATGCTTATCCCGCGGCTGCCATAGATCCCCGACACAGTAGGGTACCTCCTCCGGAAAGACCGGTTTCAATTGGCTGCGCACTTCGGCTGTCCGCGATGAGCACCGTTTCCGCGCCCCCTTCGAGGGCTTCCTTCGCGGCCAGCAGCTTCCGCTTCATGTTTCCCTGCGCGAAGAGTTCGATCGTCTCCCACTCGGAGAGCGTGCTGCTCTCCACCTTCGAAGTCGGGTCGGACGGATCGCGGAGCAGCCCCGGAACGTTGCTGAGGATGGCGAGAACGTCCGCATTCACCGCAGCAGCAGCAGCAGCAGCCATACGGTCGCCGTCCACGTTGAGGTTCGATCCCGCTGCGGTCTCGTCCGAAGCCAGCGGGGGGAGGAGGGGAAGGCCGCCCGATTCCCACACGGCGAAGATGTCCGACGGGTCGAACGACACGATGGAGCCGCTGTAATTCCCGCGAAGCAGCCTGACCTTGCCGTTCTCGACGCTCCGGAGAGAGTCTTTTCTCTTGGCGGACGCGCCCTTCGCCGAGGAGGGGTAGAGCGGGACGGCGCGGACGCCGAGACGGCCGAGCGCGCTCACAAGGTCGACCGAGAAGCGGCAGCAGGCCGCCTCGAAAATGGCCAGTTCCTTCTCGCCGACGAAACGGCTGCGGAAGCCGCCCGGGCTGGTGACGTAGAGTGGTTCCGTGCCGACCGCGCGGCAGAGGTCCTCCATCATGGAGCTTGCGCCGTGGACGAGCGCCCACTGCTCTCCGCGCCTGACGCGCGCCGCCAGCTCCTCCAGAAGAGGAAGAAATGTATTCCCGCGCGCGCCGCCTATCTTGACCACGCCCCGGAATGTTCGTGCCGAATGCAGAGTGTTCATGGCAGAAGCTCCTTTCTATAGAATAATGTGCTACGCCGGATAGACCGGGAGCATAGTGAGCCCTTCGGTTTCGGGCAAACCGAGCAGAAGGTTCGCCGACTGGACGGCGCTTCCCGCAGCGCCCTTCATCAGATTGTCGAGAGCGCAGACGACGACGAGCCGCGTGCCGTCCTCATGCAGAGAAAAACCGGTGAGGACGCGGTTGCTCCCCGTGACCAGCTTCGGGTCCGGGAGGCGTAGGTGCGAGGGGCGGGCCGGGCAGAGCGAGAGGAACGGCTCGTTCGCGTAGGCGCTCCTGTACAGTTTCCACAGTTCCGCTTCCTTCACTGCGCGGGAGAGCGAAATCTGGGCGATCATCTGGACGCCGCGGATCATCTCGACCGCCGTCATCGTCATGGTGACGCGCTCCTCGGAGAGATCCAGCTCCTGGAGAATTTCCGCGAGGTGACGGTGACGGAACGGCTCGTAGACGCGGAGCGTCCGGCTGCGGTAGGGGTGGTGGCTGCCGAGCGTCGGCGTCGCGCCCGCCTCGGAGGAGCCCACCCGGACCTCGATGCGCACGTCTCCGAGGATTCCCGCGCGGGCGAGGGGGTAGAGTCCTAGGATGGAGCAGGAGGCGTTGCACCCTACGCCGCTCGCGAGCGAGGCTCCCTTCAGCTCTGTACGGTGAAGCTCCGGAAGGCCGTAAACTGCGCGCTCCAGAAGCTCCGGGTGCCGGGGCGCCCCGCCGTACCACTTCTCGTAGTCCGCCGCGTTCTTCAGACGAACGTCCCCCGAAAGGTCGGCCACCTTGACTCCCCGGTCGAGATACTCCTTTATAAGGGGCTGGGAGGTCCCGTGCGGAAGCGCCAGGAAGGCGACGTCCGCCTCGTGCTTCAGAGCCTCTTCCGGCGCGCTGAACGCCAACTCGGGGAACGACGCCCGCAGATGCGGGTGCGTATGCCAGACCGGCTGCCCCCGTTTGCCTCTCGACACCGCGCAGATCGCCTCGATGGACGGGTGCGCCGCCAAAATCCGGAGGACCTCTCCTCCCGCCATGCCGCTTGCTCCCCAGACAATCGCTCGAAACATCGTCTTCATCCCTTCCGAATCATTGCTGCGCCGCGAGGGACCAGACGTGTTCAACGAGCCGCCCCGCGATATCGACGCCCGTGAGTTCGCCGTCGGAGCTGCGGAATTCGGGCTGTCCGTTCACTTCGTTCACCATCCAGCCGCCGTCCGGCGTCTCGAAGAGGTCGACCGCGAGCACCTCGCCGCCGATGGCGTCCTGCAGCTTGCCCAGAAGCGTGGTGATCTCGGGCGAGAGAGGGTATCTCTCCGGAGTCGCGCCGCGCGCGGTGTTCGTGATCCAGTGTTCGCTGCACCGCTTGATCACCGTGATAGGCTTACCTCCCAGAATCGTCGCCCGGAGATCGAACCCCTTCTTTTCGATGTACTGCTGCATGAAGAGGACGGAGTGGGCGGCGCCCATGTGCGCCTTGTGCTCCGCGACCGCCTCCAGCGCGTCCTGGTCGTTGATCTTCGAGAGGAGACGCCCCCAGCTGCCCGTCGCGGGCTTGATCACCAGAGGGTAGCCGAGACGCTTCGCCCCCTCGATTGCTCCTTCGGGAGAGAAGGCCACCGCGTACTCCGGCTGCGGGATACCGGCGGCGTCGAGCTTCGCGGCTGTGACGATCTTGTCGGCGCAGAGGGCCATCACATCGGACGAGTTCACGGTGAGCACGCCCCGCGACTCCAGCAGCACTGCGAGCGCGGAGTTCTGTGTCTGGCTTACGCACCGGCAGAGCGCGACGTCGCCGGAAGCGCCGGGAATATTCGGCCACATCCCGTCGCTCACGTTCACCGCTGAAAAGGGAATCCCCCCGCTCCTCGGCGGCTTTGAACAGCAGTTTTTCCTCCGTGCGGAGGCGGGTGTAGAAGATGAAGAAGTGTGCCATCTACTCTCCCCAGTCCTCCTGGACCTCGGGAGCCTCGGCGACCGTGAGCGGATTCAAAGAGACCACTTCAAGCTCGGTCCCGCAGTCGGGGCATGTAAGCAACTCGCCTTCCATCACCTCGGCGGGCAGCAGGACGTCTCCTTCGCAGACGACGCATTGAACTTTAGTTGACATAAAGCATCCCTCCAAAACAAAATTTAACAATGGAGGGATTTTAAACCTGAGTTCTCTTTTCGTCAAGTAGGAAAATAATGTTCCTTTTTTCTGTATGTTTGGTGGGGGGAGGGAACGTACGGGCATGGAAGAATGAGCGAGAAAAAAATGAGGGGAGAGGGCGTCTAGGACGCTTCTCTCCCCCGGAGGCTCTTTTCCGAGTAAACGCGCGGCGTGTTCTTACACCTTGAACTGGCCGAGCTGGTGTTCCATCTCCTCCATGCCGTCGAGCAGGGCGCCCGCCTGCTCGGTGACGGATTCGAACGCCTCGCGTGCCTCTCTGGTGGAGTTCCGGATGCCCTCCAGACGCTCCACGATGTCCGACGTTCCTTTCGCGATGCTGTTGACCGCCTCGGCCATCTCTATGTTCGAGAACGACTGGGTGCGTGCCAGATCGGAAACCTTGTTCAGCTCGGCGTCCATGGAGCCCAGTTCGTTCATGCTGGATTCGAGCGTCTTCTGCAGCGCCCCCGTCTTTTCCACCACCATGCGGAGCGTTTGTTCTTCCTCCTCAGTGGCTTTGATGGATTCGCTTGCATACCCTGAAAGCGAATCCATCAGATTGGAGATTTCTCTCGCGGCGCGGTTCGACTCCTCGGCGAGCTTCCTGACCTCGTCGGCGACTACCGCGAAACCGCGTCCCGCTTCTCCTGCGCGCGCCGCCTCGATAGCCGCGTTGAGAGCCAGCAGGTTTGTCTGATCGGCGAAACCGGTGATTGCGCCGACGAATCCCGCGATGGAATCCACCGCCTCGGCAAGCGCGGACATCTTCGTCCTGTTCTCCTGAGAGCGGAGGCTCACCGCGTCGATGTCGGTCACTACTTCCTCCATTCTGCGAGCCACATCTTTCGTGAAGGCGAACGTCTTCGCCGAGGATTCCACGCACTGTCCGGCGGCCTTGGCAACCGCAATCGCCGTCGTGGACATTTCAGTGACGCCCGCGTTCGTTTCCTCCACAGCGGCCGCGTTCGACTCGGAAAGAGAGATGATCTGCTCCACCGCGCCGTTCACCAGCTCGATGGAGTCCATCGACTTTTCGGAGAGATCCGTGAGCATCCGCGCTTCGCCGCCGACCCTGCGGGCGATGCCGATTACGTCGATCACCAGGCGGGCCAGCTTCTCGATGAACTGGTTCATCGACATGCCGAGGCGTCCCACTTCATCCTTCGTCTTGACGGCGATGGAAACGGTAAGGTCGCCCTCGCCCTCTCCGAGGTCGCGGACCACGTCGGTCATGCGCCGCAGCGGGGCGACGACGCGAAGCAGGCCGACGACGTTCAGAACGAGCACGAGGGAAACGATGCCAAGCGAGAAGAGAAGGATGTGGCGGATAATGCTCCCCTCCGCTTCGGCGGCTTCGTTGGAGAAGGAGGCGATGAGCTGGTCCCTGGTCTGTTCGCTGGCCTTCGTGAGTTCCGCAAGATAGGTTGTGTCGAGTCCGATCTCCACCGAACCTATCGTCTTCCCTTCACGAAGGATGTCGGCGGTGAAGGCCTTGATGTGCGCCGCCTCTTTCTTTTCACCCGCCATGGACGCGCCGTCCGCGGCGAAGATGGCCGCGTAGGCGACGTTCGGTACGTTGAGCATGTCCTTCGCGTAGTTTTGGAGCGATTCCTCGTCGAAGTCCCAGAGGGCTGTGACCGAAATGGAGGCAAGATAGCCGGAAATGGCTTTCCCGTATGCTTCGGCGCTTCGTTCGTCGTTCGCGTTCTTGTTCTTGATGTCCTCGTTGAGCATCCGCTCCGCTACCTGTTCGACCGAACGCGACATCTGGTCCACTCCTCGTTGCGCCAGAAAGGCGAGTGAAGCGGCCAGAAGAATCATGCTCGCCGCCACCAATAATCCGAGCTTTGCCACGATGCTTTTCGACACACGCAATACCCCCTCGAGAATTTTTTTACGCGATGGAACATTGTCGACAGGATCGAACATACTGCGGGGAAAGTCTTTCCCGGGCCGGAAACGGCGTTTTGTGCACTTCGATAGTGAAGGAAAAGAAGGTGTAATGAACTTTGTATCCTTCGGAGAGAGTTATATCATGTACTTTCCCTTACACTAAAGAATACACTCAAAATCTTTCCATAGCAAGCGCTGTCCTTGCTTTATTCTGCATTTTTTTCAACGTACAGTCTATGAAAGGAGAAAAACGAAGAAGCCTTGACAGGATGAATGTTCGCACATAAGATAGTAATTAATTACTATCTATAGAGCGGAAGAAGGGATCTATATGGCAAGCAACGGAAAACATCTTCCTGCGGAGGAGCGGCGCGCGGTCATCGTCGAGACGGTGCTTGAACTGGCGGCCGAGGGCGCCCCTTCGGAGATTACCACGGCCTCCATCGCCGAGAGAATGCAACTGACCCAGGGGGCGCTGTTCCGCCACTTCCCGAGCAAGGACGCCGTCTGGAGCGCGGTGATGGAGTGGGTCGCGGAGCGCCTCCTCTCGCTGGTGGAACGCTCGGTCAAGGAAGCGCCCACGCCTCTTGCAGCTCTGGAGGCCGCGTTCACCGCGAATGTTCGCTTCGCCGCGGACCATCCCGGCGCGCCGAGGCTGCTCTTCGGCGAGCTGCAGCGCATAGGGGAGAGCGTTCCCCGCAATATCGCCCGGGCGTTGATGAAACGGTACGCAGAACGCCTTCGCCTGCTTGTGGAGGAGGGAAAGGAGCGCGGGGAGATCCGGCGCGACGTCCCTTCCGAGGAGGCTGCGCATTTGCTCATCGGCGTTGTTCAGGGTCTTGCGATCCAATCGCTTCTCGCGGGCGACGCGCAGGCGATGCTCCGCCGCGCTCCCGACGCGTTCGCAATCTTCAGGAGAGGGATCGAGGAGGCGCGGCGTTCATGAGACGGGGAGCGATGAAGGGCCGGACGTTGTTGCTCGTTCTGCTGCTGCTTCCGTTAGCGGGGCTCTTCGTATACACGATGACGAACTCCGGGCCTTTGGCCCCCGTTCCTGCAACGGTGGCCGAGGTAGAAAGCGGGTCGGTCTCCCCGGCGCTCTACGGTATCGGCGTCGTGGAGTCCCGTGCGGTGTACAGATTGGGCGCGACATCCGCGGGGAGGCTTCTCCGGCTCGATGCGCAGGTCGGAGAAATCGTTGCAGCCGGCCAGATCTTAGGGGAGCTTGACCCGGTGGACCTGAACGACCGGATCGAGGGGCAGCGGGCAGCGATACGGCGACTGGAGGCGCTCGTCGAGGCGGCTGATTCCCGGGTGGCCGAGACGAAAGCGCGGAAAGAGTATGCGGAGGCGCAGGCTACACGCTACGAGAATTTGCTCAAGACAAAGGCGGTAAGCGTCGAGGCTGCCGACGCCAAGCGGCAGGAGCGGCTGACGAGCGCCGCAGCGTGGACGTCGGCGCGCGCCGATGCGGAGGCCGCCCGAGCGGAGCAGGCGCGTGCCGGAGCCGAACTGAAGGGGCTGCTCGCCCGCAAGGAGGACTTGAAACTTGTGTCGCCTGTAAAAGGTCTTCTGGCGACACGCGAGGCCGAACCCGGGAGTACGGTTGTCGCAGGACAGACCGTGTTCCAGATAGTAGAAACCGAGGGACTCAGGATCTCCGTCCGGTTCGACCAGTCGATGGCCTCCGGTCTGCGGAAAGGACTTCCCGCGGAGATCGTCCTCCGTTCCCGCGCAGACGAGATTTTTGCCGGGCATATCCTTCGCGTCGAGCCGATTGCGGACCCTATCACCGAGGAACTGGTGGCGAAGGTTGTTTTCGAGCACACTCCCGGAACGCTGCCCCCTCTTGGTGAGCTGGCCGAGGTGACGGTTCGTCTTCCCGCCCTTCCGGAGGGTCCTGTGGTCCCCGACGCGGCGCTGCGGCGTTTTGACGGCCGTCTCGGCGTCTGGGTGATGGAGAACAAATCCATCGCGTTCCGTCCTGTGGTTGCAGGGCGGCGCGATCTGGACGGCAGGGTACGAATTCTTGAAGGCCTCGACGCGGGAGAGTCCATCGTGGTCTACAGCGTGAAGGCGCTGACTCCGCGAAGCAGAGTGAAGGTCGTGGAGCGGCTGGGAGGCGGCGCATGATCAGCCTGGCCGGGAGAGACATTCTGCACGGATGGGGGAAGTTCGTCCTCACAAGCGTCGGACTGGGGCTGCTCATCGGTGTGACGCTCACCATGGGCGGGGTGTACCGCGGTATGGTGGACGACGCGAAGGTACTGCTCGACAACAGCGGCGCCGACCTGTGGGTGGTGCAGCGGGAGACGCTCGGCCCGTACGCCGAGTCGTCGAGCATCTACGACGACGTCCGGAGGAGCGTCTTCGGGATGCCGGGCGTGGAGCGCGCAGCGAATGTCACCTACCTCACCACGCAGGTACGGCGCGGTGACGAGGATACCCGTGTGATGGTCGCGGGAGTCGAACCGGGGGAGCCCGGCGCTCCGGGACAGCCGGGGTATCTGACGGTGGGGAGGCATCTCGCCCGCAGTCACTACGAGGCCGTGGCCGACGAGGCGACGGGCTTCCGAATCGGAGATACGATCCGCATCCGCAGGAACAGCTACACCGTGGTCGGGCTCACACGGCGGATGGTCTCGTCCGGAGGCGACCCGATGATCTTCATCCCGCTGAAGGACGCGCAGGAGGCGCAGTTTCTCAAGGACAACGACGCTCTTCTGCAGCAGCGGCGGCGGACGGCGGCGAATCCGTCGCTCAACCGGCCTGGGGTTCCCGGAATGCTCGACGGCGTCATCGCGTCGCAGAGCGTCAACCCGTATGTCAATGCCGTCCTGGTGCGCCTCCTTCCAGGCGCCGAGCCCGAGAAAACGGCGGAACACATGCGGCGGTGGATGCGCCTCGAAGTCTACACAAGGGCACAGATGGAAGAGATTCTGCTGGGGAAGCTGATCGCCACGTCGTCGAAGCAGATCGCCATGCTTCTTGTAATCCTCGCCGTCGTGAGCGCGGCCATCGTCGCCTTCATCATCTACACGCTGACTCTGGGGAAGATCAGGGAAATCGCGGTGCTCAAGCTTATCGGCACGAAGAACCGGACGATTGTCGGCATGATCATGCAGCAGGCTATCGCCCTCGGCGTCCTCGGTTTCATGATCGGCAAGGTTTCGGCGACCTTCTGGGCGCCGAAATTTTCCGAAGTACGTGCTGCTGGAGGTTCGCGACGCGGCGACGGGGTTCGCCGCCGTGATCGTGATGTGCGTCTTCGCAAGTCTTCTCGCGATACGGGTCGCCGTCGGGGTGGACCCGGCGGAAGCGATAGGGTAGGCGACCGGTATGAGCGGAATACGCATAGAAGCGCTCAGGAAGCGGTACGGCTCGGGAGATATGGGGGTGGGACGCCCTCAAGGGCGTTGACATGGAGGTAGCTCCCGGCGAGGTCGTCGGACTCATCGGCCCCTCCGGGTCGGGGAAGAGCACGCTGCTCAAGTGCCTCGGCGCCGTGATCGAGGCCGACGGGAGGAAAAATGACGCTCGGCGGCTCGACGATCTACGAGGACGGGTGGAAGATCTCCGACCTTCGCACGTTGCGGCGCGACAGCATAGGGTTCATCTTTTCAGGCGCCCTACCTCATTCCCTTCCTCAATGCGCTGGACAACGTCGCGCTGCTCCCGATGCTCGCCGGCCATTCCGACGCAGACTCGCGGAAGCGGGGCATGGAGCTTCTGGAGGCGCTCGACGTGGCGCACCGGGCCTCCGCCATGCCGTCGCAACTTTCAGGAGGAGAACAGCAACGCATCTCGATTGCCCGCGCACTGGCGAATCATCCGCCGGTCATCCTTGCGGACGAACCCACCGCGCCGTTGGACAGCGAGCGCGCCCTCTCCGTGGTCAGGATTCTGCACTCGATGGCGCAGCAGTACGAGACGGCGATTATTGTGGTGACGCACGACGAGGAAGATTATCCCGACCTTCCGCAGGATCTACAGGATCCGCGACGGAAAGACGGTGGAAGAGGTCGGGGAGGGCAGACAGACGGGAGAAGAGAGCGCTCATTGAGGAGGTTGCCCTCAAGGTGATCAGGAATACGCTCGGACTACGTGGGCAAACACATCCTGCGGAGCCTCGTCAAGGAGCACATCGGCTACATCGTCGACAGGACGGGGTACCCCCGTTTTCCGGGATGTGGTGTTTGAAGGCGTGACGCTGAACCCCGAGGCGCGGGATCGCGAAGACGATGCACTGGCCGTTGTACTCTACTGGCCGTTGTACTCTACGCTGGACGACGGGAATATGAAGCAGGCGGAGTAGCGGTCGAACGCTTCCACACGGAGCAAACCGCCGATTTTGCGGAGGGGAGCGCCGGTTCCGACCGGAGTTCTCCTCCTTTTTTATCCTCGCCGGAAGCCGGGTGTGCGGACGAAATCGGCCGCCTCTTCGCCGCCCAGCGCCCGCAGCGCGGCGAGAAAGCTCTCCTCCGGAGGGCAGAAGATGTCGAGACGCTCTCCCGCGAAGGGGTGCTGGAAAGCGAGCCGGACGGCGGCAAGGAGCAGGCGCGAGCAGCCGAACTGCTCCCGGAAGAAGCGGTTGTGACGGCCTTCGCCGTAGGTGGTGTCCCCGACGAGCGGGTGGAAGATATGCTTGAAGTGACGCCGTATCTGCCGCCGCCTTCCCGTGAGCGGCCGGGCCTCCGCCAGCGAGTAGCGCGTCGTCGGGTGCTTCGACACCGCGAACGGCGTCTCGAACGCGGCGAGACGCCGGAACTCCGTCACTGCCTCGCGAACCCTCGGAGGCTGCGCGGACGCTCCGCGGAGCCCTCCCAGGTCGTCCGCAAGCGGATGGTCGACGACGCCCGCTTCGGGAATCCATCCGCGCACGACCGCGAGGTAGGTCTTCTCGACGAGTCCGTTGCGGAAGAGAGCGAACCCCTCCTTGGCCGCCTCGCGGTCCGCGGCGAAGAGCAACACGCCGGACGTGGGGCGGTCGAGCCTGTGGAGCGGGTAGAGATACCTCCCCGTCAGCGCCCGCGCCTCCTGGAGCGCGAAGCGCGTCTCATGCCGGTCGAGCGGAGAACGATGCACCAGCAGCCCCTCCGGCTTGTGCACGGCGACGAACCGTTCATCCTCGTAGAGCAGGCGGAGCGGCTCCGATGTCATGCGTCCCGTTCTTGCTTCTTCCTTCATCCTGCCCCCTCCTTCCGCAGCGCAAATACCCGTTCCTGCCGGGCGGTGGTTCTGTGCGCGGAGATCATCGTACCACGTATACTTCCGGCCGCCAAAGATGAGACTAGTTTTCACAGAATACGCTCCTGAAACAGCGAAAGAAAACTTGGGCGAAGCGCGCTCTGCTCGAAGCGGCGGAAGAGAACCTCGCTAAAAAGCGCGCTTGGAAGCGATGCGAACGGTATTGGACTGTGAATTGCGTCATCTTCCGTGCGCCGTGTTTCCTTCCGTTTCTGTGGTACTATCTTTGCGAGGGAAATCTGCCTTGCTCATACTCCTGAACGGGTTTCTCAAAAACAATCAAGAGGGTGTTCTTCGTGTTCATGCTTTCCGCAGGTCTAGTGCTCGTTGTCTTCTTTCTTTCCGGTCTGTTCTCCTCCAGAGGCGTCTCTTCGTCAACCGACTACGCGGTCGCCAACAGAAAAGCCGGTGTGCGCGGCGTCTCGGGGGTCATCCTCGGTTCGCTCGTCGGCGGGGCCGCCACGGTCGGCACGGTGCAGATGGCGTACCAGTGGGGGCTTTCGGCTCTCTGGTTCACCCTCGGCAGCGGGGCCGCGTGCCTTCTGATGGGGCTCTGGTTCGTCTCGCCGCTTCGCTCGGTGGAGCTGATCACATTGCCGCAGTACCTCGGGCGGCACTTCGGCAGACGGACGGCGCTCTTGGTTGCCGTTTCCACGGCTTCGGGTTCCTTCCTCTCCGTCATCGCACAGTTTCTCTCCGGCGTGGCGCTGATGCGCTCCGTCTTTCCCGTCTCGACGGGCGTCGCGGCGCTGCTCACCGGCGCGCTGATCCTCGCGTTCGTCTTCGGCGGCGGTATCAAGAGCTTCAGCAGGCTCGGCGAGGCGAAGATCGTCTTCCTCTATATGGTGATGTTCCTGTGCGCGGGCGTGGTGCTCTTCCAAGGGTGGACTCCGGGAGCGATCATCGCGGCGCTTCCTTCCGAGCCCTTCTTCAACATTCTCTCCAGGGGGGCGGGGAAGGACCTCGGCTCGTTCGCCTCGCTTTTGTGCGGCGTGCTCTGCGGACAGATCTACATTCAGGCGGTCTACACCGCTTCGTCCAACGAGACGGCGAAGCGAGGGTGCCTCTGGGCGGCCTTCATCATCCCGCCGATGGGCTTCCTCGGCACGTGGATAGGGCTCGCCATGCGGGCTTCCGGAGTGACCGTCGAGGCGTCGCAGGCCCTCCCGTTCTTCATTCAGAACTCCTTCCACCCTGTTCTCGGCGGCCTGCTCTGGTCGGGCATCATGATCACCGTCCTCGGGACGGCAGTCGGCGTCTCCCTCGGCGTCGCGACGAACCTCACGAGAGACATCTTCCTCAAAATGAAGGCCGCGGCGCACTTCGACGATGGGAGAATCCTGCTCGCCAGCCGCGTTATCGTGTTCGCCGTGGTCTCGGCGGCGGGAATGGTCGCCTGCGCCTCGCGGAACTCGATGATCCTCCAGTGGGCCTACCTCGGAATGGGCGTCAAGGCTTCCGGAATCTTCTGCCTGATGCTCGCCGCGGTACTCCGACCGGGACGGCTCTCTCCGGCGTGGAGCTTCGCCGCGGGCATCGGCGGCCTGCTCGGCGTCGCGGGGGGCGCGGTCGTCGGCGGCGGTCTGGACCCGCTCTTTCCGGGGCTCGCGCTCTCGGGGCTCGTTGTGTTGATCGGTTTGTCGAGAGGACGGGGAGAGCGTCTTTCCGAGGTATAGCGAATTTCCGTTTGTATAATCCTACAAAAAAACCATCCTTAATTCGTTTCAAAAAATAAACAATTCTCCCTTGAGGCCATGTACAATGTTTTTTACATGGTACGAAAGGGAGGTTGTTTTACTGTGAACGAAGCCTATATCGTCTCGGCGGTGCGCACCGCAACGGGAAAGCTCGGGGGATCGCTCAAGAGCGTTCTTCCCGAGGAACTTCTCGTCCCGGTGATCGAAGAATCCATAGCGCGCTGCGGCGTCTCGGGAGAACTTCTCTCCGAGGTGATCATGGGGCAAACGAAGCAGTCCGCGGACTGCCCGAACGTGGCCCGGGTCGCATCGCTGAAAGCGGGGCTCCCTGAAGCTTTGTCCGCATATACTGTCCATAGGCAGTGCGGCTCCGGCATGCAGGCTTTAATCAATGCGTTCTTCCAGATCCGATGCGACGAAGCCGGTCTCGTCGTCGCAGGCGGGGTGGAGAGCATGAGCGGCGCGCAGTATTATCTTCGCAACGCCCGTTATGGATACGGCGTCGGCAACGCCTTTTTGCTCGATCCCAACACGGAGAGCCAGCCGAAATCCCAGCCCGAGGAGACGTACGGAAGCCTGATCATGGGCATGACGGCGGAGAATCTCGCCGAAAGGTATGCGATCTCCAGAGAAGATCAGGACCGTTTCGCATACAGGAGCCAAATGAACGCCATCGGCGCTATCGACGAGGGGCGATTCAAAAAAGAAATCGTCCCGGTGAAGATCCCGCAGAAGAAGGGCGACCCCATTGTTTTCGAGGTCGACGAATTCCCCAGAAGAGACACATCCCCGGAAAAACTCGCGAAATTGAAACCCGCATTCAAAATCCCGGACGGTACGGTGACGGCGGGCAATAGTTCCGGAAGGAACGACGGCGCCGCGGCATTACTCGTCGCTTCGGAGGATGCTGTAAAAAAATACAATCTCGAACCGATGGCGCGTATCGTTGCCGCCGCATCAACAGGGGTGGACCCTCGTTATATGGGGATAGGTCCGGTCCCGGCGACACGCAAGGTCCTTGAGAAAACCGGACTATCCTTGGCCGACATGGGGCTTGTCGAGATCAACGAGGCCTTTGCCGCGCAGACGCTGGCATGCGTCAAGGAGCTCGGAGTCGATGAGGAACGCCTGAATGTCAACGGCGGGGCCATCGCTCTCGGACATCCCCTCGGCTGTTCCGGGGCGCGCATCGTGGTGACGTTGCTCCACGAAATGGCGCGGCGAAAACGAACGGTACGGTTTGGCGGCCATCTGCATAGCAGGAGGCCAAGGATTGGCCGTCGTGGTGGAAAAAGTTTGAATAGGGGAGGCGAGGAGTAGACCATGGAGAACCCAATCACCTCGAAAAAACTGAAGACGATCGAAGAGGCCATGTCTTTGATCAAGAGCGGCGACCGTATTCTGGTCAGCGGTTTCGGCAATTCCGGAGACCCGAAGCATCTTGTAGCGGCCCTCTCCAAGCAGCCGATCAAGGACCTCACCATCATCAGCAACGACCTCGGTTCGCCGGGCATCGGTCTCGGCGCTCTGCTCACGGCAGGCATGGTGAAGAAGCTTATCGGCAATTACTACAACTGGAACCCGGAAGTGGCGGAGGCCTTCAACGCGGGGAAGATCGACGTTGAACTCGTTCCGCAGGGGTCGTTCGCGGAGGGAATCCGCGCCGCGGGGGTAGGCGTGGCGGCTTTTTACACCCCGACCGCGGCGGGAACGGAACTCTCGAAGGGAAAGGACGAACGTGAGTTCAACGGCAGGAAGTACATCCTTCAGGAGGCCATCAAAGCCGACGTGGCGCTTATCAGCGCGGCGAAGTCGGATACGCTCGGCAACCTCGTTTATCACAAGACGGCCAGGAACTTCAATCCTCTGATGGCCATGGCGGCGGACCTTGTCATCGCGGAGGTCGGCGAGATCGTTCCGGCGGGGACGTTCGATCCGGAGTGCATCGCGACGCCCCATATCTTTGTGGATGTTCTGGTGCGGAGGGGGTAGAAGAGATGTTCCAGATGGATGAAGAGAGCGCGAAAATTCGCATAGTGAAAAGAATCGCCCGCGAGTTCATGGAGATGAGCGCGGAGAAGGATTTTTTTGTCAATCTCGGTGTCGGCACGCCGACGATGGTCGCGGACTACGTCGAGGGAGATCATGTCTTCCTTCAGGCCGAAAACGGCATGCTTGGCGTCGGTCCCGCCGCGGAACCCGGCAAGGAGGATCCCCTTCTGATCAACGCCGGCCGCGTCAAGGTGACGGAGACTGTCGGCTGCGCCTACTTCGATAGCGCTACCTCCTTCGGCATGATCCGGGGCGGCCACATCGACGCGACGGTAATCGGCGCCTTCGAAGTCGATCAGGAGGGGAACGTGGCCAACTGGATCATACCGAACGGCAAGCAGCTCGGCGTCGGCGGTGCGATGGACCTGGTCGCCGGAGCGAAGAAAGTCTACATCGCTATGCCGCACACGAACAAGAAAGGGAAGCCGAAGCTTGTGCGGAAGTGCGCTCTTCCGATCACAGGGTACGGAGAGGTCGACGTTGTCGTGACCGAGTACGCGCTCTTCCGTTTCAAGGAAGGAAAGATGGTCCTCGAGGAGATCGCGCCGGAGATAACCCTTGAGGAGCTGAAGTCCGTCACTGAGGCGGAGTTTCTCGTCTCCGAGAAGCTGGGAGTCTTGGCGGAGTAGGGGTATGGATTTCCTGTTCACGATGCCGGAAAAACGTGTGCTTTTCGGAGGAGGCGTTTTTTTCCGGCTCAAGGATGAGATCGAGAAGCTCGGGTGCGCCGCTCCTTTAGTTCTGTCCACGCCTTCCAAGAGGTCGGGCGGGAAGATCGAGAGCGCTCTTCTCCCCTTGAAATACGAACTTTATGACGGAGCGCGGATGCACGTGCCGGCGGAGAGCGTCGAGGAAGCCCTTGCCTTCATGGAAGGGCGCTCCTTCGACTGTTTGGTGGCGGTTGGGGGAGGATCCTCCATCGGCTTGGCGAAAGCGCTCGCGCTTCGGACCGGCCTCCCTATCATCGCTGTTCCCACCACCTACGCCGGTTCGGAGATGACCCCGATATGGGGAATAACGGAAGGCGGCGTGAAAACGACCGGGCGGGACGACAGAGCGCTTCCGAAAGTTGTGCTCTACGACCCCGAGTTGTATGCATCGCTTCCCGCTTCCGTGGCCGGCGTCAGCGCGATGAATGCAGTGGCGCACTGCGTCGAGGCTCTGTATGCGGAAAATGCGAATCCTGTCTCCGATCTTTTCGCGGAGGAAGGAATCCGACTGATCGTCGGCAACCTCACCACTTCGCTCAATGGACCGAACAGGTTTGAAGCCATCGAAGGCGTGTTACGCGGCGCATGGATGGGGGGCATGGTGCTCGCCATGACGACGATGGGGCTCCACCATAAACTCTGCCATACGCTCGGCGGTTCGCTTGATCTTCCGCATGCGGAAACGCACGCGATCATGCTCCCGCATGTCATAGCCTTCAACAGCGCATATGCCGACGCCGCAATGCGGAAGATCGCGAGAGGATTCGGAACGACCACGCCGAAAGAAGCTGCCGGCCGCGCATACGCGATGCTGTCCGAGATCGGCGCGAAAAATGCCCTGAAGGATCTGGGGATGCGTATTGAAGATATTGAAAAAGTTGCGGATTTGGCTGCGCGGAACAAGTATTCCAATCCTCGTCCGTTCACGGCCGGGGAGCTTGCGCCGCTGCTCGAAAACGCCTATCGGGGAAAAGCTCCGGAGTGATAGTGCATTGCATGGGCATTCTCTGATCTTTTTAAAAATTTAGATCAAATCATTTAAAAACATTTTCAAAAGTTAGCATAGGCTTGACATAGCCTATTTCTTGAATTATTCTTTTTGAAGGCCAAGCTTCGGGTGATTACTCTCTTTGTGGTGGTTTGCTGCATTTCTTCGGGGTATCAAGAATTTTGGGGTAGGCGATCCTTTCCCACGGGAGGTGATACCTGAGCGTCGTGTGTTTGGGGTAGCGCGTTGATCGATGGAAGGCGTTTCTGAATTCTTTATTTCGGAGGTGAGCATAGTGATTCATGCAATGACTGGTTTCTTTGTACGTCTTGTAAGAAGGTATCTTCCGCAGCCCTTTACTTTTGCCGTGCTGCTGAGTGTCATAGTGTACCTCATGGGCATGTTCGTAATGGGGAAGAGCGCCCACGAGATGAATCAGTTTTGGGGGAAAGGTTTTTTCAGTTTGTACGTTTTTACAATGCAGATGGTGCTCGTTCTGGTGACCGGACATGCGCTCGCGAACTCGCCGTTTGTAAAAAGCGTGCTCAAGGGGTTGGCGAGTATTCCCCGTACTCCCCGGCAGTCTGTCTTTTTCGTGGCGCTTGTGGCGTGCCTGGCCAGTTACCTGAACTGGGCTTTTGGTTTGATTGTCGGCGCGTTGATAGCCAAGCAGGTTGCGGCGAACAACTCCGGGAAGGGACTTCACTACCCGATCATCGTTGCGGCGGCCTACGGCGGCAACGTTATTCGCGGGCCATCGTCGAGCATTCCGCTGGTTATCGCTACGCCGGGACATTTTCTTGAGAAGACCATCGGGATTATTCCCGTCACCGAATCGTTGTACAGCGAATGGAACCTTATTATCACCGGTATCCTGATCGTTGCTATTCCTCTCATCTTTGTGCTTATGTACCCGAGGAAGGACGACGAGATGCCTATCCTTGAGATCGATCCCGCCATTCTTCTTGCCGAAGGCGCGGAGGAGAAAAAGGAAGTCGTCGATACGCCGGCCAAGAAGATGGACCACAGTCTCATTTTGACTGGGCTCCTGGTGCTTGCGGGAGGTTGGATGCTCTACGATTACTTCTCCAAGCAGCCTTCCTTCAATTTGAATCTCAACATCTTGATCATGCTCTTCATGATCCTTGGTCTGATCGCCCACAAGACGCTCGCCGGATATATGACCGCGATCAACAACGCGGTGAAGACTTCCGGCGGTATCATTCTGCAGTTCCCGTTCTATGCGGGGATGATGGGCATGATGCGCGACTCCGGGCTGGCCAAGTGGATGTCCGATATCTTCGTGAGCATTGCTACCGCCGATACTCTTCCCCTCTTCACGTTCTGGAGCGCGGGCATCGTCAATATCTTCGTCCCCTCCGGAGGCGGCCAGTGGGCTGTCCAGGGCCCGATCATGATGCAGGCAGCGAACGAAATCGGCGCCTCCAGCGCGAAGGTCGCCATGGCGCTTGCATGGGGCGACTCTTGGACGAACCAGATTCAGCCGTTCTGGGCCCTTCCTCTCCTCGCCATCGCCAATCTTGGCGTTCGCGATATCATGGGGTACTGCCTGATGACTGCCATTCTGGTGGGCTTCGTCTGCTCGATCGGTTTCATCATTCTCTGACGGATGATCGTATCGTTTTTTTCGGAAGGGAAGGGACGATCACCCCTTCCCTTTTTTGTATAAGGGGGGAAAGTCGATGGGATTCATGGATGTGCTCGCATATTCAGTCGGAGCTTCTCTCCCCTGGGGCGGGATAGGAATTTGCGTCTTCTGGATATTACGGAGACTCGCGCCTGCCGATGCGCGTTGGCGCGTTGTGATCTATGCAATTCCTCCAGTCGCCGGAGGGCTTGGCAGCTGGTCGGGATTCGAGGGACAGAGTTTGCTTTTTCCCGCGCTGACGGCGTTGCTTTGGGGATGTGCGTTGTATCTCGCCACCGTCATGGGGACACAGACGGAGAGAGAAAAGAAAGAGTGAGCTTTTCTCTCTCCGTCCGCGTTCGCTTTCTGCTGCAAAGGCCCGGGCGATTCGCTTCTCCTGAAAAAGTCGGTTGGATTATAATATGAAACGGCACGTCGTTTTTTAGGGGGCGAATATGAGAGAGGTCACTGTAGCGTCGCTCATGCAACTCGATATTTTCAGGGAGAATTTGACGCTCGTTGCAGGAGAGAACGGACTTGACCGTTCCGTGGTCTTCGTAGCGGTTCAGGAGGCCCCTGATTTTGCCGACTGGCTGGATGGGGGCGAGTTTGTTCTTTCCACGTGGTTTGCCTTCGCCAACGACCCGAACAAAGGGATCGCCGCCTTTCGAAAGATGGCCGGCAAAGTGGCGGCGCTCGCTATCAAGGTTCCCCGTTTCATCGACGAAATCCCGCCGGAGATTCTGCGAATCGCTCATGAGGAGAAGATTCCCGTTTTCGCCGTTAAACGTGACGCAAAGTTCCGTGAAATTATACGGGCCATATCGGTGGCAATCAACGCCTACCAGTCGAGCGTTCTGTACGAAACGCGCAGTTACTACAACGAGCTTTCTTCGATAGCGCTCGATAACGCCAGCGAACAGCGCATGCTGAGCGGTCTGTCGAAAAGAACGGAACGTCCGTGCTTCATTGTCGAGACGAATCTTGCGACGGCGCTCTGCAGCGACGATACCGCCGAGGAGATGAAACTCCCTGTGCTGAGCGCTCTCGCTGAATACCTCGAATCGCAAAGGGAATTCCCTTTGTTGAGTTTCCGTCTTGACAACCTTCACGTTTTTCCCTGCGCCTCCAGAAACTCCTGTTACTGCTATGTAGTCGCCGCTGGCGAACCTAGCCTGGACGAGAAATCGTTGTTCATGTGCAATCAACTGTGTACTTTTTTAACGATCAAGCGACAGGAGCGGGCCGAAGTCCGTCAGAAAGGGGTGGAGCGGCTTTTTCTGAACTTTATTCTGAACGACTCCATGCCTGTTGAAACCGCGTCCGCTGAGTTTGCCAAGATGGGCTTGGATACGTCGGGATCGTTTCAGGCGGGAATTCTTTCGAGCGACGCGGCGGAAAACAGCGCGAAGTTCCTCGCCTTCCGTTCTTTCGCGGCGGACTTCTGCAGGGCGCTCAAGAGTTCCGTCAACAGGATGGAGGCCGATAGAATGATCTTCCTCATCGGTCACGGTCAGCGAAATAACGAACGGCAGATTTCCGAAATCGCTCTGGCGCTGTTGAAGAAATACCCTAACCAAAGGCTCTCTCTCGGGCCAAGGGTGGAGGAACTCTGTCAACTCAGGATTAGCTACCAGTTCGCCGTGCAATGTCTTCACCTTGCTCCCCGCGGACAAACATTCATCGACTATCCGATGTACGCCCACTGGCTTGCGCTTCTCGCGGGGGTGAAGTCGGAGGAGTCGGAGTGGTTCGTGAGCCGCTGCATCAGCCCGTTGTGCGCGTTGGACGGGGACGAGCGGGAAGCGATGCTTTCCACGCTCGAAACGGCTCTCTTCTCCGACAGTCTTTCTATCGCGGCCGAAAAACTCAATCTCCATGTCAATTCCGTCCGGTATCGTTTGCGCAAGATCGGGGAAGTTACCGGGCTCGATTACTTTTCTCCGGTCGACAGGAGTGTCCTTTTCATCGCCTATCTCATGTACAAAGGTGGCGAGACGCTCACTTAGGCGAAAAAAGTTGATATGCACGCTCCGTATGCTATTGTGAGTGCTATAATGCCAAGAAAAGTATTTTTCTTTAGTCTTCTTGTTATGCGGAAAAAACGAGGTTCATATCTCCGGATGGATTCAAGGGGGCGTTTTGTTCATGGCTGAAGCATCTACAAGATTCGGCGCGGTATCGACAACGTATGCACGATGTCGTTTTCTTTTTTTCGTCTTCATCCTTTTTCTCGCAACGGCGCATCTTTCGGAAGGAGCGACGCGGTATGTCGACCACAGTGCGGCGGCGGGCGCTGATGATGGTAGTAGCTGGTTGAACGCCCATACGACGTTGCAAGGAGCTCTGGCCGTCGTTGCCAGCGGCGATGTGCTTTGGGTGGCGGAAGGGACGTATCCAGCCGTCGCTTCCGGAGACTTTACGATCTCGGAAGATTTGCATCTCTATGGCGGGTTTGCGACGGGAGGGCAAGCGGATCCGGATGACAGGGATATTTCCTCCCATCCGACCGTACTTACGAACGCAAATGGCATCAATGGGAGCGTCGTTATTGTATTAGCCGACGCGGAGGTTCTCCTCGACGGGGTCACCATCACCGGCGGGAACCCGCTCCTCGGAGGCGGAGGGGTGTACAACGCCGGACTTCTTACGGTAAGAAACTGTACTTTGTCCAGCAATACCGCCGGAGCGGGGGGCGGGGGAATATTCAATGCCTTGCCGGGTTCGCATCTTACCGTGGAGAACAGTACGTTTTCCAACAACACCGCCGTTGCAGGAGGCGGTGGAATATGCAACGCCGCGCAGGCTTCCCTTACCGTCGAGAATTGTACATTCTCCAACAACTCGGCGGCCGGAGGCGGTGGAGGAATATTCAACTTCGGAAACACCTCTCTTGTCGTTCGAAAGTCTACTTTTTCTCAGAACGTTGCTCTCTCAGTGGGCGGGGGTGGAATATACAATTCTTTGAACGCCTCGCTTACTGTAGAGAACAGCACGTTCTCAGGCAACAGCGTTTTTGCAATCGGCGGAGGAGGTATTTACAGCGCCGGTGCTCCCATTGTTCTTGTGAACTGCACATTTTCCGATAACACCGCGACGGAGGGCGCAAAAGGTCTTCTTTATACATTCAATACAACTCAGGCGTTTGTGAGAAACTGCATTTTCTGGGGTGGAACGGATCAAATCATGTACGTCCCTCCAGGAAATATCGACCTCGCGTACAGCGTTGTCGACGGAGGGTTTGCAGGAATAGGAAATATCGCTGTCAACCCGAATCTCGCACCCCTCGCGGACAACGGGGGAGCGACGCGAACGCACGCCCTTCCCGCGGGAAGCTTGGCGATCGATCAGGGACAACCTGTCGGAACGGTCGTTTCGGGAGGTGTCGCAGTACCGTCCACCGACCAGCGTGGCGTGGCCCGACCGCAAGGGGCGAGTGTCGACATCGGAGCGTATGAGCGTGTGGTGACGCCGAGTCCGACGCCCGATCCCGATCCTGATCCCACACCCGAACCCGATCCCACACCCTCCCCGACGCCCCGACCGACACCGTACCCGGTGCAGCCCGTGCCTCATCCAAGGCTCTTCTTTTCCAAGACAACCGCTTCGGAATCTTTTGTGCTGACCAATCCGACGCCTCTGACTGTGACATTGCCCCCGAATCCGACACGAGAAAGCATGAAGGTTGCGATACGGAACGCCTTGAGAGTCGTCCTGGGTTTTCCGGACGAGCTTGCAGAGGATTTCGCCGAAAACTCGTTTGACAAAGTGGACGACGCCGGTCAACCGTACATGAGCGAGCGGGTCCGGGAACGACTGAAGGAGCTTCTACCGGATCTGGAAATCACGCCCGGCACGCCCAGCCCTCCCTTGGCGCTCTTCCTTGCTCGTCTCAACAGTAGTTCCTCCGTTAAAACTGCGGAAGATAATGGGGCGATCGCCATTGCGTTCTTCGGTCCGGTTCCTTCCGTGTTCGTGGGCAAGAACGCTGAAAGGCTGCGTGTAGTGAAGGCGCTGAACTCGGCGAGTGTAACGCCTTTCGTCCAGGCGTTTTCTTGGGATGCGCTTACCGACGGGTGTTCTTCGGTTGTCGAAGTTGAACGAGTCGCCGGAGGCGGCGTGCTGAAGCGTGTACTCGGGAGAAACGACGCGATAACGAAAAATTGCCTTGTCGTGATCGCCGTCAGGGATGGAGGCGCCTTCGATCTCGACGGAACCGAAAACGGCAAAGTGAGCGATCCGGCATTTCTGCTGGAGGCCGAACCGTCGAGCGTTCCTTCTCCCTCTCCGGACGACCCTGTGCCTGTGCAAGGAGGGGGAGGCGGGTGTTCGGCGGGCGGAATGCATTTATTTTCTGTGTGTATTCTGTTACTCCCATTGCTTGCGCTTATTGTCCCGTCCCTCCGGAGCTGAACAGAAGCGCTCCTCTCGAGTGCCATTCTACGCGGAGTTCGTCGCACAGAGCGCCTTCGCCACGTCCCCGACAGCGTCGTACTAGCGGTACGGCATATCCTTCCTCTCGATCTTCGGAGGCTTCGAGGAAGCGTAGTTTGGGTTGTTCAACAAATTCGCCTCCAACGCCTATTTTACGCACAAGCTTCCTGTGGCACTTAGCCGCCGGGAGCGCTCCGCGCCTCAGACGCTCCCGGTGAATTTCTCCGCGCACTCCAAAAAACGCCGCGCCGGGGCGAGGTTTGTCCCGAAGTGCAGGTGGAGGTAGCTTGCGAAAACGTTCTTCCTCGACAGCCCGTCGCGGAAGACGTTTCCGCGTTTTTCCAACTTGAGGGAGAAAAGGTCGTCGTTTCCCTCGCTGTCGTAAATGGACCAGTGGAAGAGATGCCCGCGAAGCGACGCGCCCTTCCTTCCCGGCAGGGCTCCGCGTTCGAGCGTTCCTCCGCAGTACCCGAGCGCCTGCAGGCGTTTGCCCATCCGGGTGATTCCCGGAAAGACCCCCGCCATTCCGTGCGTCGCCCCCGATTTGTTCTCAAGCCGTTCGACGAGGTACATCAGGCCGCCGCACTCCGCGAAGACGGGCATCCCGCAGTCCGCCGCCGCGCGCAGCTCGGCGCGGAGCGATTCGTTGGCGGAAAGCCTCTCCGCGAACTCCTCCGGAAAGCCTCCGCCGATGTATACTCCCTGCGTTCCTTCGGGAAGCTTCGGGTCGCGCAGCGGGCTGAAGGAGAGCAGCGTCGCCCCCAAATGCTCAAGGATGTCCAGGTTGTCCTGATAGTAGAAGTGGAAGGCCTCGTCGCGCGCGACCGCGATCCGGGCGTCTCTCGGCGTCGCGGGGGGGGCGAAGATCGAGGGGGAGTACGACGGAAGGAGCGGGGCGCGCCGCGCGAGTTCGAGGATCGCGCCGACGTCGACATGCTCCTCGACGAGGATACGGATGCGCTCGATCATCTCCGCTCCCTGCTCCTGCTCCACGGAGGGAACGAGCCCGAGGTGACGTTCCGGCACGGCGATATCGGCCGTGCGCGGCAGGTAGCCGAAGACCGGAATGCCCGTATCTCCTTCGATGGCCTCCTTAAGAATCCGGTAGTGATTGGCGCTTCCAAGGGCGTTCAGAAGCACCCCGGCGACCGCGACACGCCTGTCGAACTTCGAGAAACCGAGGACGAGCGCCGCGGCGCTCCGCGCCATGGAGCGGCCGTTGACCACCAGAATCACAGGGGATTTCAGCGTCTTCGCCAGGTGCGCGGTGCTCCCCTGTTCGTCGCGCGCTCCCGCGCCGTCGAAGAGCCCCATCACGCCCTCGACGAGCGAGATGTCCGCGCCGGAGGCGTTGCGGTCGAACAGCTCCAGCGTGCCGTGGGGCGAGAGCAGCATCGTGTCCAGATTCCGGCAGGGTCTCCCCGCGGCCAGGGTGTGGAAGCCTGGGTCGATATAGTCCGGTCCCGTCTTGAATGGCTGGACGGTCATTCCGCGTGAACGAAGCGCGGCGATCAGCCCGGCCGTGAAGGTCGTCTTTCCGGAACCGCTGTTGGTCCCTGCGATCACGATGCGCGGCAGCGTCATTTTTCGATTCCTCTCCGGGCGGGAACGCCCTTCGCGAAGTAGTGGCGGAGCTCTTTCATCTCGGTGACAAGGTCGGCGCGCTCCATGAGCGCCTGCCAGGCGTAGCGTCCCGTAAGCACCAGCTCGACCGAGGGTGGACGAACGTCGAGCAGACCGAGCACCTCCTCTTCGCCGAACAGTCCGAGATGTGCCGCCACCACGATTTCGTCGGCGACGACAAGGTCGTACGCTCCGGACGCAAGCGCCTGGTCGAGAAAGTTCAACCCCTCCCGGGCTAGTTTCCGGTCCTCATCTGTAGCGGGAGAACCGATTCGCCGCTCGCCTCCGAAGGTGCGGACGGTCACGCGGTCCCCGAGGAGCTTCAGCGCCTCGTGTTCGCTGTACTCCGCCCTTTTGAGGAACTGGACGAGCAGCACGGAAAGCCCCGCTCCGGCAGCGCGCAAGATAAGGCCGAGCGCGGCCGTTGTTTTTCCTTTTCCCGTTCCGGTATAGACGTGCACGCAACCGGTGTGCTCAATCAACTGTCTTCCTCCCCTTTTTTTCTTTCATTATACGGTATGAAAAACGCCGTGTTTTCAGCAGAAGTGGCCTGCGAAGAACAGGCCGTTGTGGGAAAGTATATTCAGATTGGATTGAAGAGTGGTAATGGTATAATTTAACTATTCATTTTTCGTCGGCGATGCACCGCCGGCGGGAAAGGGCGAGCTCTACGGAGCCGATCTGGAAGGAGGAGATGACATGGAGAGCGTCTACAAGGTGGTCGAACTTGTGGGAACAAGCAGCGAGTCGTGGGAAAAAGCCGCCGCAGCCGCAGTGGAGCTGGCGTCGAAGTCGTTGAGGGATCTGCGTATCGCGGAGGTTACCGCCATGGATATGCACCTCGAGGAAGGCAAGATTGTTGCGTACCGGACCAAGCTCAAAGTATCGTTCAAGTTTGAAGATAAGTAGCATGCCCCCGTGTTGTCGTACCACGGAACCGCCCGGGCGAAGAGACTCTTCGACCGGGCGGCTCCGTGTTCCCGAAGCGCGCTCGTTCAGCCTGAAAAGCGCGAATGGTATAATCAAACCGAGTACGCGGATCGCGTGGTATGAACATAACGGTGTATATCAAATCCGGGGAGAACGGGCCGGATCGCTCGGAGAGCGGAACATTCACGTCACGGGAGCGACGATATGACGAAGAGAAAGCAGGCTGACGGGAACTGTCGGGAAAGTGCCGGCCGCGCTGCGGGGAGTCTCAGAGAAGAGAACCTTCTGGAGGAGAACAGCCGGTTGAAACAGGAAGTCGCGCTGGCGCGGGAGGCTGCTTCGAAGGCGATTGCGGCGAGCGTCGCGAAGAGCGAATTTCTCGCCAATATGAGCCACGAGATCAGGAATCCCATGAACGGTGTCATCGGCATGACCGGATTGCTGCTGGACACGCGCCTGAACGGCGAACAGCGCTACTACGCCGAGATGGTTCGCGACAGCGCGGTTTCGTTGCTGAGCATCCTGAACGATATACTGGACTTCTCCAAGATCGAAGCCGGAAGGCTCGAGCTGGAGACACTGGATTTCGACCTTCCGAGTCTGCTTCAAGATTTTACCGCGGCGATGGCGCTTCGCGCCAGAGAAAAAAACGTCGTGCTTCTGTGCAGCGTCGCCCCCGACGTCCCCTCGCTGCTACGCGGCGATCCCGGCCGACTTCGCCAAGTGCTGAACAACCTTGTTGGGAACGCCTTGAAATTCACACGGGCGGGCGAAGTCGAGCTCGGAGTTTTCCTTGAAGAGGAGAGCGAGAATTTTGTGCGTCTTCGTTTCTCGGTACGCGATACGGGGATCGGCATTCCGGAAGAGCGGCTTCCGGGCATTTTCGACAAGTTCATGCAGGTGGACTCATCCACTGCGCGTACATTCGGGGGTACAGGTCTCGGGCTTGCCATTTCGAAGCAGCTTGCGGAGATGATGGGTGGGCGGATTTGGGCCACGAGCGTCGAGGGCAAGGGGTCGGAGTTTTGTTTCACCTCCGCAATGGGAAAACAACGTGAGCAATCGGTTCCGGATATCTCCTCGGTAGATGTACGCGGTGTGCGCGTGCTCGTCGTGGATGAAAAACCGGGGAGTTTCAAGCTTCTGACGACACGATTGCTCTCATGGGGAATGCGCCCCTCGGAAGTATCGGACGGCGCGTCCGCCCTTTCGCTTCTACGCGAAGCGGCGCGGGCGAAGGATCCCTTCCTCCTTGCCGTCATGGATACGCAGACGGGCGATATGGAAGGCGAAGCGTTGGGACGCCTTATCAGGGGCGATGAGCTGCTCTCGGCCACGCGCACCGTCATGCTGGCTTCCATAGGCGTCCGCGGCGACGCGAAACGCTTCGCGGACGCCGGCTTCTCGGGCTACCTGAGCGGTCCGTTACTCCAGAACGACCTTCACGATATCTTTTCGCTTGTTCTGTCGGAACAGCGAAAGAACACGCGTGTCATCGCCACCCGCCATACCGTGCGCGAGGCGCTCCCGCCTTTCGACGGAAAGGGCGCGCATATCCTTCTGGCGGAGGATAACGTCACCAACCAGAGAGTGGCGATCGGCATGCTCAAAAAATTCGGAGTGACGGTAGATGTTGTTGCCGACGGCCTCGAAGCGCTGCGTTCGCTGGGAGAATGCGGCTACGACCTCGTGCTGATGGACTGCCAGATGCCGAAGATGGACGGCTTCGAGACGGCGCGCAGAATCCGGCGCATGGAGGAACCGTGCCGCGAAGTGCCGATTGTCGCCATGACGGCGTATGCAATGGTCGGCGACCGGGAGAAGTGCCTGCAGGCCGGGATGAACGACTATATCGCAAAGCCGATACTTCCGGCGCTTCTGGTCGATACGCTCAAAAAATGGCTTCCTAAACGTGGTAAAGGACGAACGGTCCCTGAGAAAGAGGGAGGGCCGTCGGTCCCCAAGCCGAAGAAGACGAGCGCGCCGAAGCAAAAGAAGACGGCTCTTCACGCTCCGGTGGCCGGCGCGTCCGCTGCACTGGAACAGCAGGCCTGGAACAGAGGGCTTCTCCTGGAGCGCTTGATGGGAGACGAGGAACTGGTAATGGAAGTGCTTCAGGATTTCCTGTCGGAACTTCCCCGTGAACTCAGGAAACTCGGGGACGTGCTCTCCGCGGATGACCTCCTCTTAATAGAACGGCATGCGCACAGCATCAAGGGGATGAGCGCATGCACCGGGGCCGAGGCCCTCGCCTCCGTTGCCTTCAAAATCGAGGAGCGGGCGAGAGAAGGGGACGCGGAGGGGGCTCGAAGCTTCCTTCCCGCGTTGAAAAAGGAGTGGAAGCGGCTCAAGAGCGAGCTGGAAGAGGAACGAGCTCTGCGCGGTCACAGCGGGAGGACAAGGACGTAATGCGGCGGGAGCGCGTCATCAAACAACCAGGACGTTTTCTTCCGGCGTTCACTGCCGTTGCGCTTCTTTTCCTGTGCATCGCCGTGTGTGTAGCCTGTCTTTTCGCTTTTCCCTCGGACGCGTCGCTCATGGAGGACTTCCGTTCGTCCGGGGAGGTTGTCGTACTCTCCGGGGAAGAACGGGAGGCGATCGTCAACCGACATGTGAACATCACCGTCGTCCGGCAGATGGATTACTGGTTTGTCGCGAAGGTCGCCGCGGCGCTGGGCTTGTTCATACTTTTCTCCTTCTACTGGAACGCCCGTCTCCGTAATAGTCGCGCCGCGCTTGAGGAGAGCGAACGAAGCAAGTCCGTGCTCATAGCCAACCTGCCGGGGATCGCCTATCGTTGCCGCTACGACGAAGAATGGACGATGGAATTCGTCTCCGAAGGGTGTCTCCGTTTGACCGGGTACGCAAACGACGACCTGCTGTTCAACAAAACGATCTCTTTCAACGAGCTGATACTGCCGGAGTACAGAGAAAACGTGAGCGCAGTCTGGGAGCGTGCCGTCGCTGAACGCGTTCCGGCGGCTCTTGAGTACAAAATTATGACCGCGGAGGGCGAGGAGAAATGGGTCTTCGAGCAGGGCGTTCCCCTCTATGACGAGAGGGGAACGGTCGAGTTTCTCGAAGGTCTCATTATCGATATCTCTTCGCGGAAAGCTCTCGAGGAGCGGCTTCAAAGCACTCTTGGACTCCAGGGGCTGCTCGCCGAAATTTCCGCCTTCTTCATCAACGCCACGCTCGCCAACATTGACCGTAAGATCGACGCCATGCTCGAACGCTGCGGCGAGTTTCTCAAGGTGGACAGAACCTTCCTCTTTCAGCTTTCGGAAGATTGTACGCTCATGTCCAACACGCACGAATGGTGCGCTCCCGGAATACCTGCGGTGAAGGACGACGTGCAGAACTACCCTGTAGTCGACGTCCCGCTGATCGAGAAAACAATCTGCGCTCGGGAGATGTTCTTCATCCCCGATGTCTCGGAGCTGTCGGAGGAGTGGAGCGCGGAGAAGCGCGAGCTCGAGCGCCGACAGGTGCGATCGGTGCTTTGCCTGCCGCTGATCAAAGGCGGGCGGTTCCTCGGATATTTCGGTTTCGACGCGGTCCGCGCAACGAAACAACTCGACGACGAGACCGTCGAAGTGCTCAAGATACTTGCGAACACCTTGGCCGACGCTCTGGAGAGCAACAGAATCGAAAAAGAGATGCTGGAAGCCAGAACCCGCGCCGAGGACGCGACCCGCGCCAAAAGTGAATTCCTCGCCAACATGAGCCACGACATCCGCACGCCGATGAACGGGGTGCTCGGCATGACGGCGCTTCTGCTGGACACTCCGTTGAGCGAAGAGCAGCGCCGGTTCGCCGAAACCGTGCGTTCGAGCGCGGAGTCGCTCCTCGGCATTCTTGACGATATTCTTGATTTCTCCAAGATCGAAGCCGGAAAACTCGATCTGGAGAGCCTTGATTTCAACATTTCCTCCCTCCTGGACGATCTTCTGGCCGGGCTGGCGGTCCACTCCGCGCAGAAAGGACTGACGCTTCGCAGCGAGGTGGAGCCGGACGTCCCGGTCATGCTTCGGGGCGATCCCGGACGTCTGCGCCAGATCCTCGTCAACCTGGTCGGAAACGCGATTAAGTTCACTCACGAAGGAGGGGTCGACGTTCGCGTGTCGGTTGACGAAGAGCGAGGAAAAAACGTGCTGCTCCGTTTTTCGGTGAAGGACACCGGAATCGGCATTCCACAGGAGAAGCTCGGAGGCCTTTTCGACAAGTTCAGCCAGGCGGACGCTTCCACGGCGAGGAAGTACGGTGGAGCCGGGCTTGGGCTCGCCATCAGCAAACAACTTGCCGAACTGATGGGAGGTTCCGTCGGCGCAACGAGCACGGAAGGAAAGGGGTCGGAGTTCTGGTTCACCGCGCTTTTCGGTCGGGTCATGGCAGGCGTTGGCGAGAATGTGCCCACACCCTCTTCGGAGTCCGCCGGCTTCAAGCACGCGAAAAACGTCCGTATGTCGCGCCCCCGGTTCGAACGCAGGGGAATCCGCATTCTTCTCGCCGAGGACAATCGCACCAATCAGCAGGTCGCCGTGGGCATTCTGAAAAAATTCGGTCTGTGGGCGGACGTCGTCTCGGACGGCGAAGAGGCGCTCGCCGCATTGAAGAACGTCCGCTACGATCTCGTGCTGATGGATTGCCAGATGCCCCGGATGGACGGTTATGAAGCGTCCCGCGGAATTCGCGCGATGGAGGGCGACGAACGGCGCGTTCCCATAGTCGCCATGACCGCGCACGCGATGGTCGGAGACAGGGAGAAGTGTCTGGACGCCGGAATGGACGACTATATCGCAAAACCCGTTTCTCCCGAGGGCATGCTGAGCGTGCTCGAAAAATGGTTGCCCGCCGAGAAAGCCAACATTCCCGAACATATATCCGTTACGGAAGACGCGCGGCCGGCTTTCCAGCAGACGCCCTCTTCGCCTGCGCCATGGAACTCCTCCGTCCTGAAAGAACGCCTCTTGGGCGACGACGATTTGGTGCGCGAGGTGCTTTTGGATTTTTTGGGCGATATCCCCGGAAAAGTCAGCGCTCTTGAGAACGCGATTGCTGAAGAAGACGCTCTTGCCGCGCGAAGTCTGGCGCACACCATCAAAGGGGCCGCAGGAAGCGTCGGTGGCGACGGTCTCCAGGCCGCGGCACTGAATGTGGAACAGCTCTGCGTCTCGGGGAATATCGAGGACGCATCGGCGCGCATGGAGACGCTCGGACGCGAGTTCCTACGATTGCAGCAAGAGATGGAGCGTTTTCTCTCGCTCGTCTGAGCCGGGGCGAAAAGCCCCCGAAGCGAGCCGGGAAGTGGTACAATTTGCAGATGTACGCCGAAGCTTTCCCGAAATTTCGGGGAGACACCGGAAGAATACAAGTGGAACGGAGGTTTTTCCATGGCTTTCTCCGACCCGCACCACGGTTTTTTTGACACGGAAAGAGGGCTTCGCTTCCACAGGGAGTCGCTGATGGACTCGGGAGGTTTCGGCTGCGAGCTTCTGGGATTGCTCGTCCCGAAGGAGTGGCGCTTTTCCGGCGCGGTGAACTGGGATTTTTCCAAGATACCGCCGAAGGCCGCCGCTTCGTTTACCGTGGCCAGCCCCGACGGGGCGCTCGTCGCCGAGCAGTTCCCACAGGCGGAGTTCTTCTGGACGGAGGAGCCCACGCTGGGGTACGCCTATTCGCAGACGGGAATGCAGAGCATGCAGCCCTTCGGCGCGGCGGATTTTCTTCGCAGGCTCTTTCTCCCCAACGTCCGCTCGCGCGTCGGCGACCCGAGCATCCTCTCGGAACAGCCCCTCCCGGAACTTTCCCGCCATACGCTCGATGTGCTCAATGCCCAGATGACGCTCTTCGGGAGCATTTCCCCCTTTCAGACGCCCTTCGAGACACGCGCGGACGCCGCGAAGGCCGTCGTGGAGTACATGATCGACGGTGAAGTTGTCAGGGAGGATCTCACCGCGAGCCTTTCGTACATGACCACGTATATTCCTTCTATGTTCACCCGCGTATCGGTGGTCACCTGGTCGGCGAACGTCTTCGGATTCCGCGCGCCCTCCGGGAGAATGGACGACGCGGCCCCTCTTTTTCGCGTCATTCATCAGTCGCGGGCCGAGAACCCGCAGTGGCACACGAACTACATCCGTCTTGCGGCGACGACTGCGCGCGACCAGATCCGGATGCAGCAGCAATCGTTCGCGGCCATGCAGCGGGTACGGCAGACGCTGAACGAGACAAGCGACATCATCGCTCGCGGGTACGAAGAGAGAAGTCGCGCGATGGACCGCGTGTTCGACGACTACAGCCGCTCGATACGGGGTACGGAGCTGTACTCCGACCCCTACGCAGGACGGACGGTCGAGCTGCCGAACGGGTACAGAGAAGTATGGACCGACGGAACCGACTATATCCTGAGCGACAACGCGAACTTCAACCCCAACATCGAGTCGCTGCGGAACTGGCGGCGGATGGAGACGACGAAAGGGTAAGAGCGGATCCCCGCCGGGCAAGAACTGCACGGAGGAAGGCGCTCCGGAATACTCCGCACGCTGCGGAGAATTGTGTTCCAATGAAACGAAAAGGAGGAATGTGGCATGAAACAAAGTGTGTTCCACCGATGCGCGAAGCGAACGACGCTGTGCGCACGTTTGATTGTGCTTCTGTGCGTTTTCGTAATCGCCGGCCTCTCGGCAGGGGAGGCAGCGCCGCCGAAGATTCCGCTGAAGGAGGCGGCGCTGAAGGACTTTTCCAGCGTCCCGTCTCCGGTGAAGAGCACAGTTTCCCCCGCGCTCACGGAGACGACGTTCCCGCTCGACAAGGCGGCGAACCTTAAAGAGGTGGAGGAGGTTGTAGGTACGCTCACGGCCGCGCAGAAGAGCGCGCTGCAGAAGAACCGCTTCCTGCTGCTGCGGAAACCCGAACTGCACACCTTTTCGTCGATGGGGCGGTACGACGAAATGCTGTGCAATTTTGAAGGGATCGGGGGGAGTTTCGACCCCGCCTACCGCGAGCCGTGGAACACCCGCTTCGTCGGGCCGGACGTTTTTCTCCACGCTCTTCACACCTTCTTCTCCAAGCGACTTGAGGCGATGGAGGGCGGCGAGCTTCTGGGCGCGGTGCAGTACATGCTCGAGGAGCTGTACTCCAACGCATCCTCGCTCCGTTCGCTCGCGTCCAAAAGTAATCAGCCGCACTGGGAGCGCCTTCAGGCGCAGCTCGTCGTTCCTCTCATCCTTGCCCTCAACTGCGACGAGAGCGTCGAACCGGTCTGGACCGATCCGGATGCCGAGCTGGCGCAGCAGACCGACAGCATCAAAAACGCGCTTGCGCTCTTCAAAAAGTACGGCAAATCCTTCTCGAAGAAGACCGCCGACGCCGTTGCGGAGGAACTGAAGAGAATCTACGCCGCGGAGGAGGCGCTGAAAGGGCTTCTTGGCCTCAGCCCGGCCTATGCGAGCCAGAGCGTGGACTACACCCAGTTCACCCCCAGAGGGCACTACGAGAAGAACTCACGCAGCCGCGCCTACTTCCGGACGATGATCTGGCTGGGACAGCTCGGCTGGAAACTCGCCGACGAAGAGGGCGCCGTCGACGCGCTCAACTTTGCCCTCGCAATGTCCTATAAACGGCCTGTGGCCCGGGGCAAGCCCCAGCGCCCGACGCCCGGCGCGTTGACCTCTCCCCTCGACGCGTGGAAGCGCGTGATGGAAGTCTCCTGCTTTTTCGTCGGCTACCCCGACGGCGCGAGCTACCCGGAGTGGCGGCAGCTGCTGCTGAAGAAGGCAGGCGTATCCGCCTTCACGCCGGACACCTGCGGCGACTCGGCTATCGTCGACCGAATCCGCGAGGCAAGCGAACAGCTGGCGCCCTCCATACCGCACTTCAAGAAGCTCTTCTCTCCGGCGAGTACCGAGACCTTCTGCGTCTTCCCGCAACGCTTCACCGTCCCGTGGCTCATCACCGACGAGCTGACCTACAAGGTGAACGTCCGCGAGGATCTGCCGGTGCTCTTCTCCAGCCTCTGGGTGGCGGCCGTCACTGGGAACCGCTACGCGTTGGACCTTCTCCCGAAACAGATTCCGCTGAACCTCGCCGCGCTTCCTGCGGCGACGGCCGAAGGCGCGCCCGCCCCCGAAAAGCGGATCGACATCCCCGAAGACCGCCTGCGCGCCGTCGTCGCGGCGATGCCGGGCGCGATCTCCTCTCTGCGCGAAAAACTGTCGGCGGAGCCTGAGTCCGCATGGTTCAGCTCCATAGGAACGGCCTGGATGCACCTGTTGGGAACGCTCGCCTCCGAGTTCGGAAAGGGGTACCCGCTGTACATGCAGGGCCCGCTCTTCTCCGCCAAGCAGCTTGAGACGCAGCTTGGCTCGTACACGGAGTTGCGGCACGACACCATCCTCTACGAGAAGCCGAACTACGCCGAGATGGGCGACGGAGGCGATGAACTGCCTCCCAAACCTCTTCCCAAGGGCTTCGTCGAGCCGAATCTTCCCTTCTGGAACGAGCTGCTCCGCGTGGTTGACTATATTCAAAACGGTTTTGAGAAAAACGTCCTCTTCCCTATGGATATGGAGGAGTACGGCGCGCTCACCCAGTTCCGGCAGACGGTGCAGCGCTGCGGGAAGATCGCTGCGAAAGAGCTTCAGGGCAAGGCGCTCACCGAGGAAGAGTACGAGTTCATCCGTTTGTTTTCGCTCGACTACATGGCCGCCCCGGCGGACGGCTACGGCGCTGTACCTCCGGACGAGCTCTTCCAGTCCGGACTCATCGTCGATATTCAGACGATGAACCTCGACCCGATCGCCATCGGCGACCCGGCCATCCTCTACCAGGCGACCTCCGAGCCCTCGATCATGCTGGTGCTCGTCGGCAATGAGAAGACGCCGCGCATCACCATAGGCATGGCGTTCGACCACAGGGAGTTCACGGCGCCGCACGGACGGCGCATCACCGACAGCGTCTGGAAGAAGCGAGTGTACGACAAGTACTACGACGGCGACCCCAAAGGGTTGCCGCTTCCGGCGAAGAACTTCTGGTATGACGGTCTGCGTCCGTAGACTTGCCGTCCTCTGTATCTGTCTGTTTTTTGCGGCGTCTCCTCTCTTTTCGGGGGAGCCGCCGCACCTTCAAAAACTGCGCGAACGCCCGTTCCCCGCAGCGTACCCCGGCGGTCTCTTTTCCGACGCCATCGAGGCCGCGGAATCAACAGCGTCGGCTTCCGACCGCGTTTCCGGACTCGTCCTCCCGCACCATCTCCTCGCGGCCGACCTGATAGCGAAGGGGTTCGCCCACGTTCGGGATGGAGGATACCGGCGCATCGTCATTCTCTCTCCCGACCACTTCAGCCGCGGAAAGACGTCTTTTTCCGTCCCGGGGCGGGACTTTCTCACATCGCTTGGAGCCGTCCCGCTCGACAGAGAGGGCGTGGCCGCGCTGCTTCGGAGCGAACTGGTCTCCGAGTCCAGCCTCTTCTCGCACGAACACGGCGTTCAGGCGCTCCTTCCGTTCATCGCACACCACTTCCCCGGCGCCTTCGTGCTGCCGGTCGCCATCGGTAAACGATCGACGCCTAAAGAATGGCGGGCGCTTGCCGAACTCCTCGCGCTGCTTCTGGACGGCGACACCCTGATCGTGCAGAGCACCGACTTCTCTCACTACCTCGATCGCGAGGAGACGGCGCTGCGCGACGCGGAAAGCGTCGCCGCCCTTCTCTCCTGTGACCCGGAGCGCGTCGTCTTCCTCCGCCAGCCCTCGCACATCGACTCGCGGGGAGCGCTCTTCGTGCAGATGACGCTCCAGAAGTCGCTGGGCGCGACGCCCGTTATCCTCGCGCACGCCTCCTCCTTCGAGTACAACCCCGCCGAGGCGGAAAAGACCGGCGGGACCAGCTATATCACGGCGAGCTACACGTCCGAATGATTACGCTTTTGGAAAGACGCGTCCCCGTATCCGGCAAGGATGCGGGGTTTTTTGTATGCGGCGGGCTGTGCAGGGATGTGGAGAGAGTTCTCTCCAGCAGGCTTGACAAGATATAGAAATATAGTAATATAGCTATATGAAAATACGATCAGAGAAAATATTCAAAGCGCTTGCGCATGAAAAGAGGTTGGTTATCCTCGAGTGGCTCAAGGAGCCGACCAGGCACTTCCCGCCCCAGACGGACGGAGACCTTGTCAAGGACGGCGTATGTGTGATCAGAATCGCCGAGAAGCTGAATATCGCCCAGCCGACGGCGACCCGTCACTTGCAGATTTTGGCCGACGCGGGACTGGTCATCGGTACGCGCATCGGGAAATGGACGTTTTTCAGGCGGGACGAGGCCGCGATAGCGAAGGTAACGGAGTATATCGCGGAAGAATTGTAGGGTGTTGCCGGAAGGAGGAGAACATGGAAATACTTGTTGTTTATTATTCGAAGAGCGGAAACACCGCAAAACTGGCCGAGGAGGTTGCCAAGGGAGTGCAGGAGGTGGAAGGAACGGTATGCCGTATGAAAAGGGCTGATGAGGTCACCAACGACGATTTTGTCTCCGCTTCGGGGATTATCGCCGGATCGCCCGTCTATTACGGTTCGATGGCTGCGGAACTGAAGGCTGTTTTCGACGGTCTTCTTCCTGTGAGAAGGAAGATGGGAAACAAGGTCGGCGCCGCGTTCTGCACCTCCGGACACCATACGGGAGGGAAGGAGACCACGATGCTCTCGATCCTCCAGGCCATGTTGATCAACGGCATGATCGTCGTCGGCGATCCCCTCGACGCAAGCGGACACTACGGAGCGGCCTGCAGCGGGGTCCCCGATTCCGCGACTGCTGCAACCGCCCGAAAACTGGGAAAACGCGTTGCGCAGCTTGCCCGCGCTCTGCGCGCTTCCGCAGAGTAGCTTGTTTCGAAGAGAGAGGACGCGAAAATGCAGTTTCATATACTGGATGTTTTTGCTGAAACCAAGTACTCCGGAAATCAACTGGGCGTGTTTTTGTGCGGAACACCCCTTCCCGAAGAGGCGATGCAGAAGATTGCCCGTGAACTGAACTTTTCCGAGAGCGTCTTTCTTCTCCCCAGGGAGGAATCCGACGAACTCGTCGGCGTCCGCATCTTCACTCCGGCTCATGAAGTGGATTTTGCCGGACATCCGAGCCTCGGAGCCGCTTACGCGGCGTACCGCTATACGATGAAAGACCGTCCCGAGAGCGTGCGCCTCTCGACGAAAGCGGGGATAATTCCGGTGGAAATACCCAAGGAAGACGGGGGACCGCTCTGGATGCATCAGATACAGCCTGTCTTCGGGGAGAAGTTCGCTCCGTCGGAACTCGCCGATGTTCTGGGGCTCCGCGCCGACGACATCGTGGAAAAATACCCTGTTCAGGACATCTCCACGGGATTGCCCCACATTATCATCCCCGTCGCTTCGCTAGACGCTCTTCGCGCCGCGAAGGTGAGCAGAGAGAAGTACTTCCGTTTTATCGAGCGTTCGCATGCGAAGAACCTGCTTCTCTTCTGCCTTGAGGGCAGGAGCGACACGCACGGCGTGAGCGTCAGGATGTTCGCCGACTATCTCGGCATACCGGAAGACCCGGCGACGGGAAGCGGCAACGGATGTCTTGCGGGCTACCTGGTGAAACACGGAATAATGCATTCGCCGAAGATCGAATGTATCGTCGGCCAGGGGCACGAAATCGAACGGCCGTCGCTTTTGTTCCTCAAAGCGGAGGAGCGCAACGACGGAAACATCGATATCATGGTCGGGGGAAAAGTGTTCGAGATCGCGAGCGGTGAATGGACCGTATAAGCGTCTACTTCGTCGCTTCCATAGCGATCCGCGACAGCGAGGAGTATGAAAAATACCTCGCCGGAGCTGACTCGGTATTCGAAAGATACGGAGGAGAGTACCTCGCCGTCGATACGGAACCCGAAGTAGTGGAGGGAGATTGGTCCTGCGAGCGCCTTGTGCTCATTCGATTCCCGAGCGAGAAAGAGTTTCGAAGATGGTATTGCTCTTCGGAATATCAGGAGATTTTGCGACATCGTCTTGCCGGCGCTCGTTGCAATACGCTGCTCGTGAAGGGAAAGGTCGCCGCGCCGCCTCTCGCTTCGCCGGAACGAGAATAAACGCCTCGATAACGCGCGCCCGGCCGACAAGAGATGCTTCGCGCATCGTTGCCGCCGGGCGCGTTCCTGAAAAAACGCAACCTTCGAAGAGCTATCCCACCGCTTTTTCAACCTCGTCGAGCGTCGTGTTCAGCCAGTCCAGGATGATCTTCACCGTCTCCAGCGAGCCCTCCTGGTAGCGGCGCAGCCAGAAGGAATAAAGCCACCCCTCGATCGAGGAGTCCGCCTCCGAGTAGTAGAGCGACTCGTCCTTGAACTCCACGTCGATCGCCATCGTGTACTCCTTCTTCGTGTTCACCTTCGGGAACCCCGCGAGATGGAAGGTCTTCCCCCTATTCAAAGAAGGACCGTACTCGTCCCCCGTCTCGAGGATCAAGTCGAATTTTTCCTGCCAGTCCTCCTTCGATTTCACCGCGTCGTAGTAGGCGGGCAGCTCCCGGATGAGAGGCTCAAGCTGCAGCGGAAGAATGAGCTGGAAAACAATGTAGTCGCCCAGATCGAAAGGAGACCCTGCGGTATCCAGCGATCCGCTGGAGGAGGCGGCGATCATCAGGCGCACGAACTCGTATCCCTTGAGCGCCGACAGGTTTTCCTCCGGGTACTCCAGCTTTCTAAAGATGTGGGCTAGGCGAAGCTTCGCCCGCAGCAGCCCCATGAATTTTTCGTCCTTGTTCGAGACGGGCCCCTCGTAACTTGCTATCTTCATGTTGCCATCGCTCAAGTTCAGATTTTCCGCGCTCTCAATAGCGGAGAACACCGCGTCCATGAAAGAGTTTCGCTCATCCGCAGATGCGTTCCCAGCTGTCCAGAACACAAAACCGAATACTGTCGCCGCGCACAAACATAGAACACACATTCTCTTCGTCATTATTTCACCAGCCTTTCCAAGGATAGGAGCGGGGGGCTCCCTGTAATATCGCGATTATTCTATCATGATGCCCTCGCACGGCGGAACGGTGGGGATTCTCTTTTAAGGGTGGTTTTTCTCGCCCTTTGCAGCTCTGTTCCGTCCTCGATTGTGAAAAATGCCGACATGAAAAGCGTAAATCGCCGCTTTTTCGCGTATTAGCTGAGAACTATGGTTGACCCGGCTATTTATAAGTTCTACAATAAACAAAATTAGCAAATCATTGGGAGGGGATCGTATGGGTAAGTATGCCGTTCGCGAGTCAAAATCCAAGTTCTACTTTAATTTGAAAGCGGACAACGGTGAAATCATCCTGACCTCCGAGGGGTACAACCGGGAAGCCAGCTGCCTTCAGGGCGTCGAAAGCGTTCGCACGAACGCTCCCTTGGCGGCTGTCGAGGACCAGACTCTCGAAGGCTTCAAGAAAGAGACCAATCCCAAGTTTGAAGTGTACGCCGATAAGGCCGGAGAGTTCCGTTTCCGTCTGAAAGCCCGGAACGGCCAGATCATCGGCGTCTCCGAAGGATACAAAGCCAAAGCGAGCGCGATCAAAGGAATCGAGAGCATCCGGAAAAATTCCTCTTCCGACGTTTTGAAAGTCGAGAATGCTGTGAAAGAGGAAAAAGCCGAGAAACCGGAGAAACCCGAGGCGCCGGTAAAGGCCGAGAAAATCGAAAAGGCCGCAAGAGCTCCGAAAAAGTGCAAGAAGGCATAACATATCGCCGTTGACGGAGTGGACCCGGAACGGGGATTCGACGTTCGGCGGCGCTTTCTCCGAGAGTTTCCTTGTATCGCTTCTGTTTTCCAGGAGGGCGGAGGACGGATAGTTTTCCGTTCCACGTCCTCTTGTGTTGTGTGTACGCGCAGGCGAGCAACCTGACGACCCGGGGAGGAAAGGGGCCGATGAAATGATGGATGGACGAGGGGTTCTCGACGCCATAAAGCGATTTACGATTGAACTGGAGTCCTTCGCTCCCGTCGCCGCCGTCCGCCGCGGTATGATGAGCGTCATTCCCTTGGTGATGGCCGGTTCTCTGGCGCTCGCTCTCCGCAGTCTCCCCATCTCCCCGTATCAGGATTTTCTGAGACAGGCGTTCGGAGGCGCGCTGGAGCGATTGCTCGACTTCGTGCAGAACGGAACGCTGGATATCCTCTCTCTGCTTCTCACCTTCGCAATAGCCCATGCGTACGCCTTGAAAAAGAACGAGTCGCTCAAAGAGAAACTCAGCCCGCTCATCGTCTCCATAACCGCGTTGAGTTCGTTTATCATTTTTCGCTGCGCGTCCTCCGGCGAACCCTTGATCACCGCGTTCGGCAACACGTCGGTCGCAGGGGGGATTGTCTCGGCCCTGCTGGCTTCAATGCTCTTCGTCCGGTTGAGGAGGATAAAACTCTTCAGAATCGGAGTATACTCCGCAGATGCCTACGCGTTTTACAACTCGTCTCTGTCGTCTATCTTCCCTGCCATGACGACGATCACACTTTTCGCCCTTTCCGCCGTTCTGTACAAAGAGTTTCTGTCGCCGGCAAACCTGACCGGAGGATGGGCCGGAGAAATATACGCGGCGCTGCTCGGCAAGGGGCCGATTCTGGGAAGCGCGCTGCTCTTCGTCTTTCTTGTCCACTTGATGTGGTGTTTCGGCATTCACGGCAGCAACGTGCTCGAAGCGGTCGCCCAGGATCTTTTCGTCCCGGCGCTTCAGGTCAATCAGGAGCTCGTCGCTTCCGGGCAGCTCCCCACGGAGATTGTCTCAAAGACATTTCTGGACACGTTCGTCCTGATGGGAGGCAGCGGCGCGACGCTCTGCCTTGTGGCGAGCATTCTGCTCTTCAGCAAAAGCCGCTCGGAGCGCCGCCTGATCAAGCTCTCTTCGCTTCCCCTTCTGCTCAACGTCAACGAACTGATCATTTTCGGAATCCCGATCGTCTTCAATCCCGTCTACTTCATCCCGTTCATCTTCCTCCCGGTCCTCCTGACGGCGACGTCCTTCTTCGCGGTCTCGCTCGGGCTGGTTCCGCACACAGTCAATCACGTGGAGTGGACGACTCCCGTTTTCATCAGCGGGTATATCGCTACGGGGTCGTTCCGCGGCGTTGCGCTGCAACTCTTCAACCTTGCCCTGGGAACACTCTGCTATCTGCCGTTCATACGTCTGGCGCGGTCGGCCACCGATAAAAAAATCTCGAACGCGCTGGACAAAGCGTACTCTATGCTCGAGCACGATCCCTTGCGCTTTACGATGCACGGGCATACGGAAACGGCGGATTTCCTTCGTTTTCTCGCTCTGGACCTTGAGAACGATCTCCAAAACGACAAGCTGCGCCTGCACTATCAGCCCCAGGTGGATCACGACGGGCGCGTCTTCGGCGTGGAAGCTCTGCTGCGGTGGACGCACGAAAACTACGGTCCCATTGCGCCGCAGCTGGTCATTCGACTGGCGGAATCCACCGGACTCATCGGGAAATTGGGATACTGGATTCTCGACCGGGCATGCTCCGACCTCGCCCGCGTGCGCTCAACCGGGAGAACGGATATGGTCTTCTCCATCAACGTCTCTCCGGTGCAGCTTGAGGACGAGCACTTCGCCCGGACGCTTCTGGCGCTTGTCGACAAGCACGCGGTCGATCCGGGGTCCATCAAAATAGAGATCACCGAGGAGTCTGCGCTCGCCAACAGCGCACGTGTTATCGAGCAGTTGAAGACGCTTGTGCAGCACGGAGTCAGGCTGGCGATGGACGACTTCGGAATGGGCCATACCTCTTTGAAATACATGCGGGAGTACTCGTTCGACACCATCAAAATCGACGGCTCGATCGTCCGCGGAGTCACGGGCGACAAGAAGTGCGCCGACATTATCGCCTCCATAGTCTCCCTGGGCGCTGCGATGTCTTTTTCGGTCGTCGCGGAGTTCGTCGAAAACGAGGACCAGAGGAAGGCGCTTCAGGCCCTCGGATGCCTTCAATACCAAGGGTACCTCTTCGGCAAGCCCGTTCCTTTCGAGGAGATTTTCGAAGCCGTGCAAAAAGAACCGGCCCGGCTCGGAGAGTTGCCGTGATATTCATTGCCGATGAAGCTGCGTTTGACGCTCCCGCATCCGGCATCATAGGAAGCCCTCTTTTCAACGCGCCGCCCTCGCTCGGGAAGATGGCCGCCGGGGGCGAATGGGAGCGCGCGGAAGTCTTTCAGCCGGGGGGATTTACATCCGAGGCCGAGGTAAAAAGGTACCTCGGCTCGAAAGATGAAATAGCCTGCGAAGCCTTCTTCGGCGACGCTTTTTTCGGCGCTCGGAAGCGCGGGACGCCGGAGGATCTGCTGCGTTTCGTCCTCGACTTTAACCGTGCGCTTGCTTCGTCCGCAAACGGCCGCGACTTCTTCCGGCGTGTCGCCGAGAAGCCCGGAATTCCGGTTGGACGCGACTTCCTGTTCGCTGAAGTCGGCGCTGTGGATGCATGGAAGAGCGTCGGCTCGTTCCGCATCGAAGACCCCCGCGCCGCCCTGAGACACTTTAAAGAGCTGTCGAGCAGACTGGAACGCTCACCCGCAGGCCGCGAACGCGCGCACCTCAAAGCCGTCGAGTTCGCCTTCGGCGGCGGCGGCTGCGAACACTGGATTGCCCTCCCCGTCTCTGAAGGCCCCCTCATCGTACCCTCCATGCTTGAGGACGCGCTGCGAAGGTGGCGTGAATCGAGTGCAAGAGACCATCTCCACGCGAATTTCCAAAACAAAAAAGCCTGAAAAAACGTGCTATAGTAGAGTGACATCGTTCACAGATTGCGAACGCTTGCCCATCGGTACGCCGCTTGGCGCGTGTCTGATCCGGGGAATGCGCGTCGCGGTCGAACCGTCATGCCATCGCACAGGAGGCGCCCTATGATCACCGGAGAAATTAAATCTCGAATCGACCGAATCTGGGATACCATGTGGTCGGGAGGGATATCCAATCCCCTTTCCGTTATCGAACAGCTGACCTACCTCCTGTTCATCAAGCGCCTCGACGAGCTGCACACGCTCAAGGAACACAAGGCCGCCCACTTCGGCACGCCCCTCGAAGGTCCTATATTCTCTCTCGGACAGGAGCATCTCCGCTGGTCGCGCTTCAAGGAGACCGCGCCCGAGCAGATGTTCGCCGTCGTCCGCGACGAGGTCTTCCCCTTCATCAAGGGGCTGGGGCGCAACGGATCGGACGGCAACGGCAGCACATATAGCCACCACATGAAAGACGCCATCTTCATGATGCCCGCCCCCCGCGTGCTGGCCAACGTCGTCGACCAGCTCGACGCCATCGACATGGCCGACGCCGACACAAAGGGCGACCTCTACGAATACATGCTCGGCAAGATCGCAACCGCCGGGCAGAACGGCCAGTTCCGCACCCCGCGCCACATCATCAAAATGATGGTGGACATGACCGCTCCCACGCCCCGCGACGTCATCTGCGACCCCGCGTGCGGCACGGCGGGCTTCCTCATCGCCTCCTCGGAATACCTGCTGCGCTGCCACGGCGACGAAATCTACAAGGACGCCGAATCGCGGCGGCGCTTCAACGAGAGCACCTTTCACGGCTACGACTTCGACGCCACCATGCTCCGCATCGGCAGCATGAACATGCTGCTCCACGGGGTAGAGAACCCGGACATACGCTACCGCGACTCGCTGGCCCAGTCGGACGAGGACGACGCCGAAAAGTACACTCTCGTCCTCGCCAATCCTCCCTTCGCCGGCAGCCTGGACTACGAATCCACCGCGAAGGACCTGCAGCGTATCGTCAAGACGAAGAAGACCGAGCTGCTCTTCCTCGCGCTCTTCCTGCGTCTGCTCCAGAGCGGAGGGCGCGCCGCGGTCATCGTGCCGGACGGCGTCCTCTTCGGCTCCAGCAACGCGCACAAGGGGCTGCGGAAGCTGCTGGTGGAGGAGCAGCGGCTCGACGGCGTGATCTCCATGCCCTCGGGCGTCTTCAAACCGTACGCGGGTGTGAGCACGGCCATCCTCCTCTTCACGAAGACCAACTCAGGCGGCACGGACAACGTCTGGTTCTACGACATGCAGAACGACGGCTACTCGCTGGACGACAAGCGCGCCCCCTTGCAGGAGAGCGACATCCCCGACATCGTTGCCCGCTGGCGGAACCGCGAAGCCGAAACGGAGCGAAAACGCACCGAGAAGAGCTTCATGGTCCCCAAGTCGGAGATCGAGGCCAACGGTTACGACCTCTCCATCAACCGCTACAAGGAGGTAACCTATGAGGCGGTGGAGTACGACCCGCCCAAGCTGATCCTCGAACGCCTCGCCGCGCTGGAGGCCGAGATCGCCGAGGGACGCCGCGAGCTGGAGGGGTTGCTGGGATGAGAATGGTTTCAGTCTTTGAGATAAGTGAGCAAATAAGAGGTGTTACGTATGAAAAAAGTGTTGTAAGCACAGAACCTAAAGAGAATTATTCTCCTGTTCTTCGTGCAAACAACATTGGCGAGTATGGATTAGAATTCGATGAATTGGTTTTTATACCGAATAAATTTATCTCACCAAAACAAAGGATATTCCAAAATGATGTTGTTATAGCTGCCTCGAGTGGAAGCATTTCGGTAGTTGGAAAAGCTGCCCAAGCGAAAAATGGTTTTGAAGGTGCCTTTGGTGCTTTTTGCAAGGTTTTGCGGCCAGATACAACAAAGGTGCATCCACGATATTTTGGACACTTTTTTGGAACTGTTTCCTATAGGCGAACAGTTTCCTCGCTAGCTGAAGGGGCTAATATTAACAATTTAAAGAATGAACATTTGGATAATATTAAATTTTTTCTTCCGCCGATTGAGGAGCAGAAGCGAATCGCGGCGATTCTGGATGCGGCGGACGCATTGCGGGTCAAGCGCCGCGAGTCCATCGCCCAGCTCGACGCCCTGCTCCAATCCACCTTCCTCGACATGTTCGGCGATCCCGTTACGAATCCGATGCGATTCGCTACTGTTTCTTTGAGCGAGATTGGAGATTGGCAAAGTGGCGGTACTCCCACGCGCACAAACATAGATTATTTTAATGGTGAAATACCGTGGTTTTCTTCTGGCGAATTAAATCAATTGTTCTTGTTTCAAAGCAATGAAAGCATAAGTAAAGAGGCAATCAAAAATACTTCGGCAAAGTCTGTACCTAAGGGAGCTCTGATGCTCGGCATGTACGATACAGCAGCTTTAAAAGCTAGTATTGTTGGAATTGACTGTTCTTGTAATCAGGCAGTTGCTTTTTCAATTATTGATCGTCATGTTGCTGATGTGTTGTATGTGTATTTCGTGATTACTGTCGGCAGAGAGCATTATCGTCGTCTACAGCGAGGAGTGCGTCAGAAAAATTTAAATTTAAGTATGATACGAGGAATCCGTATCCCCCTTCCCCCACTTTCCCTCCAACGCCGCTTCGCCTCCATCGTGGAGGCGGCGGAATGCCAGAAGGCGCGTTTGCGCGCACATCTGGACGAGCTGGATGCGCTCTTCGCTTCGCTCCAGTCGCGCGCCTTCAACGGGGAGCTGTGACAGACCAATGACGGACATTCCTTTCAACATCGACGAGCTGCGCGAGGTCTTGCCTCGGTTGCTTTGGACCGGGAATATCGGCATCGAAGACCAGCGTTCTACCGGTTTTCGGCTACGTGATAGGTTAGTTTGTGCGGGCAACCCCACACATTTGGAGGCGAGCCCCACACATTTGGAGACGAACCCCACTCATTTAAATGTTAACCCCACACATTCTCTCTGGAGGTCCACACACTGTGGAAGGAAGCCTTCGGAGCCCCATAGGAGGTCCGAAGGTATAACATTGAACTCCGAAGATATGCCTTGGAGCTCCGAAGGTATAACTTTTTACTCCAAAGGTATGACGATTGGATGTGGTGATTCGTTGGGTAAGTCCACACATTCAGGGTGGAAGTCCACACATAAGAAAACGAAGTCCATACACAAGGAGCCGAAGTCCACACATAAGGATGATGTACATTCCAATCCGCTTTGTAGCGGAGGAGCCTGGGTTTTTTTCCCAATCAGCCCAACCATGTCCAGCAAGCCTACCGCACCAGGGAGCCTTCGCCATGAGTAACTTCGCCTTCCTTCCGGATGAGTTTCGGGATATCGCCGAGTCCGCGATTCGGGCGGAGGGGTATGTTTCCGGCGACCCGCGCGCGGCATGTTTCCATGCGCGCTTCGCGCTGGAGGCTGCGGTGCACTGGCTTTACAGGCGCGATCCGGCACTTCGGACGCCGTACGACGACAGCCTCGGTGCGCTGCTCCACGAGCCCACCTTTCAAAATCTGCTTCCGCAGGCGGTCTTCCAGAAGGCGCGGGTGATCCAGAGGATGGGGAACCGCGCCGTGCACGACACCCGTCCGGTTCGCCCTTCTGATGCGGTGCTCGCGGTGAAGGAGCTGTTCCACGTCTGCTACTGGCTGACGCGGACCTACGTTCCCGGCGCCCTACCTCCGGACGCCGTATGGCGGGATGATCGAGTGCCCGAGGCGAGGGGCGGCGACGCGGTTCCGCGTACGGAGCTTGAGGCGCTCGGAGAAAAGCTTTCCGAGCAGAGCAGGCTCGCCCTCGAAGAACGAAGGAAGCGCGACACGCTGGACACGGAGGTGCGCGAGCTGCGTGCACGATTGGCGGAGATCCGCGCCGCGAGCGAAACCGTCCCCGATACGCACGACTACTCGGAGGCCGAAACGCGGCGCTGGCTGATCGACGCGGAGCTGCGCCGGGCAGGGTGGCCGCTCGACAGCCTCCGCGACCGGGAATACCGGGTTTCGGGAATGCCGAACGCACAGGGCGAGGGGTTCGCGGACTACGTCCTCTGGGGCGATGACGGGAAACCGCTGGCCGTGGTGGAGGCGAAACGGACGACGGTCGATCCCGCCGCCGGACGTCAGCAGGCGAAGCTGTACGCCGACTGTCTTGAGGCGATGCACGGGCAGCGACCGGTGATCTTCTTCACCAACGGGTACGAGACGTGGCTGTGGGACGACGCCTTTTATCCTCCCCGCACGGTGGCGGGGTTCTTCACGAAGGACGAACTGTCGCGGCTGATTCTGCGGCGTTCGCAGCGTGGAGCGCTCGACGTGGCGCAGGTGCGGGACGCCATCGTCGAACGGTACTATCAGAAGCGCGCTATCGGCAGCATCTTCGCGCAGTTCGCGGCATCCCGGCGCAAGGCGCTGCTGGTGATGGCGACGGGGACGGGCAAGACGCGCACGGCCATCGCTCTGGTGGACGCGTTGCAGCGGGCCGGATGGGTGAAGCGGGCGCTCTTTCTGGCGGACCGGGTTTCTCTGGTGCATCAGGCGGTGAACGCTTTCAAGAGGCACTTGCCGGAGTCGAGCCCTGTGAACTTGGTGACCGACAAGGAGGCCGAAGGGCGCGTCTTCGTCTGCACCTATCCGACGATGATGGGGCTGATCGACACGACGGATGGGGAGGCGGCGCGCTTCGGTCCGGGGTACTTCGACCTCGTGATCATCGACGAGGCCCACCGTTCGGTCTATCAGAAGTACGGCGCGATCTTCCGCTACTTCGACTCGCTGCTCGTGGGGCTGACGGCGACGCCGCGCGACGACGTGGACAAGAACACCTACGACCTCTTCGAGCTGGAGCCGGGGGTGCCGACCGACGCCTACGAGCTGGAGACGGCGGTTGCCGACGGTTTCCTCGTGCCGTACAAGGTGCGGAAGGCGGAGCTGAAGTTTCCCCGCGAGGGGATTGTCTACGACTCCCTGACGGATGAAGAGAAGGCACAGTGGGAGAGCCTGGACTGGGGTGACGAAGCGGAGGAGCGAGGGCTTCCCGAGAGGGTGAACGCCTCGGCTGTGAACAGCTGGCTCTTCAACTGCGATACGGCGGACAAGGCGCTCGGGTATCTGATGGAGCGCGGGCATACGGTGAAGGGCGGCGACCGGCTCGCCAAGACGATTCTCTTCGCCCGGAACCATGAGCACGCTCAGTTCGTCGAACGGCGCTTCGACGAACACTACCCGCACTACGCGGGGAGCTTCGCGCGCGTGATCGACAACTACGCCAGGTATCCGCAGAGCCTGATCGACGACTTCGCCCAACCCGACAAACCGCCGCACATCGCCATCTCCGTGGACATGCTGGACACCGGCATCGACATCCCCGAGGTGGCGAATCTCGTCTTCTTCAAGCCGGTGTACTCCAGGATCAAGTTCTGGCAGATGATCGGGCGCGGCACGCGGCTCTGTCCGGATCTCTTCGGGCCGGGGCGCGACAAGGAGGATTTCCGCATCTTCGACTTCTGCGGCAACTTCGAGTTCTTCGGCGAGAACCCGGAGGGGATGGAGGCAACCGACGCCGCTCCGCTCGGCGTGCGGCTCTTCCGCTCGCGTGTGCGGCTGCTGGAGCACGTCAGGAAGGCCCCCGAACTGGACTCTGGAGGGACGCTCGACGGCGCGCTTGTTCGTGTGCTGCACGGCGAGGTGGCGGCGATGAATCCGCGGAACTTCATCGTGCGGATGCACCTTCAGGCGGTGGAGCGCTTCCGGAAGCGCGAGGCGTGGAGCGTGCTCACGAACGAAGAGTATGAACTGCTGCACAGGGAGGTCGCGGGGCTTCCGGGCGAGGCGGAGGAGGACGTGATCGAGGCGCGGCTGTTCGACCTGACGGCGCTCTCCATGCAGCTTGCGCTCGTCGAGGGGAATCAAGGCGGTTTCGAGCGGCGCAGGCGGCGCGTGACGGAGATCGCGGCGCTGCTGGAGGAGAAGACTGCGATTCCGGCGGTGAAGGCGCAGTTGGCCTATCTTGCGGCGCTTCAGGAGGTTTCGTTCTGGGAAGGGGTTACGCTCGACATGCTGGAGGAGATGCGTCTCCGTCTGCGCGGGTTGGTCGCCTTCCTCGACAGGAAGAAGCGCACGCTGGTGTACACCGACTTCGAGGACGAGCTGCTCGACGAAGGGGACGAGTCCACCCCCGCCATGCCCAAGATGACGGGCGCGCAGTACGAGAAGAAGGTGAAGGACTACCTCCGCAGTCACTTGGACCACATCGTCATCCACCGTCTGCGCGCCAACATGCCGCTGACGCCGATTGACCTGGAGGAGCTGGAGCGCACTCTGGCTGCGATAGGCGAGGAGGACGGCGGAGCGCTTCTCGAGGGGATGCTCGCGCGGAGCAACGCGCCGTCGCTCGCGTGGTTCGTCCGCACTCTGGTGGGAATGGACCGGAACGCGGCGCAGGGCTCCTTCTCCGCGTTCCTCAACGACCGCAGCCTCACCCCGCAGCAGATCCGCTTCGTCGAGACGATCATCGACCAGCTTACGGCGTACGGCGTGATGGAACCGTCCGCACTCTACGAACCGCCGTTCACCCGCCTCGACTCGGGCGGCCCGGACGCCCTCTTCGACGGCAGGGAGAACGTCGTCGCGGGCATCTTCGATACGCTGGACGCCATCAATTCCGGCCTGTACGACGAGCGCACAAGCCTCCGCGTCGCGAGGAAATAATTCAGTAAAAGGGGGAGGGGCGCTATGAACGGTTGGTCTGCGAGAGGAAGCCCGAAAAGGTTTCGGCTTGTTGGACGCCGGTTTCGACGGAAGAAAATACACAAAGCTTCGGAGAGGATTCGATTCATGCGTGATCACTGAATCTAAAACTGTACATACAAATTAAAGGAGTGAATTCTGATGCCCAGACGGTTTTCTTTTATTCTTGCCGTGTTGCTTACTCTCGTCCTGATACCATATTTTCCAGGAATTTCCTGTGCGGAACCGGGGTATTCTTTCGACCCGTCTCTGGCTCCTTCCTCCCCGGACTATTCCTTGCCGACAAGCTGGGCCGTTCTGCCCGAAGAGCCTCTTCCGTATCCGGTGGATATCTTTTTTGTTCACCCTACGACGTATAACGGCGATGAAAATTGGAACCAGTCCCTTGAGGGCGAGAGCGCCGATCCAAAGGCTCGAGGGGTTATGAAGAGTCAGGCGGGGGTTTTTTCAACATCCGCTTGTCTCTATGCCCCGTACTACCGCCAGGCGAACCTGGCTGTGCTGCATACTCCCGAGGAGAGTCCGGCCAGAAAATCGCTTGACGTGGCCTACTCGGACGTGGAGACTGCCTTCGACGCCTACATGAGGTATTGGAACAAGGGGAGGCCCTTTATCCTGGCAGGTCATAGCCAAGGATCGGAACACCTGCTGCATCTTTTGGAACGGCGCTTCGGCGATGCCGAACTGAGGAAGAAGCTGGTTGCGGCCTATATCATCGGCTGGTCGGTCACGAAAGACGACCTTGCCCGATATCCTTTTTTAAAGATAGCCGAGAGCCCGGATCGGACGGGGGGCATCGTCAGCTACAACACACAAGGACCCAATCCGGGGTACAGCATCGTCCGGGAAGGGGCCGTGGGCGTCAATCCGCTCACCATGACCATCACCGGGGAGGTTGCGGATGCGGATCGGAACTTGGGGGCGGTATTTTTTTCCGACAAGGGAGTTCTGGAGATCCCCCACTATACGGGAGGACAGACCGTCGACGGGGCTTTCGTCATCCCGACGCCCTCCAACATCGACGACCTTGACGCCATGAAAATCCCGGAGTTCTACCACCCTTACGACTATACTTTCTTCTACAGAAACCTTCAGAAAAACGTCGAACTTCGGACACGTACGTACCTGGAATCGCATGGCATAAAAAACTGACAATCCTCGAGCGGCCCGGGAGTTGAACTTTTTTGCCTGTTTCTCTTCGGGCCGCTTCCCTCCTTGTGGGCCTTCCCTTGAATGCACCTATGCCTTGCGATGGAATAGCTATTCTTTTACTTCAAAGGTATGTTGACTTTCAGGCTGACTGGCCCGAAAAACTTAGTTCCCCCGGCCTCGCTGACAATCCGAAGCAGCCGGTCAGCGTCGAGAAAACGGCGTCCGGAAAGCAGCGTCACTCCCCGTTTTTTGAACACTTCGGGCAGCAGAGGCGCCGAAGGACCGATGACGCAGATCTCCCGCGCTCCGGCCACCATCGAGAGCACGCTTTCGAACGTGTTGTTGAGCAGCGTCGTCGCGGAAAGAAGAGCGACGTCGCAACGCGGGAGCAGGTCCTTTTCAAGGGCGGTGTCGGCGATCCCTTCCCAATCGCTTTTCCCTTCGTCGAAGACGATGCATTCTTTCGCGTGTTTTTGAATTCTGTTGAAAAGGGGAGTTATATCGCCGACCATTCCCACCCGGTCGTTCGAAGTAATGTTGAGCAGCTGGACAAGATCGTCGTTGGATGATTCTTCATCGTACTTGTCCTGCGGAATCAGCGCGTTAATAGTCGCCAGTCCGACGGAGGTCTCCGCGATGTTCGGGGAACGCAGGAGAGGAATGACCCTATCAGCGGGGCTTCCCGCAAGAGAACCGGCGTTCGCCATCAAGCAGCAGCCCGCATTGTCGAGGCGATGCCGGAGCATGCACGCGACTCCCGCCTGTGCGGAATCAAGCTTGACTGCGGTATAGCCCAGTCCTACTCGGACGTCTTCCACACGCTCTCCCTTGAAATGGGAGAGTCCGTACTCGATAAGCTCTTCGATGATTGTATTCACAGTGATCTTTCCTCCTCGACAAGATGACCGGGCGTCTGCGAAAGTGTACAATGGTGTGTGTACCGGTAAAGCGGGGGAACCAATCCTTCCGTGCATTTTCACCCGGAAAATAGAGCCTTGTATTCTGTTGACATGATGCCACAAAATGGCCAAATGTGCAACTGATAATCAATATCATAATGGAGCGGGGGTTGTACCGTGAAGCTCCGAAGGTGCTCTGAAGGAGTGCTTTACCGACGCCGCTCGCTAATTCGAGCATATGAGAGAGAATAGCGCTGATTCAAAGGAGTCTCTGAAATCTTGGGATTGAGGAGAGGGGGAGAGCAATGAATATGCATTACGTGAAATTCATATCGGCGTGTCTGCTGTTCGGCTCGAACGGGATCGTGGCGAGCCATATCCTGATGAGCAGTCATGAGATTGTCTTTCTGCGGACGTTGATCGGCAGTTTGTTCCTTCTCGCCGTATTCGTCATGACCGGTGGGAGAGTTCACCGGGCTGCGGAATGAACGGCACCTCGCGTTCTTGATTCTCTCGGGGATCGCCATGGGCGCGAGCTGGATCTTTCTCTTCGAGGCGTACCAAAGGATCGGCGTCGGGATGGCGACGCTGGCGTACTACTGCGGACCGGTCATCGTGATGGCGCTTTCGCCGTTGTTGTTCAAGGAAAAGCTGACTCCCGCAAGGATATGCGGCTTTATCGCCGTTCTTCTGGGGATGTTTCTTGTCAACCGGGACGCGCTGATGGTGGACGGACTTTCATGGGGACTGCTGTGCGGCGTGCTCTCGGCGGTCATGTTCGCGCTCATGGTGATCCTCAACAAGATGGCCGCGAGCATCACGGGGTTCGAGAACGCCGTCTGGCAACTTCTTGCGGGCTTCGTCACAGTGGCTCTCTTTACGATCCTTGTGCAGGGGCTCACGTTCTCCATTCCTTCCGGAAGTTTCGCGCCCGTTCTCCTGTACTGGGGTTTGTGAACACGGGCGTCGGATGCTATCTGTACTTTTCGTCGATGCAGCGGCTTCCGGCGCAATCGGTCGCGATTTGCGGCTATCTTGATCCGCTCTCGGCGCTGGTCTTTTCGGCGGTTTTCCTGGCCGAACGTCTGACTCCTGAACAGATGATCGGGGCGGCGCTGATTCTGGGAGGGGCGGCGTTCGGTGAGTGTTTCGGCAGGAAGCGCCTTCCAAGCGTCGTTGCGGAGGGAAATATGTAGAAAAGAGCAAGAAATTAATTCGGGAGGAATTCTCATGACCAGTCTTGAACGCGCAGTGGAAGAGATCCGGGATGAATTGAGAGCGCTTCGCCGCGATCTGCACCGGCATCCCGAGCCGGGATTCGCAGAGTACTACACGTCCGAAAAAGTAGCGAATTACTTGAAAGAATGCGGGTATGAAGTCGCCTCCGGTATAGGCGGTACCGGGGTGATCGGCGTGTTGTACGGCGCCCATGCCGGCCCGACGTTTGCGCTCAGGGCGTGTCTGGATGCGCTGGAAATTCCCGAGGAAACCGGCGTCGACTATGCTTCCGAGATTCCCGGGTGTATGCATGCGTGCGGGCACGACGGCAATATGACGGTCGTTTTGGGCGCCGCCAAGATTCTTGCGCGCTATAAAAACGTTCTGAACGGAAATATCAAGGCGATCTTTCAGCCCTCGGAGGAGAATACCGGCGGCGCGGCAAAAATGGTCGAGGCGGGCGGTTTGAAAAATCCGGATGTCGATGTGATCATCACCCCGCATATCTGGCATGACGTTCCTAAAGGAAAATTGGGGCTGCGTCCGGGGCCCGTCATGGCGAGCAGCGACCTCTTCACGCTGAAAGTGGACGGTGTCGCCGGGCATGGGGCATGGCCGCACATGGCGGTCGATCCGCTGCCTGTGGCGGCGGAGCTGATACTTGCTCTTCAAAGAATCGTCAGCCGTGAAATCGATCCGATGCTGCCCGCCTGCGTTTCGATCGGCAAAATGGAATACGGCACGGCGGCGAATGTCGTCTCCAAGTCCGTTGTGATGCACGGGACCGTGCGTACTTTCGATCGTGATGCGCGCGATTTTATGCAGAAGAGGATCGGAGAGATCGCCGAGGGGGTAGCTCGATCCGCTCGGGCTTCCTGCACGATGGAGTATGTCCGGGTGATGCCTCCGCTGGTGAACGACCCGGGTTTTGTTGAGTTCTCGACGGACGTTCTGGTTCGCGCTTTCGGTGGCGACGCGATCGTATCGGACTATCCAGCCACTATGGGGTGCGAGGAGTTCTCCGTCTATCTGGAGCATGTCCCCGGGCTCTTCCTGTTGCTGGGCAGCCGCGACCCGAAAGAGCCGGTCGTCGAGATTCACAATCCGAAATTCCTGTTCCCGGAGGAGTGCCTGCCGATAGGCGTACGGGCGCTGTGTGAGATCGCGCTGAACTATTCGAAGACAGCCTATTAAACCGTCTTCCTGCCTGCGTGAGATCGGCGGGATGAGCTGCTCAAGGAGAAGGCGATGACCAACAGCGAGTTTTCACTTCTGATAGGCTACCGGGATGTCGACCCCGCACGGTTCTCGTTCAACGAACTTGCGCGGAAGACCTTCGGGTTCGACTTCGAGAGATGGTACCGGTCGGGGTACTGGACGAAGCAGTATATCCCCTATTCACTGGCGAAGTACGGGCAGGTTGTCGCGAACGTGTCGGTGAGCTTCATGCCGGTGAACGTTGACGGCGCGCCGATGACGATGGCGCAGATAGGCACGGTGATGACCGACCCTCTTTTCCGTGGGCGGGGGTTGAGCCGCATCCTTATGGAGACCGTTCTGGAGGAGTGGTCTCCGAAGGTCGATGAAGTCTATCTCTTCGCCAACGACGAAGTGCTCGGCTTCTACCCGAAGTTCGGATTTCGAATGAGCTCGGAGGCGTGTTCCTTTGCCGCAGTTCATACGTCGGGGCCTGCACGGGCGGAGAAGTTGGATATGGACTCCGCCGAAAACATGACAAGAGTGGAGCGCGCCGTACGAGGAACTCGCGGCGTGAGCAGGCTGCGGGTGAACAACGCCGGACTCGTTATGTTCCATCTTACCGGTCCTTTGCGTGAGAACGTGTACTTCGACCCCCTGACGAACGCCATTATTGTCGCGGAGCCCGAGGGAGGAAATGTGCGGATCGACGACGTCTTCTGCGAGGATGCGGTGAATGTGTATGATGCAATCGGCGCCTTTGGCGAAGGGGTGAAACGTGCGACGTTCGGTTTTTCCCCGATCCAGGACGAACGACTCGAAAGCGCGCGCTGCGCGGAGAAAAGCACGACTCTCTTTGTCTTGAAGGGCGCGGTGGACTTTTTTGTGAAAGGACTGATGTTCCCCGTCCTCTCCCGCGCGTGAGCCCGTCGGCATTCTCGGAGTTTTGCGCGACATGACGGAGATCAAGCACGCACAGCGGGAGCTCGAACGGGCCAATGCAACTAAAACTACCTTCCTCGCCATCATCGCTCACGATCTGCGAGGAGGGATTTTTGTATGTGCTCTGGAAGAAGTCATGACCTCCATGCGCGTTCCTTCACGGAAGACGGGCGATGCGCCGGCTTTGAAGCGGACGTACGTCGGATTTTTTAACAAAAATCTATAATAAAGACTTTTTTAAGGAGGAGAGACGACAAGCCGAAAAGAAATTACGACAAGGATACTAAAGGGAATGTCATGTTGTAGGTGTATTTCAAAAAGCGCATTAAAATAATCTCTGTGCGGGGTATGCGTAATCGGGGGAAGTTGTTTCCATAACAAGACGGTTGTTTTGTCGTCTGAGTTCAAAAAGGGGGAGTTTGTGTGAATACGCTTCGTGTACGACTTATCGTTACGTTTCTTCTCGTCTCAATAGCTGCGGTGTCGGTCGTCGGTTTGCTTTCTGTGAACCGCGCCCGCCAAGCCATCATCGATACAGCCTGGAAAGAGGGGGAGGCGCTCGTCTCCGCGCTCTCGGAGAATATCGACGGGGTTCTTCGGGACCGGGCGAGTATTCTTAAAGTAATGGCCGGTCAAAACGCTGTCCGATCGATGGATTGGGCGGAGCAAAAGGCCGCTCTGACGTCGCTCTACGATCAATACGATTTTTCGAGCATTTTTGTGGCGGGCTTGGACGGCGTCGTCCATGATGTCAAACTTGGCGTACAGGAGATAAATGTCAAGGACAGAGACTACTTTCAGAAGGCGATCAAGGAGAAGAAAACGGTGATCTCCGAACCTGTCATGCATAAAAAAACCGGCGCGTGGACATACTTCTACGCTTCTCCCATCGTGAAGGACGGGGAGGCCGTCGGCATACTCGCCGCGGCCGAGAACTTGGAGAACATCGCCAAAATCGTCGCCTCCACGCTCTGGGGACGTAGCGGGTACGCCTATCTCCTGGACGGCGCGGGAGTCCTCGTCGCGCACCCCGTGAAGGAACTGATCGGAGAGCTCAACGCCTCCGTCGAGGGAGAGCGTGTCGCCCCCGAACTTGCCCGCGGAATGCGAGACGGCCTTGCGGGCGCCAAGGGAAAACTGGAATACTTCTTCAACGGCAGGGATCAGATGAACGCGTACGCGCCGGTTCCGCTCACCGGGTGGCTCGCCGCAGTCACCACGCCCATCGCGGAGTTTCTCGCCCCCGTACGCGCCATCCAGACGGCGATCCTGATCGCCGTCGCCGTCGTTGCCTTGGTTATCGTTCTCGTGTCGCTGTGGCTCGCGAACAGCATCGCCAAGCCTGTGCAAGTTGTCGCCGAGAAGATGGACGCCGTGGCGAAGGGCGACCTCACCTCGGAGATTGAACTGAAAAGCGGCATGAAGGAGATCAAGATGCTTGTCGGCGCTGTGAATTCGATGATTGCACTGATGTCCGGCTCGATCCGCGAGATCATGGAGACCTCGAAGCAGGTGCTCGCGCGCGCCGAGGACCTGAGCGCGGCGGCGGAGGAGTCGACCGCGTCCATCGAGGAGGTCATGGCGGTAACGGAGAGGACGAGCGCGCAGACGGAGAACGCCGCGGCCGCCGCTGTGGAGGAGACGAACGCGGGCGTCGAGGAGGTCGCGGCCGGAGCGCAGGCCGCGGCGAAAGCGGCGGCCGAGGCGGGGGAAGGCGCCGTGATGATCGCGGAGGCCGCGCAGAAGGGCGGCGATTCCGTGGAGGAGATGGCCGTCATGATCACGAAGACCGCGAAGGCCGGCGAACAGGTCGGAAGCGCGGTCGAGAATTTGGCCGGGACGGTGAAGAACATCTCCGGCTTCGTCGCCACCATCACGCAGATCGCCGACCAGACGAACCTGCTGGCGCTGAATGCGGCTATCGAAGCCGCCCGCGCGGGGGAAGCCGGACGAGGTTTCGCCGTCGTCGCCGAAGAGGTCCGCAAGCTCGCCGAAGAGTCGAATCGGGCGGCGGGCGAGGTCGGGAAGCTGATCGGCGAGATAACCTCCCGGACGGAGAGCGCGCTGAAAGACTCCGCCGGGTCGTCGAAGATCCTGAAGGAGCTTGTGGAGAAGGCCACGGAGACGAAGAACGTGATCAACGACGTGGTGAAGCGGATGAACAACGTCACCGAGAACATCCAGACCATCGCGGCGACGGTGGAGGAGCAGTCTGCGAGCGCGGAGGAGATGACGGCGGGCATGGACAGCGTGTCGAAGTCGAGCATCGAGATCGCGGAGCAGGTTGGAAGCGTGAGCCGTTCCATGCAGGAGCAGACGAAGGTCGTGGAGTCGATAGCGTCGTCGTCGGAGGAGCTTGTGAGCCTGAGCGCGTCGATGCAGCAGGCGGTGTCGCGCTTCAAGGTGAGCGGGGAGAGCCGCGGACTTGCGCTGAAGAGATAACTGTTTCATTCGAAAGAAGCTGCCGAGGACGCCTTCGGGCGTCCTTTTTTGTGCGTTCGCATTGGGGAATCGACTATGCCAAGCGTACACGCCTGCGCAATAGACCAGAAATGGCGGGAGCGGATTCCACCTTTTCTGGCGTATAATGACCACATATTTTTGGAGGAGGGACTCGTCATTACCCATTCACGTTCCCTGACGTCGGGGAAAATAAGCTCGCAGCTGTTCGCGCTCGCGATACCGCTGCTGATAGGCAATATTCTGCAACAGCTGTACAACGTCGCCGCAGCCGTCATCGTGGGGCAATACATTGGCGAAGAGGCGTTCGCGGCAATCGGTGTAGCGGGAACGGTGATGAACCTCTTCATCTTCGTGCTTGTCGGCGGCTGTACCGGCGTTGCTATTATTCTCGCTTCGCTCTTCGGGAGCGGCGATTTTCACTCGCTGCGCAAAGAGTCGTTCCTGGCCATTGTGTTCGGCGCAGGTTTCACTCTTGTTGTCAGCCTTGTCTCCATCACGTTGCTTTCGCCGCTGCTGGAGAGTATCAACACACCCGTCGAGATATTCGCGTATACGAAACAGTACCTACTCATCATCCTGGCCGGTCTGCCGGCGACGTTTTTTTTACAACCTCTGCGCAGCAGCTCTCCGGGCAGTCGGCAATACCCGCTATGCCCTCTTCTTCCTGATGATCGCGGTTGCCGTCAATGTCGGACTGACCTTTGTCCTGGTTGTGCTGATGGGATGGGGCATTACCGGCGCAGCCTGGGCGACCGTGTTTTCTCAGGGACTTTCAGCCCTGCTCTGTATGGCGTATATTAGAAAAAAACTACCGTTTCTTGTGCCGACACGAGAGAACATGCGGTACGATGGAGCGCTGTTGAAAAAAACAATCATCTTCGCCTCCCTGTCGGCGATGCACCAGTCGAGCCTGTACATAGGCAAGATTCTGGTGCAGGGCGCGGTCAATCTGCTGGGGACGGCGTCCATAGCAGCCTACACGGCAACGACACGTATAGAGGGATTATCTCTTGCTTTCGGTGAAAGCGGCTCGGAGTCGATTTCGGTGTTTATCGCCCAGAACACGGGAGCCGGAGAAAAAAAAACGCGCGCTCAAGGGGTTCGGCGAAGGGCTGTTCGCGCTCGTCGCGCTCGGAGTCGCGGCAACGTGCATTCTCTATCTCTCCGCGGAGCGGTCCATCGCGCTGTTCATCGGGACGAACCAGGCGGCGGCGATCGCGGAGGGAGTCGCCTACATGCGGCTCGTCAGCCTCTTTTATGTACTTGGCTACACAGGCAGCGCATTCGTAGGCTTTTTCCGGGGCAGCGGACGGATCAACATTCCTTTCATCGGGACGACGATGCATCTTACCGTGCGCGTGATTCTTTCCTACTGGCTTGCTCCCGCGATGGGGCTGAAGGCGGTGGCGCTGGCGACAGGAGTCGGCTGGGTCTCCATCGTGTTTTTCCAAGCGGCGCTCTTTTCCGGTATCCGCCGCAAGGAACGAAAGCTTGAACTGTCCGGCACAGCGCCGCAGTTGGGGGTCGCGCCCAAACAACTCTGATTGCGTTCCACTTCCCGCTGACACATTCAGGGCGCGTCGGGCGTCTTTACACTCCGGCGCGCCCTGGTTGATTCGATCCGGATGTTTAACCGAAGACGGTCAGTTCCCTGCGTTCGGCCCCGGGGCTGAAGACTCGCACGAGTTCCTCGGTCTCCTCAAGGTGCGTGCGTATCTCCCCGGCGGAAATCGACGGCGGGCCGTACACCGTGAAGAGCGCCCTGGTTGTCGCCGCAGTAACGGCGCTGCCGTCGTCCGAGCCGTAGATGATGCTTGAGAGAATGCCGTTCTTGTCGGAGAAGAACATATCCTTTGCAGGAAGAGTGCGTTGCGTTCCTCCCAGAGATGTAAAGGTTTCTCCCCCTTTCGAGACGTCCAGAAGAAATGGCGGCTTGGTCCGGTCGAGGTCGTGCACGGCGGTGAGCAGGCCGGTGTGCAGCTCGGCCATGAACATGGCCGCCACAAGCGGCGACGGAGAAAAGATCGGTTTTTCCTTCAACGCCACCGTCTCGACCTGAAACAGCACGTGATAGTTCTTCCCGAAGGTTTTGTAGTATCGCCCATAGGCTGCGAAGGGGTGTTCAGCCCCTATTTCTTTTCTGCTCTTCCCCGCGTGGAGACGGCGGAGACTTTGCTCCAGGTAGTCCTTTCGCTCCTCCAACGCGGGGCACTTCCCGGTATTGTCGATGCCCTCCATCACCAGGACGCCGAAGCAGGCGTCAGGATAGCGAGCTTTCCATTCAGCGGATGCTGTGATCAAGATTCCATCATCTCCATTTCTTTGCCGTTTTCGTTTATGATACCCGAGAGCGTGCTGGTTTTCTTGAACGGAATTGCTGTCGCTGCGGAGGTTGTCATGAAAAAACACGGAGATGCCTTCCCTGTGAACAAAGAAAAAAAGAAGATATATTTCTGGCAGTCGGAGTTCCTGCCGGAGGTGCTCTTTATGGACGGAAGTTTTCGCGAGATGAGTTTTGCACGGCACACTCACGAAACCTACGCGTTCGGAGTGATAGAGCGCGGCGCCCTGGGCTTTCGCTACCGGGGGGAAAATGTCGTCGCGACGGCGGGAATGCTCGGCCTGGTTGTTCCCGGAGAGGTTCACGACGGTCATCCGGCTCTTGATCAGGGGTGGACGTATCGCATGGCCTATGCCGAGCCGGAGGCGATCCGCAGGATAGCCGGAGATCTGTACGGCAGGGACAGGGGGTTTCCGTTCATCGCGCAGGGGGCCTTGGAGTCACAGGAGCTTGCCGGTATTTTCCGAATGGTGTACGGCGGGCTTCGGACGAAGGATACGGGCAGGCTTGCCGCCTCCACGCTCTGGCTCCATTTCATATCGCTCCTTTTCGAGCGCTTCGGCGAATATCCCGTGCTTTGTACGCCACCGCGGGCTGCTGTCCGGGAGGCATGTTCCTTCCTGAGGGAAAACATGCACACGAACGTCTCTCTTGACGAACTGGCGGCCCTCTCTTCCCTTAGCCCCTGGCACTTTCTTCGCACATTCCGGAAAGAAACGGGCTTGCCTCCTCACGCCTACCTGGCGCAGCTCCGCGTCAGGCGCTCGGAACACCTTCTCCGCGCGGGATTCTCCCCCGCCCTGGCTGCTTCGGAAGCGGGATTCGCCGATCAAAGTCATCTCACACGGTGGTTCCGGCGAATAGTCGGAACCACTCCCGCCGCGTTCATGAAGGATCTTTCCCGCTAGCTGGTTGCTCGCGTCGAGGACGCGCGAACGACGTTCTCCGGTGGCGTACGCGCAGTACGCGGATTCGCGGCGCTTCGGCGCTTTTCGCCCATTGCCAACGTCTCCAAGATATGTTTTAATCGTCGAGAATTATTTACGATCAGGGGTGGGAGAATGCGCGATCTTTCTTGCTGATTTTTGAGGCCGAACGAAACGGGACGGGCGACGCAGAGCGTCGCTCATTTTCGCCATGCCAATGCAAGAAAGCCGCGACTCTTTTTCACTCTTCAACGTCATATCCGTACCGGCCCCTTTCGGGGTCCCGCTATGCTGTGTTCGGAGCCGCGAGAGTCCTCTTTCTTGCGGTTCTTTTTTTCACAGGAGGATATGCTCATGTCTTTGATCAACGTCGCGCACCTTACCTTCGCCTACGAGGGCGGATTGGAGCGAATTTTCGAGGACGTCAGCTTCCAGATCGATACGGACTGGAAGCTTGGCTTCACCGGCAGAAACGGCAGGGGGAAGACGACGTTCCTGAACCTGCTGCTCGGACGGTACGAATACGAGGGGATCATCTCGTCGAGCGTGGACTTCGAGTACTTCCCCTACGATGTGCCGGACGAGGAAATGGAAACCCTGGAACTGATCCGGAGCGTTGCGCCCGGCGCGGAGGAGTGGGAGATCGCCCGCGAAGTCTCCCTGCTCGATGTGGCCGACGACGCGCTCCACCGTCCGTTCCGCACGCTCTCGAACGGAGAGAGGACCAAGGTGCTGCTCGCCGCCCTCTTTCTGAAGGAGAACAGCTTTCTGCTAATCGACGAACCCACCAACCACCTGGACATGGAGGCGCGGGCCGCCGTGACCGCCTACCTGAGCCGGAAGAAAGGGTTCATCCTTGTCTCCCACGACAGGGTTTTTCTCGACTCCTGCATCGATCACATTCTTTCGATCAACAGGACGAACATCGAGGTGCGGAAGGGGAACTTCTCCTCCTGGTGGAAGAACATGGAGATGCGCGAACAGTACGAGCGCGCGGAGAACGAACGCCTGAAGAAGGAGATAGGGCGGATGCAGGAGGCCGCCCGCAGAACGTCCTCCTGGTCGGACAAGGTCGAGAAGACGAAGCGGGGAGTGCGGAACTCCGGGCTGCGGCCGGACACAGGGTATATCGGCCACAAGGCCGCGAAGATGGCGCAGCGGTCGAAGTCGATCGACGCGAGGCGGCAATCGGCCCTCGAAGAAAAGTCTGCGCTGCTGCGGAACGTCGAAAAAAGCGACGAACTGAAGATCATCCCCCTCGTCTACCACTCCCCGATTCTTGCGGAGTTGGAAAACGTTTCCATCCGCTACGGGGAGCGGGTCGCGTGCGAAGGGGTGAATTTCACCGTCGGGCGCGGTGAGCGCATCGCTCTTCAGGGGAAGAACGGCAGCGGCAAGTCGAGCATCTTCAAGCTTCTTAACGGAGAGTTGCTGGAGCAAGGCGGGAGGCTACTGATGGGGAGCGGGGTGAAGATCTCGTACGTCGCTCAGTCCGCGGACGATCTGCGGGGGAGCCCGAGGGAGTACGTCCGCAGATCGGGGATCGACGAGAGCCTCTTCCGCGCGATTCTTGACAAGCTGGACTTCTCGAAGCTCCAGTTTGAGAAGGACATGGCGGACTACAGCGGAGGGCAGAAGAAGAAGGTGCTGCTCGCGCGGAGTCTCTGCGAGCAGGCGCACCTCTATATCTGGGACGAGCCGCTGAACTACATCGACGTGATCTCCCGCATCCAGATCACGGAGCTTCTGTTGGAATACACACCGACGATGCTCTTCGTGGAACACGACAGGGCTTTCTGCGACGAGGTGGCCACGAAGGTCGTGTGTATGTAACGAGTCCTTCTCCTGTTCGGGGTATAATAAGCAGGTGATTTTACCTCGAACAGGAGGATTCCCATGACTACGACAACGGAGAAATTGAATGAACTGAAGTCCCGTCTGCGTGATGTGGCCGACCTGAACAGCGTCGGCGCGGTGTTGCACTGGGATCAGGCGACCTACATGCCGCCGGGCGGAGCCCCCGCGCGCGGGCGGCAGATGGCCGTCGTCGGCCGCATAGCGCAGGAGCTGTTTTCCGATCCCGCGACGGGACGGCTGCTCGACGAGCTGCGTCCCTACGAAGAGAGCCTGCCGTACGACTCGGACGACGCCTCCCTGATCCGCGTGGCGAGGCGCGACTACGAGAAGGCGGTGAAGATACCGCCCGACTTTCTCTCCGCGTTCTACGAACACTCCGCGACCAGCTACCAGGTGTGGACGGAGGCGCGTCCGGCGAACGACTTCGCCCGCGTGCGGCCGCTGCTGGAGAAGACCCTCGACATGAGCCGCCGCATGGCGGATTTCTTCCCCGGATACGACCATATCGCCGATCCGCTGATCGACTTCGCCGACTACGGCATGAAGGCCGCCGACGTGCGGAAGATCTTCGCCGAACTGCGCGAAGCGCTCGTGCCGCTGGTGCGGGCGATCACGTCGCAGGAGCCCGCCGACGATTCGTGCCTCAAAAAACACTATCCGGAGCAGCAGCAGCTCGCCTTCGGACGGAAGGTGATCGAGCGGTTCGGGTACGACTTCGCGTGCGGCCGCCAGGACAAGACGCACCATCCGTTCGAGACGAAGTTCTCGACGGGCGACGTACGCATCACCACGCGCATCAAGGAGGACGACCTGGGGTACGGCTTCTTCTCCACGACGCACGAGTCGGGACACGCCCTCTACGAGCAGGGGGTGAAACCGGAGTACGAGGGAACGCCGCTCAACGAGGGGACAAGCTCGGGCGTGCACGAGTCGCAGTCGCGCACGTGGGAGAATCTTGTCTCCCGCAGCCGCCCTTTCTGGGAGCACTTCTACCCGCAGCTTCAGGCGGCCTTCCCCGAGCAGCTCGCGTCCGTTCCGCTGGACGTGTTCTACCGCGCGGTGAACAAGGTCCAGCGGTCGCTGATCCGCACCGAGGCCGACGAGGTGACGTATAACCTCCACGTGATGATCCGCTTCGAGCTGGAGCTTCGGATGCTCGAAGGGCGTCTCGAAGTCAGAGACCTTCCCGAGGCGTGGCATGCGGCGTACGACGCGGACCTGGGCATCACGGCCCCGAGCGACGTTGACGGATGCATGCAGGACGTCCACTGGTTCGGCGGGCATATCGGCGGGGCGTTCCAGGGGTACACGCTGGGGAACGTGATGTCGGCGCAGTTTTTCGACGCGGCACTGGCGGCGCACCCGGAGATTCCGTCCGGGATCGGCCGCGGGGAGTTCGGTGCGCTGCACTCGTGGCTGAAGGAGAACATCTACCGTCACGGCCGCAAGTACACGGCTTCCGAGCTGCTGCACAGGGATACCGGCGGCGGGCTGGAGATCGGCCCGTACATCCGCTACCTGCGCGGGAAGTTCGGCGAGCTGTATTCGCTTTGAGGACGATGGCGCGGAACGTCGAGATCAAGGCGCGGGCCGGAAATGTCGCCGAGCTGACGGCCAGAGTGGCCCGGATGGCGACCTCCGGCCCGGAGGAGATCGCGCAGGACGATACGTTCTTCCGATGTCCGGAGGGGCGGCTGAAACTGCGCGCTTTCGCGGGAGGAGCGGGGCAGCTTATTTTTTATGAGCGTCCGGATACGGAGGGGCCGAAGACGTCGTTCTACCGCATCGCTTCGGTGGAGGATGCCGACGCGATGCGGGAGACCCTCGCGCAGGCTTTGGGAGAGGCGGGACGGGTGCGCAAACGACGGACGCTCTTCCTGATCGGGCGGACGCGCGTGCACATCGACCGCGTGGAGGATTTGGGCGACTTCCTTGAGCTGGAGGTGGTCCTCGAGGAGGGGGAACCGGAGACGGATGGAGTCCGCGAGGCGGAAGAGCTTCTGACCGCGCTCGAGATTCCGGGGTCCGCCCTCGTCGACCGCGCCTACGTCGATCTGCTGGAGGCGCGCGGGAAAGGGACACCTTCGCGGCCCAGGCTCCATCATGTCGCGCTCTGGTCGAAGGATATAGAGCGTCTCTCCGCTTTTTACCGGAAGTACTTCGGCGCGTGCGCGGGGGAAACCTACGTCAATCGGGAAAAAGGATTTTCCTCGATCTTCCTCCGTTTCGACGAAGGGTGCAGTATCGAGCTGATGCACATGGCGTCCATTCCGGGGAACGCGAACAATCCGGAGGTGCAATACCTCGGGCTGATCCACCTGGCCATCTCGGTCGGCAGCGAGGAGGAAGTGGATGCAAAGACGGAGGCGCTTCGCCGCGACGGATACACAGTCGTTTCCGAACCGCGCAAGACGGGCGACGGGTACTACGAGAGCTGTGTCTTCGACCCCGACCGCAACAGGATAGAGATCACCGTATGATGTCCGCGGCGCGCTCCGAAGCTATGAAAGAGAGCTCTCATGCAGCTTTCCCCTGACGCCGTCTCCGCGCTCCTGATCGTTGTGGTTTCGGCGCTTCTTGTCGGTACCGGACTGAGAAAACAGCCGGGAATCGGGGCAATAGCGTCGGTTTTGCTGATAGCGGCCGCACTCTGGTTTCGGGGCGAATCTCCCGCGGCAATTGGATTCGAGCCGCCGGAGGACTGGTGCGAAACGGCGCTTCTGGGCTTCGTCTACGCCGCGCTGCTCCAACTGCTTGCCGTGGCGCTCGTCGGGCCGCTGAGCGAAAAACTCACCGGAACGGAGCCCGATCACAGCGTCTTCGACGGGGTCAGGGGGAACTTGAGGGCGTTGCTCTTATGGCTTGCGCTGGTGTGGACTCTGGTCGTCTTTCTGGAGGAGGGGATCTTCCGCGGGTTCCTGATGACGGAGATCGCGAAGGTCGCCGGAACGGGACCCGTCGCGCTCTCCGTCAACGTTCTCTTCACTTCGGTCGTCTTCGGCCTGGCGCACGGCTACCAGAACCGCAGCGGCATGGTGAGCGCGGGGACGGTGGGGCTCTTTCTTGGGACGCTCTTCATCTTCGAAGGGTTTAATCTGTGGCTGGTGATCTTCGTGCACGGCTTCGTCGACACGATCGGTATCGCCCTGATCGCGGCGGGAGCGGACCGGAGGATCGACGGATTCATCCGCCGGAGGCTTTGGCGGATCTGACGCCGGAGGGAGCGTTGTCAATGAAACGGCCCGGCCTGAAGAACTGCCGGGCCGAAGTATATTCATTCCTTACTGTGAGGAGTTTTTTCAGAAAATGCTTATTCCGCGCTCTCGTCCATGTCGGACATTAACTTTTCAAGACGCGCCATAGCGGCCTCTACCTTCGGGTGTTCCATGTGCGAGGCGATTTTCTGCATGGCGGCCATCATTCCCTGCTGCGTCTTTTCGAACTCGGCGTTGGCCTTGTCGATGTCGGCGTCTCCGCTGTCTTGGCGCTCTTCCTCTTCCATTGATTCGAAGAAGTCTTTGTACTTCTTCTGCAGGTCGTCCATGCCCTTCATCAGCGGCGCTACAGAGTCGACGTACTTGTCGAGCGCGCCGGCGATCTGCTCGGGGTCGTCGGTTTTTTGTACCCTGTCCGCCATGGTTTTCGTTGCGTTGCCGTATTCATTGAAGAACTTGATGACGTAGTTTTTCACCTCCGGCGGAATAGGCCGGGCGGCGGATGCCATTGGAGCGAGCAGCGCGACAACACAGAAAAATGCCAGGAAACGGAGAAGAGCTGAGCGTTTCTTCATGGGTACACCTCTTTCGTTGGGTAAGATGGCGCTCATTGTATCACAATCTCGCGCGGGAAAAAGAGTCTGCCCACTCCGCTCTTGCATGTGTACCTACGCCTCCTGTTCGGCTCCTCGACTTGCCAAAATGCCCGCTACTGGGTAGGATTGTCCAGGAATTCACCGGATCGGAGGAATTGCTATTCGTGCGTCCAGATTGATGATTCAGGGAACGTCCTCTTCCGTGGGGAAGAGCGTCCTCGTGGCGGCGCTCTGCCGCATATTCGCACGCAGGGGGCTGAAAGTAGCTCCGTTCAAGGCGCAGAACATGGCGCTGAACTCCTTCGTCACGGCGGCGAGGGAAGAGATGGGCCGCGCCCAGGCGGTACAGGCCGCCGCCGCGGGGCGCGCTCCGGAGGTGGAGATGAACCCCGTGCTGTTGAAGCCGGAGGGAAATTGCCGCTCGCAGGTGGTGCTGATGGGGAAGCCGTGGAAGACGCTTTCGGCGGGGGAGTACTACGCGTGCCGGGAGGTTTTGTGGAGTTCGGTCGTCGCGTCGTTCGAGAAGCTGGCCTCGGAGAACGATCTCGTCCTCGTCGAGGGGGCGGGGAGCCCGGCGGAGATCAACCTGAAGAAGCACGAGATCGTGAACATGCGCGTGGCGCGCACGTTCGACTGTCCGGTCCTCCTCGCGGGGGACATCGACCGGGGCGGTGTCTTCGCCTCGCTTGTGGGGACGCTTGCGCTGCTGGACGACGAGGAGCGCAAGCTGGTGAAGGGGTTCCTGATCAACAAGTTCAGGGGGGATGTGAAGCTGCTGGAGCCGGGACTCGACATGCTCTCCGGTCTCACGGAGGGGCGCCCGGTGCTCGGGGTTGTTCCCTGGCTGAAGAACCTCGCCGTGGCGCAGGAGGATTCCGTCTGGCTCGAAGAACGAACGGCGGGCGACTCCTCCGGCGGCGTGGACATCGCCGTGATCAAGCTTCCCCGCATCTCCAACTACGACGACTTCGACCCGCTCGCGCTTGAAGAGGGGGTCTCTCTCCGTTTCGTGGAGCGTCCGGAGGACTTGGGGCGTCCCGACGCCGTCATTCTGCCGGGGAGCAAGACAACGCTGAAGGACCTGGCCTGGCTGAGAAGCTCCGGCTTCGACGGACTGATCGCCGCCCTCGCGCTCGCCGGAGGTTCCGTCGTCGGCGTCTGCGGCGGCTACCAGATGCTCGGACGGCGTATTTCCGACCCGCTCGGCGTGGAAGGCCCCGCGTCGGAGGAGTCAGGGCTCGGTCTGCTGCCCGTCGAGACGGTCTTCGAACCGGCGAAGGAGACGACGCTTTCCAGAGGAAGGACGATGTCGTCTTCGGAGAGCGCCGCTTCGAGTTTTCTTACGGAGCGGGCGTTCGACGTGGAGGGGTACGAGATCCACATGGGACGGACCGTACTGCCTGACGGAGCGCGTCCGCTGCTCCGGTTCGAGGACGGGAGATTCGACGGGGCGGTCTCGGCAGGCGGGCGCGTCTGGGGAACCTATCTGCACGGCATCTTCGACAACGGCCCGTTCCGGACCGCATGGCTGCGCTCGCTCGGCTGGAAGGGGAAAGAAAATCCGCTCTCCTTCGCCCAAGTACGGGAGCAGGCCTTCGATCGCCTTGCGGACGAGGTGGAGGGCGCCCTCAACATGGAGCTGCTGGAGCGGATCATCGGGCTATGAAACGCGTCGTAACGGCCTTCCCGGGAACGTGCGGGGAGCTTTTTCAGGGGACGCTCGACGGTCTGCAGTGCCTTGTGTCCTGCCCCGTCGACAGGATGGCCCGGCTGGAACTGCTGCTTGAAGAGGGAGAAGGTATTTCGGTTCCGCCCGAGATGAGCAAGACGCGGAGAGCGCTCGAACTGGCGCTCGATCGCCGTCCCCTCGCCGGCGCGCTGCGGATTCGCCGCCTTGAGGCGCTTCCGGAGGGAAAGGGGTACGCCAGCAGCACGGCGGATATTCTCGCCGCGCTTCACGGCCTCGCGCAGCTTTCGGGAACGCCGCTGCCGCCGGAGGAGGCGTCGCGCATCGCGCTGTCCGTCGAGCCGACGGACAGCACCGCATGGCCCGGCTTGGCGCTGCTCGACCACAGGGAGGGGCGCGTCATGCAGTTTCTTGGTCCGCCGCCCCCTCTCGCCGTGCTCGTGGTGGACGAGGGGGGCGTCGTGGACACCGAGGAGTTCAACCGGAGGGACAGCCGGGCTCTTCTCGCGTCGCTCGCCGCTGCGCACAAAGAGGCGTTCGCTCTGTTGAAGGAGGGCGTGGAGCGTGGAGATCCCGCCGAAGTGGGGGAAGCTGCAACGCTCAGCGCGGAGGCGTGCCGCCGCGTTCTTGAAAAACCGCTGTTGGAGCGATGCCGCTCGCTCGTTCGTTCGCTCGGAGGGTACGGCGTCTGCGTTGCGCACAGCGGGACGCTCTACGGTCTGCTCCTTCCGCTCGCCCTGCTGGATGAAAGAGAGCATGTCGCGGAGGCCGTCACGCGCGCGCTGCCGGAGGCGGCGGAGATTCGTCTTCACGCCCTGGCGTCCGGAGGGCCGCGGTAGAAGCCGCTCGAAAGGAAGGTATTCGCATGGAAGTGTTTGTCGTTCTCTTCGCCGCCGCAGTGTGGGATCTCCTGCTCGGAGAACCCTCGTCGAAACTGCATCCGGTGGTCTGGATGGGAAAGTACATCGGCGCGTTCTGGAATCGCCGTCCGTCCGGGGCGGAGGATCGGAAGATGCTCATCTTCGGCGGCGTGCTTGTGGTGTCGGGGGCGCTGCTCTTCTCCCTTCCCCTGCGCTTTTTGAAGCTCCTTCCGGGGTTGACGGCGCTGTTGCTCACCATTCCGTTGCTGAAGAGCGTCTTTTCCATCTCCGCGCTGATCAATGCCGGGGAGAGTATTCTGCGCGCGCTTGAACTCGGCGATGTGCCGGAGGCCCGGCGACTGCTTTCGTGGAGTCTGGTCAGCCGGAACACGGAGGACTTGTCTCATGAGGAGGTCGTCGGCGCGGCGATAGAGTCGCTGGCCGAAAACCTCACCGACAGCCTGGCGTCGCCGCTCTTCTTCTATGCGATCTTCGGCCTGCCGGGGGCGTTCTTTTACCGCTTCTGCAACACCTGCGACTCAATGATCGGCTATCGGGGAGGAGATACGGAGTGGGGCGGGAAGATCGCCGCGAAGCTCGACGATATCCTGAACTGGATTCCGGCTCGTGTGACCTCGATTCTGCTGCTCGGCGCGGGCGTGCTCGCCAAGGAGGATGTCGTCAAGGGGGCCGAGGCGTTGCGCGATGAACGAGGAAACACCGCCAGCCCCAACGCGGGGTGGACCATGTCGGTTATGGCGGGGATGCTCAGGGTGACGCTGGAGAAGCGGGGGCAGTACGCCCTTGCAGGAGGGACCGAACCGCTGTGCACGCAAGCGCTGCGCCGCTGCGTGAAGGTGGTTCGCATTACCGCCGCGTTGATCATCGCGTTTGCTGCCGCGCTGGGAGGGCTCCATGCCCTTTTCGGTTAGAAAGGAGCTCGCGCTCGCCGGGGGAACGGTCCACGGCGGGCTCGACTACGCACAACTGCGGAGCGAAGGGGTGGACCCGGAGAGCATTCTCGACTTCAGCGTTTCTACGAACCCGCTGCCCCCGCATCCCGAGGTGGAACGCGCCGTAGCGCGTGCGGCGTTCGATCGGTATCCTGACTCCTCGTCGGGAGCGCTCCGCAGGGCCATAGCGGAGGCGAACGGCCTCTCGCCCGACGAGGCGCTGGTGACGAATGGATTGGCGCAGGCGATCTTTCTTATTGCCTTCGCGTTCTGCGACAGGGGGAGCCGCGCGCTCGTCGCGTCGCCGACTTTCGGGGAGTACGAGGCCGCGTCCCGTCTTGCCGGAGCCGGGGTTCTTTTCGTCCCGGCGCGGGAGGAAGAGGGGTTCGCCTTTCCCGCCGAACGGCTGATGCAGGCTGTGAGGGTGCATCGGCCCGCGCTGGTCTGGGTCTGCTCGCCGAACAACCCGACGGGCGCGGTCCCATCACGGGAAGAGGCCGCATCGCTGCTGCACGTCTGCGAAAATGAAGGCGCGCTCTTGCTGCTTGACGAGGCGTACGTGAACTTCGCTCCTCCGGGAGTTTCCGCCCGAGGGCTTATCTCGTCGCCGAACCTGCTGCTGCTGCGTTCGATGACGAAGGACTATGGCCTGACGGGGCTGCGCCTCGGGTATATCCTGGGAGCGAGCGAGCTGCTCCGCCCTTTGAGGGTGCTGCAACCGCCGTGGAGCGTGAACGCCTGCGCTCAGGCTGCGGGAGAGGAAGCCCTCCGGCGGAGCGCGTACTACGAGACCCAGTGGCGCGAGGTGCGTACGCTGACCGAGACGCTGACCGCGAAGCTCCGCGCTCTGGGGTATGCGCCGTCGCCTCCTTTGGCGAACTTCATCCTTTTCAAAACCGGCGATACGGCGGCGCTCAAGGCATTCTTATGGGGTGAGCGCATTCTCGTCCGCGACTGCGCCTCCTTCGGCCTGCCCGGATACGTCCGGGTCGGCGTGCGTTCCGAAGAGGAGAACGAACGGTTGCTGGAGTGTCTTTCCGTATTTAAAAAGAGGTGACGTTCATGGGAAAAATTACCTTTGTCCTTGGCGGCGCGCGGAGCGGGAAAAGCTCGTGGGCTGAAGCGCGGGCGCTTGAAATGGAGCGGAGCGGCTCTTCCGTGGTCTATCTGGCGACGTGCGAATATCGCGCCGACGACGCGGAGATGTGCAACAGGATCGCGCGGCACCGTTCGCGGCGTCCGTCGGCGTGGAGCACCGTGGAGGAGCCGTACGGAATAGAGGATGTCGTTGCATCGCTGGAGGCCGGGAGCGTCGTGCTTGTGGACTGCCTGAGCCTCTGGGTGAGCAACCTCCTTCTTATGACGCCGGAGCAGGGCGATTCCGGAACTGCCGACGCCGTTCTGGGACGCGTCCGGGCGTTCCTCGACGCGGCGAAACGCTCCGCCGGCGACGTGATCGTCGTCTCCAACGAAACGGGGTGCGGCGTCGTCCCTTCTTCTCACCTCGGAAGACTCTACCGCGACATTCTGGGCTGGGCCAACCAGGAGGCGGCGCGAAGCCGCGGACGAGGTCTGGTTCCTCGTCGCGGGACTGCCGCAGCGGCTGAAATAACGTACGTCCCGCGACGGAGACGATGCAGCCTGCTGTAATCTTGTTTCAAAACTTTCTCCCGCGCGCTGCGGGATATTTCGAGGAGGCATCATGACAACGCTTCAACAGACGATCGACACAATACGCCCGCTGTGCGCTGAATCGATGGAGGCGGCCCGCCGCCGTCAGGACGTGCTTACCAAACCGAAAGGGAGCCTCGGTCAGTCTCGAAGAGCTTTCGGTCAGGCTCGCCGGAATCCGGCGGACCGCCCGCCCGGTGGTCCGCGACAAGGTCATTATGACCATGGCGGGGGATCACGGCGTCGTCTCCGAAGGCGTGGCGCTCTACCCCAAAGAGGTGACCGTTCAGCAGGTGCTCAATTTCCTGCGCGGGGGCGGGGGCGTGAACGTGCTCGGCCGTCATGCCGGCGCGCGGGTCGTTCTTGTCGACATGGGGGTCGATTTCGATTTTGAACCTATGGAAGGCTTGCAGATCCGCAAAGTAGCGCGCGGAACAAAGAGCATACTTAAGGGGCCGGCGATGACGAGGGAACAGGCGGTACAGACTGTCGAAAACGGAATCGCCGCCGTCTACGAGGAAGCGGCGAAAGGGATGGACATCCTCGGAACGGGGGAGATGGGCATCGGCAACACCACACCCTCGACGGCAATCGCCTGCGCCGTGACGGGCGTCGCCGTTCCTCTCGCCACAGGCAGGGGCGCGGGGCTCACCGACGAGGGGTTGAAACGCAAGATCGAGGTTATCGAACAGGCGCTCGCGCTGCATCGACCCGACCCGAAGAACGGTATCGACGTGCTCTCCAAGGTCGGAGGTTTCGAAATCGGCGGCATCGCCGGGGCGATCCTCGGCGCGGCGTCGCTGGGCATCCCCGTGGTCGTGGACGGCTTCATCTCCACCGCGGGCGCGGTGATCGCAGCGCTTCTCTGCCCAGGGGCGAAGGAGTACATGATCTACTCGCACAACTCGGTGGAGATAGGGCACGAGCACATGTTCAGCTTCCTCGAAGCGAGGCCGCTGCTCGATCTCGGCCTACGCTTGGGAGAGGGAACCGGGGCGGCGCTCGCCATCTCGATCGTCGAAGGCGCCGCGAAGGTGCTCGACGAGATGGCCACGTTCGAGAGCGCAGGCGTCTCCGGACCGATCGACTCCGAAGGAGTTGCCGACGAGGGCTGATATGGGAATCCTTGAGGGCTTTTTCCGCGCGCTGAGCTTTTTGACCATTCTTCCGTGTCCGAAGCACGAGAGCACGGTTGAGGAGTACGGGCGGGCGAGCGGATGGTTTCCTTTGGTCGGTGTCGTGCTGGGGCGATTCTCTACGCCGCCGCGCTGCTCTTTCATCGTCTCTTTTCGCCGCTGCCCGCGTCGGCCCTCCTTGTCGCCCTCTGGGCGTTTTTGACAAGAGGGTTCCACCTCGACGGGCTGGCGGACACCTTCGACGGCATCGGCGGCGGTTTCGACAGAGAGTCTCGTCTTGCCGTCATGAAGGACAGCCGCCTGGGAACCTTCGGAGGTACGGCCCTCGCCGCGGCGCTGCTGCTGAAGACGGCCATTCTCGCGGAGTTCGGAGGACGGCTGGAGGTGCTTGTCATCGCACCGGCGCTTGGGAGGTGGGGGATCCTGATCGCCATGCGCTATTTCCCCTCCGCACGCCCCGGAGGCATGGGCGACACCTTCCGGAAACACTGCGGCCACGCGCAGATTACTCTTGGATCGTTGGCTGCGCTCTGGGCCGTGCTGTTGTTGAGCGGGCTTTCAGGCTTGCCGCTGCTCGCGATCGTCCGGCGCTGACCGCCCTCTTCTCGCTCTGGATCAAACGTCTCCTTGGCGGTCTCACCGGCGACTCGTACGGGGCTGTCTGCGAGATTATGGAATTGGCGACGCTGCTTTTCTTCGCGGCGCAATAACGTGTATAAGGAGGAAACTTTATGTTCAGAGAGTGTATTTTCTCCGATCCCCCCCGCGACCCTCGTTTTCCGCCGTCGGCCGCCGCGCCGACTATCCGGTCCGGAGGGTGCGACATCTTCGGGGTGATCTACACAGCGCAAGGGAAAGGTCCGCACCCGACAATGCTCTTCCTGCACGGCTTTCCGGGAAACGAGAAAAACCTTGATCTTGTCCAGATTTTTCGCCGAGCCGGTTTCAACACGATGTTCTTCTCGTATCGCGGAGCGTGGGGGAGTCATGGGAGTTTTTCGTTCTCGAATGTCCTTGAGGACAGCCTCGCCGCAGTCGATTACCTGCGGAGCGACGAGGCCAAAGCGCAGTGTGCGGTCGACGGCGAGCGCATCGTTCTCGTCGGGCACAGCATGGGCGGGTTCGCCGCGATCAAAACCGCGGCGGCGCGTTCGTTCATAAAAGAAACGATATCGCTCTCCGGCTGGAACATCGGCCTCGACGGCAAATTCTTTCACGAAGACGGGGCTGTCGCCGAACGGGTGAGGGAACTTGTCGACGATGCAGCTCCTCGTCTTGCGGGCACAAGCCGCGATGCGCTGCTTCGCGAGATCGCCGAAAAGAAAGACGCGTTCGATCTTCGCGATGCCGTTCGCTCGTTCGCCGGGAGGAGCGTCCTGCTTGTCGGCGCTGCACAAGACACGGCCGTCCCTCCGGAGACGCACCACGAGTTGTTGCTCGATGCGTTCCGGGAGACCGGCGGCGTTCATACCGAGGGCGTGATGATGGACGACGATCACTCCTATTCGGCGTCGCGTGTGGCGCTGGCGAAGGTCCTTTTGGAGTATCTGGAGAAGAGAGGGTACTGACGGCTTCCATCGCCGTTTTGTTGTTTTTCGACCGATCTCCTTGCGGCGAGGTTGCGTCCGTATTCAGGCGCCGCCTAAGCGAGCGCCCCGTCAGTTCCAATTCGTAAGAAACCTGATTCTCCGGCAGTCTTCGCCCGTCCATGCGACAAGCTGTCTTCCCGTATCAGTCGCGGGGTTCGTGTCTTCCAGGAGTTTCGGCAGATTTTTGCAGTGAACGTAGATCAGTTCGCTCCCTTGCGGGGTTCCGGGAATGACGCCGCAGAAGACGTACCCCGCTTTTTCCGCCTCCTCGGCTCCGGAAGCGGTGGCGGCACGCTCCATCGGCAGATGGAGCGTCAGCGAGGCGAGGTCTTTCGCGAGTAGTTTGCTTGTCAGCCCCGAGAGCTGGAAGAGGAAGTCCAGTCCGTAGTCGTGGACGATGAGATCGCACCGCTGTTTTTGAAACTCGGCAGCGGCGGAAATGACGCTTCGTTTTCTAAAATCCTCCTGATTGCCCTCTGCATGGGAAAGGAGCGGCTGTTTCCCGTCTTTCAAAAGCAGCCGGAGCAGCGCGTGGAGTCGTTCCGGCGCGTACAGAGGCGCTCTTTGTGCCTCCTCTGCATCGATCCTGCGAAGTACGTCCCGGTAGTCCTCCGGGACGCCCGGATTCGCTGGAATTTGCTTCAGGGCGCAGGGGCGGAAGGATGCCAGGCCCCGAAATTTCCTTTGAGAAAGCTGTTTCCCGGAAGCGCCGGGAGCAGGGCGCACTCGGAGAAGCCCTTTGAGGCGAACAGGGATGCCATTGCCGGCGACTTCCCCGGAACGAATCCGAGGAGTCCTTCGATTTCTCCTTCGCGTTTTCGACGTGTTCGATGAGTGCGTTCAACAGTGTCGCAGCGCAGGCTTCCTTCTCCGCATTTTTGGAGAAGAGCGGGGGAAACGCCACGCCGAGTGAGCGTCGTTGCGCGGATGCGGTGAGCGCTTGCAGCGCGAGCAGCTCGTTCCGCTCTCCCCATGCGGCGAAAAGCGAGATGTCGGGATCCGCCAGGGCTTCGCGGAGCTGTATTGAAGAGAGAGATTCAACGCTTTCACCTCCTGTATGGGCAAAAGAAGAGGTGATGGCGGACACGCGGGAGGGGGCCACTCGCTCGGAGGAAAAAGGTTTTGCACGAGCGGCGGGCTCGTTTTTTTCCGGTATCGCCGCCAAAGGAAGCCCGGGGAGCGTTTCGTCGGCTTCTCGCCGCAGCATTTTGAAGAGGTGCAACTCTTTTCCTCTCCCTTCCGCTTCGAAGTCGTAGAAGGCCGCCTGATCCACAAGATTGCGCATAAGGAAGAGGCCGAGGCCGGAAAAATCCCGCTCCTCCGGCTCACCCCCCGGAGAGTACGTGTCCATGCTCTTTCTGTCGAGCGGGGCGTGAAACTCGCCGAGGACGACCCGGATGCCCAGAGGCACTCTCCGAAAGCGCACCGACAGGGAGTTCGCATGGGGAACGGAATCATCCGTTCTTTCCCGGTCGGATGATTCTCCGGAGATGATTTCGGTGAGCGCTTCTTCCAGGGCGATTTCGAGCCGCAGGGTATCATTATGGGAAAACCCGAAGAGGTCGCTGATTTCGCGGCAGCAAGAGAGGATCGTCGGCAGAAAGTCCTGGAGGAGAGGAAAGCGCATCTCCATCGTGGTTCCCATTGGAATTTTCATCGCGCAGCTCCTTTCAAAAGAGGCGGTTTCAAGTTGCAGCCTGTACCGCTCGCTTGAGGAGTTCAGTATGGCATATCGAAAAGATTCTTTCAACATATCGCAGTTCGGGAAAACGCCGGTAGGAATTGCGTCTGGACGCACGCAGGAAAAAGCGGTACTCTTTACGGCGCGTGATCCCTGCGAAGAACGGGGAGGGCGCCGCAATCCGGAGGGAGGTCGTTTTAGTGAAAAGAACAAACTCATGTGTCCACTGCTGCAAAAAATCGTGGTTCGGGGGCGGAGGCGCGGTGTGCGCACTCGCGTTCTTTTGTTTTGCTTTCTTCCCGGCCTTGACGGGCGCTCATTCCGCGTGGGCGCTTGCAGGTCTGGAAGTGCCGCAGTCGCCGATGTACCATGCGGCTTCGTTCATCGACGAACCGCTGATCACGGCGGACCGTCGTCAAGAGTTGTACCGTCGTCTGAAGGAACAGTTCTATTCTCCGTGGCAACGGACCGAACCCCGTCAGGCGGCCGAAGTACTGCAATGGGTATTCGAAAGGTACGGTGCCAACGTCTACGGCGAGAACCTCCAGCCGCGTTCGGCCGAATGGGTCGAGGAACAGCGCCTTCAAGCGCGGCTCGACGCCGTCGGAGAGCTGAACCGGCACGCGATCAGCATCCGCCCGACGTCGCTTCGCCTGATGCCCACGGAGACGCCCGCTTTCCGCTCCCCGGAACTGGCGGGGGAGGGGTACCCCTTCGACTACCTGCAGAACAGCGCGGTACACCCCGGAGAACCGCTCTTCGTATCGCATCTCTCGCTGGACGGCCTGTGGGCGTGGTGCGACACCTCCTATGCTTCGGGGTGGGTGGAGGTTCGGGATCTCACCTTCGTCGATGATGCCGCGACGGCGAAGTGGACGACACTGCCTCTCGCGGCGATCGTACGGGAAAACGCTCTGCTCCGCGACGGGAAAGAAACGCTTTTTCGGGCGAAGGTCGGGACGCTGCTGCCTCTGCTGCGGCGGGGTATCGCGGAACATGTGCTTCTCGCGCCTGTTCGGGGACAGGACGGCCGAATGACCGAGCGCGCTGTCCGCATCTCCGCCGAGGAGGCCGTTCCCGCGCCGCTTGTTCCGACGCCGTGGACGCTTGCCGCAGTGGCGGAGGAGCTGTACGGCGAGCTGTACGGATGGGGCGGTTATCTGGAGAACCGCGATTGCAGCGCGACGACCCGGGACGCGCTGCTCCCCTTCGGCGTTTGGCTGCCCCGCAACTCGCGAGCGCAGGCGGAAAGCGGGCGATTTCTCTCGCTCGAAGGGCTCTCGAACGAGGAGAAGAAAGAACTTCTGAAGCGGGAGGGCGTTCCCTTTCTGACGTTGGTCGGTCTTCCGGGGCATATCATGCTCTACGTCGGAACACACAGGGGAGAACCTCTTGTCTTCCATAATATGTGGGGGATACGGACGGAGCGGAAGGGAGTCGAGGGGCGGTATATCGTCGGACGCGCCGCTGTAACGACGCTCGATCTCGGCGAGGATCTTCCAGAGCATGCTCCGGGAAAACTCCTCATCGACAGGATCAACCGGCTCGGCTTTCCCGCGGAGGACGGAGCAAAATGAACGAGACGGGAGCCTCGAGAAAAAGCTTCGAGGCTCCCGTTCTTTCCGCAGGCACGCCGGGCATAGCGCCGGGGAGGGAACGGAAGCGAATCAGTTCGTCCGTTCAACGAGCCCTGCGTCGATCAGCAGGTTGATGTGGTGCTGGATATACAGGAACTGAAAGAGAAATGAGAAGACCTCCGAGCGGGCGATGATATTGGCCGCCAGGGGACTCTTGTCCATTCGCGCCGCGTACTCCCTCAGGATTCGCCGCAGGGTGAAGGTGAGGATAACCGAAAGAATGAAGTTCGCAAGGAAAATATAGCTGATGGCGGTGTCGATGGCCTGCTGGGGTACTTCCGGTCCGATGAGCGAGTCTCCGTTGAGAATGACTGCCAGGGCGACTGCGGTGCATACAAAAAGGCCCGAAATGACAGGATGGATACGCGTCTTCTCCGACATGGAATTAAAGGTTCGAAGCCGGAGGAAGAGCCAGACGACGGGGTAGAGAAAGAACGTCAGCAACGTGAAGAAGATCATGATGAAAGGACTGACCTTCTTGAGTCTTGCTTGAGGAAAGGAGGCGTTGGACGTTTTTTCCGGAGCCGCGCTCCACGTTCCTTCGACGGGCCAGGACGAAGCGGAACCCTCTTTTCCCGCTTCGGCACGCTGCTTCACAGCGACTCCGCAGTATTCGCAAAACGCGGCGTCTTCCTGGATCACGGCGCCGCATCCCGGGCAGTTCTTCATAGTGCATCGCTCCTTGAAAAAGAATCGAACGGCTTCATATCTTTGTATCATACCACAGCCCCGGATGCCTCGGGTGTTGGTGAATTCGCAGTTGCCCGATTCGCCTCTTGACAAAGTAGACCGGATGGTCTAACCTGTCAGTCGCACTTCACGGTCGAAGTGTTGAGGAGGTGCGGTGTGCGTTCACGTTCCAGAAAATTAGATGAAGAAAAAAGAAAGAGCCTTATGGACGCGGCCATCGAAGAGATAGCCGCGAACGGCATCGAGGGAGCGTCGTACAACAGGATCATCGAGCGTTCCGGATTGAGCAAGGGAGTGGTGTACTACTACTTCGAGAACAAGGAGAGCCTGTACAATACAGTGCTCGAAGAGGTGGAGCGTCAGTTTATCGCCGCAGTGGGAACGTTGAGGATCCCCGACGACAAGGACGCTTTTTGGGATGTATGCGATATGCACTATACGAAAGCGCTGAGGTTCGCCGTCTCCAACCTGCGTATAGTCGACGTGGCCCGCAGTTTCATCGACCCCGCCAACAGCCAGGATTTCGACAGGGGGGCGGTATTTGAATCCCTTCAGAAGGCGGAGCGCTGGACAAGATGCGTGCTCCGAAAGGGACAGGAATTAGGAGCGTTGCGTCAGGACGTCGATTTCGATCTTCTCCGGAACGTGGTGCAGGCGGTGGGGTACACAATGGACTCATGGCTGTTCGACAAATTGCGAAGCGAACCGGATGCAGTCGATATAGAACATTTTGTGAAGTTTGCGCTGGATATGTTTAAAAGGATTTTGTCACCGAAAGGGTTGGGAGAGTCATGCTGAAAAAATTTTTTTCGAGGTTGAGCGTTCTTTTCTGGGTCGTACTTCTTTGCGCCGGGGGCGTCTTGATGGTGCTCCGAGTTCAGGCGAGGCTTGAGGAGTCCGCGGCCAACGCCGCGGCAATGGAACAGCAGGAGGAGACGGCCGTTCCTGTCGATGTGCAGAAGCTCGTCCGCCGCGACTGGGAGGTCTGGCGGAGCTACTACGGCCAGGCGAAGGCCGGGAAAAGCCAGACGGTTTCTTCCTACGTCAAGGAGATCGTCCGGGATGTTCATGTGCGTATCGGCGACAAGGTGAAGGCGGGGCAGGTGCTCCTGACGCTCTCCTCCCAGGACCAGCGCGCCTCCGAGGCTGCGCTTCGCTCCAGCTACGAGGACTCGGTCAGGGAGTATAAGCGATTGTCCGAACTTCAGAAGTCGGGGGGCGTCTCCAAGTCGCAGGTTGAGCAGGCCCTGTCCCGCATGAAGGGCGAAGAGGCGAAGCTGCAGGCGTCGCGTTCCACGCTCTCGCGCACGCAGCTCAGGGCAAGTATCGACGGTATCGTCGCCTCGCGCATGATCGAACCGGGAGAGGTGGCGGGCGAGAATAAACCCCTGCTCACCGTCATCGATCTGAAGGACCTCGAGGCGGAGATCATGGTCTCGAGAAGAGACATCATGAGTCTCAGCACGGAGACTCCTGTAGAGGTCGTCTCCGACGGCGCGCGTGCAATGGGCGTCATCCGGAGGATCAGTCCGGAGGCGGCGCCGGGGTCGGGACTGTACACGGTCGTCGTTGGTTTGAACGGGCTCGACATTCTTCCCGGAACGCACGTCGAGGCTCGATTCCTCGTGGAACGGCGGGAGAACCTGCTCGTCGTCCCCTCTGATATCGTCCAGCGGCGCGGCGACAAGGCGTTCGTCTACGTCGTCGAGGGCGACAGGGCGAAACTTCGCGAGATCGTCCCGGGCGAGGGGCAGAACGGATCCCTTGCTGTGGCCGAGGGGCTTGCCGAGGGAGAGCTCCTGGTGATCAGAGGACAGAACCTGCTTTCGGACGGAGCGTTGACTCGTATCTCCGGAACGGGAGCGCCCGAAGCAGTGCCATCCGATATTGCGGAAAAGACGGCTGAAAAGTAATCATGGGAGGTCTTGTACGTTTCTGCATAAAGCGCCCGGTCTTTACCTGGGCGATGGTGCTCGTTCTCATGCTGCTGGGGGTGAGCAGCTACAACAAGTTGGCGGTTGCGCTGCTGCCCAAGGTGGACATCCCCATTGTGGTTGTCCGGACCGTCTACAGGGGAGCCAGCCCGAACGAGATCGAGCAGCTGGTGACCAAGCCCATCGAGGACGCCATCGCCGACCTTGAGGGGCTGGACAAGATTACGAGCTACTCGGCGGAGGGAATGTCCTTCGTCGTCCTTGAGATGGAAGTGGAAGTGGACGTCGACCAGGCCCTGGTGGACATCTCCAACAAGGTGAAGGCGGCGCGGAACGAGCTGCCCGACTCTGTCGAAGAACCCATATTCAGCAAGGTGGACATCAACGCATCTCCCTTCATGATCGTCTCCTTCACGAGCACGCTGGCGGAGAAGGATGCCCGAAAGATCATCGAAGACACGGTCGTCCCTATCCTCTCCCGAGTGGACGGGGTGGGACAGACCGACGTGACGGGAGGCCGGAACCGGCAGATACGCATCCTTCTTGATCCCGTCTCCCTGAGCGAGTACGGGGTGAGCATCCAGACCCTCGCGGCGGTCGTGGCGTCGAACAACGTCACGAACCCCTCCGGTTATATCACGCAGACGAAGGACGAGACCTGGCTTCGCCTCGTCGGCGAGTTCAACAAGGTGGACGAGCTCGAGAACATCATGATTCCGACACCGTCCGGGAATCCTGTCCGTCTACGCGACCTGGGGCGCGTCGAGGACAGCGAGGAGGACGTGCGCTCGATCGCCCGCGTGAACGGACAGTCGGTTGTGCAGCTCCGTATCAGTCCCCGCCCCAACTCCGACGTCGTGAAGGCGGGGCAGCTTCTGAAGAAGGAGCTTGACAAGCTGATGAAGACAATGCCCGACTTCACCGCGGAGATACCGTACGACGACTCGCTCTTCGTGGAGTCGTCGGTGAAGAACGTCCTGAGGGATATGGGCTTCGGAATCCTGCTGACGTCGGTGGTGCTCTATCTTTTCCTGAAGCGCTTCTCGGCGACCTTCATCGTCGCCATCGCGATGCCCGTCGCGCTCTTCGCGACCTTCACCCCGATGGTGATGCACGGCTATTCGATGAACATCATGAGCTCCCTGGGGCTCGCCATATCCATGGGGGTCCTGGTGAACAACGCCATCCTCATCATCGAGAACATCTTCCGCTACCGCGACATGGGGTACTCCCCCGAAGAGGCGGCGGAGAAGGGGACGGTTGAAATCTCGATCTCCGTTCTCGCGGGGACGGCGACGAACCTCGGCGTCTTCCTTCCGGTCGCCATCATGACGGGCATCGCGGGGCAGTTCCTGGTGCAATACGCGATGACGATCGTCTACGCGACGCTCTTTTCCCTGTGGGTCTCGCTGACGCTCACCCCCTCGATGGCGGCGCGCTTCAAGTCCGACACGGGAATTCCCCGCCTGGGGCGTTTTCTCTGCGGATGGTGGGACTGGATCTATTCCGGTTTCGAGACCCTCTTTCTCTTCTTCCTCCGGAGGGCCATCCGGCATCCTGTGCTGACGATCCTCGTCTTCGCCGGGCTCACGTTCGGCGTCTTCAAGGCGGGAGGTTTCATCGGGACTGAGTTCATGCCCCGCACCGACAGCGGTGTAATGACCATCGACATCACACTGCCGAGCAACACGCCGGTCTGGGTGACGCAGGAGCGGGCGAAGGAAATTGAAGACCGGATCAGGGAAACGCTTCCGGCGTTGGAATATATCGTTTCCACAGTCGGCGCGTCCGGACGCAACCAGGGAACGCATAAGGCGACGATCGAGGCCTATTTTCACAAGAATGTCGAACGCCCCTCCACCATCGATATGGCCGACCAGTTGCGCCCCTTCGTGAACGCGATGCCGGGCGTGGACGCCACGGTGAGCGGTTTCCGTAAGGGAATGGGCGGCGGCGGCAAACCCATTCAGATCATCATCAAGGGCGACGATCTGGAGACGCTTTACGGCCTGGCGGAGAAGATGCGCGACAAGATATCCCACGCTTCGGGCATCGTCGACGCGGGAATCGACGTCGAAATGGGGAAGCCCGAACTTCAAATTCTTCCGGTACGGTGGCGACTCTCGCAGTTCGGCATCAATATGACGACGTTGTCGCAGGTGGTCTATGGCTACCTCGTCGGCATGGACGCCGGCAAGTTCCGCCAGGACGGTTTCGAATACGATATCAAGGCCCGCATCAATCCCGAGCACGCGAAGGATATCTTCAAGGTGCCGGAGCTGCCCATCATGACGGAGTACGGTCTCGTGCCGCTGAAGGAATTCGCGGAGGTGCAGTGGCGCGACGGGCCGACGGAGATCGTGCGAAAAGATCGCCGGAAGGCGGTCACGGTGGAGGCGGACTCCCGCTACATCACCGTGGGCGAGGCGACTGAGAACGCCCGCCGCGCTATCGAGGATATCGAGCTGCCCGCCGGGTACGAGATTCAGTTCGGCGGCGACGCCGAAAACATGGCGGAGAACTTTGCTGAACTCGGTCAAGCTCTGTTGATCGCCATCGTACTTACTTTTATCATCGTCGCAGCGATACTGGAGTCGTGGTTCTTCGCCTTCGTGATCACGCTCTCGGTGCCCCTTGCCGCGCTCGGCGTCATTCCGGCGATGCTGATGTCGGGGGTCTCCATATCGCTCTTCGCGCTCATCGGACTGATCATGCTCGTCGGCCTGGTGGTGAACAACGCCATCGTCGTGATCGACTACGCCGAGGTCCGCCGCGTTGAAGAGGGCGAGCCGGGAGCTGTCGCGATCGAGAAGGCGTGCGCGATACGTCTTCGGACGCTCTTCATGGCCATCTCGACGGCGGTGATTTCTATGGTCCCGCTCGCGGCGGGCACGGGAGACGGCGGTTCTTTCCGTCAACCCATAGCCTTCGTGGCCATTGGCGGCCTGATCGCCGGCGGTATCATCGCGCTGCTGATCATTCCGTCGATCTACTCGATATACTGGGGCTTCAAGGAGCGCAGAGCAGCCCGCCGCGCGATGCCCGGGCAGCCGTAATAAGCAGCGATTCAATCAGTTCTTTCTATGAAGCGGGGGCAGAGAAAGATGCCGGTCCCCGCTTTTTTAATTCCTTTCCGGGAGTGTACGGACGTTTAGTGTTCCCTCTCTTCGTCACCCATTCATCGTTTTTTGTATTGCAGAATGAGCGTCTTCACGAGATAATAAGCATGATGTTGCACTTCCGTTACACATCATTCACATATCTCAAAAGGAGATGATTCTGTTGTCGAAAATGAGAATCCTCATCGCGTCCGTCGTTCTGGTCGGCCTTCTGGCGTCCGGGGCCTTTGCCTCGGATTTGAACGCGTACACCATCATGCCCGAGAAATACGCGTCCCAGGTCTTCGAGGCCTTCACCGCCGAAACCGGCATTAAGGTGAACTTCATGCGCTTCTCGTCCGGGGAGGCCCTTGCCAGGGTAGTGGCGGAGAAGAACAATCCGCAGGTCGACATAATCCTCGGCGGTCCCGCCGACACCTACGAAGCCGGTATCAAGGAGGGCGTCTTCGAACAGTACAAGCCCGCCGAGGCCGATATGATCCCGGATCGCTTCCGTTCGCCCGAGAACTACTGGACCGGCGTGGGCATCATCCCCCTGGTTTTTATGTCCAACGGGAAGTTCCTCAAGGAGAAGGGGCTTGAAGCTCCCGCCTCGTGGAAGGATCTTCTCGATCCGGCGTACAAGAACGGTCTCCAGATGGCCGACGCCCGTACCTCCGGTACGGCAACCGAACGCATCTATGCACTCGTGAAGATCATGGGCGAGGACGAGGCGTTCGCCTATCAGAAGAAGCTCCACGGGAACATCCAGATGTACACGAAGAGCGGTGCGGGCGGTGCGATGCCGATCGCGACCGGCCAGGCGGCCTCCGGAATTTTCTACATCGTCGACGCGCTTGAGATTCAGCAGCAGGGGCACGACGTAGTGCTGAGCTACCCGGTCGAGGGAGTCTCCTTCGGCATCGAGGCCACAGGCATTCTGAAGGGTGCGAAAAACCTTGAGAACGCGAAGAAGTTCATGGACTGGGCTTCGTCGAAGACCTTCGCGCAGCTTCTCGTCGATAGGAAAATCAACTACATCCCGACGCGTACAGATGTGGAGACCACGAACCCCGCGCTCGACGTTTCGAAGGTCAAGCTGGTCGAGGTCGACGTTGCGTGGAAGGGCGCCAACCGGAAGGCGTTCGTCGACCGTTGGATCAACGAGGTCATCAAGTAGCGGACTTTTTTCGGTTTTCGGAAAACCTGCCCCCGGCGGACGCTCTTTCCGCCGGGTTTTTTACCTTTGATGTTCAGGCAAGGAGATTGAACTTATGACACAACCAACGGCGCCGCACGCAACGAGAAAGGTATCGGTCTTGAAGCGGGACCCAGCGCTTCTCCCCGCTCTCATCGCCATCTGGATATCGCTCGCAATCTTTGTTCTCTACCCGCTCTTCCGGCTTTTTCTGACCACGTTCGTCGTGGAGGGGCAGCTCTCGTTCACGAACCTCGCAGTTGTACTCGAAAGCTGGTACGACCGGCAGGCCTTCGTCAACAGCATCTGGCTGGCCACGGCGGTCTCCGTTGCGGGGACGTTCCTCGGATACATCTATGCCTTTACGGTGACGCGGATTCCGATGCCCCTCTGGCTGAAGTGGTTCCTGGGGGCCGTCACCACGCTTCCGTTGATCTCGCCCCCCTTCACGAGCAGCATCGCGCTCACCCTTTCGCTGGGCCCCAACGGCATCCTGCTGAAGCTGCTGGGCATCGGGAACTTCAACTTCTACGGCTTTTGGGGGACGTGGATGTCGGAGACCCTGACATACTTTCCTGTTTCTTTTCTCACATTGGCGGCGGTGCTCTCCGCCATCGACCCGAACCTCGAGGACGCCGGACTCTCTCTGGGCGCTTCGCCCGGGCGCGTCTTTCGCACCGTGACTTTGCCGCTCTCGGTTCCCGGCATCGCGAACTCCTTTCTGCTCCTCTTCGCCAGCTCGCTGGCCGACTTCGCCACGCCGCTGGTGCTCGGCGGGCACAGCTTCCCCGTTCTCCCGACGCAGGCCTATCTCCAGATCACCGGCATGTACGATCTCCGTGGAGGCGCGGCGCTCTCCTTCCTGCTATTGCTTCCCGCCATGGCGGTCTACTTTTTGCAGCGCTTCTGGGTGGGGCGGAAGAACTACGTCACCATCTCGGGAAAGACGGGGAGCCGCTCCGGCTTCAAGAGCAAGGGGAAGGTCGCCGAGGGGCTCGTGCTGGCAGTCTGCTTCTCGGTGACGGCGTTCATCCTCTACCTCTACTCGCTCATTCTCCTGGGGGCGATCGTGAAGGTTTGGGGTGTCGACAACACGCTGACCATGGAGAACTTCCGCTACGTGTTCACCCACGGGATGAAGGCGATCACCGACACGCTGACCATCGCGGCGGTGGTGACCCCGCTCGGCGGCCTCTTGGCCGTCGTCATCGGGTATATTGCGCAGCGCAAACGATTCTTCGGTAACCGCGCAATGGAGTTCTTCTCCATGCTGAACTACGCGCTCCCCGGGACGGTTGTCGGCATCGCATACGTCATCGCATTCAACGAGCGGCCGATTCTGCTCACCGGGACGATGACGATCCTTGTCGCCGCGTACATGTTCCGCTATCATGCCGCGGGCATTCGCGCCGTCGTCGCCTCGCTCCACCAGATCGATCCCTCCATCGAGGAGGCGTCCTCAAGCCTGGGAGCGGGCGCAGTGCGCACCTTCTTCCGCGTGACGGTGCCGCTGATGATCCCCGCCGTCCTTATGGGGATGCGCTACCTTTTCATCCACTCGATGACGGCCATCAGCGCGACGATATTCCTCGTCTCCGTCCGCTGGAGCCTGTTGACTACGCGCATCCTGGAGTGCATGACCGAGCTGCAGTTTGCCCAGGCGTGCGCCTTCTCCGTGGTGCTCATTCTGCTTGTCTTTGCCGCCACCGCCGTGCTGGCGGGGCTGACCCGCTTCGCAACGAGGCGAATTTCCGGTGAAGGAGGCCGCAACTGATGGCCGTAACGCTTGAACTCTCCAATGTCTCCAAAGTCTTCCAGAAGGACCGGGAGCAGGTCCGCGCCGTGGACTCGGTTTCCCTTTCGGTGGCGCCGGGCGAGATGGTCACTTTCCTCGGTCCCTCCGGCTGCGGCAAGACGACGACCCTCCGCATGGTGGCCGGCTTCGAGATCCCCTCGGAGGGGGAGATCACCATCGACGGTCACGACGTCACCAACGTTCCGGTGAATCGGCGGGACATCGGTTTCGTCTTCCAGAACTATGCGCTCTTCCCGCACATGAGCGTTTTCGAGAACGTGGCGTACGGCCTGCGGGTGAAGGGCGACCGGGAGACCGAGATACGCCGTAAGGTCCGCGAAGGGCTCGACCTTGTGGGGCTGGGCAAGGCGGAGCACCGCTTCCCGAATCAGCTCTCGGGAGGGGAGCAGCAGCGCGTCGCCCTTGCGCGGGTGCTCGTGCTCCAACCCCGCGTGCTGCTGATGGACGAGCCGCTTTCGAACCTCGACGCGAAGCTGCGCATCCACATGCGCACCGAGATCCGCAGAATCCAGAAGCACCTGAACGTCACCTGCCTCTACGTCACGCACGACCAGGGGGAGGCGCTCACCATGTCCGATCGGATCATGGTGATGCACAGGGGGAAGGTGGAGCAGGTCGGCGCGCCGATGGAGATCTACAGCGACCCGCGCTCGCTCTTCGTGGCGGACTTCATCGGCCAGGCGAACATCCTCCCCGGCGAGGTGCGTGCAGTGGAGGGCGGAACGCTCTCCGTCGACGTCGCCGGACACGCCTTCCCGGTGCGCGCGGTCAAGGGAAGCTCGTTTACGACGGGCGACGCGGCCGCGGTGGTCGTTCGCCCGGAGAACCTTCTCCCGTCCGAAGGCGGCGGCATCCCCGGCACGGTGGAGACGGCGACCTTCCTCGGCGGGCGGATGGAGTATGAAGTCCTCCTCGCAAGCGGCCAGACCGCGCTCTCCTTCGACCCCTTCCTGCCGGGAAAACAGCTATGGAGCGAGGGGGAGTCCATGAACCTCGTCTTCGACCCGAAGATCGCGGTGGCGCTGCCGAGGTAGACGGAGTTCTTCAAGAACGAATTTAAAGGACTGAGAAAATACGGAGATGCCGAAAACGAGAGCGAGGGAGATGAGCAGAATCTCCCTCGCTCTCGTTTTTTTTTGCGTTTACCACATTTGGTCGTTTGACTAAAATTGAACGTTGGGATAAAATTGATCACATGCGCAAAATTAGTCGAACGACTAAAATTAAAAGAGGACGGGGGAAGCACTTTGGCGACATATTTAAGCGGAGATCAGACGCGCAACGCGCTGATTCAGGCGACGGGCGAGCTGGCGGCCGAGGTTGGCTTCGACAACGTTTCCACGAGGGCGATAGCGTCGAGGGCCGGGGAGAATGCGGGAAGTATCCACTACCACTTCGGGGGGAAGGAGCATCTGTTCAAGGCCGTTCTTATGGAGGCGACGCGAGATCTTAGGGAAGAAACAATACCGAAAATACTCTCGTGCTTTGAGCCAAGCATCGATACTCCCGAGGGGCAGACGGATGTTGTTCGGGCTCTCGTACACTCGATGGTTTACTCTTTTTTTAAAAGAGAAGAACCGATTTGGCACTGTCAGGCGTTCTTTCAAGTTCTGCGGAAAGAGGGTGAGTTGCGGGATTTCCTTGTCAATGAAGTTTTGGTCCCGTTTACAAAGATCACGGAATCTCTTTTCCGGTGTATCCGCCCCGGTATGAAGCAAGAAGAGTGTTTTCTTCACTTTCTCATTCTTACCACGCCGATTTATTTCCATGCGGACAATATGGATGTCATTCTTGGCGCTTTAGGAATGGAAAAATACTCGAACGAGTATATACAAAAAATGGAGGATATTCTTGTCCGGCAGACGCTCCTCTTTTTCGGTTTGCCGGATGCGACGAATGAAAGGAGAGGGCGAGAGTGAAGCGCAAGACGGTTCTTGTATTAATTTTTTCCGCGGTTGTCATAGCCGCGGTCGGAGGGGGCGCGCTGTTCCGCACGATGAGCGCCGCGTCGGACGGAGGGGTCGACGCGAAGATGAAAGCTCTCTTCGCCGAGCCGCGTCCGGTGCTGCTGGAGGAGGTTCGCTCCGGAAACGAGTTGAAAAGTCGAACCTACCCTGCGTCCGTGCAAGCTTCGAAGGAAGCCCCCCTCTCTTTTAGAGTGAGCGGCCCTCTCGTGACGGTGAACGGGCAGCCCGGCGATTTCATCAAAAAGAATACGGTGCTGATGGCGATAGATCCTCGGGATTTTCAGGATTCCATCCGAGTGTTGGAGGCTCAGCTGTCGGGCGGGATGGCCGCTCTTGAGAAGTCGAGGCTGGATTTCGAGCGGTCGAAGTCACTCTTGGGAGAGAACGTCATTTCCAGAGCGTCGTACGATGCGGCGAAGGGCGCGTTCGAAACATCGACGGCCACGGTGAAGGATATTCAGGCCCGATTGAAAATCGCACGGCATCAACTGGCGGACACCAAGCTGCTTGCGCCGTTCGACGGCATCGTCGCGAGCAAAAGGGTGGAAAACCACGAGATGGTCAGGGCCGGGCAGGTGGTATTGACCGTTCTGGACATATCGAGTCTCGAAATCAAGGCGAACATTCCCGAGAACGAGATCGCCCGCACGTCGCTCATCCCCGGACAGGAGGTGACGGTAGGATTCGCCTCTCTTCCGGGGCTCACGTTCAAGGCGTTCTTGAAGGAGTGGAGCGCCGCTCCGGATTCGTCGACCCGTACGTATTCCGTGACCTTCGCGCTCCCCGCCCCTAAGGAGGCGCAGATCCTCCCCGGCATGACCGGAGAGATTTTCTGGGGAAAACGGGCGGATGCCGCGGGCGCGGTTTCGGTTCCCGTAGGAGCGTTGGTCGCCGACGGCGAGAAGGGATCCGCAGTCTGGATATTCGATCCGGACACGTCCTCCCCGGTGAAACGAAGCGTTCGCACCGGAGCATTCAGTCACGGCGGGAACAGGGTGCTCGTGCTCGACGGACTGCGTTCCGGAGAGAAGATCGTCGTCGCCGGGGCGTCCTTCGTCGTCGAGGGCATGAAGCTCAGACCCATGTCGCGGTAGAGGTTTCGGCGAATGAATCCAGCGGTTTTCGCTCTGAAAAAACGAACCATTATTTATGTGATGCTCATCCTGCTTTTTGTTGGAGGAGCGCTTTCCTACAAGAATATCGGCCGTCTTGAAGATCCTACGTTCACGCTGAAGACCTCCGTGGTGGTCACCCGATACCCGGGGGCAAGCCCCGCCGAGGTCGAAATGGAAGTAACGGAGGTCGTCGAGGAGGCCATCCAGTCGTTGGGGCAGGTGAAGAAAATCTACTCCACCTCGCAGGAAGGGCTTTCCATCGTATACGTCGATATCAAGGAGTCGTATTCGACGGACGAGTTGCCGCAGATTTGGGACGAGCTCCGGCGAAAGGTCGGCGACGTACAGGGAAAACTTCCTCCCGGCGCCGGCCCGTCCTTGGTGAACGATGACTTCGGCGATGTGTTCGGCGTATTTTTCGCGCTCGTGGGCGACGGATACTCGTACGCGCAGCTCAGGGATTACGCCCGGGACGTGAAGAAGGAGCTGCTTCTGTGCAAGGATGTCGCCAAGATCGAACTTTGGGGCGCCAGGCAGGAAGTCGTCTATGTCGAGTTCAACCGGGCGCGCATGGCGGAAATGGGACTCTCTCCCGCGCAGATACAGCAGGCGCTCGCTTCGCGCAATCTCGTGCAGTCGAGCGGCAACGTAAACGTCGGCGAAAGCTATCTTCGCGTCACCCCTACGGGCGACTTCGTCAGCGAACGCCTGATCTCGGACATCTACATTGGTGGGAGAGAAGGTCTTGTCCGCTTGGGAGATGTAGCTACCGTTTCGCGCGGTTTCGCGGAACCTCCGGCGAACATAATGCGGTTCAACGGGCGTCCCGCCATCGGAATAGGAATCTCCACGGTGGAGGGCGGCAACGTCGTTTCGATGGGCGAGGCGGTACGTCGGAGGATCGCCGAACTCGAGCCGGAGAGACCTCTGGGCATGGAGCTGTACTCTGTTTATTATCAAAGCGAAATCGTCACTGAATCCGTGAATACCTTTATTATCAACCTGGTCGAAGCGGTCGGGATCGTCATAGGACTGCTCATGCTTTTCATGGGGTGGCGGAGCGGTTGCCTCATCGGGTTTGTTCTGGTGCTCAACATCTTGGTCACTTTCATCGGCATGTACCTTTTGAACATCGACCTTCAGAAGGTCTCTCTCGGCGCGCTCATCTTGGCGCTCGGCATGTTGGTGGACAACGCGATCGTGGTTGCCGACGGCTATCTGATCGGTATCGCCAGAGGAGTGGAGAGGGAGAAAGCCGCCGCCGACATCGTACGGGACACGCAGTGGCCTCTTCTGGGGGCTACTGCCGTCGCTGTTCTTGCCTTTGCGGCGATAGGGTACGCCTCCGGGCAGGTGAGTGAATTCACCCGGTCGCTCTTTCAGGTGATGGCGCTCTCTCTTGCCATGAGTTGGGTGTTGGCCGTTTCGGTGACGCCTTTGCTCTGCGTACGTTTTCTTCATGCCTCCGCTTCGTCGTGTGGCGACGATCCCTTCGACAAACCCATGTACAGGATATACCGCAGGGTGGTCCACTACTGTTTACAACATCGCGCCGCAGTGCTCGCGGCTTCTTTCTTCCTGTTCGTCCTCTCAGTACTGGGATTTGCCCTGATACCGCAAAACCTCTTTCCTGCGTCCACGCAGAGATATTTTTACGTCAACATTTGGCAGCCTCAGGGAACACGGATCGAGAATACATCGAGACATTTGAAAGAGATTGAGGAGTATGTCGCGGGACTCGACGGCGTGAAGAACGTGTCGGCATTTGTTGGGGAAGGGACGCTTCGTTTTATCCTCACGTACAACCGGGAGGACTCCAATTCGAGCTACGCCCAACTTCTTGTGGAGGTCGAAGACTACCGCATGGTCGATGATCTGATCTATAAAACCGAGAAGTTCATGCGCCATAATATCCCGGACGTACAGGCACACTGTACCAAGTTCATCACCGGGCCGTCGAAGGAGTATACGGTCGAGGCGCGATTCAGGGGGCCGGACGCGGAACGGCTGAAAGAACTTTCTGAAAAGGCGCAGGCAATACTACGAGCGAACCCCAACGCCCGCGATGTGCAGAGCGACTGGAGGATGCCTGTTCAGACCATCCGTCCGCTCTTTTCCGAGGACCCCGCACGGCGGGTAGGGGTCGGCCGGCAGGACCTCGCGCAAGCCCTCGAGTTCAATTTCAACGGGATAACCATGGGGCTTTTCCGCGAAGGCGATGTCCTGCTTCCCATCGTCGCCCGTCCGGTGGAAGAGGAGCGCGCGTCGGTGCAGAGCATTGAGGATGTTATGGTCTGGAGCCCTTCGGCGGGAGCCTACATTCCGATGCTTCAAGTTGCTTCCGGCGTGGAAATCGTCTGGGAAGAACCTTTGATCAAACGCCAGAACAGGCAGAAGGCCGTCACTGTGCAAGCGAATCCTGTCGTGGGGCTGGCCGAAACGCTGCGGCGGGAAGTGAAGAATGAGATAGAGGCTATCATGCTGCCGTCGGGCTATTCGCTGGAGTGGGCCGGAGAGTATCTGGATTCCAAAGAAGCGGTGGATCCGCTGAAGATTTCCTTTCCCATCTGTCTGGTCTCCATGTTCGTACTCGTGCTCAGCCTTTTCAATTCAGTACGAAGGGCGCTCATCGTCTTTCTCACCGTGCCGTTTTCCATCATCGGCGTGACGATAGGTTTCCTCTTGACCGGGCAGGCTTTCGGCTTCATGGCGATTCTGGGTTTCCTGGGGCTTTCCGGTATGCTCATCAAGAACGCGATCATCCTCATCGATCAGATAGATTTGGATAGAGGCGCCGGTAAACCCGCGTATCGGGCGATTCTCGATTCCGCCGTCAGCCGTCTGCTTCCGGTTACCATGGCTGCCGGAACGACTATTCTCGGTATGCTTCCTCTGATTTTCGACCCATTTTTCGCCGCGATGGCGGCCACGATCATGGGAGGGCTTTTCGGAGGTACTTTTCTGACGCTGCTGCTTGTTCCCGTTTTGTACAGTCTCTTCTTCAAGATACCGCCCGAAGAAAGGTATCTACGTCTTGATGGAGCCGAACTATCTGTTCCGTCCGAATAGGGGGATACGAATGGACCACGTGGTGTCTTTTTATTGGGGACCGCCCGAAGACGAAAGTTTGAAGGAGCTGTTCCAAGAGTATCAGGAGGACCGCCGGCGCGGAGAGAGGAAGATGTCGGGAGATTGGGAGGCCTTCGAGGGGTACGCCGCTCTCTCTCTTTTCAAATCCTCGGGCAACGGTGGGCCGAGTGTGATGGAGTCTATCTTTCAAGCGCATTGTCCGATCGCGCTTTCAATCAAAGGCTACTCGTTTCAGATGGAGTTTCGCAGAAAGATATGGGTCGGCTGCGTCTCCATTTCGAGAAAGGACGTGGCATTCACATCGGATGGAGCAACTGAACTGCTATGGCCGCTTTCCGGGGTGGTCAACACGGCGGTATCTCTGGAATTGGCCTCGCGTTTGAAAAGAGAGTGGGTTGGGTGGGTTACGGTCCGTCCGGTGGAGTGGGACTTCGAGAGGATTCGGCTTTTGGATAGAGTTCGTCTTTCAGAGAGAGGGGCGTATCGATGATGCATCTACGGTGTTTCGGCGTGCGTAGGCGTCGTAGTTGTCTAAGGGAAAGGATTGTTTTTGTGTATGTGTAGAAAAATGTGCGTGGCGCTGTTGGTTCTGTGTTCTTTTTTGTTCGCCGTGCAGGGGTATGCGTACGGCGCCGAGAGAACGCTGACCCTTGAGAGGGCGCTCGCTCTTGCCCGCGAGCACAACCCGTCGCTCGCGGTGGCCGGAGAGCAGGTCGTTCAGTCGGAGGCCGATGTTGAGAAGGTCGCGTCCGCGATGGGGCCGAAATTGCAGGTGCAGGCGAGCTACACCAGATACAACGAAGATGCCCGGAACACCGTGTTCGAGGGGACGGGCCGGCCGACGGACGGCTATATTCTGGAGGGTTTCGAGAACACGTGGAGGACCGCCGTTGTGCTCACGCAGGTGCTGTACAGCGGAGGCTCGCTTTCGGCGAACCGGGCCGCCGCGCAATTACGGACGGAGGCGCAGCGGGCGCGGGAGATCCGCACGCTCCAAGGGGTGGAGAACGGGGTAAAACGAGCGTATTACGACCTGCAGCGCGCGCGAGCGTTTCTTGTGATCGCGGAGGAGTCTGCGCGACTGGCGAAAGAGCATCTCTCAGTTGTGGAGGCGCTTTTCAGGCACGGGGCCGTGGCGAAGAACGAAGTGCTCCGGGTACAGGTGGACGTCTCCAACGCGGAACTGCTTCAAATCCAATCGGAGAATGCGGTGAACGTCGCATGGAAGGGGCTTTCGAGGGCCGTCGGAATCGCTCTTCCCGAAAACGCGGCGCTTCCCGAACCGGAGAAGCCGTTGGAGGGTGTGGAATTCCCGCCCGACCCCGAAAGGCTGGCGTTGGAGAGCCGTCAGGAGATGCGCGCCCTCGATTTCATGCGCCAAGCCGCGCTGAAAAGCGTGACGGCGGCGGAGGGGCAGGGAAAACCTCAGCTCTTCTTCGAGGGAAAGTATCAGGACGTCGGTGACGGCTTCTATCCGGATAAAAAAGATCAGTGGACGCTTTCTCTTGTCGCGCAGTGGACGCTGTACGATCACGGCGAGGTGCGTTCGCAGGCGAAGAAAGGGCGTTCCATGGTCCGGGAGTTTCTCGGCCGGATGGATGACCTGGAGAAACAAGTGATTCATGAAGTGGCCACAGCGCGGTTGAACCTGGAATCCGCGCTGAAGAGAACGGATGTCGCGCGTACTCAGGTGATCCTGGCCGAGGAGGACTACCGTATGGCGTTGCAGCGCTACCGCGTGCAGGCCGGGACCAACCTCGACGTTCTGGATGCGCGGGTCGCCCTCGTCAACGCGCAGAATAAGCTTGCGGCGTCCGTCTACGACGCGTACACGGCGCGGGCCGACTTCTTCCATGCTTTAGGAGGAAGTTTCGAGGGCCGATAACGCCTCTCCATGGTTCCTCTCAAGTGTTTGTGGATTCGGGGCGTTTCGCACTTGTTACTGGGAATGCTCTACGCTATCATTGTACGGGAAGCAGGATACGTTCTCTTGTCGGATGCTCACGCGCCTGTTTACTGTAGTTTTGTACCGCCGGTTGTTCGAGTTCCTCGACTTCGAAAGCGAGGGAAGTTCATGGTCAAAAAGCAAGCGCCCTCTTTCACCTCTCCCTGGGAAATTCAACGCTTTCTCAGCGCTATTCCGTATAACTCCAAGGAGGAGTGCAAATCGCCGAAGCGCGTAATCGCGGAGCGAAACGCGCACTGCTTCGAAGGTGCGCTTTTCGCCGCATCCCGTCTTCGCGAACTTGGTTACCCTCCGCTTTTGATGGACCTCAGGGCATGGAACGACGACGACCACGTCATCGCCCTCTACAAGGAGCGGGGGCGCTGGGGAGCGGTCGCCAAATCCAACTTCACCACGCTGCGCTTCCGGGAACCCGTCTACCGTACTCTCAGGGAACTCGCCATGTCGTACTTCGACTTCTACTTCAACACGCTGGGGCAGAAGACGCTTCGGGCGTACTCCAGACCGCTGAAGCTGTCGCAGTTCGACGGAAAGAATTGGACGGAGACCGAGGACGATCTGGAATACATCGGCGACGCGTTTTCAAAACTGCCCTACTATGAACTGCTGGATGCTGAGCAGGTCGCGCGCCTCGTCGAGGTCGACGGGGATTTGTTGAAAGCGGGGCTGATGGGCTCGAATCCCGCAGGCCTGTTCGTCCCGGTTGCGGAGTGAATTTCCACCCCTCCGGGCGGCCACGTTTCAGGAACTGAACACAGAATGCCGGGCGGATGGCGCCCGGCGTATATTCGAGGTTCGCCGCCCCTTCGGGCGAGGCGAGTCGAAACGGAAGGAATGAGGTTCTATGCGCTGTACAGGTGTTTCCGCAAGAGGTATCCGGCTTCCAGTCCTCTCGAAGGGAGCGGATCTGGTTACAATCGTCGCCGACGAGCTTGTTAAGGCGGCCGCGGCGTGCCGGGATCCGTTCGAGTTCCGCGACGGCGATATCGTCGGCGTGACTGAGTCTGTGCTCGCCCGTTCGCAGGGGAACTACGTCACTTTGGACGACATCGCCGAGGATGTCCGCCGACTGGTTCCCGAAGGGGACGTCGCACTGATCTTCCCAATTCTGAGCCGTAACCGCTTCGGACGCCTGCTCGAAGGCATCGCGCGGGGAATTCGCGGTACGTTGCACGTTGTCCTCTCCTACCCTGCGGACGAGGTGGGCAATCTGCTCATCGATCCGCGCGCTTTCTACCTGAAGAGCGGGCAGCTCCCCGGAGACCTCTTCGGCGAGAAGGAGTATGACGAGATCTTCGGCCGCTACCCCCACCCCTTCACCGGCGTGGACTACGTGAGCTACTATAAGGACATGGACCCGAAGAAGATACGCATTCACTTCGCCAACAACCCGCTCTCCGCGCTGCGTTTCTCGAAGACGGTCATCGTGGCCAGCATCCACGCCCGCTTTCTCCATCGGGAGATTCTGGAGAAGGCCGGGGCTTCGGTTTTTTCACTTGACCAGTTCTGTTCCGCGCCTCTCGCCGAGGGCAAGGGATTTAATGAAGAGTACGGTCTCTTGGGTTCCAACTACAGCAGCGAAACTTCGGTGAAGCTCTTCCCGCGGGAGAGCAAACGTTTTGCGCGTACGCTTTCGGAGGAACTCTTGGCGAGAACGGGGAAGCGCGTCGAGGTGCTTGTCTACGGAGACGGCGCATTCAAAGACCCGGCCGGAGGCATCTGGGAGCTTGCCGACCCTGTGGTCTCCCCCGGTTATACGGACGGCCTGGAGGGACTCCCGAAGGAGGTCAAGTTTAAGTATATCGCCGACAACGCGGGGGACAAGTCCCCGGACGAGGCCGTTCGGGAGGCGATCCGGAACAAGGGCGCCATGGACCGCTTCGCCCACTCGACGCTGGGCACGACGCCGCGACGCCTGACCGACCTGCTGGGGTCGCTTTGCGATCTCGTCTCCGGCTCCGGCGACAAGGGAACTCCGGTCGTCTATATCTCGGGGTACTTCGATTCCTACCTAGACGAGTGACGGCGAGCAGTCTGAAAAGAGCCGAAAGGCTGGTGCGAAAAACGCGCCGATGTAGTATTATGTACTTTACGAGTACAAAGAATTTCGGACCAATGTCGTCTTTCTCTGCGGGGATCCGGCGGCCGGAAAAACCGACCGTCTTTTCTCAGATGCGGTACTGTTTCGTGCTTCGCGATCACATACTGTATGGGAGGTAGAAAGAATGAGGAGTATGAGTACGGTTCGGAAGATGATGGCGCTGGTGTTTGTTCTGGGCATGATGGCGGCCCCTGCCTTTGCGGCGGACCCGATCAGGATCGGCGAGATCGCCACGGTAACGGGCGACTTCGCGGCCTACGGCGTTGCGGAGGTCGAGTCGGTGAAGATCGCCGTCGCGGAGATCAACGCCGCCGGAGGAATCCTCGGCAGACCGGTCGAGGTTGTTATGTACGACTGCCGTACGCGGCAGGAAGATATGGTGAACGCGGCCCGGCGTCTTGTGGAGCAGGACAAGGTCAGCGTCGTCATCGGCCCCAGCGGCAGCGGCCTGTGCATCGCGGCGGCTCCTGTTTTCAACCGCGGACAGGTTCCCCATATCGGAACCCTCCCCACGAACCCCCTGGTCACCGTGGACGAGAAGGGGGCCGTGCGTCCCTATAACTTCCGTATCTGCTTCCTTGATCCCTACCAGGGCAAGATGATCGCTGCGTTCGCGGCAAAGGATCTCGGCAAGAAGAAAGCTGCTATTCTCTATGACGTGTCCAGCGACTACTCCCACGGTCTTCGCGAGTTCTTCATCGCCTCCTTCAAGGAGTTCGGCGGAGAGATCGTCGCGGACGAGGGGCACCGCGGAGAGGACGTCGACTTCCGCGCGCAGCTTACCGTCATCAAGGAAGCCAACCCCGACGTTCTGGTCGTCCCGACGATGGGCAAGGCGCTTCCCCTTGCGGTGAAGCAGGCACGCGATCTCGGCATCGAAGCGCCGATCGTCGGCGGCGACGGCTACGGCGACTTCATGTGGGAAATCGCAGGCGACACGATGCGCGAAACCTACTGGGTGAGCCACGTCGACAAGGCCGACCCGGCGCTTGCCGACTTCTTCAAGAAGTACGAGGAGCAGACCGGCACCGAATGCATGGAGTTCATGAACGCAGTTATGGCGTATGACAGCGTCTACTGGGTGAAGGACGCCATGGAGCGCGCAGGCAGCGACGATCCTGTGAAGGTACGCGATGCGCTTGAGGCGACGAAGAGTCTGAAACTCATGCACGCGACGCTCACCATGGATGAGTTCCACAACCCCAAGGACAAGGACGGTATCATCCTGAAGTCCGATATCGAGAAGAAGCAGGCCGTGTTCTTCGTGAAGGTGAAGCCGTAGAGAACAAGGGCTGTTTGAAGGAGAGTATGTTCTGTAGTATTTTGCAATCAAAAAAGAGTGGGCCGGTTTTTCTCCGGCCCACTCTTTTTACTTTGTTCTTAACCTATCTTTTCTTTTTACCGCTCTCACACGTCCGGGCCGCCCAGTTCCATCGCGATGTCCTCGGCGAGGAAGCCGGAGGCTTCGATAAGCCCCTCCTCGCCCTGGTGGGTGACGGTCTGAAAACCCGAGTGGACGACACCCGTCTCCACGTCGACCAGTCTGGCGGTGAGGGTGAAGACCGAGCCCGTCGCGTTCACCGAACCCACGATAAGGTACTGAGCGCCCAGGACCTTCCCGACCTTGATCGCCTTCTTCTCGTCGACCAGCCCCGACATTGAGAGCCTGTGCTCCGAGGCGATCTTGTTCATCTGAGAGGCCTCCAAGACGGTCCACGGACCCCGGTTGACGAGCGCACCCCTGACGCGCTCCCCGACCGCGCCGCCGAGGTACGGCATGCACCCGACGGCTTGGAAGTCGGGGATTGCGATGAGCATCTCCGCCGTCGAAGGAAGAGGAGCGGCGAGGATGCTCGCTCCCAAGAGCAACAGCAGAATTAGCCGACACGCTTTTTTAATGTTCATCCTCGATCCCCCCTTTGTAGCAAGGTGATAGGGTCGTTTCCGCTCCGCAGATCATGCAGCCCTGAAGAACGAGAGAATCAGACGGGCCATTGCGTCGACCTGTATCTTTAATTCTGCGATGGCGTCTTTCAGCCCGGTGACCTCGCCGTCGACGAAGACCTTTCCGGAGGCGAACTCAAGCTCTTTGAGCGTCTGCTTCGCTTCGTTCGGCATCTGTGCCGTGACGTACGCGCGCGCCTTGTGGAAGCGGAGAACATCGCCGAGGCGGGTTCGCCCCTCGAGGATGCCTTTCGCGTCGCGGACCAGCAGTCTGTCGGTCAGCATGTCCTTCCCGAGTTTGTCCTCTATGGTGATAATTGTGCCGTAGTCGCCCTTTCCTCCGGCATGAAGGGACACTTCGCCGGCGACGAGCGTTCGTAGTTTTTCGCTGTCTTTCCAGAATCGTACCGAGGCTTCATAGCATCTGTCCAAAACCGGAAGCGCGAAATCGCGTCCCTGTTCGTACTCTCCGTTCCGCATCAGGCTCGCGCCCGCGATATAGGAGGAAACGCATCCCCCTTCTCCGCTTACGGTCGTTGCGAGGAGAATTGCTTTTTGGAGGGCGAGCCCTTGAAGCGTTCCCTCGTTTATGAATATCTGCACCAGTCTGTCGATTTCCTTCTGATCGGCCCCTAACAGAGTATCACCGCCTCCACCGCCTCCACCGCCGTGACCTCCCTGAGTGGCAAAACCTGTCGTTGCAACGAAAATTAAGATGCTGCTAAGCGCAAGAATCCCCCAAAAAAAGCAGGCTCTTTTCATGCTCTCCACTTCCTTTCTGCTGATTTCTATTTTTGAAGCAACTCTTCCAGTTTCTTCGCCAGCGCCGCATCTATTGTCTTCAGGGCGGAAAGCTGTTCTTTCGCCCCTTGAAGGTTTCCCCGCAAGATCTGGGCAGCGCCCAGAAGGAAGCGGAGATTGCCGTTATCCGGCTGATGACGGAGTCCGGAGAGCAGTATTCCTACCGCTTCGTCCGCCGCGCCGTTCTCAAGCAGAAGCTGACCGAGGGCCAGGTAAGCCGGAATATAGGTCTGGTCGATTTGAATGGCCTCCAGAAAGTAGTCGGCCGCCTCCTCGACCCTTTTTCTGTTCTTGAAAGCAGATCCCTTCAAAAAGAGTGCTTCGACAAGACGCGGATCGAGTTCGAGCGCCTTGTCCAGCGGCGGCGTGGCTTTGTGGTTGTCGCCGAGGAGAAAGTACGCCTTGCCCACAAGCAGGTGCGCCTCCGCGAACGACGGCTCCCACGTCACCGCCTGCTGGGCCGCGAGCAGCGCGTCCGAGTAGCGCTTCGTCTGGAAGTGGAGCCCCGCGACGATGAAGCGGAGCAGTCCGTTTCTCGGGCTGAGCTGCGTCATCTTCTCCCAGAAGGGGAGCGACTTGCGGTACTCTCCCAGATTGTAGTACCCCAGCGCTTCGTAGAGGTAGTACTTGTAGTCGCTCGTCGGATCGCCGGGAGCGGGCGTGTCGCCGCTGATGAAGGCGAGAATGTCGGAGGCCAGGGTGCGCGATACGAGCGTCGTTTCGTCTTCCCCCTGTTTCGAGGTCCGTTCGAAGCTCGCGAGCACACGGCCGCTCTCGACGTCGACAAGGCGCGCCGTCGCTACGAGTAGAGCGCCGAATCTGCTGACCGCGCCGAGGATGAAATAGCGCGCGCCGACGAGCTTCCCCGCCTTCGCCGCCGTGGCGGTGTCCACGACGCCGGACATGGCGAGCCGCTGCTGTCGGGCGACCTCGGTCAGGCGGGAGCGTTCTACGAGCGTGATGTCACGGTTCCCTGCGAGCGAAGTGGAGACGATGTCGCCGACGGTCGCGCCGAGGTGAAAGCTCGTTCCCTGGGCGAGAAAAGGGTGTACCGCGATGGTCATTGAAGCCGCGAAAACCCTTCCCGGCAGTACGAACAGCGTCAGAAGCAGCAACAGAACCGAGAAAGCTGATATGTTTCGCCTACCGTTCATTGTCGGGTACTTCCTCTCCGCCGTCTCGCGTCGCTCCTCATCTGCTCTTGCTGCTCCATCTGTGGCTCAACGCGTCGTAGGTGTACACCGTGTCCGCAGTGAAGATGGACGCCTTGTACCCGTCGATAATGCATGCCTGCGGCGAGATCCCCTCCTTGACCACCCAATCATGGATCGTCATGTCGTAGAGCACGAGGTCGTTGTCCGACCAAGCAGCCGCAAGCACGTCGCCCGCCTGCGCCTTTTTCAGCACGCCGTAAGGGAAGAACTGTGAGAAGAGCCATTGTCCCAGGATGGGGTCGTAGACTACCAATCCTTCCTCGCCTGTTAAAATCGTCATTCCCCGCGAGACCGACGCGCCGGTGAGTTTCCATGGAATGTAGTCGCTTCGGATCCATGCCTGATTCTTCGCGTCGAAGATCGCGGCTTCGTTCTCGTTCCAGACGAGCGCGTACTCGTCGGAGAGGGACCCCAGAAGCGTATGGAAGTTGCTCTCGGAGAGCCACTGTTGGGTGCGCACGTCGTAGACCCAGGCCGCGTCCTCGTTCCAGACGAGGGCGAGATTATTGTGGACGCGGTATCCGCTCGTCCGGAAGTCGTTGAGGATGGACTGGCGTTTCAGCACCGGGTCGTACACCCGCACTGTGTGCGCGTCGATAAAGACCTGTACTTCAGCGAAGACCGGGGGCGCCGTCGCGATAAACAGTATGCAGAGGAACGCGGAAAGTCCGAGAGATATCCGTTTCAGTGTGTTCATCAGTGTGTTCATAGGATACCAGCTCCCTTCATGTGTGTACTTCTCAACTCTTTTTTATTCCCTAACAAGACGGAGCGTGTTTCCCTCGACGGTCTCCTCCTTCAGATCCGGGCGTTTGCCGAGGAGGGCTGCGAGGAGCTGTCGGGCCGAACCGGAATAGGAAACGTCGATCTCCGCCCTGCCTCCGGCGAAACGGGCTACCGAGGCGCTTGAAGCGCCCGCGTCGCGGCAGCTTGCGGCAAGGGCGTGCGCCTCGGCGAACGAGCGCGCCGGAGCGATCACCAAAAACTTTGCTCCCGCCGTGTCCGCCGATTGAGGGGGCGCCTTCCCGAGGAGCGACGCCGCCGCGGAGCGTGTTGCAGTCTCCACCGCTTTTCGCGCCGCCTCGTCCGCAGTGTACCCTATCTCCTTGGCGGAGGCGCTTCCGGCGGCGACCTGACGCGCGTTGGAGGCCGTGCACGCCGTCGCCGATACCGTCGCGGTCGCGGTGAAGAGGCCGAATTCGTTCCGCACCGGAGACGGGACGGACACGGCGCCGGAAAGAAGTACGGAGAAGCCGAATGTCCTGCCGAGGGCCATAATCGCCTCGACGTTCCCTTCGAGCGCCAGGATGGCCGCCTTGTTCCGGCGGATCCGTTCGAGCTGTTTTTCGTCGACGGCCTTGTACCCTTCGTCCAGAAGCGCCCGGATCAGTATCGATCTTGCGAGGGAGGCATGAGAAGTCCCCTTCACAAGGACGGCGATGGTCTTGCCCTTCGGCAGTTCGGCCCGTGCCTCGCCGGACGGAAGAAGCACAAAGAAGAAGATGACGGCCATGCAGGCGGCGAACAATTTTTTCATGGCATTCACCTCACCTCGGCGCGTGCGATCCTGCTTTCGGTGAAGAATCGTTTCAGCGGGACCGTCACCTCGACGGTGTACACACCGTCCTTCACGCCCTGAAAGTCGATCTGTCCGTCGACGACCTCGCCTTCTATCTCGATTGAGCTGATCTTCTCCGGGAGTCCGTGACGAATCTCATAAAGGAGGCAGAGAAGATTGCGGCGCGCATCCGTCAGCGCCCCTCGTTTCGCCAGCATCTGGTCTCGCGAGGAGGTTGTAGGAAGAGGGGCCTTCCCCTGCGACGTCACGGACTCGCCCTTCCAGTCGACGACGCCGAAGCGAAAGACCTGAATATCTTCCGTAGCGCTCTTCGACTCGACGATGGACTGAAAGAGCGCCGCCATTGCTTCCGTTTCCTCCGCAGGAGACGACGCGAATGAAGCGGAGGAGAAGAAAACGACCAGAAGGCACAAAAGGAATCCGCAGATTCTCATCGTCTATCGCCCCTTTCGTCCGTTCACCGTCCCTGCGGTAATACCGGTGATTTCCACGCCGAGAGACTCCAGCGCGATGGCGATCTCCTCCGAAGATGTTTCCGCCGATACATCCAGTTCCAGCGTCCGGTTCGCGTAGGCGCGTTGGTAGACTCCGTTGACTCCGCGCACTTCTCCCAGACTGTCCCGAAGCGACCTGGCCTCGGCGAACGAGAGATCCATCACGGTGACCTTGAACGATCTTCCTGGGATACTGCCGGAGGCGCCGCTGACGAGCGCGTACGCAACTGTGTGCAGCAGCGAGCCGGCCATGCGCGGGGAGAGTTTTTGAAACGCCTTCATCGCGCCGTCTCCCGGCGACGTCCCCTGCACTCTCAGTTCGGAGCCCTCCGTACCGATGACATGGGCCGTTTGGGTGATGATCGCCTTAAGCTGAAGCTGCGAATTGACGGCATAGAGAAGAACGCCGTTAACTTTCTGTTTCGTCGCCGTGCTTGCCTGTGCCTTGCCGTGGATCAACACGTCGGACTGAAAGCTCCGTGCAAGCTCCTGAAGAACAGTCGTATCGCCCGAGATTTTCGCGGCCTCGATCTCTCCCTTGCGGATCGCTCCTGCCTGTCCCGGGTCGACGAGCATGTACCCCGCCTTCTGAAACGCCTTGAGGACTTCGCTCTCCGCCGTGGAGAGAAATTGGCGCTCGCCGTCGACAACCTCGTCGATGAGCACCATGACCCTCGGATTGCCCAGTGCGTCGATGACCGCGGGGCCGAGAACGCCGTCGAGCGTCGACGCGGAGACTGTGCACTGCGCGGTCAGGCGAAGAATGCCGTCGTTGGTCCGTTCTTCCTTCAAATTCTCCGTGGCCGTCACCAGCCCCTCCGAACGGGAGAAGACAGTGTCGCGCACCACTTCGAAGTCTTTCATCTCGGTGATGCCCTGAACCCGTGCGCCGATTCCCTTTTCGAGCGCATCCCTGTAGAGTTGACGCCGCGCTTCCTCCCGCGCCCGGGCGACGTCGCTGTTCACGATCGCGGCCATTCCCTCCGCGTCGACGACGAGCTTTTCCGTTCCGGAGGCTAGCGCGGGGAGAAGGAGCAGGAGAAGCGCGCAGGTACGCAGTACGGAGAGGAGCGTCCGTCTCATAACGTCACCGTTTAACCACTGTCACGCGGCAGGGGATGCGGAAGTCGTACGAGCTGCCGCGCACCTTCGCAGCGTCGGCGTTGCTGATGACGATATCGACGTTCTGCGGCGCGACGGTCCGCACCGCCTTTGCGACAATCGGCGACGACGCTATCCTGGGCGCACCCTTCGCGAACGCAAGGTTCGTGTGGTAGTCGCACAGCCCGGATGCGAGGAATCGTTCCGCGTCCGCGAAGTCGATGCCGTATACTTCCTTGCCGTTTTCGTCGACGACGCGGAAGATCATCGCCGGGATGAGCGGGAGATGCGTCGCGTCGATCAGCAGCCCCGATGCGCTGATCTTGCCTGCTGGAGGCGTCGGGGGAACGGGTTTTTGTACCGGAGTCTTGGGGAGTCCCGGCAGCACGGCGGTGCGCACTTTTTCGAGCTTCACGCGTCCTGTGACGGTGTAGATCTCGCCGTCCCAAGAGGCGTCGGAGATCTCGACGCCCTTGATGAGCCCCTGAACCTCCGTCCGTACGGTGTCGTTCGCCATGAAGTCGGTCATCGTCGTCTTCGCGTCCACGCGCACGCCCTGGATCGCCTCAAGGAGATTGCGCTGGAGGTCGACGATGGCGCCCCTGCGCGCAAGCAGTTTTCCCTGCGCGGTCTTTTCCTTGCCGGTCGGGGCGACGGCCTGTCCCGAGGCCTCGACGTAGTCGTCGGTCCAGTTGACGCGGGCGAATTCGGTTCCGACGATCAGCGCGGATGGGGATGGAGCGGGGAGCGCCCCAGTATCGAAGGCCGTGGAAACGTCGACCGCGGGCGCAACCGTTACGGAATCTCCCGCCTCAGGCAGATCTTCGATCGGCGGGAGAAAGACCTCCTCCGTGGCAAACGCAGGAACTCCTATTAGCAACAGGAGCAATAGGCAAGAAACGAAACGCTTGTGAAACATCGCATACCCCTCCTCTCTGGGTTTTACGAGGTCGATGGGGCGGAGCTTCGCAACTGCGGGCAAAGAAATTGCATACGAATGTGTGCATCTTCCTCGTATGCTCTATGATACTCTTTCTACTGTGAATTTTCAACCGAGATGCGGCTTTGCTTTAATAAGAAAAAGGCCTGAAGCGCTTGTATGCAAAGACGTTTCAGGCCTTTTTCTGCAGAGGTTGCAGATGCTGTTTCACGCAGGAAGAAAATGCAGCCCCTCGGGGAGAAAACGCATCTCCGCCTCCGCTCCCAGGGGGAGCGGCTCGCGCTCGAACGGGTTCGGAATGTGCACCGTAACCGGTTCGGTTCCGGGCAGCTCCACCTCGTACTCCATTACGCTTCCCAGGTAGGTGGCACGGAGCACGGTCCCGACAATCGCGTTCTCGCCGGAGTTTTCGAGAGGGGAGAGGCGCACGGCCTCGGGGCGGATCATCGCCTCGTAGGCGCCGGCCGCGAGTACTTCTCCGGCCTCGGGGCTCCAGGGCTTCCCCAGAAGCGTCCACGTTCCGGAAGCGTCTTTTCCGGCCGGAAGAAAGGCCGCCTTGCCGATGAAGGAGGCGACGAAGCGATTGATAGGACGGGCATACAGCTCCCGCGGGTTTCCCATCTGCTCGATGCGCCCCCGGTTCATCACGACGACGCGGTCGGAGATGCTCATGGCCTCGATCTGGTCGTGCGTGACGTAGATGCTCGTAATGCCGAGGCGCTGCTGAAGCTTTCTTATGTCGATGCGCATCTGCTCGCGGAGCTTCGCGTCGAGGTTCGAGAGCGGTTCGTCGAAGAGGAGGACGGACGGCTCCATCACAACGGCGCGCGCCAGCGCCACCCGCTGCTGCTGTCCGCCGGAGAGCTGGCTCGGCTGGCGTTCCTCCAGCCCCTCCAGACCAACGAGTTCCACGACGCGTTCGGTCCGCTCGCGGATCTCTTGCTTGCTCAAATCCTTCAACTTCAGGCCGAAGGCGATGTTGTCGCGCACGTTGAGGTGCGGGAAGATGGCGTAGGACTGGAAGACCATCGTCGCGTTCCGTCTGTTCGGCGCGACGTCGTTCATTCGCCGCTCCCCGAAGAAGATGTTCCCCGAGGTGGGATCTTCGAAGCCCGCGAGCATCCGGAGGAGCGTCGTTTTGCCGCACCCGGAGGGGCCGAGGAGGGTGACCAGCTCGCCGTCTCGGACCTCCAAGCGAGACGGAGTCCACCGCCCGGAAGACGCTGCCGGGGTCGTCGAAGCTGCCGAAATCCTTGGTTATGGAGTCGATGACTATTTTCACGAGCCTATTCCTCCTGAATCTGAATTGCCGCCATGCCGCCCGCGCGGCCGGGGACGAGGCGTGCGATGATGGCCATCGCCGCCGTCACGATCACCACGAGAATCACGCTGAAGGCCGCCGCCACGCCGAGGCGTCCCGATCCCACCTGGTTCAGTATCTGCACCGTGAGCAGGTTCCAGTGGGCGGAGACGAGGAAGATGGCGGCGCTGATGGCGGTCATCGCGCGGACGAAGGCGAAGACAAGCCCCGAGAAGAAGGCCGGGGCGATGATCGGCAGCGTGACCTTCCGGAAAGTGGTCAGCTTGTCCGCGCCGAGGTTCTGCGCGGCCTCCTCGATGGACGGGTCGATCTGGCGGAGTACCGCGATTCCCGACTGGATACCGACGGGGATGTAGCGGAAGACGAAGTTCAGCACCAGAATCGCGAGGGTGCCGATCAGCATGAGGGGCGGCGTGTTGAAGGCGAGGATGTACCCGATGCCGATCACGGTGCCGGGGACGGCGAAGTTGAGGATGGAGGTGAACTCCATGACCCCCTTGCCTGGGAAGGAGGTGCGGACCACGAGGAAGGCGATCAGCATCCCCAGCACGCCGGAGAGCGGCGTGGCGCAGAGCGCGACGATGAGTGTGTCGCGGATGGTTCCCATGCCGACGCTGAATGCGTAGGCGAAGTGATTCAGCGTCGGGGTGAAGTCGAAACCCCAGACGCGGGTGAACGCGCCGACGAAGATCGTCCCGTAGAAGAGGAGGACGAGGGCGCAGAAGGCGGCGGAAAAGGCGATGAGGCCGCGCCGAGCGTTTCTGCTCACCAGTTTGGAGGACGATGCGACAGGCTTTCCAGTCACTGTGGTGTACTGGCGTTTCTGCAGGTAGTAGCGCTGGATGGCGAAGGAGGTGATCGACGGAATCAGCAGCACTACCGCGAGGGCGGCCCCGAGCGGCAGGTTGAACGAGCCGGTGATCTCGAGGTAGGCCTGGGTGGAGAGCATGGGGAAGCGGCTTCCGGCGAGCACCAGCGGATTGCCGAAGTCGGCGAGCGACTCGATGAGCACTACGAGAAAGGCGCTCGCGATCCCCGGCAGACTCAGCGGCAGCGTCACGCGCAGAAAGGTTTGGAGTCTCCCCGCGCCGACGTTCATCGCCGCGTCCTCGAGCGTTGGATTCAATGATTCGAGGACGCCCTTCAGCGTGAGGTAGGCCACCGGAGCGAAGGTGAAGATCTGCGACAGCAGCACCCCCTTGAAACCGTAGATGTTGTAGTTCCGTATCCCCAGCAGCCCCCGCGTAATCAGCCCGTTCGCGCCGAAGAGCATCAGGATGGAGAGCGCGCTGGTGAAGGGGGGTGAGATGATGGGAAGGATGAAGAGCAGGTGGAGCGCCTTCTTCCAGGGAACCGACGTGCGCGTAATGGTGAACGCCGCCGCGTAGCCGACGAGCACGCTGCACGCGGCGGTGCAAAAGCCGACGGTGAGGCTGTTCCACAGCGACGAGCGAAGGTAGCTGAACGTAAGAAAGCGGGTGTAGTTTTCGAGTGAAAACGCCCCCTGCTCCGACTGGAAGCTCTTGACCAGCACGGAGAGCAACGGATAGACGACGAAGACGCCCAGCGACACGAAGAGCAACACTACCAGAAGCGCGAGAAGAGGGTCGCGGGCCAGAAGCCGAATCTCCCTTCTCCCGCGTGCGAATGCGTTCATCCTGTTGATTGACACCTCCTAAGCAAAAGGGGGAAGAGGCTCGCCTCTTCCCCCGGTTCGTCGATAGCGCGGCGGCTACTGGCCGAGGACTTCCGTCACCCAGCGGTCGACGAGGCGCTTCTTCTCGCGAGCGGCCTCAAGACGGTCGTAGTCGATCAGCTTGATCTCGGAAAGCGCAGGGAGTCCTTCGCCAGCGGAGACGTCGGTGCGCACGGGGAAGAAGTAGGTCTTCTTCGCGCTGAGCACCTGCTGCCCTTCCTTGGAGACGATCCAGTCGACAAGCGCCTTCGCGCTGTCGAGGTTCTTCGCTCCCTTGATGATCGAAAGCGCCGCCGCCTCGTAGCCCACGCCCTCCTTGGGGAAGACGACCTTCGCCGGGTACCCCTCGTCCACCAGCTTCAGGAACGCCGGGGTGAACTGGATGGCGATGGAGGTCTCGCGGATGGCGAGGTTCTTGCTGGGGCCGGTGCCGCTCTGTGTATAGGTCTGGATGTTCGGATTGAGTTTCTTCATGTATGCGTACGCCTCGTCCTCGCCGAACGTCTCGATCAGGGTCATGATCACTGCGTAGGCCGTGCCGGACGACTGCGGCGAGGGCATCTGGATCATCCCTTTGTACGCCGGGTCAAGCAGATCTTTCCACGATGCGGGGACGGGCTTGGCGTCGGCCTTCAGCTCCTCGGAGAGCACGCCGAATCCGAGCGGGTTCATGTAGAATGCGTGCCAGTACCCCTCAGGATCCTTGAAGCCTGCGGCGAGGTCGCCCGCGGCGGCGGAGACGTACGGCTGCGTCAGGCCGCGATCCTTGGCGATGATGTGGTTTTCGTTGGGAGCGCCGAACCAAACGTCCGCCTGCGGATTGGCCTGCTCGGCCTCGATACGGCTCATCGCCGGACCCGAGGAGAGGAAGACCATGTTCACCGTGATGCCGGTGGCCTTAGAGAACTCGTCAAGGAGATTCTTCGCATTCTCCTCGTCCACGCTGGAATACACAACCAGCTCCTTCGCGAACGCCGCGCCGCCCAGGAACGCGAACGCCAGAAGCGCCGCGGTCGCGAAGCACACAAGTTTTCCGTACCGTTTCATTCTTCAAATCCCTCCCGATTCAGAGTGTAGGACTGCCAAAGTGTTGCGGAAATCTTGCAGTATTGTAACACAAAGAAATGGGCGAGATATGAGAAGTAAGAGCATCGGATTCTCTCCTCTGCGCGCTCCCAAGAAGCCCGGCAGCCTTCTGAAGCTGCACGTTATTCGTAATGGCTCCACATACGGAGCACTTTCACCGTTCGCTCCGTCTCGATCACTTGGTAGACCAGACGATGACGGATGTTGATGCGGCGGGAACATGCGCCTGAAAGATCGCCGACGAGCTTTTCAAAAGGCGGAGGAGATCGGTAGGGATCTTCCCGCAGTATCGCGAGGAGCTGTTCCGCCTGGGGTTTCAGCCCCGCCGAAAGCAGTTTTTCCGCATCCTTTTGGGCCGCCTTGGTGAAAACGACTCTCCACGATCCTACCATCCGAGATCCTCGGTGCACTCTTCCACCGGCGTCGCCATTCCTTCGATGATCGAGTCGCGCATTCCGGGGATGCTGCACAGAAAGAGCGTCTCGATCATGGCTCTCCAGTCGGACTCGCTGACCAGCACGGCCGCGTTGCGTTTTCCGGCGATACGCACCGGAACGTGGGTATCCGCCACCTCGTCGAGAAGCTGAAAGAGCCGTTTGCGTGCTTCCGTTGCTGTGATGTCGCTCATATCTTCACCTCCTGTGGTACGTTATATGGTACGTGTTTTCAGCAGCGAGGTCAAGTGACGGAGTGGAGCGTCAATACAGCACATTTCTCCCAAGAAGCCGTATTTGTTACGATGCTCTTTTCTTCATCTTGATGCTATCATGCTCGAAAATGTGTGAAGGAGCGTATGTTTATGCAAAAAAGAGTGTGCGGAGCTTCGGTGTATGTGATTCTGCTGGCCGCGGTCCTCCTCCAGGGAGTGTTCGCTGGAGAACTTCACGCGCAGGAATTCCTGGGGGCGTCGGTCGGCAGGAGGGCCGCCATCGGCATCATGTCCCGGGAGATCAGCGCGGCGATGACGCCGTGGAAGATCAAGGGGCCCGTACGGAAAGCGACGGAGTACTCGCGGCATATATGGGACGCGTGCGAACTCTACAAGGTCGACCCCTTTCTGGTCGCCGCGCTGGTCTGCGTGGAGTCGGAGGGGCGGGCGGACGCCGTTTCGCATTCGCGGGTCGGCCTGATGCAGGTGAACGTGCAGGAGAACATGGCGTGGATCACGAAACACTTCCCGAAAGTCAAAACCGTGGACGACCTGCTCAAGGTGCGGAACAACGTGATGGCGGGAACGTTCGCCCTCTCCGCCGCGATGCAGGGTTCGGAGGATGTCGGAGCGGCGCTGTTCAAATACCTCGGTACGGAAGATGAACGGCAGGCCGGGAAGATACTCGACGTCGTTAGTCGAATGAACACAGCGGCGCGTGCACGACAGAAATAGACAGCATTGAATGAAGGAAGTTCCCTTGATACGGGGGCTTCCTTCGTTCAATCGCTTGCTTGCGGATTTTACTGTTTCCGCTCCTCGAGTTCAAACGCTCGCTCGGCGAGATCCGGGTTCAGACGATAGATCTCTCCGCTTTCGCGCATCGGTTCTTCGTACGGCTTCGTCCGGAAGATGGGAAGAAAACCAGTGGAGAATTCTCCGGGCATTTCCCGCGGGTCGATGAAGTAGCTCAGATCATGGTCCATGACGAAGCGGCAAATGGCGACGCTCCCCAGGGAAATATCCAGAGGATCCCCTTCGGAGATGCCGCAGAGGATGAAATAGGCTTTGGAAAGATCGAAGCGCGGGTCGGTCCCGAGCGCCATGATCGAGGACGCGGCCTTGATGTCGCCAACGCCCGTGGTCAGGAGCAGCGTGCGGTTCTCCGCATTGTAACTTAAATCCTACTCGCCGAGAGGGAAGGGGAGATGTTCCGTGAAATACCCCTCCTCGAACCAGAGGTTCCGTTCGCCCGGCAGGTCTTCGTTGTCGCCGGTCAACTGCCAGAAGGTGACGACGACCGCGTCGATGGGGAGCGGAGTTTCGGCGGAGGCCCGGAGAGCGCAGGATGCGGCAAGCAACAAAACGAAGAACGCGGTGCTGATTTTCTTCTTTATCAAAAAACAATCTCCCTTGAACGACAGATGGCCGGTTTAAAAAAATGTTGCCTTTTTCCCGCTGAACCGGGACAAGGTTTGCTGCTATTGCTATCGTTGTTCACAACCTTTCGGCCCCCCGGTCGTCGTCTCCTTGATGGAAGAGCAGCGAGAGTGAAGAACGTACGTTTTCCTTGGAGATTCAATTCGATTATCATTGCGCTTGCGTCTCTATCTCTTCAAGATAGAGACGAATACGTTGCTGAAGGTTTTCTCTGTCGATCATTCCGGTACTGGTCTGGACCGAGTACATCTTCTCCGGTATGACGACCGCGGCGGGGTCGAATCCGCACAGCCGTTTCCACTCGTGCTTCCGCAGCAGCGCTTTCGCCGCCAGCTCCCGGAGCTTCCCGGCGTCCCACTGCGCGCCGAGGGCGTCCAGTCCCTGAAGGATAATCTCCTCGTCGTAGACGCCGCGCGCGAAGAGGCAGATCACCAGGGAGTTGAGCACCATGCGCCAGCGCGCCTCCTTCACCTGGGCGCGTACCTGATCCTCCAATGGTTTGGGCGCGTTCAGCAGATTCTGGTCGATGGAGTAACCGTTGTCGTCGAGATGGGAGTGGCGCACGCCCAGAAGGCAGGTGACCGCGAAGTTCTCGCCCGTCATGTACCCGCCCGGCTCCACGCCCCCGTACTGGATGGCCCATTCGAGACCTCCGCGCTTCTTCGCGCAGAACGCGCACCCCATTTCAAGGTCGCGGTAGAACTCGCTCTCCCCTTTCGCCATCCGTTCGAGGACTTCGAGGTACGCCGCGCAGTCGCCGAAGGAGAGCGAAACGTCCCCGGTGTCGTCGAGAGAGAGCACCCCGTGAAGGAACGACTCCGTAGCCCAGGCGAGGGTGCAGCCGAGCGAGATGGCGTCCCACCCCTGCTTCTCGGTGAAGAGCAGCAGCTTGAGGATATCCTCGGGCGAGGAGAGACTGAGCATGCTCCCCATCGCGTAGATCAGCTCGTAGTCGTACGAAACGCGGTTTGTGCTGTAATGGTAGGGAGCGAACTCCTCGCGCAGCTCTGCCATGTGGATGCAGCCGCACTGGCAGTGGGCGCAGGCGGTGTGCTGGACGAGGAAGTCCTTTGCGAAGCGCTCTCCGGAGATAGCTTCGGCGCCCTCGAAGTTCCCCTGCGAGAAGTTGCGCGTCGGGAGCCCCCTGATGAGCGAGAGGGGACGGACGTTGGCGGGGGTGCCGAGGTCGTGGTACTTCTTCATCTCCTTCGACTTGACTATTCGTTCGTACAGAGTGTCGTACACAGCCTTGAACTCCTTCGGGTGGGCGAGCGGGAGGGTTCTCGTTCCGCTGAGGACGATCGCCTTGAGGTTCTTGCTCCCGAGCACGGCGCCAAGCCCAAGTCTGCCGAAGTGTCGCGAACCGTCCACCGTGGCGCACGCCATGGGGGAGAGGCGCTCGCCGGCGGGGCCGATGCGGAGGATGGAGACCTTCCGTCCGCTCTTCCCCTCGGCCTCTCTCAGAATACGCTCGGCGGCGGCGGCGGACTGTCCCCTGAAGGTAGATGCGGACTTGACTTCGGCAGAGTCGTTCTCTATGACGAGGTAGGAGAGTTTTTGCGCCCTGCCGGTGATCACCAGCGCCTCGATTCCCGCTTCTCGCAGGGACATCGCCATGCGGCCGCCTGCATGCGATTCCCCGAGTTCGCCGGAGAGTGGGGACTTGAACATCGCTACGGTCTTCGTCGCCACAGGAAAGATCGAACTGAACGGGCCGATCGCGAAGATGACCGGGCTCTCCGGGGCGAGCGGATCGCTCTTCGGATCGCCGTGGCGGAAGAGCAGTTCCGTGGCGACGGTGGTTCCTCCCAGAAATTCGCCGAAGAGTTCGGGATCGTCGAGCAGACGGTGTGTTCCCGTCGTCAGATCGATGTGCATGATGGCGCCGTTCATCTCTGATCACACTCCTCTTCTCTTTCGCAGAGCGCGAGCACGTTGTTGGGGCAGTATTTGACGCACTGACCGCAGTGGATGCAGGGGAGGGGGTGCTTCTCCTCCTCGTCCCACTGGAGCGCGCCGATCGCGCACGCCTTGACGCACGCCATGCAGGAGATGCAGCGCTCTTTTTTCAGGCGTACTCCGCCGCCCGGAACCTTCGTCAGCGCTCCCGTGGGACAGGCCGCGGCGCAGTCGGGCTCCTCGCACCGTGCGCAGACGCGGATTGAGAATGCGCCCTCCACACCTGTGTAGGCTTTGACCCGCAGCGCCGCCTTGCCGCTGCCTGCGGCGTTGTGCACCATGCGGCTGCACGCGTACATGCAACTGAAGCAGCCGATGCACTGGTCCCGGTTGACAACCCGTAAATATTTGACAGTCATGTGTCTCACCTCTCTCGTGTTTCTCTCTCCGCAATAATCCCCTGTTTTTTCTGCTCTGTCAACTGCTACAATGAACAAAGAGAAAAGAATGCGAACCTGAGTATCGTTTCTTCGGAGGTGAGAAAGATGAAAAAGTTTCTAAGGGCGTTTCTACTCGTCTGCGTGATGATCGGGAGCGCACAGGAGGCTCCGGCGCAGTCGGTGTGGAAGGGGGATCTACGACATGTAGTCGGACGGGACGGGGTTTCCTATTCGATCTATGCGGACAGAACTCGTATGGTGAAGGATTGCATTCCGGACGCGGAGCCAGTGCTTGAGACATATGTGCACCTAGTGATAGAATCGCAGAATCTGGTGGAGATACAGCAGTGGAATATACGGCAGGATGGAAGCGGGTACCGCGTTCAGGATATGTACGACTATACGCTGGATACGTTCGGCATGGTGGATCAGTGAATCGTCCTGCCGGAGTGGGCCTCGTGGAGGCCCGTGGAGGAAGACTCGTATCAGCAGGATGTAATTCGGGCTGCACGGATGGTTTTAGAGGAGCGAGGCGAGTGATTCTGTGCCGGAATCCGTTCATGCGTTCCGATAATACTCTTTGAAGGGAGCTGGTTTTGTGGAGAAGGAGAAACTGTTTCATCGTATGCTCGACGTCATCGAGGGGGATATTGTTCCGCTGACGGCTCGGGGAGTGAACATCGGGAGCAAGGTGTTCGGCGCGGCGGTGCTGCGGAGGGACGATCTCTCGCTGGTGGTCGCGGGAACGAACCACGAAGCCTTCTCCCCGCTGTGGCACGGCGAGGTGTACACCATCAAACTTTTCTACGAGCTGCAGGGACATCCGGACCCTTCGGAGTGCCTCTTCCTCTCGACACATGAACCGTGCTCCATGTGCATTTCGGCGCTCTCTTGGGCCGGATTCAAGGACATCTACTATTTCTTCGGCTACGAGCAGACGCAGGACGACTTCAACATCCCGCACGACCTGCGGATGCTTCGCGAGGTTTTCGGGTGCGCCGCGCCGACGAAGGAGAACATCTACTACACCAGCCGGTCGCTCATGGACATCGCGGAGGGGTTGGAAGATCCGATGAAGGCAAGGGCGAGAATCGCCCGGATCAGGGAGACGTACGCGGGGCTTTCCGCCGTCTACCAGGCGGGCGAGAAGAAGATGGTGCTCAAGTAGCGCAAAAAATCCCCCCTGCGCCGCGAGGATGCAGGGGGGGATTTACGGTTCGAGTCGCGGAGCTTCCTCCGCTATTCTCCCACTTTCAAAAAGCGATCGAACCACTCCGTCATCTTCCGCAGGCGGGTGAGGCGGGGGCGCGGGCGTCCGCTCCGGCTGAGCTCGTGATTCTCGCCCTTGAAGACGCAGATATTCGTCTCCACGCCGTGGAGTTTCAGCGCCGAGAACATCTGGAGTCCCTGGGTGAGTTCGCAGCGGTGGTCCTCCTCGGAGTGGATGAAGAGCGTCGGGGTTTTCGCTCTGTCCGCATACTTCAGCGGTGAGTGGAACCAAAGCTTCTCGTGGTCGCTCCAGATGTCGGCGGCCTGCTGGTCGGGGACGAAATAGTAGCCGATGTCCGAAATTCCCATCTTGGAGACCCAGTTGCTGATGCTCCGCTGCGAGGCGGCTGCCTTGAAACGGTCGGTATGGCCGATGATCCAGTTCGTCATGTACCCGCCGTAGGAGCCGCCGGTGACGCCGAGTCGGTCTTTGTCGACAAAGGGAAGATGTTCCACTGCCCAGTCGGTGAAGGCCATCAGGTCGTCGTAGTCCACCGTGCCGTACTTTCCGCGAATGTCGTCGAAGGGGTTTCCCCTTCCGTCGCTGCCGCGCGGGTTACAGAAGAAGACGGCATACCCCTGCGCCGCCCAGTACTGCATCTCGTGGAAGAAAACGTCGCCGTAGGTGAACTTGGGGCCGCCGTGGATGTTCAGGATGGCGGGGTACTTCTTCCCCTCCTCGAAGCCTGCGGGCTTCATGTACCAGCCGTCGAGCGGCTCGCCTGTTCCGTTGTCGAACGTCGCGTGTTCCGGCGCCGACAGTTCGCACTCTTCGAGGAGCCAGTCGTTGAAGTGAGTGAGCTGGATCTCCCGCTCCCTGTCCACGAGGTAGAGCTCCTGGAGCTGGAGCCCCTTCATCCCCACGACGGCCGCCTTGCCGCCGGAAACCCTCCAGTCGTCCACGCTGAAGAGCTCCTTCGTGATCTGCTCCATAGCCCCGGATGCGGTGACGGCGTGCAGGTGCGAGCGGTAGTTGTCCGTGGAGACGAACCAGGCCGCCGGGCCGTCCGTGAAGAAGGCGAGGTTCAGGTCGGTCGAGCCGTAGCGGCAGTCGCTTCCTACCGAATTGCGAAGTCCTTTGTCGAGTTCGGGAGTGATGCAGACGGTTTTTCCGTTCTCGACGAAGAAGAACTTCACATTCTCGTTCACTCCGTACTTCTTCAAATCGGTTCCGGTGACGAGGACCTTTCCTTCGAGCCACCCCGCCCACTTGCAGGTGAAATCGATTCCGGGCAAAAGCGTAGTCGGCGCCCCGCTCTTCCTGTCGATCTCAAGCAGCGTGCTGAAAGGTCCCTTGACGTCCTTGAAGACGGGGCCCCATGCGAGGAGCTTCGCCCCGTCCTTCGAGACGACGTAGTTCTCCACGTCCATATCTTCGGAGGTGAGGCGTTGTTCTTCCCCTTCGGGGGTATAGAGGCAGAGCGATTTTTTCTTCTGTCCCGTGAACCCCTTCCCGTTGGAGCAGAAGGGTATCTGATCGAAGAACATCATCTCCGCGTCGTAGGGGTTGTCGAAGGATGGCTCGAAGACGCCGAGCGCCAGGAAAGTACCGTCCGCGAGGATGGTGAACGAGGAGAGAACGCGCTTCACAGTGCGAAGCGGAACGGCCTCGCCTCCGCAGATGTCGAGCGTGTAGAGCGCCGTCTCCGTCTTGGGGGCGTCGTTACGTCCGCTGGCGAAGACGAGCGTCCTGTTGTCGTCCTTCCACGCGAAAAACTTCTCCTTGCCGGAGGCGGTGAGTTGACGAAGACCGCCGGTGAGCAGGTCGTGCATCCAGATGTTCGAGCTGTATGCGTTGTTTTCGTAGTCGGCCTTGTGGAGGAGAAAGGCTATTTTCGTGCCGTCGGGAGAGAACGTCGGTGCGGAGAGAAAGTGGTATCGAAGCAGATCGGTGAGTTCTACGGTTCTTTTCAATTTTCTGGTCCCCTTTGCCTGGAAGTGTACGGCTATCCTCCGCCGATGACGGGGAATACGGCGATCGTATCGCCGTCCTTGACCGGGGTGAGCGGTCCTCCGGTGTGGGCGATATGTTTGCCGTTCACCAGGACGATCACCCGGTCGGAAATTTCCTCCCCTTCAAAGACCTCGGCTTCGAACTTGGGACCGTAACGCGCGCAAAGGAAACGGAGGAGCCCCTCTATCGAAGAGGCTCCCTCCGCCGTTGTCTCCTTCTCGTTCGTGTAGTCCCGGATAGTCGCGAAGAACAGTACCTTTATCATACGCTTATTGTAACCCGAGTTCCTCCAGTTTACCAGTGGTGGGGATGCCCTTGGAGTCCCAGCCGCGAAGTTTGTAGTATTCGGGGAGCATCTCGGGAAGATGACTGACCATGCCCTTCGCCGGGCCTTCGGGGATGGGCTCGTTCAGAAGGCGCGCGGGGAGCGTGTCCTCGGCGGTGTTCAGCCCTTCGCGAAGATTGAATAGACGCTCGATATTCCAGATGCGCTCTCCGGCCTTGAGGGCTTCGGCGCCGTCGTACTCGAAGCCGGTGGAGGCCTTCAGGAACGCGGCGTAGTCGTCTGCGCCCAGGGCGAAGGAGGTGAAGAGGCACATGCCGGCAGAGTCGATCGCCGCGGTGAGATCCTGGAAGATCTTGACCCACGTCGGCTTCGACTGATACTCCGCCGGGTCAAGCTTCTGGGGCAGGCCGAGCACTTCAGGGGAGGTCGTGTATCCGCGGACGTGGCAGCCGCCGCGGTTGGAGGTGGCATAGTTCAGGCCGATCCCCTGAACGGCGCGTCCGTCGTACGCGGGCATCTCCAGCTTCTTGGCCGTCATGGAGAACTCGGGGTGACCGTACATCTCGCAGAGGGCGTATGAACCCATGGCGAGCTTCTTGCCGAATCCCTCGACGAGCCCCATCTTCTTCGTCCAGTAGGTGACGGCCTCGGCGTTGCCGAACTTCAGCTCGGGGCCGCCTTCCAGCTCTTCCTTCTTGATGTACCCCTTCTCGTACAGCTCCATGGCCGCCGCAATGGTCACGCCCGCGCTGATCGTGTCGAGGCCGTATTCGTTGCAAAGATAGTTTGCTTCGATGATCGGCTCAAGAGGTTCCACGCCGCAGCAGACGCCGAAGGAGAAGATGCTCTCGTACTCGGGGCCTTCTCCCTCGCGGTTGCCGACCTTGGTCACGCGTCCGCACCCGATGGGGCAGCCGAAGCAGGAGTATCTCTTCACGAGGAAGTCTCTGGCAAGCGTCTCGCCGGACTGAGAGTCCGCCTCCGGCATGTAGGCGCCCTGCCAGTTCTTGTAGGGGTAGCCGCCGATCTGGTTGATGATGTTTACGAGCACCGCGGTGCCGTAGGTGGGAAGTCCCTGGCTGGTCACGGGGTTGGTCTTCAACTTCTCCATCGCGGTCGCGAGGACGGATTTCATCTCGTCCTGGTTCTCTACGTGGGGGCGAGAGCTTCCCCTAACGACAACGGCCTTCAGGTTCTTCGAGCCCATGACCGCACCGACTCCACTTCGCCCCGCGGCCCTGTTCTTGTCGTTCATCACGGAGGCGAGTTTGGAAAGACGCTCTCCGGCGGGGCCTATGCAGGCAACCTTCGCCTTGTCGTCGCCGACGGCCGCGAGGAGCTTGTCTGTGGTTTCATGGCTGTCGAGCCCCCAGAATGCGGAGGCGTCGCGGATTTCGATTTTGTCGTCGTTGATCCAGATATAGGAAGGCTTCCGGGCCTTGCCTTCAAGGATAATCATGAACCAACCGGCGCGCGCCAGCTCGGCGCCCCAGAATCCTCCGGAGTTGCTGCTCGCGATATAGTTGTTGAGAGGGCTTTTCGTTACGACCATGTAGCGTCCGGACGCAGGAGCGCCCTTTCCTGTGAGCGGCCCGTTGGCGAAGATCAGCTTGTTTTCCGGGGAAAGCGGGTCGGTTCCCTTGGGGAGCTCGTCGTAGAGTACCTTTGTCGCGTACCCCCGTCCTCCGATAAACTCCTTCATTGTTTTCTCGCACAGGCTTTCTTTTTTTATGCTTCCGGTGGTGAGGTTGATGCGCACAATCGATCCGAACTTATCCATAAGCAGTTCCCTCCTTGTGTATTCGTTCATCTTGAAATACCCTTGTTGCCGATACAAAAAAAAAAGAAGAATGACAGCCTGTAAAGCTGTTCATCCTTCTTTGCAAACGCGGCCGGCGGGAAGATCACTCTTCCAACCTGATGCCCGGCATATCTCGGAGAGACGCGCCGGGTCGAAGGCGTATTCAGTTAGCTTCCTTGGAACATTTATTAGTTCGCTTTATTTTTATACCATAAATGGCGACCTGTCAATTCTCCGCAGGGTATTTTCCTTGTATAATCATTCTGTGTATCGGGAGGTGAGTATGTGTTGAGTTGGTTTGATTTTCTTCCGTTAAGAGCGGACCGGCAGGGGCCGTGGCAGGTCGTTTCGTTTCTGGAGGTCCGCGAGGCGGCGGAAGATGAAGGTTTGTCGCCGGTAGAGGCCGAAATTCGCTGTTTGCAGCGAGGATACGTTCCTTCCAGATACATCAGGAGTATGGGTACCATCGGCATCGACGGTCAGATACGGCTGCTCTCTTCTTCAGCGGCGGTTATAGGCTGCGGAGGGCTCGGCGGGCTTGTCGCCGATCTTCTTGCGAGGGCCGGTGTGGGACGTCTGGTGCTTGTCGACGGCGATGTTTTCGACGAGACGAATCTGAACCGTCAAATACTCTCCTTCGAGGGGAACATTGGACTCTCCAAGTCAAAGGTCGCAGCGCAGCGAGTCGTGGAGATCAACGGTGCTGTCAGGGCGGAGGGACGGCAGTGCATGTTCGACGAATTCACCGCGGACGGTATCCTCGAAGGATGCGATCTGGCCGTGGACTGTCTGGATAACCTGAGCACCCGGCGTATTCTCTTCGCCGAATGCCGCACCAGGGGAATTCCGGTTGTCTCCGGAGCCATCGGCGGTTTCTGGGGGCAGATCGGCGTCGCCATGCCGGACGAACAGAACCTCGCAGAATTTCTGTCGGGCAACACGGACAAGGGCGTCGAAACCGAAACCGGCAACCCCCCCTTCACTCCTGCGGTGGTCGCCGCACTCGAATGCGCCCAGGCCGTGAAGATCCTCACTGGCAAGGGGAAGCTGCTCACGGACCAGCTGCTGTGGATGGATCTTTCCGAGGATGAGTTCACGCGGCTCCGCCTGAGCTGAAAACGAAAGGGGGAAACGGCATGAAACTTTTTCAAGTCGATGCGTTCACCGATCGTCTCTTCGCAGGAAATCCGGCGGGCGTCTGTCTGCTCGAAGCGGAGGTCCCGGATTCCTGGATGCGGAGCATGGCGGCGGAGATGAATCTCTCCGAGACCGCGTTCCTTCTGGGGACTCCTTCCGGGTGGTCTCTCCGCTGGTTTACACCGCGTGTGGAGGTGGCTTTGTGCGGCCACGCGACCCTCTCCACGGCGCATATCATGCTCCAGGAGGGGATTCTTTTGCCGGAGAACGAGGCCGTCTTCCACACGAAGAGCGGTCTTTTGAGCGCACAAGCCGAGGATGAATGGATCGTGCTCGATTTTCCGGCGAAGAAGATCGTTCCCGTCGCTCCTCCTCCGGGGCTCATCGAGGCGCTCGGGCTGGAACGCGACGAGTACCTCTTCTGCGGGAAGAACAAGGACGACTATCTCCTTGAGCTCCCCGACGAGGAACTGGTGCGCTCGCTCGATCCCGATTTCGTCGCGCTCTCCGACGTGGAGGCCCGGGGAACGATGGTGACGGCGCCGTCGTCGCGCTGCGAGTTCGACTTCGCCTCCCGCTTCTTCGCGCCTGCCGTGGGCGTGAACGAAGACCCGGTGACGGGCTCCGCGCACTGCGCGCTCGCCCCGTACTGGGGAGCCAAGCTGGGGAAAACGCTGATGAACGCCGAGCAGGTCTCCGCGCGAGGAGGCGCGATGATGGTGGAGGTGAAGGGGGAGCGGGTGCTGCTGCGAGGAAAGGCCGTGACGGTCTTTCGCGGAGAGATAACTTCCTGAACCGACTTGTTTTCAGAGAACATACTGAAGGGTGGCTTCGTGCGGAGCATATGTTCAAAAAGTCACAGATTGATGTTTGAACACGGGCCAGTAAGGTTTTTTAAAAAAAGGGGGAGCCTGATGAAAAAGACCGTCTTTGTTCCTGTATATGTGCTTTGTTTTATTCTTTGTTCGATGTTTTTGCTTGGTGGTTGCGGCGGCGGGGAGGGTGACGGAGCTTCCGCGGCGGTGAGTATACGAAAGATGCAGGATACCTACTACGACGTTGTCATGGACTATACGGGGCGCACGAACAAAGAGATGGGAAGGGCGCTTGCGGAGGAAATCCTGCGAGTCGTGCCCGATTATGAATCGATCGCGGATTCGTTGCTCAAGGACCAGTTCGATATGTTGGAGAATCATAATCTCAGCCCCGATTTCCCCACGGCGCTCAGCCGCGCGCAAGCTATCTTGCCGAAGGTCCCTCGGGAGTACTTGGATGAATTGGAGGGTATGCAGGAAATCTTCAATTTCGATACGGATGTTCTGGGCGATGGCAGGTTTTCCAAAAACGAGCTGGCTATTTTGCAAGTTTTTCAGGACGTGATTCGCCCGACTCAGTGTTCCGCCGCGGCCGCTTTCGGCCGATCGTCGGCGACGGGAAAGACGATTCTCGGGCGCAATCTCGATTGGGATGCCCTGCCGCGAAACGATATGTCCAAGATGCACGCGGTGACGACCACGAAAAACGGCGAAAAATCGATAGTAATGGTGCATTTTCTAGGAATGTTGACGCCTGCCACGGCCTATAACGATAATAAGATTTTCGGCGCTTTTCTCGATGCGGAGACGGGAGCGCCCTATCCCGCCGATCTAAGTGCGAAGCGCTCCTATTGCCTCGACTTCCGCTACGCGTTGGAGAATATGTCGACGATGCAGGAAATAGCGGATTTTCTGAAGACGAAGGAGTATGCGTTCAATCATCTTCTCTTCATGGCGGATGAAGAGAGCGCGGGTGTGCTGGAGCAGAACATAGGAAGTCCGGGACGAGGTTTCCGGCGGGTGGA
>CAXXRY010000026.1:0-170327 GCA_963668335.2 Aminobacteriaceae bacterium | reverse complement strand
GCGAGCTGTTTGGTCCACTCGCCGTCGCCGCCGAAACCCTCCGTCTCATTCTCCAGCTTGCGGAAGAGCGGCGCCGAGAGGGGGGAGAAGCGCAGTTCCTTTCCCCGCCAGTCGCCGAACGAGCCGATCTCTTCCAGCCGTTTCCGCAGCTCCGCGGTGAGCGCGAGAAATTCTCCGTTCCCGAGGGGCAAGAAGCGCCCCTTGCTCTCGGCGAGCATCTCGCACGCCTCTTTGATGCCCAGAACAGTCTGCTCGTCCACGCGGATCTCCCCGGAGAGGGCGAACCAGTCGCGCCCCGCAGCCACGGAGAGCTTTACCGCGCTCGCGGAGACGGCGGAGCGGACGCTCATCGCCCCTCCCTTGGGCCACTCGACGACGACGCGCTCTCCCATTCCGGCGATCTGAAGCAAAAATTCGAGGCAGAGTTCGGGGTTGTCCAGCTCCCATCTGTTCTCGTCTGTTTGCTCTCCTTCGCTCAGAGCAGGGCAGAGCAAAAGCGCCTCGTCGCGATTGCGCCGCTCGGCGTCGAGATCCCGGAGTGTTTGGATGCGTTGTCCGTCGCTCCGGCCCATCATCGTTTTGCCTCCCTCGCCCGGCCGGCAGAGGTGCGTCCCCGGGCCAAGAGGACGGACCGCGAGCGAAACAAAAAAACCCTCCTCGCCGGGAGCGAGCTGGACAACGATACGCGAATCAGGTTCCACCGCGACGGAACTCCCCTCGACGCCTTCGAGCTCGGAGGTTATGGGAACAGTCTCCGCAAGCGACTCCAGCGTCTCCAGAATATGCTCCTTCCCTCGTTCCGGGACGAAGAGGCCTTCTTTGCCGAGGATCTCCGCGATGCGGCGATGCTTCTCGTCGAAGGGAACCACCCGTATCCGGCAGGGAGTCTCCTCCGCCAGAAAGATGTTGGCGTACTTGCCCTCGGCCGGGTGCGGAGAGAGACGGACGCGGTAGCCGCCGACCGTCCTCGACAGGTCGAGTCTCGGTTCCTCCTGTACGATCTCCATCGGTCTACCGTCGCTGCTTCGGACAAGATATGGGTGCCCCGCAAGCGCCGAGAAGATTTTGACGCCGTCGAACTGGAACCATCGCTTGTAGTACCAGCCGTCGTAGCCGCCGACCTCCTCGACAGCTCCCGCCGCGGCGATATCCTGGCGTGTCATCCACGGCTCCTTGACGAGTTCTCTCTGGAGGCGTTTCAATGCAACCTGTCGTCCCTTGCTCCACTTTCCGGAGAACTGCATTACCTGTTCAATAGGGATGAACTCGGGGGAGATGATCGTGCCGTTCTCTTCGGTATCCCAGTCCACTTCCCAGAGAATGCGCCGCTCACGCTTCTTTTTCGCTCCCCCGGCTCCCTTCCCGAGGGTTGTAAGGGCGCCGAGCGCCACCATCCACTCCTCCTTGCGGGGAATGAGGTCGCGCAGCGGAAGTTTCCTTCCCGGAATCTGTGGTTCCGGAGGAAGCGAGAGCATCTCGGCAAGTTCGACGCAATAGAGCAAGAACGTGTCGTCGGATTGGCCAGCTCGTCGAGAGCGTTCAAGAAGAGGGGACGGTACTCCGGATCGATCAGCGATTCCGGGGAAGACCAGAAGAGGCAAAGAGCGAGGTGGAAGAGAAGCCCTTTTTTATACTTCTCCTTTAAGCAGCGAGAGGGAGAGAAAAGGGAGAAAAGTCTGTCCCTCCCGTTGGCGGAGTGGAAGTCGGCAAGGCAAAGCAGCAGGGCGTACGCTGGTTCGTAAGGGGAGTGCCTTCCCGCATGTTCCGCGTACATCGTCGCTTTCTTGACGTCTCCCGAGGCGATCAGCAGCGGCGGATAGTAGAGGGCGGAGAAACCTTCGAAGACGACCCTTCTGACGCCGCGTTCTTTCCGCAGGCGCTTCAGTCCTTCTTCGAAAAGCGCCAAGGCGTCTTTCCGCCGGTCGTCAAGAATAGCGAGCAGCGCCCGGACAGCGTATGATTCGCCCGACAGGGCGCCCTCGATCTTCTCCGTTGCCGCGGCGAAGTCTCCGGAGAGGATGAGCGATTCCGCTTGATGTACGAGGAGTTCGTCATTGGGAAGGGAGGAACCGGAGGCTCCTCCCTTCGCGTTCTTCAGAATATCCGGAATCACGTCGCGCGCTCCCGGTTAGAACGGACGGTAGCGGGGGGCGATGTTGAAGCAGGCCAGCATGGCCTCCTTCATGCTCACCGGGTTTGCGATCCCCTTCCATGCGATGTCGAAGGCGGTTCCGTGATCCACCGATGTCCGGATGAACGGCAGTCCAAAGGTGACGCTCACCGTCCGGTAGAAGTCGTAGGTCTTCGAGGCGATGTGCCCCTGGTCATGGTAGAGCGAGACCACCACGTCGTACTTTCCCTGAAGGCCGAAATAGAAGACGCTGTCCGCCGGAACCGGCCCGACCACGTTGATCCCTCTCTTTTTGGCTTCCTCGACTGCCGGAGCAAGAATGCGTGCCTCCTCGTCGCCGAAGAGCCCTCCGTCCGACGAGTGCGGGTTGAGCCCGGCGAGCGCGATCGTCCCCGATGAAAGGCCGATGGAGTCGAGGCACTTTGCCGCCGTTTCGATGGAGTGCACCACATCGTCCGTATTCAACGTTTCGATGGCCCTCCGCAGCGAGAGATGACGGCTGTGGAAAAGGATGCGAAGTTTGTCGACGATGAACATCGTATAGCTCTTCGGAGCGCCCGACATCTCGGCGAGCATCTCCGTGTGCCCGATGTAGTGAACCTTTGCCGCCTTCAGCGACTCCTTGTTGATCGGGGTGGTTGCGATGCCTGCGGCCTGCCCTGCCATGCAGAGGTCGACGCACTTCTGAATGTACGCCACGGAGGCCTTTCCCCCGAGGGCCGAGACTTTGCCGACTGTAAGAGCGGAGAGGTCGGGAACCATCTTCATGTCTATTACCGGTAGACTTTCCGGCGACCCGGACGCGTCCGCAGGGTCCTCCACGGGCCGAAGCTCCATCTTCATGCCCAGCGTCTCACGCACCGCCTCGAGGACGGATATGTCGCCGACGAGCAGCGGCGTTCCCCGCTCCCAAATTTCCGGGTCGGCGATGCTCGCGAGAGCGATCTCCGGGGCGATACCCGCAGGGTCTCCCATGGTGACTGCGATCACTGTACGTTTCATAAATAGATACTCCCTTTCGTTTCCTCTCGATCAATGTCCGCTGTGTTTCAGGGACGATTCGCTTCGGGGGCGGCCCTCAGCCAGAGCGCGGCTTTGTAAATGGCGTCTTCCTCGCCGATGAGACCGCCCTTGGTGACTGTTTTCAAACCGGCGAACGCACCGTCGAGGATTTTACCGCCCATCATCAGCGGCTGTATCTCCGTTTCGGGAAGGAGCGCGGTCGCTTCGGCCTCCTCAAAGAACATCGCCGCCGTGTCTCCTCCGGAGAGAAGTATACCCCGAACACGTTCTCCGAGTACAGTCAAGGCTGTTTTTCCCAGGGAGGCCAGCGTACGTGCGGTTTGCTCCTCAGAGCCCCGCTCGATACGTGAATCCGGCCTGAGCAGAATAAAGGGAACAGCGACGGATTCCGCCAGAAACCCACGAAGACGCGACGCTGCTTCTTCCGGCGTTTCGGAAGGCGAGAAGGCGAACTCCTTTGTCGGGATCTTGCCTTCAAGCCACGCAAGCTGTTTTCTGGTCTTCTCCGAGGTGCTTCCGATGACGGCGACCACTGCGCCCGGAACTCCGCGGGCGAGATAACGAGAGAGAAGCGCCGCTGAAAAAGGCCCGGGATCCACCGGTATGATCCGCTCCTCGACGGCAAAAGCGGCTGAAGCCAGTATTTCGATATCGTTGTCGGTCATGGCGTCCGCAACGACGACGCGCGCTCCTTCGGAGACAAGACGTTCAAGTTCCCAAGCAAGCTCGTCTTGACCTTTTTGCACGCTCTCCATGGAAATGCGAGCAACAGAGAGCCCCTTGAAATAAGACGGCACGAAACTGGTCGATATCGGCCAGAGAGGATCCCGCGCGACCTCGGTCCGCTCCAGCAGAGAGCCGTTCAGAAGATGATATCCTCCGACGGTTGTTCTCCCGGAGGAAGGATAGGCGGGAACGACCATGGCGGTTGCATCGGGACGGGCCTTCAATATCGCCTCGGTTTCTATTCCGAGGTGCCCTCTGAGCGTTGTGTCGATGCGCTTGGCGATTTTGGTCTCTGCAGGAAACGACTCGAGAAGGGAAGAAAAGATTGCCGCGGCCTCTTCATGCGGGCGCCGCCGAGTGTCGCAGTTGATAACCAGCGCCTCCCCCTCCCCTGGCGGGAGAGGGGGAGCGCCGGAAAGGCGGATGATCTGACGGACGGAAACTCCCCTGTCCTTCAGCAGAATGGACTGGACAGACGAACCTGTGAGATCGTCGCAGAAAACGGCAAAGGAACTCATGGCGCTATTTCAAAAGCTCAACGAGCCCCATCGAGAAGATGGGAAAGTTGCTGATCAATAGGATTGCGATCAGCTCCGCCGCGAGGAATGCGAGAATCTTCCGCGTGATCTGCTCGATACGCACGTTATGGTCCTTCACCAGCGAGACGGCGACGAAAAGGTTCACCGCCATGGGCGGCGTGATCATCCCTACCGAAGTATTCACCACCATGATAATTCCGAGCATCAGCGGGTTCATACCGATGGATGCGGTGATGGGGAGGAGCAGCGGGGCCATCAGCAGGATGATTGCCTGCGTTTCCAGAAAGACTCCGAGGAAGAGAAGGATCAGGTTGATCATTGTAATCAGGACGAACGGATTCGACGAAACAGAGACGATCCATGCCGCCAACTCCGCCGAGACGCGGCTCACCGTGATCAACCACGACATCGACTGCGACGTGGCGATGACGAAGAAGACAACGGACGTGCTGATGCCCGCCTTGATGATGACAGTCCGAATTATCCGCAGATCAAGTTCTTTGTAAATGAACGCGCTGACTAAAAGGCTGTAGATTACCGCGACCGCGCCCGCCTCGGTCGGGGTGAAGACCCCGCCGTAGATCCCGCCGAGGATGATGACGGGCATGATGATGGCGAGAATGGAATCCTTGATCGCTGCGGAAAGCTCTCCCTTCCGGCGCTCCGGTTCCTTCGGGATGTTGAGTTTGATCGACTGCATCACCACGACGAGACTGAGGACGACGGCGAGAAGGATTCCCGGACCGAATCCGGCGAGGAAGAGATCGCCGATGGAGACTCCCGCCACCACGCCGAAAGTAATCATCGGGATCGAGGGGGGGATGACCACGCCAAGCGTCCCCCCTGCGGCCGCTATTGAGGCTGCGAATGCTGGAGGGTACCCCTTCTTGATCATCGAGGGGACCATGATTCCTCCGATGGCCGCCACTGTGGCGGGGTTCGACCCGCTGATCGCGCCGAAGAACGCGCTCGCCAGAATTGTGATCAGGCCAAGTCCTCCCCTATAGCCGCCGACGAGCGCGGACGCCAATTTGACCAGTCTGCGCGAGATGCCTCCGTGCTCCATAAGTCCTCCCGCAAGCATGAAGAAGGGGATTGCCATGAAGGGGAAGGAGTCGGCGGAGGTGAACATCCGTTGGGCCACGACCGCCGGATTCAGCGGCAGGTTGCCGAATGTGATCCCTGCGATGGAGGCCAGTCCGATGCTCACGGCCACCGGTATGTTCAGAAAGATGAGCACGATGAGGACGGAGAACATGATGGTCGCCATTTACTTCACCTCCGAGGGTGTTGCGGCCCGGATCTCCCGCACGGTTTCGCGGTATGCCTGGAACGCCCGCAGCCCGACGAGGAACATGCCGAGCGGGACGGCTGCATAGGGAATCCACATAGGGATGAACAGCGCCGGTGTGGTCTGCCCCATGAAAATCTGGTGCACGATGATCCCCTTGTAGTAGTACATGATCATCAGGCAGAAGAAGAGGATGATGCCGGTTCGCATCGTCTCGAAGAGGATGCGGAGTTTTTGGCCCCGGATTTTGTCGGTGAAGAAGCTTACGCCGACGTGCGCCCCCTTCTTCATCCCCAGCCCGGCGCCGATATAGGCCATGAAAACCATGATATACCTCGCGACCTCCTCTCCCCAGAACATCGGAAAGAGGTTGAAATAACGCGCCAGCGTGGCGATGAAGACCACGATCACCATCAGAGGAAAAAGAAGCAACAGTACGTACTCCTCGAAATTATCGAAGACTTTTCTCATGAATGACCCCCGTGTCGGAAAAATGGCTACGGGGCGCTCCGCGACGAAGCGCCCCGTACGTTATTCTATGAAAAAAGAGGCTACTTTTGCGCGTCGATGAGTTTTTGAATGGCCTCTTTGCCGACCTTTTCCTCGAATTCCTTGTAGACTGGCTGGACGGCCTCGAAGAACTTCGCCTTGTCGGGCTGGGAGATTTCCATACCCTGCTCTTTGAGGGAATCGACCAACTTCTTCTCGACGTCGATGCAGAACTCGCGCTGCCAACGGCGAGCCTTCAGTTCAGCTTCCGTGAAGATCTTTCTCTGCTCGTCGGAAAGGGTCTTCTCCCAGAAATCCTTGTTGACCAGAAGGATCGCGGGGGCGTAAAAGTGTCCGGTGAGGGAGAGGTACTTCTGTACCTCGGCGAATTTGGAGGTGGAGATGATGATCAGAGGGTTTTCCTGGCCGTCCACGGTCTTCTGCTGAAGAGCGGTAAAGAGTTCGCCGAAGGGCATCGGGACAGGATATGCGCCGAGCGTCTTGAAGGTGCCGACGTGGATAGGATTCTCCATCAGGCGGATTTTAAGGCCGTTCAGATCTTCGGGGACGAGGACGGGTTTTTTAGAGTTGGTGAGCATCCGGAAGCCGTTCTCCCAGATTCCGAGGGCGACCATGCCCTTGTCGAGCACGGAGTCGAGGATCTTCTGTCCCTCGGGGCCGTCCATCCACGCATAGGCTTTCTGTCTGTCCTGAATGATGAATGGAAGGTCGAAAACGAGGAAGGCGTTCGTGAAGTTCGCCAGAGGAGCGGAGGAGATGAGCGTCATTTCCAGCGTTCCCATGGAGACGCCCTCTATGGCGTCGCGTTCGGAGCCGAGTTGTGCGGAATGGAAGATCTGAAGTTCTATCTGGCCGTTCGTGGCCTCGCTCAGCAACTTGCCGAGGTGTTCAAGGCCGGCTTGGTAGTGAGAGTCGGGGGCGATCGTGTGAGCTACCCTCACGACGATCTTATCGGCGGCAAACGCGGCGCCGGCGGCGAGCAAAAGCATGCAGACGACAAAAAGAGCGAAAACTTTCTTCATCGGTGAATCCCTCCTTGAACGGATATGTACTGGTACGTTTTTCTTGGTGAAGCGAAAAAACGACGAACTCCGGAGTCCCATCGCCCCCTTTCCTAAACCAGCGAAAGCCCTTGGTGCAAAGAGCCCGGCGGATGAAGCGCCCTTAATACCAACTCAACAATGATACTCTATCCGGAGAGAAGATACCACCTTATTCTTTTATTCACAATATTGAAGGACTTTTTCCCGCGTATCTTCTATGCTCATTTTGTCCAGTGTAACGTCTTTTCTATGCGATAAAGCATTTTGACAAAACATCTGCTCTGGTGTATATACGAAATTGAAAGGTTAAAAACCTTTTCAATTTTGCGAGCCAGTGCCCGCGAGAGGTGGAATCGGTATTGAAAAAAACATCTCTATTCCGTAAATTTGTCAATGATCCAGAAATTCTGGTACTCCCCGGCGCCCATGACGCACTCTCCGCACGCGCAATTCAAAAAGCCGGATTTAAGGCGCTTACTGCCGGAGGCTACAGCTTTTCGGCCTCTTTGCTGGGTTCTCCGGATGTGGGGCTATTGACGATGACCGAGATGGCGTCGCAGTATCGTAATCTGGTGAATGCCGTCGATATCCCGGTGTTTGCAGATGGAGATACGGGCTATGGCGATGTGAATAATGTCGTTCGAATGGTCGGAGAATACGAACGCGCCGGGGTCGCCGGTCTCTTTATCGAGGATCAGGTGTTTCCGAAACGATGCGGTCATATGGAGGGGAAGGCCGTTATCCCGATGGAGGAGATGGTCGCGAAGATCAGGGCGGCGCTCTATGCAAGAGAAGATCCCGATCTGGTCGTCATGGCGAGAACCGACGCTCTTGCCGTCAACGGTTTCGAGGACGCTTTGAAAAGAGGAAAGGCGTATGCGGAAGCCGGAGCCGACCTGATTTTTGTGGAGGCAGTGACAACGGAAGAACAGATGCGCAGAGTAAACGCGGAAATACCAAAAACCACCCTGGCCAACATGATAGAGGGGGGCAAGACACCCATAAAAACTCCCGCCGCACTTCAGGAGCTGGGGTACGATGTCGTGGTCTTCCCGTGCAGTCTTACCTACGCCATTACGAAGACGGTGCAGAGGTGCCTTGAGGAGCTTCGTGTCAACGGAACGACGAACGCTCTGTTGGATGATATGACGACCTTCGATGAGTTTTTCGAGTTCATCGGGGCGCGCGATATCCGGGAACGGCAGAAGCGGTTCTTCGAATAAATCATATTTACTGGAGGTGTTGTTATGAGAGTCCGGTTCACAATGCTGCTTGTTACTGCGATTGCGCTGCTTCTTTTTCCCGCCGCCGCTTTCCCGGCTGAATACGAGATCAATCTGGGGCACACGGCGTCCATAAGCCATCACTATCACACATCCTCGGAGCTTTTTGCGAAACTTGTGGCTGAAAAAACAGGAGGCAAGGTGAATATCGTCATCTTTCCGGCGGGACAGCTCGGTTCACTGCCCGATATGACGGAATCGGTCCGTCTTGGTACGCAGGATATCGTCCTGACGGCGGATCCGATTCTCGGGAATACTATCGGCGAGTTCGAAGCGTTGTACCTTCCCTATATCTTCCGCGACTACGAACATGTGGAGAAGTTCGAGGAAAGCAACGCGGCGAAGATGCTGGAGGATATTCTCCGAGAGAACGGAATGGTGCTCCTGGGGTGGTGGGAGAACGGATTCCGGGTGATCACGAACAACAAGAGATCCATCAAACACCCCGACGATATGGTTGGTTTGAAGCTGCGTATCGGCGAGTCCAAAATGGCTATAGACACGTTCGTCCTGCTGCAAGCCAACCCCACGCCCATAGCCATGAGCGAGCTTTTCGCGGCGCTTCAGCTTGGAACCGTCGACGGCCAGGAGAATCCGACGGGAAGGATACTGTCTGCGCGTTACTATGAGGTGCAGAAGTTTCTTTCCGTGACGCGGCATCAGCATGTATTCGAGCCGTTGGTGATGAACCTCGAAAAGTTTGAGACGCTTCCCGCCGAATTCCGGAAGGCTCTCCTGGATGCGGGGAAAGAGGTGGCGAAGATAGACCGGAAGGCTGTGGCCGACACGGAAGCCGACGAGCTGGCGCAGCTGGAGCAAAAGGGGATGTCGATAAACCAGGTCGACGTGTCCGCTTTTCAAAAAGCGCTGAGTCCCATGTATGAGCAGTACATGAAGGAGCGCGGTGAGAAGTGGAGCGAAATTGTGAAGATGATACAGGAGTTGTAGAGGGTATAGGTTTGAAAGTGAATGGCGGCCGGTCTGTGCTCCGGCCGCTTTTTCTTCGCCGGAAAGGATGATTGTATGCGTATCGACGCTCTCGTGGGTGTGCTTAATAGCATTGTAAAATATATTCTGGTAGCGCTTGTGCTCGCCATGGCATCTATTTTGCTCTTGCAGATCATCTCGCGTTTCGTGGTCTTTTTCCCTCTTCCGTGGTCGCAGGAGCTGCTTCAGTACATGAACATCTGGATGGTCTTTCTCGGAGCTGGGCTCGCAGTCAAGGAGGGGGGGCACATAAGGGTGGCGCTGCTTCGTGAGCGCTTTCCGAAAGGATTCAAGCGCCCTTTTGACATTTTCTCCAATGCATTGAGTTTCAGTCTTGTTGTTTTCGTCGCGGTTCAGGCATATACGCTCGTGGGCAGAACGGCGAAACAGAGTTTCGGCTCCTTCCCTCTCGCGATGTCCTGGTTTTATCTCAGCCTGCTGCTGGGGTGCTCGCTCATGGCCATCAACTATATCCTGATCATTGTACATGCAGTCTCCGGGATGAGGAAAGAAAGGAGTCGGCCATGAGCGGATTCATTTTCACCGCATTTTTCGTTCTCTTGTTGTCTTCCGTGCCCATAGCTCTCTCCTTGGCGGGTTCGGCTCTCCTTGGGATTTGTTTCAAGACGTCCGTCCCGCCGTTTATTGTCGCGCAGCGGATGGTCGGTGGTATTAACGGATTCCCGATTCTCGCGATAGTGTTTTTTATCCTTGCGGGGAATATCATGACGGAAGGCGGCGTTTCAAAGCGCCTGATTGCTTTCGCGAATCTCTTCGTCGGCAAGGTTGCCGGCGGGTTGGCCGTAGTGGCGACTCTGGGGGCGATGTTCTTCGGCGCCATATCAGGGTCTTCCGCCGCGACGACTGCAGCGGTGGGTTCCATTATGATTCCGCACATGAAGGAGGCCGGGTACAGGGAGGATTTCTCCGCCGCGGTGGTTGCCTGTTCCGGGCTGTTGGGACTCCTTATTCCTCCGTGCGGGACGATGATTCTGTATGCGCTGATCACGGACGTCTCCATACTCAAACTCTTTCTGGGGGGGATCATTCCCGGAATTTTCATAGGGAGCACGCTGATGATTCTCGAGTGCTCTATTGCAAAGAAAAGGAACTACAGAACGGCCGAGATCATCCTTTCAAATACGGAGAGGAAGAAGGTCCTTCGGGACAGCGTCTTTGCTCTCCTCTCGCCGGTTATCATCCTCGGAGGGATTTATTCCGGAATCTTCACACCCACGGAGGCTGCGGGTATTGCAGCGTTTTATGGTTTTTTCGTAGGAAGGTATCTCTTCAGGGAACTTCCTCTTCAGAAACTTTTTTCCGCATGTTACAAGACCGCTCTGAGCAGCGCCGCTATCCTCTTCGTCATCGCTGCGGCCTCCATTTTTGCATGGATCCTTGTAACGCAACAGATACCGCAAAAGTTTGTCATCTTTGTGACAGCCTTCTCAAAAGATCCGGTCGTGATTTTGATATTGATCAACATCGTGCTTCTCGTCGCGGGAGCCTTTCTCGACAACGTGGCGGCCATCGCTCTTTTCACACCTATCCTCTATCCGTTGATCCAATCGGTGAATATCGATCCCGTCTTCTTCGGAGTTCTGATGATCGCAAATCTCGCCATAGGGCAGGTGACGCCGCCGGTGGGAATGAACCTCTTCGTCGTCTCCAACATATCAGGGGTTCCCATAGAAAAAATAGCGAAGGAAGCGTTGCCGTTCATTGCGGTGTTGATACTTGACCTTGTCATTCTCACAATTTTCCCTTCGATGATTACCTTTCTTCCGGAACTTCTTATGGGCTGAGAGAAAGCGTCATCTCCGGATTCTTGCCTTCCTCCGCTTTCTGGGGGAAAATGGAGCGCAGGGGAACCGCAACCGGGACTCTATTAAGGAGAAGGAGATGAACGATGTGGCAAAGAAAAAAGGACGTCTGGATTTGGTGAACATGAAGAAGAACGGTGAGCAGATGACATGGGTGACCGCCTACGACTTCCCGATGGCGAGCTTCGCTGAGGCCGCCGGAATGGACATGATCCTCGTCGGCGACTCGCTGGGTATGATCACGCTGGGGTACCAGGGGACCATCCCCGTCACGATGGAGGACTGCATCGGCCACTGCAAGGCAGTGCGCCGGGGCGCGCCGAACACCTTCGTCATGGGCGACATGCCGTTCGGTTCGTACCAGGTCTCGGACGCCGAAGCCGTGGCGAACGCGGTGCGCTTTTTGAAGGAAGCGGACATGGACGCCATCAAGCTTGAGGGCGGCGTGCGCGTCAAGTCGCGTATCCGCGCCATCGCGGACGCGGGGATATTGGTGTGCGGCCACATCGGCCTCACTCCGCAGAGCTCGGGCCCCCTGGGCGGATTCAAGGCGCAGGGACTGGACACCGAGTCGGCGCGGTACGTCATAGAGGACGCGCTCGCGGTGGAGGAGTCGGGAGCGTTCGCCCTGCTCGTCGAGGCCGTGCCGCCGGAGCTGACGCAGTTTTTGGCGAAGAAGCTCACCATCCCCGTGTACTCGATCGGGGCGGGCGGTCCGTGCGACGGGCAGCTGTTGATCTGCGGCGACATGATCGGGATGTTCCAGGCGTTCACGCCGAAGTTCGTCAAGGTATACGCGAACGTGGCGGAGACCATCACGAACGCGTTCAAGGAGTACGTGGAGGACGTGCGTACCGGGAAGTTCCCCGGCGACGAGCACTGCTACCACGTGCGGAAGGGCATGGAGGAGGAGTACGCCACCATGCTCAAGGAGTACGAGTAGGGCGGCCGATAAGTACGAGGAAGAAATCGGGGCGGGCCGCATCGTGCGGTGCCGCCCCGAAATGTACCGGCGGAACATCCTGAACAGGAGTTGAAAAAATGGAACTTTCGAAGCGAATACTTGGGATGCAAGCATCCCCGATACGGCGGCTCGTCCCCTACGCCGAGGAGGCGAAACGTAAAGGGAGATCGATTTATCATCTGAACATCGGTCAGCCAGATATAAAAACGCCTCCCGGTTTCTTCGAAGCCGTGCGCGCCTACTCTCGGGATGTGCTGGCTTACGGCCCTTCCGACGGCGATCCGGCGCTGATCGACGCGATCATCCGCTACTATAGGGGGTATGGAATGGAGTTCGAGCGTCGAAATGTCTTGATCACCTACGGCGCCAGCGAGGCTATCGCCCATACGCTGATGGCTGTTTGCGATCCGGGCGACGAAGTGCTTATCCCCGAACCCTTCTACGCGAACTACAAAACATTTGTCCAGTCGGTGAGCGGCGTGGTGGTCCCGATCACAACGAAGGCGGAACAGGGCTTCCATCTTCCCGGCCGAGAGGAGATCGAGCGTGCAATCACCCCGCGCACCAAGGCTATGATTCTCTGCCACCCGGGCAACCCCACCGGCACAGTCTTCACCCGTGCCGAGATGGAGATGGTGGGCGATCTTGCCAGAACGCACGGCTTTTTTATCCTCGCGGACGAGGTCTATCGCGAGTTCATCTACGACGGCCTGGAGTACGTCAGCTTCGGCAGCCTCGAAGGGGTGGACGAACATGTGGTCATCATGGACGCCGTCTCCAAACGCTACAGCGCGTGCGGCGCCCGCGTCGGCTGCCTGGTGAGCCGGAACACCGAACTTGTCGCCCAAGTACTGAAGCTCTGTCAGGCCCGCACTTGCGTCGGCGCGATGGACATGGTCGGGGCGGCGGCGCTCTACGACACTCCCGTATCCTACCTCAAGGAGGTCAACGACGAGTACACCGCACGGCGCGACACGGTCTACCGGGCGTTGAAGCGGATTCCCGGCGTTGTCTGCGAGGAGCCGAAGGGTGCTTTTTACGTCGTGGCCAAGCTTCCCGTGGATGACGCGGAAAAGTTCATCATCTGGATGCTCACCAGTTTCGACGTCGGCGGAGAGACGGTGATGATGTCTCCCGCCGAGGGTTTCTATGCCACACCCGGCCTGGGACGCGACGAGGTTCGCATTGCTTATGTTCTCAAGAACGAAGAGCTGGCGAAGGCCATGGATATCCTCAAGGCGGGCTTGGAGGCATACCCCGGCAGGATCTCGCCCGTCGCAGCCTGGTAGAAGCGTTTTCGCCCTTCATGCGCCGAAAATGGTTTCTCCGCGTAGAACACCCTCGTTCGTTGTCCACGCGGGGTTTTATGTGAAAACAGTATTCAGGAAAGGTGGAAACGACATGATACTCGTAAGCGCGAAGTTCAAGGCAAAGCCCGGAATGAGAGAGAGGGTCGTCGAAATCAGCCGTCATGCCATAGAGTACACACGGAAGGAGAAAGGGAACATCAGCTACACTCTGTACAAGTCGACCGACGATGAAGAAACGCTTATGTACTTCGAAGAGTGGGAGGATATCGAATCCCTGAGGGCGCACCTGAAGACGCAACACATTCTTGACGCCCGCGAGGCGCGGAAGGATATGCTGGCCGCGCCGGTGGAAGTGAAGGTGTTCGAGTCGAAGGGGGTCGCGCTGTAGAGGAGAGAAGAGCTCTGTTGTAAGAGTGGCCCCCCTGCCCGCAAAGTGGACGTCGCGCTTTACGTCTGAAACACTCTTGAGCGTACTCGCTTCGCCGAAGAGTAACGGTTCTGCAGAATCTGCTCGCGGCTTCCAGAGTTTGAAGCGGATCGTTCTTTTTTCGTGAATTCCTTTCAAAGAACATGCGTCCGCGTCTCGAAAAAAATGCGAGGAGAGCGAGGTGACCGACATGACTGGAACGCTGAAGGATGTGGATGCTCTTCTGGCGGAGTCGGCTTCTCCGGAGGATCGTATGGATACAGCGAAACGCTGGCTTGACGCGAACCTTCGCAAAGATCCGGAGCTGGCGCGGAGAGTGATCAAAAAACTTTTGCCCGAAGCCGAGAGCGCCGGAGATGTTTCGGGGAAGGCGTGGCTTCTTTTTCAGTCCGGGTGGCTTCATCTGGATACGGATCAGTATGAGCAAGGGTGTGCTCTTCTCGAATCCGCCCGGTCGTTGTTCGAGTCCGCAGGAGAGCGTGCCGGCGTGGCACGCTGTCTCAACGCCTTGGGCCGTTCCTACGACCGGCAGGGGATATTCGATCTGGCGATCGAATTATACAGGGAGTCGATCAACCTGTCCGAAGAGTTGGGACGCCCGGATATCGCCGGCGCGGCGGCGATGAACCTTGCGCAGAGCCTCTTCGAGCTCGGTGAACCTGAGGAAGCTCTTGCCGTTATAGAACACTGTGAGCGCCATTATTCCATCGCATCGCATAACAGGGCTGTCGCGCACTACCAGAAGGGGTGCGCGTATCGTGCGTTGGGGAGACTGGAGGAGGCCGAACGCACCTTGATGGACGGTGTGGGCATGGCTGCCGGAGCTTCACGCGATGCCCTGGATATGCGCTGTCTTCTTGCGGAAACATGTATGGACAGAGGGCGGCTCGATGTCGCCGGGAGGCTTATACTCAAAGGGGTCAAGGATGCCGCTTTGTCGGGCGAGCGTCACGTATGGATCAAGTTCAAACTTGCTGAAACCCGCTTCCTTCTGCTTGAAGGGAATCCGGACGCAGCGCTTTCCGTCGTGAAGGAAGCGAAACGAGCAGCGTCGGAACTCGGAGTGTGTAAACTGGAAGCCGAAGGAGAGCGCCTACTGTACAAGGTTTACCAGACTTCAGGAATGTACGAAAAAGCGCTGTTTGCTTTAGAGAGATCCTCCGAGATGAAGGATGTACTGCGCAACGAACAGGTCGCTCGAAGGATCTTCGGGTTGCATACCGAACGTGCGCGCAGAGAGGCCCGCCACTTCGAGACGCTCTACCGGCAGATTGCAGCGATCAGCGAAGTCGGCCGGCGGATCGCGTCGCATTTGGATCTGGAGAGCGCGTTCGCAACGATTCAAAGCGCCATCGACAACCTGATGGATGCGTCGACGATTATTCTCGCTCTTGTGGACGAGGAACAGCAGCTTCTGGACTACCGTTTTATCCTCTGCCGGGGAGAGCGGCGCGAATCTTTGGTCCATCCTCTGGCTATGCAGTCTTTCGGGTGCTGGTGCGTCAAGAACCGCAGCGATATTGTCATCGGCGATCTGGAATCGGAGTACGGCCAGTACGTTCCCTCCTACAAGGAACTGGTGTTCGAAGACATTTCTGAAACGTCTCTGGTCTTCATCCCGCTCCTTCTTGAAGAGAGGGTCGTGGGAGTGCTGAGCGTACAGAGCCCCAGGCCGCACGCTTTCGATCAGCAGAAGGTGAAGATTCTTTATGCCATCGGCGGCTACATCGCCATCTCCATCGAAAATTCGCGCCTCTTCGAGCAAGTTGAGAGGCTGGCCTCGACGGATGAGCTCACCGCTCTGCCGAACCGTCGGACTGTGATGGAGGAACTGGCCAAAGTCTACCGGAGGACGAGGCGTTACGGACGGGTTTCGGGTGTGGTGATGACCGATGTGGATCATTTTAAACGGATCAACGACATGTACGGTCACGATGTCGGCGATGCCGCGCTCCGTTCCATTGCCGGCGCGCTCGCCTCAAGCGTCCGGGAAAGCGATATGGTCGGGCGGTTCGGCGGAGAGGAATTCGTCGTCGTTCTTCAGGAGACGGATATCAAAGGCGCGCTCCTGCTGGCCGAACGTCTTCGGAAAACCGTCGAAAAACTCGAAGTACCGGGGCCGCACGGTGAACGTCTGCGCGTAACGGCGAGTTTCGGCGTCTCGGAGATCTCCCGGAAGGACCCCGACTGCCATGCAGTGCTGAGACGTGCGGATAATGCGCTTTACGAGGCCAAATCCACGGGGAGAAACCGCGTCTGCTGCCGATTGCCCGAGGATGTGGTGGTATAGAGAGGGTGTCTTTTCGATAGAAGAACGTTTTTTCTCATCCCGCGTAGCTTCTCAAAATCAACAGACAGTGAAAATGAGGAGGGGAATTGAATGAAAAAGGTATTTCGAAGCACTGTAATGGTTCTGCTCTTTTTGCTCCTTTTTTCAGGCGCGGTTTCGGCGAAAACCGCGCTTGTGTTTCAGACGGATTTCGGGCTGAAGGACGGGGCGGTTTCCGCGATGAAGGGCGTGGCGTTCGGCGTGGACGACGGCTTGCCGATGTTCGACCTGACGCACGAAATCCCTCCGTACTCGATCTGGGAGGCCGCCTACAGGTTGCATCAGACGATGGAATTCTGGCCCGCCGGAACGGTCTTCGTGTCGGTCGTCGATCCCGGCGTAGGTACCGAGCGCGCTTCGGTGGTCGCCCTGACGAAGGACGGCAGGTTCGTCGTCACACCGGACAACGGCACGCTGACCTTCATCGCGGAGGCGCCGGGCATCGAGGCCGTGCGGACGATCGACGACGCAAGGCACCGTCTTGCGGGTTCGGAACAGTCGTACACCTTTTTCGGACGCGACCTCTACGCCTACACGGGGGCGAAGCTGGCCTCCGGAACGATCACGTTCGAGGAGGTCGGACCGCTCTTCGAGGGGGAGGTCGTCCGGATTCCGTACAGGAAGGCCGAAGTGAAGGACGGCGCGGTCTTCGGGAATATTCCGGTGCTCGACGTCCAGTACGGCAACGTCTGGAGCAACATCGGCAAGACGCTCTTCGACGAGCTGAAGCCGGAGACCGGCTCGAAGTACGACGTCGCGGTCTTTCGGGGAGAAGAAAAGGTCTTCGGAGGCGTCGTCCCGTACGTCAACACCTTCGGCGACGTGCCCGACGGGAAGCCGTTGCTCTACTTCAACAGCCTGATGAACCTCTCGCTGGCATTGAATATGGACAGCTTCGCAGGAACGCACGGAATCGAGTCGGGGCCGGAGTGGTCGCTCTCCGTCCGTCCCGCGGAGTAAGCGCCGGATTCATCTCGCGCATGGTACAATCTTGCTCGATTTACTCTGAAGATACTCTGTTTTAGTGCGAAGGAGGGCTCTTGTGTGTCGAAACGACAAACGACGCCGGTTGAACATGACGACGAGCGGATGTTGTCTCCGGTACCTCTGTCCGAACGGCGTCCGGCGTGGAAGCAGATTCTAGTCTGGGTAGGCTTCGGGTACGTTGTGACCGGGCTTTTCGTCGGCGGGGTGCTTGCCGGATTCGGAGGCAAGCCCGGAGTGCCGCCGGGAACCGCTCTTTGGGCCGTCGCGCTGGGGATGGGCTCCCTTTTCGCGCTGACGTCGCTTCTCGGAATCATGGCGCAGCGCACAGGGATGAGCCTTGCGCTCGTCAGCCGCTACTCGTACGGAAGAAAGGGCGTCAATATCCCGATGCTCGTCATGGCGCTGCTGACGCTGGGGTGGTTCGCCAGCATCACGGGGATGGTCGGGCAGATATGGGGCTCGTTCATCGGCAACCCGTCCGGGATCGTCGTCTTCGATCCTGCGCGCTTCGGCTACGAAGGGATTCCTGCGATCACCCTCGAAATTTTCGCCGCGTGCATGCTCTCCGGCATCCTCTTTACGTTCACCGCGTACTACGGGATCAAGGCCATCGAGGCGATTGCGATACCGGTCGCGCCCATCATTCTGGCGATCGCCGTGCTGGTCGGTTTTGGCATGCTCCGTGAGGGCGGCGGCGCGGAGGCGTTTCTGGCGAAGGCGAATACTCTGGGAGGCCTGGGGCTGGGGAGCGCGATCACCGTGGTCGTGGGAAGTTGGATCGCCGGCGCCGTTATGGGAGTGGATCTCTTCCGCTTCAACGGGAGCGCGGGAGCGGTCCTCGCAGGCGCCGCAGCCTGCTTCATCTTCACGAACCCCCTGCTCAACGTCGTCGGGTATATCGGCGCGGTGTCGGTGGGGCAGTTCAACTATGTCGAGTGGATGCTGGAGAAGAATATGCTGCTGGCGCTGGTCGGCGTTCTCGCGTGGACGACCTCGTTGTGGACCACGAACAACGCGGAGCTGTACTGCAACGCGCTCTACACGGGGCCGGTCTTCTGGTCGTACGGTAGGCTGATCGAAAGAAAACCGCTCGTGCTGTGGGCAGGGGTCTTGGGGACGCTGCTCGGTTCGCTGGCATTCTACCAGATCTTCTTCGCCGACTTCATCACCGTGCTGGGGGCGGCCGCCCCTCCGCTGGCCGGGCCGCTCATCGCGGACTACTACTTTGTCAAAAAAAGGCGGTATCTCGCGGAGAACCTGGAGAACGAGCCCGCGTACAGAATGACGGGAGTGCTCTCCTTCCTTGCCGGGGGGAGCCTGGGGCTCTTCTTCCAGTACGGCGCGCCGCTACCGTACGGCCTCCCGTCGGGTCTTTTCGCGCTTCTGGCGACGATCGTTCTTTATGTTGCGCTCTATAAAGCAACACCGGACGCCGCCTACGACGCGACGCTCTTCGCGGCATCGGAGAGAAAAGCGCAGGAGGTGAGGTCATGAGAAAAGTGTTTTTGAACGAGTTTTCCTCTTCCGAGCTTGAACGGATGATCAGCGCCGGGGAGATCGACAGCGCAATTACAATTTTCGGCAGCTGCGAGAGCCACGGTCCGCATCTGCCGCTCGGTCCGGATCTCTTCGTTCCGACTGAGATTGCGCGACGCGCGGCGCTCCGGCTGGCGCGCACCGTTGTCGTCCCGGGCGTTCCGTTCGGAACGTCGTTGCACTATAACCGGTTTCCCCTGTCGGTGACGCTTCGTTTCGAGACGACGATCGCGGTGGCGGAGGATATCTTCACGAGCCTGATCGAGCACGGTATCCGGCGAATCGTGATCCTCAACGGGCATGACGGCAACATCCCGGCGCTGGAGATCGCGGCCAGAAAGGTCAAGGACCGTTTTCCCGACGCGACGTTCGTCTATCTGCCCGCATGGTGGAACATCACCGGCGCGAAGATGGCGGATGACTTCGACGTGTGGAACGGCCTCGGGCACGGCGGAGAAGGGGAGACCTCCATCATGATGGCGACACGTCCCGACCTCGTCGACCTAACGCAGGCGAAGAGCCAGGTTCCGCGCGATGTGATCGCGCTGAGCGACTTTGCGACCGTCGTCTGGGATATCGGCGAGATCACCTCTACCGGCGCGACGGGGGATCCCACTAAAGCGACGCAGGAAAAGGGAGGAAAAATGCTTCAGTGTGTGACGGACTACCTGGTCGGCCTGGTGGAGGAGCTTGAACGTCGAGAGTGGAGGTACGATCTGAAGAAGTGAGGGAGGCACGGGGGGCAGACCTCCGGAAGAAGCGCTGCTATTCGCGGGAATCCGCATTCATCATCGGTCTGCGCAATTCTTGAGAACTGGGAAGGGAGAGCACGTTATCATGAACATGTCGTCCATCATTGAAAAAGCGAACGCGTTATCCGGGAAGATCACGGAACTACGCCGGAAGTTTCATGCGAATCCGGAGCTTCCCTGGCTGGAGGTGGAAACGTCGCTCTTTGTCGAGGAGTATCTCCGGAAGCTGGGGCTTGAGAATATCCGGAGAGGATTCGACGGGACGCAGTCCGGCGTTGTGGCCGATCTAAAGGGCGGGAAGCCGGGCAGATGCGTCGCTCTGCGAGCCGACATAGATGCGCTCCCCCTGGAAGAAGAGAACGATATCCCCTATAAATCGACTCATAGCGGCGTGATGCACGCCTGCGGTCACGACGCGCATACGGCGATCTTGCTTGGCGTCGCCGAGATTTTGTCCTCGATGAAACACGAACTTTACGGTACGGTCCGCTTCATCTTCCAGCCGGCCGAGGAGGCCGGAATGCATTCCGGGGCCCCGAATATGATCGAAGAGGGGGCGCTCGATGGCGTGGACGCCATCGGCGGACTACATGTATGGGCCCTTCTGGAGTCGGGCAAGCTGGGGTACCGAGCGGGTCCCGTCATGGCCTCGGCGGACATCTGGGATCTGAAGATTCAGGGGAAGGGGGGGCACGGCGCGATGCCGCATAATGCCGTCGACCCGACGGTAACGGCAGCCACGGTTATTTCCACTCTGCAAACAGTAGTGAGCAGGGAGATTGATCCGCAGGAGACCGTGGTGCTGAGCGTCGGGAAGCTGGAGGCCGGAACTGCGGTGAACATCATTCCCGACACTGCGCGGGTGGCGGGAAACGTCCGCACGACGAACCGCGAGATTCGCGGCCGGATGGAGGGGATCATGAGGCGGGTCGCCGACGGAATCTGCGCTGCGATGCGCTGCACGGCCGAGCTGACCTACACCCCGATTTATCCCGTGACGGTGAACGATCCCGTTATGACGCAGCTCATGCGCTCCGTCGCCGTCGATGTGTTCGGCGAGGAGAGCGTTGTGGAGCTTCCCGTTGCGATGGGCTCCGAAGACTTCAGTTACTACGGGGAGAAGATCCCCGCCGCGTACGTGTTTCTCGGGATCGCCGACGAGGCGAAGGGGACCGGAAACCAGCACCATAACCCGAAGTTCAATGTCGACGACGAGCCGCTGCCGAAGGGGGCTGCCCTGCTTGCCGGTTTCGCGGCCAGGTTCACGGCGGGTGAATCCGCTTCCTGAAATATCCCGCTAGGATCGGTAGTTTTCATTGAAACAGTCTTTTACTGTGTGTCGCGCAGTGAAGGACTGTTTTTTTGTTGGGAGATGTTGATTATAATGCGCGTATTAAGTCTTTCGAGATAAATCTAAAAGAGCGGAATATTTTTGACGACATATGGAAGGAAAACGCATATACTATGAAAAAACAACGAGAGGGGATGAGTCCAAGTGATCGGACCATTGAAAGGCAGAAGAGTCTTCTTCGGCGGTGTTGCCTCGAAGTTTCTTGTTCCGGTTTTTCTTCTTTTGTTTTTGTTTTCCGTGCTCTTGTTGTGGCGAGGATATGAAAATACGTACAATGATGTGTACGACGACAGAGTGAAGGCGGTGCAGGACATGGTCGACTTCACTTGGGGCGTTTTGGACTACTGGAACGGGAAGGCTTCGAAAGGAGAACTATCCCGCGAAGATGCGATGAGGATGGCCGGCGACGTTATCTTCATGCTCAGGTATGAGGGCGATAACTATATTTTTGGGTACGACATGGAGAACAAAGTATCCATACCCTTTCAGAGCCATGAACGGGGCAAGTTCCTCGATGTGAAGGACCAGAACGGGAACTGGGTGCAACGCGACCTGAGGGAAATCGTCAAGACAAAGGGAAAAGGGTTCTACACCTACAACTGGCTGAATTCGAACACGAAAAGAGTCGAGCCCAAGGTGGCCTATGTTCGCTACTTCGAGCCTTTCGACTGGTGGTACGGAACAGGCGTGTATGTGGAGGACATCAAGGCGAAGGCGTTGCGCAGTACGATGGTGCAAGCCGGTATCCTCGGCGTATCCATTCTCGTGATCTGTATTTCGATAGCGTTCCTTACGCGGCGCATCATTACCGCTCCCCTGCGGAGAGTGGTGCTTCTCTCCGAACGGGCGGGGAGCGGCGATCTCACGGTGAGCAGGAACGACTTCGCCTACTCCGGTAAGGACGAGATAGGATTGATGGCGGACGCGTTGTCGGCCATGATATCGAATCAGGCAAAGACAGTCAGAGGAATAATCGGCACGGTGTCCGAAGTCTCGTCCGCGGCCGAGAATCTCTCGGCGCTCAGCGAGGAGACCGAGGCGTCTCTTGAGGAGATGCAGAAGTCCCTCGGGCAGGTAGGAGAAATGACGGAGTCGGGGGCGGCGGCGGCGGAAGAGGCCAACGCGGGCGTTGCGGAAGTTGCGGAAGGCGCGCGCTCTGTTTCACGGTCGGCGACAACCGGCGAGGAAGCGGGGAGTCAGGCGGAGTCCATTGTGAAGGGAACCGTCGGCCAGTTTGAATCCGTTATCGCCAATGTAACCAGGGTGGGAAAGCAGGGCGAGGCGAACATGCAGGCCGTTTCGTCGCTTGCCTCGTCTGTTCAGGAAATTACGGGTTTTGTTGTGACTATTTCGCGTATTGCCGACCAGACAAATCTGCTCGCCTTGAACGCGGCTATTGAAGCAGCCAGGGCAGGGGAGGCCGGAAGAGGGTTTGCCGTAGTGGCCGATGAAGTCCGAAAGCTTGCCGAGGAGTCCAATGAAGCAGCGAAGGCGATACGCGTGCTCATCAACGGATTGGAGGAGAAAGCGGCTGCATCTGTCCAGTCGATCGAGTTCTCCGACAAGATCCTCAAGGAGACGTCGGCGCTCTCTCAACACTCCATGGATGAGCTTCGAAAAGGAATGGGAGCGGTACAGCGTGTTATTAGCGTCATATCGGACCTCGCAGCGGTTTCTGAGGAACAGTCCGCCTCTTCGTCCGAAATGACGCACGCTGTGGACCAGATAGCGCGAACGACGTCGGCGATAGCGGGAATGGTCGATACGATCCGCGCTTCTTCTGCGGAGACGGTAGAAGCGTCGACCGGGATTGCGGAACAGGCGACGAAGCTGGCCGATAGAGCTTCGGTGCTGCAAAGTATGATTACGGAGTTCAGAGTGTGAGACCGTAACGAGGCTTCCTGCGGCGGAGGTTCCCTTTCCCCGAACGCTCCAATGAGGCATTTACGGGTCGGGTAGAGCTGTTCGATAAGAGCTGCAAAAGAGCGTCCTTCTCTAAATAGGGGGCGCTCTTTTGCGTAAAAATCCTAAATTACATTCCAGGTTGCACACCCTGGGGAGGTATTAAGTTTGACAAAATGTAGTTTTTCGATTATTATCCGTGAAGGAAATACTTCATAGTCTATGGCATAAGGTTTTTTTTCCTTCAAAGGAGGGCGCATGCTTAGAGAACGTATCGCTTCACGACTTCAAGAGATGACGCCCGGCCAGGCGTTGGTAGCGAACTATATTCTCGAATATTCTCGCGAGGCGGCTTTTCTGACCGCTTCGCAGCTTGGCGAGCGGGTCGGGGTAAGCGAGACGACTGTGATTCGCCTTGCGCATCTTCTGGGGTTTTCCGGGTACCAGCAGTTGCGGAGCGCGATGACGAATCTCCTGATGGATCGCCTGTCGACGCTCGAACGCCTTAAGGATTATGCGTCAACACAGGAGGGCGATTTTTTCGAGCGGGCTCTCCGGAAAGATCTTGAGACGCTGACGCTCACTCTTTCAAGCATTTGCGCCGACGATCTAAAAAGTCTCGGCGCTGCGATAGCGACAGCCGAATGCGTCTATCTCGCCGGGCATCGCAGCTCTTTCTCTCTTGCCTACTACCTTTCTTTTTACCTCTCGTGGATTCTGCCGAACGTGAAAAATGTCAGTACCGACATGCCCTTCGAGATGCTGGCGAATGCGCCGAAAAAAAGTATTGTTCTCGGGATCAGCTTTCCACGATATTCCACCTGGACGGTACAGGTTCTCGAAACGGCCTCCGAACTGGGGCTTGTGACCGCTTCGCTTACGAACGACTTGGCGAGCCCGCTTGCAGTTCTGTCGGATTATGTTCTGGCCGTTCCGTATAAACCGATTTCATTCATAGACTCCTTCGCGGCGCCGATGAGCGTCTTGAACTGCCTTATATTAAGCGTCGCCCAGCAGCTTGGCGACGAGGTGACGAAGAAGCTCGGGATACTCGAAAAACGCTGGCGGGAGGATGACGTGTACACGCAGCAGAGAGGTCGCTGAAACGTGCGCTGCCGCTTTGGTTGTCCGTGACGCAGGGTGTGCCACAAAAAGTTCGGGAAAAATGAAAGGAGTTGCTTGTTAGTGGATCTTGGACATTTGATACCGCGAAGCTTCAAGGGAAACCTCAGAACAGCTGTCCGGGGAGAGGGCGTCTACATCTACGACGAGGATGGGAACGCCTATATGGACGGATGCTGCGGCGCATTGCTCTCAAGCATAGGGCACGGCGTCAAGGAGATCGCCGACGCCATCCATCAGCAGCTTCTCACGATGGAGTTCGCCCATCCGTCGCGCTGGAACAACAAGGTCTCCGTCGAGGCTGCGGAGGAGATTACCTCCCTGACGCAGGAAGGTTTGGACTATGTCTGGCTTGTCAGCGGGGGCAGCGAGGCGATCGAGTCGGCGATGAAGATAGCGCGGCAGTATTTCGTCGAGCGCGACGGCGCGGGTTCCGGCAAGTACGTGATGATCGCCCGCTGGAACTCCTATCACGGAAGTACCGTCGGGACGATGGGCCTCGCAGGCAGCATGGGGCGCCGGCGCACGTTCGCGCCGCTCTTCATGGATGGGCCGAAGATTCAAGCGCACTACTGCTACCGCTGCCCGCACAATCTGAAATACCCGGAGTGCGACGTGGCTTGCGCCCGGGCCCTCGAGGGCGAGATTCTGCGCATTGGTCCGGCCTCGGTGGCGGCCTTCTTCGCCGAACCCATCGTGGGGTCCACTGTCGGCGCTCTGCATCCGCCAAAGGAGTACTGGCCCATCGTGCGCGAAATTTGTTCAAAGTACGACGTTCTCCTTGTCGCCGACGAGATCATGACCGGCGTGGGGCGGTCGGGCAAGCCCTTCTGCACGCAGCACTGGAACGTGACGCCGGATATCATCTGTTCCGCCAAGGCGCTCGCCGGAGGATACTCGCCGGTGGGGGCGATGATCGTCAAGAAAGAGATCGCCGAGACGATCCGCGACGGAAGCGGCACCTTCCAGCACGGGCATACATACAACGGGAACCCGGTAACCGCGGCCGCTGTGACGGCGACCATCCGTTACATGAAAAAGAACAACGTCTTCGAGAATGCCGCCTCGATGGGCGCGCGGTTTGACGAGAAGATCCCCGCGCTGAATGAGATCCCCATCGTCGGCGAAGTAAGGGGCATCGGGATGATGCGCGGCATTGAGATCGTCGCGGATCGGAAAACGAAGGCGCCGTTCTCTCCGTCCGTGAAGGCCGCGGCTATTGTGACCGAAGAGTGCATGAAACGCGGTCTTGTGGTGTACCCGGGAACGGGGCAGATCGGGGGCGTGGCGGGGGATCAGTTACTTTTCGCTCCTCCTCTGGTCGCGACGAAAGAGGAAATGGACATGATGACAGATCGTCTCGAAGCAGGTTTGAAGGCTTCTGCCGAGACGCTCAAAGGGAAGGGGTAAAAAAGCCCCTTTATCTTGCACCAAAAAGGAGGAAATTGTTCATGAAGAAGGGAATTCTGGCACTTGCGCTCATTGGTATCATGGTATTCGCGTCCGCAGGACTGGCCGATACGTTCATCACCATCGGCAGCGGCGGCGTGGGCGGGACCTACTACCCCCTCGGCGGGGCCATGGCCGAGGTGCTCACCAACGCCGGTATAGGCGTGCGGGCCACATCGCGCTCCACTTCCGCGTCGCGTGAGAACTGCCGCCTTGTGGCGTCGGGGCGTGCGCAAATCGGCATGACCATGGGGTCCGCGCTCTACCAGGCGATCACCGGCACGGAGGCATTCGAGCCGGACGGCAAGCTCCCTCTGCAGATCCTCATGAGCATGTACCCGGCGCCGCAGCACCTCGTGACGGTCAAGGGGAGCGGTATCACCAAGCTGGAAGACATCAAGGGCAAGAGAGTGTCCGTCGGCGCGCCCGGCGGCGGCGACCAGATCCTCACCAACCTTATTCTTGCCGCGGCGGGAATCGATCCTGAAAAGGATTTTTCGAAGCAGCAGCTCACCCAGCCGGAAGGCGTTATGGCGCTGAAGGACGGCAACGTGGACGCGGTCTTCTGGAACTTCGCGGCCCCCGGCTCCGCGGTGCTCGAAGTGGCCGCGCAGCGCGACGTTGTAATGATCCCGCTTGAGGAGGAACTGGTACAGAAGATCATCGAGGCGAACCCTTTCCTGATTCCGTACACGATCAAAGCCGGCGTCTACGAGAGCATCAAAGAGGATATCCGAACCATCGCCGACAGCAATTATCTTGTAGTGAAGAACGATATGGAAGAAACGCTTGCCTATAACCTTGTGAAGACCCTCATCGAGAACAGGAAGAGCTTTATGAACGTCACGCAGCAGGCCGCGCACTTTGTTCCTGAAGAGGCCAGCGTCGGCATCACCGATTTTGTCGGGGGCGCGAAGAAGTACTTCAAAGAACAGGGAATCGATATGAAGTAAGCGGGAGTATCCCGGACAAGAGATCAAGAGCACACGTTTCCCGGCCGGTCCGTAAGGATCGGCCGGGAGTATCCTCGAAGGTTTTTTCATTTTACTCCGTCTGGAGGTCTGTGCATGACTATGGAAAAAAATCCCCCCGTGGAACAAAGTCCACCTCCTCTTCAGAAAGAAGTCATCGAGGGAAGGAAACGCGAACTTTCGGGGTGGCAGTACTGGGTAGTGGCGGGCATCGCCCTCGCGGCGTCGCTCTTCCATCTTTATACAGCGGCATTCGGGCTTCTTCCTGCAATGTATCAGAGAGCCGTTCACTGGATGTTTATGGGAAGTCTCGTCTTCCTGCTGTATCCGGCGACGAAATCCCGGCCGAAGGACAAAATAGACATCTGGGACTGGGCATTCGCAGGGATGATTGTTGCCGGATGCCTCAACATCCTGTTGAATTGGGACGCCATAGCGATGCGTGAAGGTATGCCGATCGCTTCCGACATCTATATCGGCATCATGATGGTGGTTCTCGTGATCGAGGGCGGCCGTCGCGCAATGGGGTGGCCGCTGCCCATCGTGGCTATTCTTGCGACGCTCTATGCCCTCTTCGGACCGTACTTTCCAGGTATTCTCGGACACGGCGGTTTCCCGATCGAGGAGCTGGCGCCTTTCCAGTATCTCAGAACCGATGGTATCTTCGGCGTTCCGCTCGGCGTTTCAGCGTCCTTCATCTTTCTCTTCGTTCTCTTCGGCGCTATTCTCAGCGTCTCGGGCGCAGGACAGTTTTTCATCGACCTCTCCCTTGCCCTTACAGGCCGCAGTCAGGGCGGTCCCGGGAAAGCTGCCGTCGTTGCGAGCGGTCTTATGGGAACTGTCTCCGGAAGCTCTGTTGCGAATGCAGTTACCACGGGTGCCTTCACCATTCCGTTGATGAAAAAAGCAGGGTTCAGTCCGGCGTTTTCGGGAGCGGTCGTGGCCGCGTCGTCCACCGGCGGACAGGTCATGCCTCCCGTCATGGGAGCCGCAGCATTCATCATGGCGCAGTTCCTGGGTATTTCGTACTGGGATATCGTCGTCGCGGCGGCTATCCCGGCGACCCTCTATTTCATCTCCATCATTGCGATGGTGCATTTCCGCGCGGGAAAACTGGGGATCAAAAACCTTTCGGAAGAAACCGCTCCTCGTGTCGGGAGAGTGCTCAAGGAGGGGTGGCATCTTCTTCTCCCCATCATCACGCTTGTCGTCTTTCTCGCGCTCGGATATTCGGCTGTAAAGGCCGTCTTCTGGTCGATCATCCTGATGGTGGCGGTCTCCTGGCTGGGCAAGCCGGAGTACAGAATGACCCCGAAGCGTATTTTCGATGCCCTGATCAGCGGCGGCATGGGAGCGATCGAAGTGGCGTCGGCGTGCGCATGTTCCGGTCTTGTCATCGGCGTGATCGGAATCACGGGTGTCGGGCTTGCGTTCTCCTCCTTCGTCATCAGCCTCTCCGGCGGGGTGCTCCCCATGGCGCTTTTCCTCACGATGATCGGTTCGATCATTCTGGGTATGGGGGTCCCGACGACGGCCCAGTACATCATCACCTCGACGCTCGCAGCTCCGGCGCTTTTCCAGATGGGCGTTCCGCTGATGTCGGCGCACCTTTTCTGCCTCTATTTCGGGGTGTTGGCCGACGTGACGCCTCCTGTGGCGCTTGCGACCTACGCCGCGGCGGGAATTGCCAGGAGCAATGCGATCAAAACGGGGTTCACTGCGCTTATTACCGCTATGGCCGGGTTCCTCGTGCCTTACATGTTCATTTATAACAGTCATCTGCTCTTTCAGGGCAATATCTTTCAAATCATCTTCTCCCTTCGGTTACCGCGCTGATGGCTATCATCGGCCTTGCCGCAGCGGTCCAGGGGTACTACTTCTCGGTTCTTTCCATCTTCGAGAGGGTGTTTCTGCTTGCGGTTCCATTTCTTCTGATAGTGCCTAATATCTATACGGATATTCTTGGGCTCGTAATTCTCGTGGGAGTATTCCTGCTTCAGAAACGAAAAGCAGCGGCTCAGGCGAAACGCACATCTTCGTCCGACGCTGCACAATAATAAGGAGGTGTCATCTCTTCATGGCGCATAAGCTCATCAAGCCCGTCATGTCCGCCGAGGAGGCCGTGACGCACATAAAACCGGGTTCCTCGCTGATGGTGGGAGGGTTCAACTATGCGGGGGTTCCTTATACCCTGATCGACGCGCTCGTAGCGCAGGGGACGGACAATCTGCATCTTATTTCGAACGACACTCTTTACGCCAACGACCAGCACCCGGAAGGGATAGGCCACGGTAAACTCGTCGTGAACGGCCAGTGCCGCAAGGTAACCGCGTCGCACGTCGGGCTGAACCGCGCAACGCAGAAACTCTTCAACGAGGGAAAGATGGAGCTCGAACTGGTCCCGCAGGGTTCCTTCGTGGAGCGGATTCGCTGCGGAGGGTTCGGCCTCGGTGGTTTCCTGACGCCTACCGGCGTCGGGACGATTCACGAGGAGGGAAAACAGGTCCTGGAGGTCAATGGGAAAAAGTTTATCCTTGAGCTTCCCCTGAAGGCGGACGTGGCGATCATCCGGGGGTACAAGGCGGACCGCTGGGGAAACCTGACTTATTACGGCACAGGCCGGAACTTCAACCCCGCGATGGCGACGGCGGCCGACTTGGTGATCGCGGAGGTCGATATGATTCTGGCTCAGGGAGATATCGACCCGAACGACGTCGTTACGCCCGGAATGCTCGTCGATATACTCGTATTGAAAGGAGACGGATACTATGCTTCCCGTACTTGATGAAGAAATTGTCCGCCATAGAATAGCAAAACGAATCGCGCTCGATTTCGAGGACGGCGCCGTGGTGAACCTCGGCATCGGCATTCCGACGCTGGTGTCGGACTATCTCCCCGAGGGTGTGCACGTGATGTTGCAGACGGAAAACGGCGTGATCGGAGCCGGCCCCGAAACCGGAGGTGGACGACCTTCGTCTTATCGGGGCGGGAGGGCGCTGCCTTTCGCTTCTTCCCGGTTCGTCCATCGTTGCCAGTGATATGAGCTTCGGGCTCATAAGGGGGGGGGCATCTCGACGCAACGGTGCTCGGCGCCCTTGAGGTGGACAGTCATTCGAATCTCGCCAACTGGATGATCCCCGGCAAGATGGTTCCCGGCATGGGCGGGGCGATGGATCTGGTGACCGGCGCAAAAGCGGTGTACGTCGCCACGACGCACTGCGACAAGAAGGGGCGCCCGAAGCTTGTGAAGGAGTGCACCCTCCCGCTAACTGGAGCGAACGTGGTCAGCGTCGTCGTTACCGAGTTCTGCGTCATCCGGAAGATCGACGGGAAGATGGTGCTCTGTGAAATTGCCCCGGAGGTGACTCCAGAGGAACTGAAGGCGAACACAACGATGGAGTACGACGTTGCTCCGGATCTCGCGCCTATGAAGGGCATCGAGTAGCGAATACGAAAGGACAGGAAGAAAAAATGGGCAAACCGGTACTATTAAGCGCGTGCAGAACGCCCGGCGGGAAGTTCGGCGGGGCGCTCAAGGATCTTGCCGCCCCCGACCTGGGAGCGATTGCTCTTGCAGAGGCGGTAAAACGATCGGGGGTTTCTCCGGAGGATATCGGCGAGGTCATCATGGGGAACGGCTGGCAGGCGGGGATTGGAGCGAATCCGGCCCGTATCGCGATGTTTCGCGCAGGACTCCCTCAGTCCATTCCCGCGTACACAATAAACAAACGCTGCGGTTCCAGTCTTAAAACGGCGATGCTCGCCGCGGACAAGATTCGCCTCGGGGACATGGTCGCCGTGGCTGCGGGCGGTATGGAGAGCGCTTCCAACGTGCCGTACATTCTTCCCGAGGCCCGATGGGGCTACCGGATGGGCGAAAAGAAGGCGCTCGACGCGCTCCACAAGGACGGATTCCACTGTCCTCTTTCGGATATGCTCATGGGAGCGACGGCGGAGGTGCTCGTCGAGGAGCGTTCTATTTCCAGGGAAGAGCAGGACGAATACGCGCTTAACAGCCACAGAAAGGCTGTTGCGGCAATAGAGGGCGGTTTTTTTGCCGACGAGATCGTTCCCGTTCCGGTGAAGGACAGGAAGAAGGGGACCGTCATTGTCGATACGGACGAGATTCCCAGAAGCGATACGTCGATGGAATCGTTGGGGAAGCTGCCCGCGCTCTTCAAAAAGGACGGGACGATCACGGCGGGTTCCAGCTCCGCCCTGTGCGACGCCGGAAGCGCATATATAGTGGCCGACAGTGATTGGGCGGCGGCGAACGGGTTCAAACCCTTGGCGGAGATACTCGGGTATGCTTCGGGCGCGCTCGACGCTTTGCACATGGGGCTCGGCCCCGTGGTCGCCATACCGAAGGCGCTCAAAAGCGCCGGGATGTCGCTGGAGGATATGGAGATCATCGAGATCAACGAGGCCTTTTCCGCGCAGATCCTGGCATGTCACAGGGATATGCCGTTCGACATGGGAAAGCTGAACCCCTGTGGCGGCGCGATCGCACTCGGCCACCCGATAGGAGCGACCGGGGGAAAAATCCTCGCGACGCTGATCTACTCGCTGAAGCGCCAGAAGAAGGAGTATGGAATCGTCAGCGCATGTATCGGCGGCGGCCAGGGAGTGGCGATGGTGCTTCGGAACCTGTAAGAACTACTGAGTTCCAGAACTCTTCGAACAAAGCGCGCGGGCCGTTTCTGTATGCCGGTCCCGCGCGCTTCATACTATCGCTTCGCGATCGCCGGTGCGAGCGACTGCTACGTGTGCGGAGGCGCTTGCAAAAGCTCCGCGGTTGGGTGATAATGGACGTGAAAACGCAGTTTTTTCTGTCGTCATCATGAAGAGCCAACAGGGCCCCGGATCCTTTCCGTGGCCTTGTGTATTGTTGCGCTTTTCATCGTTTGAGAGGGGGGATAGCTGTGAGCAGAGCGTTTATTAAAGAGAACGAGGATCAGGAAAGCTACCTGGAATGGCAGAAGCTTCTTCGGGACAGGGAAGAGTTGTTGCGTATCCTGGAAAAGAAAAAGAAGTATCTTTTGGAAGATCCCGCCGCCTTGACTGTACCCGAGGAGAAGCGCCGCGAGATGGTCGCGAAATACGAAACGGAGGCGGAAGAGGTCCGGCGACTTCTGGAGGAGATGCTGGAAGAAACAAGGACGCCCTGATACTCGGCGGAACCGGCATCTTCAAGAAACTGCCGCGCACCGACTACGGAGGAGTATCCCCGGTGTGCGGCGGTTTTTTTTTATTGCTTTGTTTTGGGGTATCCGATAGGCATCGCGTAGAGAGGGGTTTCCTCGGCTGGAATGGAAAAAGCCTCTTTCAGAGCTTCCCCGTCCACGCCTCCTGCTGCGACAGTGCCGAGTCCAAGAGCGGTTGCCTGAAGATAGATGTTCTGTGATGCGTGGCCCGTTTCCGCGTCGATGCAAAACCGCGCGGCATCTCCGAAAGCAGGTCTGAGCTGCTCGTAACGTCCTGTAATGATGAGGATGACGGGGGCCGAGAGAATCCAGGGTTGACGAACGGCCATCATGGCCCGCTCTTTCGCCGGTCCGGAGAAGACGGGAAGGAGGACGTGTCCTTCAGGCTGGTAGGCGTAGAGACCGGGGGGCAGGTCAACGACGCTTTCCACCACGGCGTAGACGCGGAGCGGATAGGAACTCATTGCGGAAGGTGCTGTCCGGTACCCTTTCTCAGGCATGGTGATCCCCTGCGCGGCCCAGAGTATCTGTCCAAGATGGCCGAGCGGAATAGATCTGTCCTCGAAGGCGCGGACAGAACGCCGCTTCGCCAGCGTTTCCTCCAGCGAGACGGTTCCGTCGACGGAAGGAGCGGGAAGCCGGACCGGCTCACCCGAAACGGTGATCAAGGGTGCGGAAGCCGACCGGGCAAACATGAACGGAGAGAGCTTCCAAAAAGCGAAGCCACCGCCGACCGTGAGCAACAGAAAGGCGAACAGGCCGAAATAAAAGAAAAACTTTTTCATCGTTGTTTTTGACCTCCTGGGCAACATGGTAAGGATTACTGAGCGGCCCCCGAACACAGGCATGACATTATAGCACGACAGCCGTTCGAGGGGGTGTGAGAATGGATTGAGGAGAGTTTTGAAGAGGAGTTTAGCGGCTGAGATAGGCGACGCGGTGTTGCTGGTTCCGGGAAACGTGAAAAGAGTCTTTGTGGACTCGGGAAAGCTGCCCGGAGTGGCGGCCGTTCGCGAAGGAGAACTCGGGGAGACGTTCGATCGCGGTATTGCCGCCCTTTGGGGAATGGATCGTTTTGTATGGATGCAGGACGTCCCTTCCGTGCTTCGTTGGTGGGCCGGAGCCGTTATCCTTGCTGCTAGCGCCGCTCTGGCGGAGCGTGTGTACTGCTCTGTTCTCTGTCCGTTGGGAACGCTTCAGGATCTCTGATTCGGAGAGCGGGAAAGCGGTCTGCGTCCTACAAAAAACCTCGCAGCTCCGCTACTGGGTGCTTGGAGGAGTTGGCGCGATGGCTCTGGCGGGGTATATGTTCCCGGCGGCGTTCTTCGACCCCTATGCCGCGTTCGGCAGGGGAGTGATGTAAATGCCCTTCCCCTCTGGCGGGGCGGCGATTACGCGTCCTTTCTTTTCTCGCTGCTGCTGGCGTCCGGCATGTTCTTTCAGGCGCCGCTTACTCCGGCCAACGTTGTATCGCAGAAATTCCTCGGAGTTCCGCTCTACCTTCTCTTCGAGCTGGTCATTGTAATGGGGCGTTTTTTGAAGCGTTGAGTTTAGGCTGACGTCGTGCTCTCATCGGGGTGGTAGCGTGTGATAAGCACTACGGAGCAGATGATGACGATCGCCGCCCCGAGCATCGGAAGCGTGATTGTTTCGTCTCCGAGGAACCATCCGAGAAAAATAGCGACGACCGGGTTGACGAACGTATGGGTGATCACCCGGGACGCCCTGTCCACCTTGAGCAGCCAGATGAACGCGGTGAAGCCGATGAGCGAACCGAAGACGACAAGGTAGCCGAGCGCGAGCATTGATTTGAGCGACACAGCGTCCATCGTGAGGCTGGATGGTTCCCCCGGCGAGTGCGGAGACAAGGAGAAGCAAGCAGCCTCCGGCTGTCATCTGCATTCCTGCGGCAAGCAGGCTGGACTTTGCAATCGGCGCCTTGCGCGAGTAGAGCGCCCCCATGCTCCAGTTGAACGTGGCGACGAGGACGACCAGCATGCCGACAGTGTACTCTCCCTTAAGGGAGAGAGCGTACCCGGATTGTGAGAGGACGAGAAAGACAGTGCCGCCGAAGCCGAGGGCGACGCCGAGTGTCTCGGCGGCCGACGGTTTCCGGGATTTGAAGAAGAGCCAGTCGAAGATGACGAACCAGAGCGGTTCGATGGAGATGATGAGCGCGGCCATTGACGAGGGAACCGTCTGCTGCGCCCATACCACGCCGCCGTACCCTCCGAGGAGCATGATCCCGGCTACTTTAAACGCGGCGAGGAAACCGCGCAGCGAGGGACGTTCCTGCTCCCTGAACAGACACCAGATCATCAGAATGCCACCGGCGAGAAAGAAGCGTAGAGAGCCGCTGAGGAACGGCGGTATCGTCTCTACCGTAAAGCGGATGGCCAGATACGTAGAACCCCAGATGATATAGAGCGCCGCGTAGGCGGAGAAGTAGAGCAGCGGCGACGTGGTGCGAGCGGACATGACAATAACCCCCAGAATGTATTCGATTCACGGTGATATTATAGCAGATAGTTCCTTCTCGTTACATACTCTATTGAAAAAAGCAGTCTTCAAGAGAAGGGGGCGTCGAACCGACGGATCTTGACCGCATCAAGCGGCTTTTCACTAGGAGCGCTTACCAACGGTGAGTGCACAGTACTGCGTTTTCTCCTGTTGATTAGGAGCGTGAACGTTCTCTGTTCAAAGCGGGAGAATTCGCGTAAAATAACAACAGCAATGTCGTGGACTGATTCTTTGTCTGCGGGCGTCCTCGTGTTGTTTGCCGGTTTTTTAAAGAGCGGAGGAGATGGAGCATGCTTCCGAAGAAGATGATTGATCTTGATCGAGTGATCACATCAAGCCCGGTGGTGGTCCTCTGGGGCGAGCCGCTGGATCAGCGTCCCGTGGACTTCGTAACGGACAACATGAGCCAGTTCGGATACACTGTGCCTGAGATGGTGATGGAGAGAGTCCAGTATAACTCCATTGTGTTCGACGAGGACAGAGAACGGGTGCGCTCGGCCTTTCGGAATGCTTTGCTCGAAGGCTGTAACGCGTTTATCCTCGACTATAGAATTGTCACCCGTGCCGGAGCGGTACGCTGGGTAGAGGACCGGGTTACATTTCACAGAGATGAAACAGGGAAGGCGACGCTCTACCAATCAAGTCTTCTGGACATAACCGAAAGAAAAACGGCGGAGATCCAACTCCGGGAAAGCGAGGAACGTCTCGCTCGCGTGCTTGTCTCGGCCAGGGTCGGCGTATGGGAGTATCTTCCCGAAAGCGACGAGCTCATCGGGGATGGGAGAGCCTCCCTCTTCGGTATGCGGGAGGAGGCAATTCCGAAGTCCCGGAAAGAATTATGGGACATGGTTGTTCCGCCCGCAGGGCGTGAGCGGCTTGAAAACGCATGGAGGGAGATCCGGGAGGGAACAACGGATCATCTCGACCTGGAGCACAAACTCATCAAGGTTGACGGCTCCGAGGTGTGGGTTCTGACGAAGGGATTCCCTGTCAGGGATGAAAACGGCGAATTAGTGCGCTTGCACGGCGTTACGGTGGATATTTCTCCGCTCAAACAGGCCGAAGAGAAGGTTGTGCGCCAAAACGAACGGCTTGCTCTTTTGCACGGGATTTCGCTGGCATTTATGGAAGATCTGGACTCGGAGTCGCTTATCCGCAGAATTCTCGAAAAGGCGGTGGAACTCGCAGGTTCGGCGAACGGCCTTATCAGCGTAATAGAAAAAGATGGGGAGAATATCAGAAATACCTGGGGGCGTCGGTCTCTACGAGAAATTAGTGGGGAACCTGGTTCCGGTTTCAGTCGGTCTGATCGGTGAAGTCCTGAAAAAAAAGAGCAGGGTGATTGTAGAAGATTACCGGACATATCCGGAACGAATGAAACTGGATGCGTACACGAATGTGACGACGGTGCTTGGCCTCCCTTTGTATCGGGGAGAGAGACTGCTGGGAGCTGTTGCAATAGCTTTCACCGATACAATTCGTTTTCTGGAGGAACCCCTGCTGAATCTCCTTGACGAGTTCGCGGCCGCGGCCTCCATAGCTCTGGAGAATGCCAGATTCTATGAGGATGCTCGAAAGGAAGTGGAGGAGCGGGAACGAACCGAGGAACGGCTGCGTTTTCACCAGGCGCTTGTGGAAGCGGCCGCGGACGGGGCCAGCTTTCTGCTGTCCATCGAATCTGAAGAACAGGCAATGTTTTTTTGCTCTTCGCGCTCTCGGTCAGGCCGCGGCTGCCGACAGCATCGCGCTTTTCCGGAATATCGAAGACCATGAGGGTGCGGTGGCGGCAATTTTAGCCAAGGTGCTGATTTCTGGGAACGAAGAGTTTTTCATTTTACCGGATTATTTGCCTTGGGGGGATGAATTCTCTTCTATTTATGACTCTCTTTCGGATGGAATGCCTTTTCACGGGACGATCGCTTCCATTGCTTCCGAGCGGCATGACGCTTCGCTTCCCGCTTCTTTCGCTACTATCACAATGATCCCCGTGTTCATCCGCTCACGTTTCTGGGGAGTGCTTGCGTTCTGTTTTCAGCGGGAGAGGACGCCTTTCGAGACGGACGAGATCGACGTGCTTCGGGCGGCCGCCTACAACATGGCTGCGTCGGTGATTCGCTGGGAGTCCGAGCGAGAGGTGAAAAAGGGGTATGAAAAACTTCGGCGGACGTTTACGGACGTCATCCGGACGATGGGACAGATTGTCGGGAAGAAGGACCCCTATACTATCGAGCATCAGGAGCGCGTCGCCGCTCTTGCACTGGAGATAGGGAACAGGTTGGGACTGGATAAGGAGCGGTGCGAAGGGTTGCGTATCTCCGGTTTGGTGCACGATATCGGCAAGATTGAAATACCGGGGGAGATTCTGAGCAAACCCGGGAGGCTCTCCCCTATAGAGTTTGAACTGATCAAGACGCACGCACGGTCCGGATACGATATTCTGCGGGAGGTGAACTTCCCTTGGCCTGTAGCCGAGATTGCGCATCAGCATCACGAGAGGATGGACGGTTCGGGGTACCCGAGAGGCCTGAAGGGAGAGGAGATTCTTCTGGAGGCTCGTATCATCACCGTCGCCGATGTTGTGGAATCTATGGTGTCGCACCGTCCGTACCGCCCCTCTCTTGGAATGAACGCAGCCCGGGAGGAAATTGCGGGGAAGAGCGGAGTTTTGTATGATCCTGCTGTTGTCGAGGCGTGTCTGTCGGTTCTTGATGAACACCCGGATCTCATCGCTGAACTGTAGTTGCGCGGGAGCGGGCGAACTGGCATGAAGCCGAGGAATCCTGTTAGTCTTGATCAAGTCTTCATCTCCAGCCCGGTTGTTGTTTTGTGGGGCGCCCCGTTCGAGGGACGTCCTGTCGAGTTTGTGACGAAGAATGTCTCTCAGTTCGGATATGCAGCCGGAGATTTGATGACCGGGAGCGTGGCGTACGGCGCTCTTCTTCACGAGGAGGACCGTGAACGTTGTTTCACGCTGTTTTCCGACGCTCTTTTCGGGCGGGAAGACGAGTTACGGATGGAATACCGTATCGTTGCGCCGAACGGGAAGGTTCGCTGGGTAGAGGACCGGACAGTTTTCCATCGCGAGGCGGCGGGAGAGGCTGTTGCGTATCAATCGAGCCTTCTGGACATCACCGAGAGGAAACTGTCCGAGATGCGTCTCAGAGAGAGCGAGGTATGGTTGAGCCGCGTCCTGGATGCCTCGAATATCAGCGTATGGGACTACTTTCCCGACAAGGACGCTACGTTCGCAACCGGACGCGCGATTCTCTACGGGAACGCGGAGGATGAAGCGCTTCTGGTTCCCAGAAAGGCGCTTTGGGACAAGCTCGTTCCTCCGCACCTTCGCCCCCTGCTCGAGGAGAAACTGCGCTTGCTGCTCTCGGGAGCGGTTGATTTCGCCGAGCAAGAGATTGATATCCCGGGTCCCGGCGATACGAAGCGTCGCGCAGTGTCAAAGGCGTTTCCGGTTCGGGACAAACAAGGAAAAGTTGTTCGTATTGCCGGTTTGAATATAGACGTGACCAAATTGAAGGAGACTGAACGGAGGATCGCTCGTCAGAATAAACGTCTTGAGCTGTTGCACTCTATGTTCCTTGTCTTCATGGAAGAGACGGATACGGAGAAGCTGCTCGGACGTATTCTGGAGAAGGCCGCGGAGCTCGCGCATACGGAGCATGGAAGGATTTCTCTCCTGGATTCGGAAAAAAATGTTTTCCGGCTTGTTCTGGGGCGAGGGTTTCTTAAGGACATGGAGGGGGAGACCAGGCCGAGCGACGCCGGGCTTGCAGGAGAGGTGCTGCGGCAGAGAAAATGCGTGGTTATCAAAGACTATCCATCCTTTTACGGCAAGATAGACGATCCTCGCCTTTCAAGGCTTACCACAGTGATAGGCATGCCTCTTTTCCAGGGGGACGTCTTTTTCGGCGTACTTTCGGTTGCCTATTGGGATGTCTTTCCCGAGGTAGACGAGGAGATCCTTGAGGACCTCGATCAGTTTGCGGGGGCCGTCTCGATCGCACTGGAGAACGTCCGGCTCTATGAGAAAGCCCGGCGGGAGCTGAAGGAGCGGGTGTTCGCGGGAGAACGTCTTCGCTTTCATGCACGGATCGTCGATGCGGCGGCCAGGGCTTCAGGTGTGCTGCTTTCCGGAGAGGACAGGCAGGACGCGCTCTTCTGCGCGCTCTATTTGCTCGCCGCGGCTGCAAATGCCTGTGAAGCCGCCCTGTTCCGCAACAGTGAGGGCCCTGACGGGACGATAATCGCGAATGTTGTTGGCCGTTCGACTCCTGAAGAGGCCGAAGAAGACTCGCGCAGACCGCCTTCATCACTCGTTTTAAAGGATATGCCTTCTCTTTTCCTTTCTGCTCTAGAAAAGGGCATTCCGTTCCATGGGACTCTCTCGGCTCTTGAGGGAGCCGGAGAGCTTTTTTCTTCGATATGCGGCGCTTCCGGCTGCTCGCGTTCTTCGATCGACAGTGTGGTGATCCCGGTGCATCTGCGTGCTCGGTTCTGGGGGTTCCTCGCGCTGTGCTTCCGGGAACGGCGCTTCGCTTTCGAAGGCGACGAACTAGGCGTTCTGCGGAGTTCGGCGTGTACCCTGGCTGCCTCGGTGAGCCGCTGGGAGTCCGAATTGGAGGTGAAAGCCGGGTACGAGAACCTGCAGAAGACTTTTTCCGACGTGATCAGGACGATGGGGCAGATTGTTGGAAAAAAGGATCCGTACACAATAGAGCACCAGGAGCGCGTCGGGGCGCTGGCTTCGGCGATCGGCGCCAGAATGCGTCTCGATGCGGAGCGCTGCGAAGGGCTTCGTATTGCGGGGCTTGTGCATGACGTCGGCAAGATCGAGATAGCCGGTGAGATATTGAACAAGCCCGGGCGTCTTTCACCCATAGAGTTCGAGCTTGTGAAGACGCATTCCCAATCCGGGTATGAAATCCTGAGCGGAATCGATTTTCCCTGGCCGGTAGCCGAGATTGCGCGACAACATCATGAACGGATGAACGGCTCGGGGTATCCTCGGGGACTCAAGGGGAACGAGATCCTTCTGGAAGCACGTATTATAGCGGTCGCGGATGTCGTGGAGTCGATGATTTCGCACCGCCCCTACCGTCCCGCGCTGGGGATGGATGCGGCGCGGGAGGAACTCAAGGCGCGAAAGGGGGAGTTCTACGACCCCGAAGTTGTCGATGCGTGTCTTGGTCTTCTTGAAGAGCGACCGGATATTATCTGCGCGAAGTAGGGGCGCTCTGTCAGCGCCGCGTGTCGGCTCGCCGGAGCGGCCGGAGCGCGGGCAGGCTGCCGGCCAGCAGGACTGTCACAATCAGGAAGCAGACCAGGAAGCCGCGTTCAGTAAAACCCCCTGGTTGCCCTCCGGGAAAGAGATTGATGAGTATTCCCGTTCCCCACTGGAAGAGTACCACCACGAAGATGACGATCATGTTCATCGTTCCAAGAAGAGCGCCCGTTTTTGCCGTTTCCACCTGTTCTTTCGCCGCGGAAGAGGCCTGGACGGCAATGAGCCCGTTCGCTGCGCCTATGAGAAATCCGCATGTCCCGGCGACGGGAAGCGGCAGTTTCAGCGCCACGGAACTCACTAACGCACCCCAGGACGCCACATTGAAGAGAGTCCAGAAACACACTCCCCGAAAACGATCCTCCGGATGCCGGCAAAACCCGCCGAAAACGGCGGTTCCGATGAACATGCCCACGCTGACAAGAGAGGCCCAGTTGCGTGCGGTTGCAGCAGTGACTCCGTAGGCGGTTTGATACCACGAGACCGCCCATAGTCCCTGGAAAGAGAGGAGCGCTCCCGCCGAGACGGCCCAGAGAACGAGAAGCGCTCTGAGATAGGCGGAGCTCCTGATGAGCCGGAGTGCTTCGGCCAGGCGGGAGAGGATTGATTGTGTCTTTTGTTCCGTGAAGGGAGTCCGGTGCACGACAGGATCGAAGCTGCGTTCCTTCCAGAGAAGCACGCTCATGGAAATGCTCAGAAGCGTGAGCCCTGCGAAGGTCGCCGAGAGACCGAATGCGTCCAGTGCGAGTCCGAGAGGGGTGACGGAGGCGAGGGCGCCGAATGCGCCGACGGAGATTGTCATACTTGAGTAGAAGACGTACTTGTCCGGGGTGAACGCACTAGCCTGGTAGACGAGCGCTCCGCCGTACATGGGAGCCAGTCCGAGACCGGTAAGCAGTCGCCATGCGCCCAGCGTCCATTCCGAAGGATGCAGCACCAGGAGAAAAGTGCCCACCGCCGCCACCAGCATCCCGGCGGCGACGACGCGGAGCGGCCCGAAACGGTCGTGCAGGGCGCCGGAGATCGACTGCATGACGGAATATGCGTAGTAGTAAAGGCTTGAAATGAAGCCGGTGAGAGCGGCGCTCATACCGAGTTTTGCCGCTTGCGAGGGAAGGACCACCGATGCGGAGATCCGGAAGAAAAAAGAGAAGAAATAGGCGCAGACCAGGCAAAAAAATAAAAAATGAGCGCGGCGCGAGGATATGGCGCGGGCTTCGTCCCTGGATGATGGTGAGGCGTTCGTCATGAAAATGAGCTCCTTCCTTTGCCATTCCTTCAAAGTCGCGGAGAACCGATATGCGGATTTGAGAATCGCGTGCGTTTCAGGTCGCGATTCTTCATCACGCTGCATCTTACCTCATAACTAAGGAAGAGTGTAGTAACGGCCGCCTTTTATGGGGCGGCCGGACGAATTGCTCCGGGATATGCGTTTCGAAAAACGCATTCGTTGGTTGTCCCTGAATCGGTGAACAGAGTGCTTGACAGAAAGTGACACGCGAAGTAAGATATATCTAACCAAAAGTAAGCGTTCTCTTACATCCGAAAGGAGAAGATACCGTGTCGGTTTCGTCCCGAATCGAGGACTATATGGAAACAATCTTCGCCATAGAGATTTCCGGACGGGAAGCTACGGTTACCGACCTTGCGAATGCGCTCGGCGTGGCGAAGGCAACGGTTGTCGCGGCGGTTCGCAGGCTAGTCGCCGCGTCTCTTGCGACGCACGAACGATACGGTACTCTCGCATTGACGGATGAGGGCAGACGGCGGGCTCTCGATATTTATCGTCGTCACGAGCATCTCACATTTCTTTTTCACGATATCCTCGGCTTCGAACCGGATCGTGCGATGTCTATAGCCTGTGTGATGGAACATGAGTTGGACGAAAGGTCCGAGGGGCGGATTCTCGGATTTGTCGATTATCTTGTAAAAGCGCGTAGGGAGGGGCGTTCCTGGGTGAAGGACCTTCTCTCCGCGATGGGGGATGACCGAAAGCTGCCCCGGCCGCTTTCAATGCTTCCCGACGGAGGACGGGGTGTTGTAACACGTGTGACCGCGGGAGGTCCGCTTCGCCAACGTCTTCTGGAAATGGGGTTTGTGCCGGGGACGGAAGTCCGTCACTGCGGCACTGCGCCGCTTGGCGATCCGCTTGTGATCCACGTGCGCGGATGCGAAGTGGCGTTGCGAAAGATGGAAGCTGTCTCCGTATGGATCTGTCCTGAAACCGGAGAGGATTCGGCGGGAGCGTCCTGCTGAAAGAGAGAGGAGATGGGCAAGTATGTGTCCGATAACGGTTATGTCCGAAGGAACCGAAGTAACCGTAGCGCGTGTGGCTGGCGGCGGGGAATCTTCGCGGCGCCTTTCCGAGCTGGGGCTGATTCCCGGGGCGAAAGTGCGGATAGTCCAGAACGGGGGAGGTCCCCTTCTTTTAAAGGTGGGCGATTCGCGTTTTGCGATCGGTCAGGGTATGGCGCATAAAGTTTTCGTCGACGGAAGCTGTTAAATTGTCCCTCAAGGACCGGCAGGTCCTTTTTTTAGGTTCGAAGTAAAGTTAGACCATGAGAACAAAGAACGGAGGAGAAACATGGGCTTGTCATGTAGCTGTTCAGGAGGAAATGAGCGCGTGTTGAGCGCTCTTGAGATAGGAGAGGGCGGCGTCGTATCCAAAATCGTCGGCGACGGGAGCTTGAAGCGGCGGATTCTTGAAATGGGGCTGGTTCCGGGAACGGAAATTCGCGTCGAGAGGAAAGCGCCGTTCAACGACCCTGTCTCCGTGTGGTTCAGAGGTTATGAGCTGAGTCTCAGAGTCGACGAGGCGAATGCTGTTTTGGTCCGTCCGGCAGGCTGCGCCGGCTGTACGGGGGGATCCCGATGAGTTGGACGATCGCGCTCGCCGGGAACCCGAATACCGGAAAAACGAGTCTTTTCAATGCGCTCACAGGTTCCAATCAGCACGTGGGCAACTGGCCCGGCGTAACCGTCGAACGGAAGGAGGGGCGTTTCCGCTCGTCGGGCGACGAGGTGACGGTGGTCGATCTTCCCGGCATTTACAGCCTGGGGGCGGCGTCGCTCGACGAGGAGATCGCGGCGGACTATCTGTTGCGGAATCGGCCGGACATGGCTGTCGTCGTAGCGGACGCGTCCAACCTGGAGCGCAGCCTTTATCTTGCCGTGCAGATGCTTGAGATTGGTACGCCGCTTGTCCTTGCGCTGAACATGATGGACGTGGCGGCGGAGAGGGGAATTATAATCGATGTGGAACGCCTTTCCGCGCTGCTCGGCATTCCCGTCGTACCGACCGTCGCACGGAAAAAGGAAGGAATAGAAGAACTTAAAGAACGAATTACGCGTTCTCTCCGGGAAAATCCGGGGTCCTCCCTTTTGTTCTCTTTACCCTACGGAGAGCGCCTGAATCCCTTGTTCGAAGCGCTTGAATCGTTCCTGGGGGGGGCGCCCCGAACTCATCCCGGGGCTTCCCGCCCGTTCCGCGGCGGTGAAGTTCGTCGAGGGCGACGCGGCAGTTCTCGCGGCCGCCGAGAGCGCCGGGTTCCGAAATATCATGGACGAACTTCTTTCCGCGAAGGGGCGTAAGGTGGAGGAAGAGCTGGGGTATGACCTTCAAACCGCCGTTATCGAAAGGCGCTGGGGTTTTGTCTCGGGGGTGACGGCGGAGTCCGTGAAACGCGATCTCTCGCTCAAAGCACGCCTGACGCTCTCGGACCGTATCGACCGTGTAGTGACTTCACGATCTCTGGGGCTGCCGCTCTTCTTTCTGGTCACATGGGCGGTTTTCCGGATGACCTACGCTTTGGGCGATCCCTTGGTGGAGCTTCTGGAAGGAGTGTTCGAATCCTTCGGGGAATGGACGGGCGAACTTCTCGCCGGCGCGGGATTTTCGGAGATCGTCTCCTCTTTCGTACAGGACGGACTTATAGGAGGCGTTGGCTCGGTCGTCGTCTTTTTCCCTCATATCTTCATTCTCTTCGCGTTCATCGCTTTGCTTGAGGATTCGGGATATATGGCGCGGGGAGCGTTTGTGATGGACAGGGTCATGCACCTCATGGGGCTACACGGCAAGAGTTTTATCCCCATGCTCATGGGTTTCGGGTGCAATGTGCCTTCGATGATGGCGACACGTATTCTTGAACAGCCCAGGGACAGAATGATCACGCTGCTCGTGCTGCCTTTTATGAGCTGTTCGGCCCGTCTTCCCGTTTTCGTGCTCTTTTCGGGCATATTCTTCGGAGCGCATGCCGGGACGGCTGTCTTTTCCCTGTATGTTCTCGGAATCATCGTAGCGGTGCTCGCGGCCAAGGTACTAGGGAGCACGCTCTTTAAAGGGGAGTCGTCGCAGCTGGTCATGGAGTTGCCTCCGTACCATGTTCCCTCGCTTTCGATGGTGCTGCGTCATGCTTGGGAGCGGGGATTTCTCTTTCTCCGGAAAGCGGGAACATTCATCCTTCTTTCGGTGATCGCCGTATGGGTCCTCGCAAGCTTCCCGTGGGGCGTGATGTACGGTTCGTCCGAGAGTATCGTCGGGCGTATCGGCCGGATCCTCGCCCCGATTTTCGCTCCCGCGGGCTTTGGTTTCTGGCAGGCCGCGGTGGCGCTCTTCTTCGGTTTCCTTGCAAAAGAGGTCGTCGTCGGAACGCTGGGGGCGCTTCTCGGAGCTGGAGAGGCGGGGCTTGCAGCGGCGCTGCCGACCCTCTTCACTCCGCTCTCCGCGTATGCCTTCCTGGTGATGACGCTCCTGTACGTGCCGTGCGTGGCCGCAGTGGCGGCCTTCCGCAGGGAGACCGGAAGCTGGGCCTGGACACTCTTCATGATTGCCTATACAACGCTGATAGGGTATGGTGGGGCTGTGCTGGTCTATCAAGGCGGGAGATTGCTGGGGCTGGGGTAGACATTTCCCTCATCGGCATTTTTACTGAAAAGAACTGCGACGGACCCCCTTTTCAGAAGAAGCGGGGGTCCGCCGCGTTTCAATATGGTACAATACGCGATGTCTGAAAAAGGGTTCAGTCGTGTCTTCGGAACCCTTCGGCGTTGCAACGAAAGGAAGATGTTTTCATGCCGTTTTCTTTTTCATCGATCTCCCTGGAGAGAGCGGATGAATACAGACAGCTCTACTCGCAGTCTCCGCGGAAATCCGCGTGGTATTCTTTCGGAAGTCTCTGGGCGTGGCGAAACATCTACGGATTCGAGTGGGCCTTCGAAGAGGGCGTCTGCTGGATCCGGACCCGTAACAGCGCGCTGTGGGCTCCTGTGGGACCATGGAATACTATCGAATGGAAAAAGGTACTCCCCCGTCTTTTCCCGGAGGGAAGAGTTTTTTTTTATGTTCCCGACGGACTGGGGCGTCTCTGGAGAGAACTCTTCCGAGGGGGAGTTACCGTAGGAGAAGATCGTTCCCAGTGGGAGTACCTCCACTCTGTTCAGGAGCTCGTCGAGCTGAAAGGGAACCGTTTTTCCCGAAAGCGAAGTCATTTCGTCCAGTTTACCCGGAGGTATCCTTTCCGTTATCATTCTCTGGAGGGAGATGCTCTCGAGTCGGTTCTCGAAGGTCAGGAACTCTGGATGAAAGAGCAGCCTCCGTCTCCTGCTCTTGAGCGGGAAGATGCAGCGGTTCGCGAACTTGTCGCTCAACGCAGGCATATCCCGGGCCTTCTTGCCGGCGTACTCGATGTGAACGGCTCTCCGGTGGCCTATACCGTTGGAGAAGCGCTTGACGATCATACGATCGTCATTCACTTCGAGAAGGCGCTGAGGCGCTACAGCGGCGCATATCAGGCTATCAATAGAATCTTCCTGGAGAATGTCGCGGACTCGTTCACCATGGTGAACCGCGAAGAAGATATGGGCGACGAAGGGATGAGGGTAGCGAAGATGTCCTATCACCCGGTAGATTTTTTGAGGAAGTGTACGCTCTCATGGTTTCCCGAATGACGTATGCGTCTTTTCGCTCGCGACGGAACGGTTTCACTTTGATCGAGGTGTTTGTCGTCGTCGCGCTCTTCGGCATCATAGCGGCGGTAGCGCTTGCTCCGGCGGTCGCCGTCGTCCGTCGCTTCGAGGATGTTCGCGCCGAGGAGGCGAGAGAGCAGCGGATGGCCTACTTTTTACGAAGGATCCCGGACGAGCTCCGCGCTTCTCCGAAGGAATTCGTGGAGGGGCCGGCGGTAGTGCTTACCCACAGGGATATCTTGGGAGGAGCCGCTGATGACCGTCTTGCTTTCTGGAGCGATCGGGGGGGAGAACCGGGAGTCCGCGCGATTCGCCTCTTCCTGCCGAGTGCGGGACGAATCGGAGAACCTGGAGTGTACCGATGGGTTCTTCCTTTGCTTTCCCCAAATACAGTAAACTGGGACATGCTCGATCCTCAGGATGGCCGCCTGCTTTTCCCCGGGGCGGAATCGTTGCGTTTTTCCGTTCTTGGGTTCGATGCGTCCGAGTGGAGCGACGAGTACTCCGGTCCTCGTCCGCGAGGTATTCGATTAACGGTAAAAGCGGGAGAGGAGGAGTTTGTTCATGAAGACTGGCTTCCTCCCCAGTAGTTTTTTCCACCGGAAAAGAAACGGAATGGTGTTGCTTTCCGTCTTGCTGATATCGGTTTTTCTTGTATCGGCAGCTACAGGGTTTGCTGTGTTCGCGAGGCGTACCTTAAGGCGCTTTGAAAGGGAACAGCGTGCGTTCACCGCTCGCATGGTTTCCGAGGTGGTGTTGGATGCCGCAAAAGCTATACTCTCGATGCACATGGGAAAAGCGCACTCCGCGGAAGATGCACTATTTGCTTCACGTAGATTCGAATTTCCCGATGTCGGTGTGATTGTTACAATGAAGATAGATCCTCTTGATGACAAGATTCCTTTGAACAAACTCTTTTTGCCGGACGGCAAGACGCTTCGAAGAGAGATTGAGGTGCCGTGGACAAATATGTGGCGGGAAGTAGGAGCGGAACATCTTGAAACAACAACCCTCGATTTCCTTGATAAGGATACGGAACCTCGTCTTGGAGGAGGGGAGAAATCGGATTTTCTGAACCGTTCCCTTCTTTCCTTAGATGAGCTCCGGCTCGTTCCGGGAATGACTCTTGAAATCCTTTCCGGCTTTGGCGGAAGATCTGGAATTTACTCGTTTGCTACGTTATGGTCCTCCGGCAGGATTAACCTCAACACGGCTCCAGTCGAGGTATTATCTATACTGGAAGGATTGGACGGAAAGCTTGCTGTACAAATTATCAAAAGAAGAAATGAAAAACCACTGGAAACGATAATTGATCTTGCGACGATGCCCGGTTTTCCCGTAGATGCCGTGCCTAAACTGATGAATCTGGCTACTTTCAGAAGCGACTGGTTTTGTGTTACTTTTGATGTGCTTTTCGAGGATAGCGAGATTATCACGTTTCGGAGTATACTCAGCGGGAAACCGTTTGCATGGAAAACAGTCCGATGGGAGGAGCCGTAGATAGGACCGATGCAGATTTCTACATATTTTATTAAGCGCCCGGAGGGCTGGATTTCTCTTTCATCCTCAGTAGTATCCTTTGATAATGTCGTAATGAAATCAGTGCCGTCCGAAGGATCGTTGCTTCTTGTTCCTTTCCGAACAGCATCTTTCCATTCTTTTTCTTTCCCGTTCCGGTCGGCGAAAGATGTTCGAAATGCTCTTGCTCTTAAATTCCGTCCTCTTCTCTCAGGAGAAGCGGAAGTGGAACTCGTTCCGCTTTTTACAGGAAGAAACAAAGGAAGCTCGGAAGGAATTGCTCTTTCTATTTGGGGGGAAGAAATACCAGGGGACGAGCCGGGGCTTTCTTTGCACAACAACGTTGTCTGGCCCCTTCCATTAGCACTGGCAGGGGCAGTAAGGGGCGAGGGGGGAGCTGTATTTCGAGACGATTACGTGTGTGCTTCCGCGTTCTTCCGAAACGGTTTGCCGGTGTTTATTCGTACTCGAGCGACTGCCCCGGATGATGGCGGGATTGAAGCGGAAGTGCGCTGTATTCAGGAGTACGCCGCCGCTGTGGGTATTGAACTATCGCCTGAAAGTATCTGGCGTTCTTCACAAAAGGAAGCGCTTTTTGAATCAACACGCGAGACGTTAAAGCAGTTTCCAAGATTCTTGGAGCTGAATATTTCACGTCCCGCCCTTGCAGCTTCGCTTGCGCGAGAAAGAACGGCATCGATGCTCTTAAAAATCTTCGGATGGGCGACTGCAGCTGGAGTTTTTTTGAGTATCATTCAATTCTCGATGTTGTTTCAACTACGCTCTTCTTTAGAGAGTTTTACCCAAGAAGGAGCATCGCTTTATAGAGAGGTTTTCGGCCCGGACGAGCGGATCGTGGATCCTCTTTCACAAGCGCGAGGAAAGCTTGCGGAACTGAAGGGACAAGGGAAAAACGAGAACTCATTATCACGTATGCTTTCTCATTTAGGAAGGACATGGCTTAATGGTGATCAGAGAAAGGAGGATTTCCCGGTACTCGAGCAGTTGCGATTTTCGAGCGAGGGAGCTGATATTACCGGAACTGCGGAGAAAATGGAGTCGATTCAAGATTTGCGTACTGTTGCAGACGGTAGCGGATATCGTGCTGCTCTCGGAGATATTCAGCAGATACCGGGTGGAGGTCTTCGCTTCACTCTCTCATTGAGGAGGGATTTGCAGTGAAGTTCTCTTCTTTTTTCCCGAACTCTTTTTTTGAAACGATGTCCGGCGGGTTGGATAACTCGTCATGGAAGAAGAAGGCTTTCTTTATTTTTCTTTTCGCTCTTTTAGCTTGGGGCGCTGCTTTTTCTTTCTGGATTGATGCCGAGGAGCTTCGTATGCGTCGCTCTCTTCAGCGAGCCAGATTTAACGAACTGGTGTCCATACTGCGTGAATATTCTGCTCTCAAGGTGGCGATTGACGTTACCGGAACTGGTTCCCCGCTTCAAGCGGTGCCGGAAGGAGAGCTGCTTTCTGTGATTTCGGATGTAGTGAGCGAGCTTGGGTTGCGTTCAAATATGGTGAGCCTGAGCACCGCTGCGCCGAGAGGGGGGCAAAATGCCGTTTCCATTACGCTGGAAGGATTGTCTGCTGAAAATTTTGCAATGTTTCTTCAGGAGATGGATAGAAGAGGGATTTTGGCCTTTTCAGCTGACATCAGGGCAGTTCGTGTAAGTGATGAGAAGAGAACTCTTACGGTATTCCTCCTGCTGGGAGGTGCGTCATGAGGCGTTGTGTTTCAGTTCTTTTATTGGTTCTTGTTGCGTTTTTTTCCTTTATCGGAGGGTTCTACTTTTTCTTTCCAAGAGACGCTGCTCTGGCTTTTTTCTGGCGCAAAGGCGTGCTCATTGCGTCGCAAAAAGGCGTGACGCTTGAAAATGCCGGACTGACCGTAGAAGGATATTTGCCGTTCAGCATTGTGGGGCGAAACGTACGGATCACAGCTCCTGTCGCTTCGATAGAGGCAGGAGAGATGAAGATTTCACCTCGTTTCTTCGAGAGCCTGTTTACTATGGCTCCAACGGCGGAAGTCAGTTTCAAATCGCTTTCCTTGAACTTGCCTCTTCCTGGGCAAGCACCACTTTTCTTTTCTTCTTATGCTTCAACTGCAGCGCTGCTCTCATCGGGAGTTCGATTGTCCAAAATTAGAACTTTTGGTGATTTGCAGATTGCGGGTGAAATGACAATGAACCTGAAAACACTTAGACTGGACGAGGCCGACCTTTCGATTTCCGGAGAACGGACTGCGTTGCTTGAATATGTAAAATCCATGCTTCCCTTGCAGAAAGAAGCATCCGGAACATGGACGCTCAAAAGAAAAGGAGGCGATAGTAAGTGAACCCAACCACTCGTTCCTCGATATTAAAACGCTCTGCTCGTTTTATGTCACACCTAAGAATAGAACGTTCCGTAGCCTTCTGTTTTCGTCTGGTAGCCGTTGTGCTTTTTTTTGGTTTATTCGGGTATTGGGCAGCGGCGGCATTGGGGGAATTGCTTTTCACGGAGGAGTTGCGTGGTACACGGTCGCTGCTCTCGATACCTCTTTCCACTTCTGTTCGTTCAGATAATGTGACAGGGCGTTCTTTGACGTTAAAAGAGTTTGTCGGGGGCGATCCTTTTTTGGTTCATGTTCCTCCAATTGATGAAGATGGAAATCGAGAAATTACGGCAGGGGAACTGTATGATCTGGAAGGGATTCGTCTGACAGGGACGATTCCGGGTATTTCGGTTTGGATTCAAGAAGAGAAGAAACCGCAGACTATTGTCCTGAAGGGACAAATGATAAAAGGCTATACGTTGACTGCCGTCGAGAATGATCGCATCATTCTTCAAAAGGGGCAAGCACAGCTGACCGTACTTCTACGTTATAGCGGCAAACCGGCAAACGCAAAAACAATCCCCTCATCAACAACGAGGCCAGTACAGAGAGCCGTTGCTGCTGCTCGCCCCGGGCAACAAGGAGCTATCTCCAGGGAGATGGTGAACCAGCTCTTGATGGATCCTCTGGAGGAAATGAAGAAATTTCGTCTGCGTCCGAAGTTCGACGGAGACATGGCACAGGGTGTAGAGGTGCAATGGCTTGATGAGAAGAGTATTCTCACTTCTCTTGGAGTTAAAGCCGGAGATGTTGTGCAATCCGTAAATGGGGTACAGATTCGGAATATGGGTGACATCGTGAATGTTATTAATTCGCTCATGAGCGGTAATACCTTTGATGTTCAAGTTGTCCGGGAAGGAAAACCCGAGATGCTGAACTATAATATCCGATGATGAACAGGTGGAAGTGATGAAGCGAAGAAATGCTTTTACTCTTCTCGAAGTTATGGTGGCAGTAGCGATTCTTGGCCTTTCCGCGGCAGGCAGTCTCCGTTTGCTTACGCTTTCTGTTCGAGTGCTCGAAGATGTGCGTTTTGAGCGGCGTAGCCTTGATCGTGCGCGTTCTCTCTGGTTAACTGCCGCTGCTGGGAAACTGGATGAACGGGGAAGGGAAAACGACTATTCGTGGGAGACGAAGCAGTTTACATTTGAACGACAACCGGATGTGCCGGAAGGTTTTTTCTGTCGAAAAGTTGTGCTTCTTCAGGGAGAGACCCAATCTTCGGGACCTGGAAAAAATGTTGAGGAATTCATTTTTTACTTGCCGGACATGAAGATTAAAAAGGAGAGAACAGAATGACACGCACCGTTCGCTTGTTAATAGCATTAAATGTAATTGTGCTTTTTATAATAGTCGGTACGCCTCTTTTTGCCCAGACACCAGAGGCGGAGTCCCCGGTAGACGATGAATTCGCTCTTCTTGAATCGGCGAGATTGATGCGCGCCTCGGGGAATGTACAGTTCAACTTTCAGGATGTGGAGATGGTGAAGTTCGTCCGATTTATGGCCGAGCTGCTTCAGGAGAATATAGTCCTTCCTCCCGAAGTGAAAGGTTCTATCTCTGTCATTTCACCTAAGCCCGTGCCTTTACGGGAAGCTCGTCAAGTACTCCTTTCTGTCCTTGAAATGAACGGTTATACACTACAACCGGTCGGCGAATTCAGTAAGATTATCCCTCTGCAACCTTGGGCTTCTGCGGAGAGTGGTATCCGTACTGGCCGTACGGCCCCCGGTGAAGGGGATCAAACCGTTTCTCAAGTTGTTCCTCTCCATTACGTAACTGCTGATTTTATCCTTCCTGCGGTAGGACAGGCTTCGGGAAAAGCTGTGGCTATTCAGCCCGTAGGTAGAGGGAACGACCTCCTCCTCACTGGAAGAGCGTCGGACGTAAGCCGTGCTGTGAGTGTAATTAAAGCGCTTGACCTGCCTGATAAAATTTTCAATTCACGAACTGTGAAAATTCAGTATGGCGCCCCTGAAATGATAGCAGGGCATATCTCTGAACTTGCCAAGGTCCCTGGGAGCCCGGTTTTCGGTCTTGCCGTGGTTCCCGATATTCCCGGCAGACAGATTGTTCTTGCCGGCGAAGAACGGGAAATGCGTCAGGCTTTAAAGATCATAGCAGAACTCGATGTTGTGCCCAAGACTGGCGAACTTCATATTTTCCAATTGCAGAATGCGGATGCCAATGTCGTGGCTGAGCAGCTGACCAAAATACTGACGGCGCAGGCCGCTACGGGAAAGCTCGTTGCTTCGGTCGTACCGGATATCCCTTCAAATAGCCTGATAATTGCAGCATCTCCAACAAGTTTTCAGTCTATTGTCGAGATCATTAAAACTATCGACACGCTCCCCCGGCAAGTGCTTCTCCGCGGGCTCATCGCAGAGGTCAACCTGACAAAATTGGACAACGCGGGAATTGATTGGGCGACGTGGGGCGGTTCGGTTGCAGGCGACGCCGTCACTGCGGGGCAGATTAACATGGGAGGAGCCGTTCCCGGCACGATTATCGACTGGTTCCAGGAGCTCTCAAAAACTGAGGAGCAGTACCGGACGGGTACGGACTCCCAGGGGAATCCAACCTACGGTTTAAAGACGACGCACAAAGGTATGGGACTTATATACGCCTACGTCGATCTTTTGAAGAAGTTCGACGCGATTAACGTCCTCTCCATGCCGCGCCTCATGTGTACGAACAATCTTCCCAGCGAGTTGCAGGTGGGGCAGGTGATACCGCAGCTGAAGGGGAAACTTTCGGATGTAAGCAGCGCAAGCTCGGTTCAAAGCAGTTACGAGTACAAGGATACGGGGCTTATCCTGAACGTGACGCCTTCAATACGGAGCGGCAACCTTGTTGCTTTGGATGTGGAACAAGTCGTGGAAGATGTGCTTACGGCGATGACGTCGGAAACCCCGGTGACGTCCAAACGCAAGATCAAGACGAATGTGATGGTCGCCTCCGGTAGTACGCTTATTCTCGGAGGTCTCATCAAAGAGGCGGAGAAGAGCATCAAGAGCCGCGTTCCAGGCCTTTCCTATATTCCGCTTCTTGGAGGTCTCTTCTCACGCTCTGTGAAACAGCGAGAGAAGATCGAGCTGATGATCTTCCTTACGCCCTATATTCTGGAGACGCCGCAGGATGCCGAGGTGATGACCCGCGAGATTATTGCCGGCGAACACGGACCAAGCGCGCCGGAAAAGAGTCTGTGGGAACGTATGGAGAAGGAGTATAGAGAATCTATAAAGAAACAGTCGAAATAACGGAAGGTGGAATAGAGCCGTGAATACAGCAAAACTCCCCGATGTTGAGCAGATAGCGCCGCTCATACGCGGGAAAGTGAGCCTTGATGCGCTGAAAGCCGCCGGTATTCTGCCTATTAAAGAGGATGAAGAGCGCTTTGTGGTAGCGCTCTCGTCGCTGGAAGCGTTTCCCAACGCACAGGTTCTGGCAGCCTCGTTCGGCAAAGAGGCGGATTGGGAGCTGCATTCCCGGGAATCCCTGGATGTCATGCTCGGTCGTCTTTACGACCTTCGCGGAGGCGTGGGCGACGACACGCTCTCCGCGATGACGGGCATCGACGACGACGACGATCTCATGCGGGAGGATGTTCAGAGCGACTCAGTGGACGTACCGGTTATCAAGCTGGTGAACGGTCTTTTCCGTGAGGCGCTGAAGGTCCGTGCGACGGACATCCACGTCGAACCGTGCGAAAACGAAGTCCTCATCCGTTTCAGAGTGGACGGCGTGCTTCACGACAGACTTCGCCTTCCCAGGAACCAGCAGGCTCCGTTGACAAGCCGCATCAAGGTCATGGCAAGAATGGACATTGCCGAGCGTCTCGCTCCGCAGGACGGGCGAATCGGCATTACCGTCGGCAAACGGGCGGTAGACATACGCGTAAACTCTATCCCTGTCCAACACGGGGAGCGCATCGCCCTTCGAATACTCGACAAGGGAGCCGGTTTGCTCTCACTGGAACAGCTGGGTATGGACGCCACGTCACGCGAGGCGATGGAAAGTCTTATTCAGATCCCGCACGGTCTTATCCTCTTCACCGGCCCCACGGGATCGGGAAAGACGACGACGCTCTATGCAATTTTGCAGGCTCTGGCGAAGCCGACGGTGAATATCATCACCGTCGAAGACCCGATCGAGTATGCCGTCCCCGGCGTAGGGCAGATCCAGGTGAACGAGAAGGCCGGAGTGACCTTCCCGTCCGCCCTGCGTTCGATTCTGCGCCAGGATCCCGATATCGTCATGATCGGAGAAATGCGCGACTACGAAACGGCGCACATCGGCGTACAGGCCTCCCTGACGGGACATCTGGTGCTTTCCACGCTCCATACCAACGATTCGATATCGGCCGTGGTGCGTCTTATCGACATGGGAATCGAGCCCTATCTTGCAGCGGGGTCGCTTCTCGGAGCCATTGCGCAGCGCCTTGTCCGGACGAACTGCCCTGAGTGCGCCGAAGAGTTCGACGCCCCGTCCCTCTTCCGGAAGGAAGGCATTCACAAAGTAATCCGGGGGAGAGGCTGCCCCGCCTGTATGGGTACCGGGTTTAAAGGGCGTGTCGGTCTTTACGAGCAGTTTCTTCTGGACGACAGTCTCAGGGAGGCGGTTGCTTCCAACCTCCCGCAGTCCAGAATTCGCGCCGAGGCCCGCAAACACGGTTTCCGGACGCTCTGGGAGCTCGGACTCGACGCGCTCCGCGAAGGAAGAACGTCTCCGGAAGAGCTGCTTCGCGTCGTGTCCGCCGGCGAATTCGCATCGGACGAGGGGGGAGACTGATAGATGCCTTCTTATCGCTACTCAGCATACGATACATCGGGAAAGCTCCGCAAAGGGATTATCGACGCCCCGTCGAGCACCCGTGCAGGTGAACTCCTTGCAGAGCAGAACCTGGTGGCTGTGGAGATTATCGAAGGAGCTGCCGAATCGATAAAAAAAGGCAAGGTTTTCGGCCTCGCCTATCATTCGCTTTTCTGCAAAGGGCTCTCCTCCTACTTGAACAGGGGAGTACCGCTCGCGGAGGCATTGCGCTTCCTCAGCCGCCATTCCAATGATCGTCGTGTCTCCGCGGCCTGTCTCCATCTGCACGAGAGCGTGCAGGGAGGAAAACGTCTCTCCGCGGCGCTCGAGGAAACCGGACTTTTCAGAGACGACCTTGTTCGTATCGTCGATTCGGGAGAACGCACTTCGGCCCTGAGCAGTGTACTTGAGCAGGTGGCTCGGCAGTACACAATGGAAGACAAACAGCGCCGGAAGATTCGCTCGGCACTTACCTATCCGATCGCCATGAGCATTATCGGCATCGGAGTGGTGGTATTCCTTTTGACTTACGTGGTGCCGAAACTGACGGAGCTTTTTTCGGAAATGGGACAAAAGCTTCCGCTTCCGACGCGAATACTGCTCGGAATAACAGGTTTTCTCCGTTCGTGGGGGGGCCCCCTGTTGCTCGTGCTGCTGCTCTTTGTCCTGTACATCCGGCGCAGGAAGAAGAAATTCACCCTTCCTTTTTTCCGGCGGGTACGGGAGAGCATTACGCTTTCACTTGTGATGTCCCATCTCAGCACGCTTCTTTCAGCCGGTATTCCCCTTGTTCAGGCGCTCAACATGGCCTCTTCGATGGATTCAAATTCACAACGCTGGCTGGAAGCGGCCCGTCTGGTCAAAGAAGGCTTTCGTTTCGACCGGGCCCTTGAGAAGCAGGGCGCCTTCTCGGAAGAGGTGATCTACATACTTCGAATAGGCGAGATGGGAGGAGATCTGCCCGGGGCTATCAAACAGGTGTCGGATATGAAATGGGAGGAGGCGCTTGAGAGTATGGAACGCCTCTCTACGCTGGCCGAGCCGATCCTGGTGCTTTTCCTGGGCTTTTCGGTGGGTTTTGTCGTCCTGGCGATTCTTCTCCCTATCTTCGAATTGTCGAGCCTTGCCGGTTAGGACGAATTAAAGAAAGGAAATGGAGGAAGAAAATATGGCAATTTTTTTCAAAGGCAAGCGGAGAAAAGGCTTTACTCTTGTTGAAGTTCTCGTGGTCGTCGTTATCCTCGGTCTTCTCGCCGCGCTCGTGGCCCCAAAGATCGTTGGACAGGGAGAGGAGGCGAAGCGGACCGCCACCTCGGTCCAGATTCGCGAGATCGAGCAGGCTTTAGAAATGTACAGGCTCGATAACAGCATGTACCCAACGACGGCGCAGGGGCTTGAGGCGCTTGTGAACAAGCCTTCGACGCCGCCGGAACCGCGGCGTTATCGTCAGGGAGGGTACGTCAGACGTCTGCCCGTCGATCCATGGGGAAGCCGATATGTGTATCGGATGCCCGGCGATCATGCTGAGTTCGATCTCTTCTCGAAGGGACCCGACGGAGAAGAGGGCGGCGAGGGAGCAGGAAAGGATATTACAAACTGGGAATAGGGAATATCTCTTTTCCTGCGCATTGTGTAGATGGGTCGCCTCGCGTATTGAGGCGACCTTATTGTTTAATCGATCTTGTTCAACTGCTTGAGAAGTGTGATAGAATGGCTCATCGTTTTATTTTTTTCGCTGTTTTGCCCTGTGAATCGATTCTTTTAGGAATCGGAACACGGAACGGAGGAGAGTGTGAGTGCAATGCAAGTTTCGAAGGCTTTGAGGTTTTGTGATCTCCCTGTAATTGCCGAGGCGGGAGGATTTGAGCTTGCTTTGGAATAATCAAGAAAAACGTAGGACTTGAGAGTACGAGTGAAGAAGATGGAGTTCTCCTCCCGTTCTTGGAGGGTGAATCACAATGCTCGCTAAGATGCAGCCACTTCTTAAAGGCGTCTGTATCCACAATATATCGTAGCGTATTACAGAAGCGTACGATGCAGACAAATTATCGATCAATGTACGCGTGGTGTCTTTCTCGCCGAAAGAAGAAGGGAAGCGTTCCTTCAATATATGGAGAACGTCAGCCCGGTGAGCGACTCTCTGAAGGCGAATTACTTGATGGAGGTGGTGCTGGTTTAGAGGAATGCGGAGAAGAAAGGTTGTTTTTAGGGAAAAAGAACTTCGCCAGTCTTTTTCAAGAGTGCAACTAAAGTGTACAACAGGGGGGATATTATGGCTTTCCTAGAAAATTTCGGTTTAACCAACGCAACGGACATCACCACCGGTATGCTGATGCTCATCATGATCGCCTACGCGCTTGGAGATATCATCTCCTACAAGACGAAGGCCGTTTTCTCCATGATTTTCGTCACTGGTTTCATCTTTCTGATCGGATTCTGGGTAGGATTTCCCAAGAATATCTTTCAGGCCACGGGCGCGTTCGCCTATGCCGCTGTAAGCCTTCCCTTCATCCTTGTCCACATGGGAACTCTGATGAAGCTGAGGGACATCAAACAGGAGTGGAAGACCGTCATCATCGCTTTCACCGGCCTTGTGGGGCTTTCTCTCGGTCTCTTCTTCATCGCCGGTCCCATCATCGGCAGAGAGATGTCGCTTACAGCCGCAGGCCCCATCTCCGGCGGAATTGTCGCGACCATCATCGTCTCGGAAGCGGCGAAAAAAGTCGGTCTTGAACACCTTGCCGTCTTTGCCACGCTGCTTCTTGTCCTGCAAAACTTCGTCGGTCTTCCCATCGCCTCGCTTTGTTTGAAATCGGAGACAAAGCGTCTTCTCGACGGGTTCCGAAAAGGCGAAGCCGAAGAAGCGTCGGTCGCATCCGCTCCGAAGAGCGATCCCGAAATCCCCAGTCTGCGGCTTTTCCCGGCGCTCCCGAGGCCGTTGCAGACGCCCTTCGTTCTCCTCGCGAAGACAGCCATTGTCTCCTGGGTTGCGCTTCTCGCCGCTCAGTATTACAACGCCACGGTGATCGAGGCGGGAATGCCCTATCTGCAGATCCACAAATTCGTGATTGCGCTCATCATGGGCATTCTTTTCTACGAAACCGGTTTCCTTGAGCATAAAGTCCTCGATAAGGCAAACGCCATGGGATACGCTATGTTCTTCTGTCTTATCTTTGTCTTTGTGAGCCTTCCTCAGGCAACGCCCGAGCTTGTGCGTTCTCTTGTCTTCCCCGTTGTTCTCTCGTTCGGAATCGCGCTTGTCGGAATCGTTGGTTCGACGTTCATCACGTCGAAACTTTTGGGTTATACGTGGGCGATGGCGACGGCCATCGGCGTTACCTGTCTTTTCGGCTTCCCGGCGACCTTCATCATTACAGACGAGGTCACGACGGCCGGATGCGCCAACGCGCAGGAGAAGGAATTCTGCATGAGTCATCTTCTTCCGAAGATGCTCGTCGGCGGTTTTACCACGGTCACCATAGGATCGGTCATTCTTGCCGGTTACCTTGGGCAGTTCATCGAGACGCTCGCGAAGTAAATCTCTCGAATTCTCCTGAAACGAGATGCCTTCGTTGTTTACAGACTAGCGCAGGGAACGTTTTTTCGAGGCGCTATCAGATTGTTCGGAGGAGTGCTCGAGCTCTCCTCCGAATTTTTTTCCGAATTCAAAAACGGTTTTTGCGTCGGATATTGATGCGAAGTGAAGAAACGCGTATCCTTATGGAACAAACTGCGAATCTGTTGCACACATCCCTTTCGGGGGAGAAGGAGGGGTATGCATGAAAAACAGATGCTCCGGAGTTCTTCTGGCGTTTACCTTCTTGGGAGCAATGATGTTCCATGGAATGGCGCTCGCCTCGGCAGGAGAGTCGCTTTCCGTCGTCGGAGGCGAACCGATGGTTTACGTGTGCGACAACGGAGAGGAGCTCCTTGCTCGCTATTTTATGCTCTCCGACGAAAGCCTTCGTTTCGTGAAGATTCTCTTTCCCGACGGAACCGAGTACACTTTACCCCAGGTGCTTTCCGCTTCAGGGGCCCGTTATACGGATGATATCGAATTGCTCTGGTGGGTAAAAGGAGACGTCGCATACGTCGAAAAACGGGATGAAACAGGGGAATGGCAACCTCTGTACAAGGATTGTCGCGTACGGCCGTAATGGCAACGAACCGACGGAAGAAACGCCCTGCACACGCGGGTTTTGAAGAAAACTGTGTGTGCAGGGCGTTTCTTTTCCGGAAAGGGGTTTTCTCCCGATGTTGCGTCCTGGAGTGGAAACCTCCATTTGTTGATTCCCCGGCCCGGTTCAAAGCGTCGCATCCATTTTTTTCCGCAGTTCCTCCCAGGTTGGAATCCCTCTGAAGAGCAATTCGCCGTCGAATGCCCACGTCGGTTCCGCACGGATGTTAAAACGCACCAAGTCGAAGAACCAGAAAAAACAGCGGGGATCGTAGATATTCGTCTCAACGCTCTTGCCGAAATGCGCGCGAATCTTACCGATCAGCTCTCCCACCGCCACACGGGCGATTGCCTGCGGGAAGGAGGCTATCTCCTCGCTTCCGTACAGAAAGCCGCTTCAACAGACGGAGGAAATCGGTTTTTCCATGTAGATTTTGAGACGATGCTGCATAGGCTTCACTCCCTACAGTGTGTCCGATACGAGCGTATCGTATCCCACCGCCCTGTACTGTTCGTACTTCTTTCCCCGAACGCCGATGGCGGCAGGAGGGCAGAAGGCGATGCATCGCTGGCAGACGACGCAGTGGTCAAGAAAACGCGGGTACTCCTCCATGACGATGTTCTTTGCAGGGCAAAGTCGGGCACACTTTCCACACTGAATGCACCTGCTCTTGTCGATTTCGAGCGGGAACGAGCGCTTCATCATTCGCCATGGCGCTTTCTTTCGCGCCATCCAGTTGAAAAACGGCGAAAATGGTCCCCCTCTTCGCCATGTGGCCCGATCTTCGAGAAGCGCGAGCCCAAATTCTCGAGCCTGCGCCTCGCATTTCCGGGTTTTTTCATTGTTTGCTTCCCGAGGGATACTCTTATTCGCGTAGTTTGACGGCATAACAAATTCCGCATACCCGAGCGTCCTGTACCCCTTTCTGTCGAGCAGTTTTCGAAGAGGTGAGCGCAGTCCCCCTGAATACCCTCCCATTGTGGAGAGTGCGAATGCGCTACGTCCTTCTCCGGACGGAAGCTGCTCCAGAGCCTCCCAGACGAACGGATAGGTCGAGAAACAGGCGGTCGTTACAGCGATACCGAGCGCAGTATCCTCCGCCGGCGCCGATACCCCCTTTTCAAGGCGGAGCAAGCGGACTGATTTCCCTCCTGCACGAAGCCCTTCGGCTACAGCTCGCGCAGCGATGAGGGTGTTCCCGGTTCCTGAGAAAAAATACAGATCTACGGATGATTCTTTCATTGTTTCTCCTTTCTCCTTTCCTTACGGAGATTGATGATGAAGTAATTTTATCACTTCCGCAATATTGCTGATCTTTTACAGGGTACGTAAAAAGCTAAAGTAGTGTATCATAGTAGATAAAACAAAGAATTTGGAGGTGAGAGAGATGAGAATATTGGGGGCATTGCTTCTTTTTGCTCTGTTCTTCACTGCGGAGAAGGTGTACGCGGCTCTTCGGCCTCCTCTGGATGAAAACGCTCCGGAGGTTTTTCAGACCGCGTCCTTCGCTCTTGGCTGATTTTGGGGGCCGGACGCCCGGTTCGGGCTTCTTGAAGGCGTGATCCGCACCCGCGTCGGCTATGCGGGAGGAACAACGCCGGACCCTACCTACGAGGAGATAGGGGACCATTCGGAGACACTTCAGATCGATTTCGATCCCGGGATAATCTCGTACGAGGAGCTGCTGGAGGTTTTTTGGAGCAGCCATAACCCGTCGGCTCCCGCCTGGTCGACGCAGTATCGTTCCGCTGTCTTTGCGGCGGACGAAGAGCAGCGGCGTGCAGCGGAGAAAAGCCGCGAACAGGTGAAAGCATCTCGCGGTAGTGGAGTGCAGACCACTATAGAGCCGATGAAATATTTCTATCCGGCCGAAGACTATCACCAGAAGTACTACCTGCGGCAGGAGCACGTGTTGATGACGGATTTCATGAAGAGTTACCCTGTGGCTAAGGATTTTATGAACTCTCCCGCAGCGGCGAAGGTGAACGGATTCCTTTCAGGGACTGGTTCAGAGGAGTATTTACGAAAGATATTGCCCGGTCTTGGTCTTTCGGAAGAAGGGGAGAAGCGCCTTCGGCTTCGAGTGCGTTGAAAAAGAAAACGCTTATCCTTTTTTTGCGTCGTTCTGAGCGCACTCTTTGCAGATTCCGTAAGCAAGCAGCTGTTTGCCTTCTACTACATATCCGTCCGGAAGTGTAAGCAGAGGAATAGGCTGCTCCTGAAGGCAGACCATCCGGCCGCATGCGAGGCAAAGGAAATGGGCGTGATTCCCCGGGCAGCCGCTCTCTTCGGGAGGGTGGGCGCAGTAGCGCCAAGCCCCGTCCGCTCCAAGTACTTTGTGGACGATTCCTTTCAGCTCAAGCAGAGTCAAGGTTCTGTACAATGAAACCCTGTCGGGCTGCTTCCCCTGGAAGCGCTCGGACAGGGTTTTCAGGGCAAGAGGCACTCCCGCTGCGAAAAGAAGCGCGAGCGCATCCTTTCGCAGCGGCGTGGGACGAATCCCTCGTGCACGCAGGAGAGCGGCGGGTTCCATTACCTCGCGGCGAAGGCGCACACGGGATAGTTGCATTTGCGGCACTTTCTGCAAAGTCCGCCGACGCCCCATCGGCGGACTTCCGGTAGCGTGGGGATAAGCCCCGCGAAGAGACGGTTCAGAAGAATATCCATGCTGGTCCATTCGTCGTGTACCACGCAGGCCGGCGCTCCGACGATTTTTGTCTTGTCCCGAAGCCCAAGCATCAGGCGGGCGCCTGGAAGCGCCGGAACGCCGTTGAACACTATCCTGTCCGAGACTTGGGCGATTGCGGTGCCCGTTCTGTCGTCCGCATCGACGCTCATCCCTCCGGTGACGATAATCAGCTCGGCTCCCTTAGTTATAAACGCCTGAATAGCCTGTGTGATCTCTTCTTTTTCGTCTCCGGTGATCACCTGTTCCATCAGAGTCGACCCGTAGAAAGCCAGCTTGCGCACCAGCTTCGGCGCAAAGGCATCGCGAATACGCCCTTCGACGATCTCGCGTCCTGTGGTGACGAGCGCGGTTTTCAACGGATGGAAAGGGAAAACCGTGAGCGGAAGCGCAGCCGCTTCAGCCTTGCGGATCTGCTCTTCGCGCATTGTCAACGGAACGACGCGGATACCGGCGGCGGGTTCTCCCTTTTTAACGGGCACCTTGTTCGGCGTTGTAACGGTAATCCAGTCGACATCCTCGTTGATTGTGTGAATAGACTCTTCGTCATACACGATCAGTCCGTTCCATTCGGCGAAGAGCGAAACTTTCCCCTCCTCGGGACCCTCCATACGGAGCCCCTCGCCTGCAAGGCGGTGTGCAAGCCTGAGAGCGGCGTCATCCTCGTGAACGTCGCCTTCCTCCAAGTAGAGGACCGAAATAGAGTTTTTCCCCATGCTCCTGAGCATCGGAAGATCTTCAGGTTTTACAATGTGTCCTCTCTTGAAGCGGGCGCCCTTGTAGCCGGACTTGACATCGATCTGGGTCATGTCGTGCGAAAGAGCCATTCCCAACGCATCTTCAATGTTCACATATTCTATTCTGGCCATTCTTTCCCCTCGCTCTGTATATAACATCTCTACGATGAAAAACGCAACTATTATAGCATGTCGAGGAGATGTATCGGCAATATAAAGTATACACTTTTCAATTACTTGTTTTTGGTTCTCTCCTATGCTATGATTTCAATAATTGTGATACCGTGCACAATCCTTTGCTCTGTAGGAAAAGGAGGGGAATCATGGCTTTCAGCGTTGAAGAAATCCGAGAAACAACACGAAAGATAACAGAACCCTGGAAAGAGAGAAAGGGTGGTCTTATCCCGATTTTACAGGCTGTTCAGGCACAATTGGGGTATTTACCGCAAGAGGCGTTGGAAACTATTTCCCGGGAGTTGAAAATTCCGCCGTCCGAGATATTCGGCGTTGCAACATTCTACGCCCAGTTTCATCTGCAGCCGCGGGGGCGTCATGTCGTGCGCGTCTGCAGAGGGACGGCCTGTCACGTTCGGGGAAGTCTTAAAATACTCGAGAAGGTGAAAAGTATTACCGGAGTCGACGAGAACGAAACCACGGAAGACCTTCGATTTACCATCGAGCCTGTGGCCTGTCTCGGCGCATGCGGTCTCGCCCCCGTGATGATGGTCGATACGCGGACATTCGGAAGGCTTGTCCCCGACATGGTGCAGGGGATTCTCGACAAGTTCGAGTAGAACGGGGGGATAGCGAATGGAGCAGAAAAAGATCACAAGTCTTGAAGACTTGCGTGCGATACGCAAACAGTCGAAGGATCTTTCCTCCGCGCGTTCGGGAGGAGAGACGACTGTTATTGTCGGTATGGGTACCTGCGGAATTGCCGCGGGAGCGCGGGAGATACTCGACGAGGTTATGTCGGAGCTTGCCAGGCGGAACCTCGATAATGTAGCGGTGCAGACGACGGGGTGTATCGGCATGTGCCAGGACGAACCCCTGCTCGATGTGATCCGTTCAGGGCAGAGAGTGACGTATGGCCGCGTGAAACCCGAGGATGTCCCGACGATCATCGCGGAACACGTGGTGAACGGACGCGTCGTGGAGAAGCTGGCCATCGGGCGGGCCGACTGAGCGGAAGGAGAAGGACGAATGACAATTTTCCGATCCCATGTTCTGATCTGCGGCGGTACAGGATGTACTTCCAGCGGCGCCGCGGAGGTCACTGGTTCCTTTAAAAAGGAACTTGCGCAGCGGAAGCTCGACGGAGAGGTTCTGGTAGTCCCGACGGGATGTCACGGGATGTGCGAGATGGGGCCCATCGTCGTCGTATATCCTGAAGGAACGTTCTACTGCAAGGTGACGGCGAGCGATGTTCCGGAGATCGTCGAAGAACACATCTACAAGGGACGTCCGGTCCAGCGACTCATGTACGAGGGCTCGGGCGATATGCCGGCATTACCGCATTATAAGGATATTCCTTTCTACGGGAAGCAGCACAGAATAGCCCTTGCCAACTGCGGCTATATCAATCCGGAGAATATCGACGAGTACATCGCCAGGGGAGGCTACGAGGCCCTCGGCAAGGCGATCACCTCGATGTCTCCGGCGCAGGTAATTGATGAGGTGAAAACCTCCGGACTCCGGGGAAGAGGCGGCGGAGGATTCCCCACAGGGTTGAAGTGGAGTTTTTGCGCCGCTGCCAGCGGAGAAAAAAAGTACGTCATTTGCAACGCGGACGAGGGTGATCCCGGCGCGTTCATGGACCGTTCCATTCTTGAGGGAGACCCGCACAGCGTGATCGAGGGCATGATGCTCGGCGCCTATGCGATGGGGGCCGATGAGGGGTACATCTACTGCCGGGCGGAGTATCCGCTTGCGATAGAACGTCTGAAGCATGCGATCGCAGCCGCCGAAGGGTATGGACTACTCGGCGACAATATCATGAGCGGTTCCTTTTCTTTCCATCTGCACATAAAAGAGGGCGCCGGAGCGTTCGTCTGCGGTGAGGAAACCGCGCTGATGGGTTCCATCGAAGGGCGGCGCGGCATGCCTCGTCCTCGTCCTCCTTTCCCGGCGAATTCGGGCCTTTGGGGGTATCCGACGAACATCAACAACGTCGAGACGTGGGCCAACGTTCCTCAGATAATCAGTAACGGCGGCGAGTGGTACGCCTCGATGGGAACGGAGAAGTCGAAAGGGACGAAGGTATTCGCCCTGACGGGCAAAGTGAAGCACACCGGGCTCGTCGAGGTACCGATGGGTATTACCCTCCGTGAGATCGTTTTCGATATCGGCGGCGGCATTCTCAACGACAAGAAGTTCAAGGCCGTGCAGATAGGAGGCCCCAGCGGAGGCTGCCTGACCGAAGAGCATCTGGACACTCCGGTGAGCTACGAGTCGCTTACGGCGCTCGGCGCGATCATGGGTTCGGGCGGACTGGTGGTCATGGACGAGGACAACTGTATGGTCGACGTGGCGAAGTTCTTCCTCGAATTCACGCAGAAGGAGTCGTGCGGCAAATGCGTCCCCTGCAGAGAGGGAACGAAGCACATGCTTCTTCTCCTTGAGAAGATCACCGAGGGCAAGGGGACCATGGAAGATCTGGAAATGCTGGAGGAGCTTGCGCATATGGTGCGCGACATGTCCCTGTGCGGACTCGGGCAAACGGCGCCGAATCCCGTGTTGACAACGCTGCGCTATTTCAAGGAAGAGTACGTGGCGCATATTCGGGACAAGAGGTGCCCCGCGGGCGCTTGTACCGCGCTGCTCCGGTACACCATACTTCAGGACGTGTGCAAAAAGTGCGGCATATGCGCCAAGAACTGTCCTGTGCACTGCATCCCCGGCGACCGGAATTCAGGGTACCGCATAGAGACCGACAAGTGTATCCGATGCGGGACATGCTTCGAGAAGTGCCCCTTCGGCGCCATCGAGAAAAAGTAGTCGTGGAGGAGGAAAACTCATGAGTGAAATCACCCTCGTCATCGACGGAGTGGAGTGCAGGGCGTCGAAAGGAGAGACCATCCTCCAGGTCGCCCGGAAGAACAATATATATATCCCGACCCTTTGCTGGATGGAGGGGTTGACTCCCATCGGTTCCTGCAGGATGTGTGTCGTCGAGGTGGCTGGAAACGCCAAGCTCCTCACCGCGTGCACCACGCCGGCCGAGAACAACATGCAGGTCTCGACGAAGACCGAAAAACTCACCAACTACCGGCGCCAGATACTGGAGCTGCTCTTCGCGGGGCGGAACCATTTCTGCATGTTCTGCTCGCAGACCGGAGATTGCGAACTCCAGCGACTTGCCATCGAACACGGCATGGACAACGTCCGCTATCCGTTTCTGTACGAGACGTTCCATAACGACGCTTCGGATCCGAACATCCAAATTGATCACAACCGCTGCATCCTCTGCCTTCGTTGCATCAGGGTCTGTGCCGAGAAGGTAGGCGCGCATACGCTCGACCTCGAAAAGCGGGGATGGGGAACCAACATCACCGCGGACCTCGGCAAGTCGCTCGGTGAAAGCGATTCCTGCGTCTCCTGCGGCGCATGCGCTCAGGTCTGTCCCACCGGTACGATCACGCTGCGCGACTTCGTCTACCGCGGCCGTCGTCATGACTGCGACGACCAGGTCGAAAGCATTTGCCCGCTCTGCTCGCTTGGGTGCAGGATCAAGGCGTACGTTCGAACCGGGAGCGTCGTCCGTGTGGAAGGTATCTCCGGAGACAGCCCCGACGGGGGGCAGCTTTGTCATATGGGGCGCTGGTGGCTGCCGAAATCAACCGAGCGCGAACGTCTGTCGGTGCCGATGATCCGCAATGGCTCCACGTTCCGCGAGGCGTCATGGGAAGAGGCCATCGATCTTGTCGGCGAAAAGATGAAAACAGCGCTGAAAGACGACAAGGTCGGGGCGCTTATCAGCGAACTTTCCACCGACGAAGAGTTGACGGTCGTCTCATCTTTCTTCCGCGATACGCTTGAGATGAAGAAAATGGACGGTTTCTACGGCAATATGCTCCGCGGATTCGTGAGAGGGTTCAAGCCCTTTGCGGATCAGGGAGTTCGTCCGTTTACCGGGGCGCATAACATACTCAAGAGCGATGCCATCGTCGTTATCGAGGCGGATCCGCAGGAAGAAACACCCGTCGCAGCAAGCTACATCCGTGTGTCGACGGTTATTGAAAGAGCAAAACTGATCAACGTCTCCACAGGGAAAAATCCGTTCGCGGGCATTACCGATTCGGATCTTCGAACGACGAATAAGGGTATGCTCTCACTTCTTGTCGCTCTCCGCAAGGCAGTGGAGGGTATGGAGGAGGGCGTTTCGCCGGAAGTGAAGGAGACTGCCGCCATACTCCGGAATGCGAAAAAACCCGTTGTGATCATAGGCTCGAAATTGGCGGAGGAAGATCCACTCCTCGTGACCGAGGCTATGAACCTGGCCGTCGCCTCGAAAGCTTTCTTCGAAGACGGTCTCGGCGTCGTCCCGATGCTCCGTGCAGGTAACAGCTTGGGAGCTTTGAACACGATCACGGGAGAGAGCGACTGGCTGAAAGACGGTCAGCTCGATTTTCTCTACGTGCTTTCGACCGGCATGGTCACGGAGGACAAGCGTTCGCTGGAGGCCATGACCCGCGCCCGTTTCGTCGTTGTGCACACTCCCTTCATGGTGCACCCGCTTGTGAACATGGCCGACGTGCTTCTCCCCGCTCCCGCATGGTTCGAACGCAGCGGACACTACTGTACTCTCGAGGGCGAGCGGCGCAGAATGAACCTTGTGACGGCCCCTACAGGTAATATCAAAGGACTGTCGGTCATTATGAAGGAGCTTGCCGGAAAGCTGGGCGTCGAGATGCAGAAGGCGTCCGCCGCTCCCTGTGAGAACGTCTACGAGGCGAAGTCCGTCCCGGACTCGGCCCGAACGGTCGACTCCGTTTCCGGAGCCTCTGGTGTACCCTTTGTTAAGGAGGTACGATGATTATGGCGAAGCCGAAAATCGCGTCAGTATGGCTTGAAGCCTGCGCGGGCTGCCACATGTCTTTTCTCGATATAGACGAGCGCATCGTGGACCTCCTGGGCAAGGTGGAGCTGACCGCCACACCCATTACCGATATCAAGGAATTTCCGGAAGTGGAGGTCGGCGTCATAGAAGGGGCGCTCGGCAACGAGGAAGAGCTTCATCTGGCGAAAGAACTCCGCGAACGCTGCAAGATTCTCATCGCATGGGGAGACTGCGCCGTTTTCGGGGGCATCAACTGCATGCGCAACTTTATGCCCGCCGAGCAGGTGCTCAGGGAAGGGTACGTGGAAACGGTCAGCACGGTGAACCCCGAAGGAGTCATCCCCGGGAAAGACCTTCCCGCGCTTCTTCCGCACGCGATTCCCGTAGACCGGGCGGTGAAGGTGGATGTCTACGTTCCGGGATGCCCTCCCGACGCCGACACCATCTATTATGTCTTCAGCGAGATTCTGGAAGGACGGATTCCCTCCGTCCCGACGGACATCATGCGCTACGATTAGCGGAGGACCGAAGAATGGAGAACAAGAAAAATACGATAGTGATCAATCCCATTACCCGCATCGAGGGACACGGCAAAATCACCGTGGACCTCGCGGACGATGGATCGGTGGACAATGTTCGCTTCCACGTGACGCAGTACAGAGGGTTCGAAGTTTTTTCCAAGGGTCGCGATTTCCGCGAGATGCCCGTCATCACGCCGCGCATTTGCGGTATCTGCCCGGTGAGCCACCATCTTGCGTCCGCAAAAGCGTGCGACGCAATCCTCGGCGTGACGCCTCCCGCTCCGGCGGCGAAGCTCCGCGAGGTGATGCACATGGGGCAGTTCATCCAGTCCCATGCGCTCTCCTTCTTCCACCTGTCGAGTCCCGATCTCCTTTTCGGGTTCGATGCCGACCCGGCTCTACGGAATGTGGCCGGACTGGCCAAGGAGTACCCCGAACTCGCCGTGGCGGGGATCGGCATGAGAAAGTTCGGACAGGAGATCATCAAAACCCTCGGAGGAAAGAAGGTCCATCCGTGGCACAGCATTCCCGGAGGAGTTAACCGTAGCCTTCGCACGGAGGAAAAGGAAGCCATGCTCGCAGGGCTTCCGGCGCACAAGGAGAACCTGAGGAAGGCACTCTCGCTGGTCAAGAACTATCTGGCCGAGAACGCCGAGCTTGCAGCGCGCTTCGCCACTTTGGAGACCTCCTACCTGGGCCTCGTGAAAGACGGCAACCTTGAACTGTACGATGGACGCATCCGCCTGCGGAGCCCCCGTGGACGCATCACCGACGAGTTCGACGACAAGGATTACTGCACTTACATCGGCGAGCACGTCGAAGAGTGGAGCTACCTCAAGTTCCCGTTCTACAGGCCGCTCGGGTTTCCGCAAGGTTCTTACAGGGTCGGCCCTCTCGGACGTTTGAATGCCTGCGAGGATATCTCCACGCCGGAGGCTTCCGCGGAACTGGCGGCCTTCAGAAAGACGACACCGGACGGTATCGTTCATTACACGCTTTACTACCACTATGCGCGACTCATCGAGATCCTGTACGCCATGGAGCGTCTGGAGGAGCTGCTGCTGGATCCGGATGTGCTGAAGAGCGAACTGCATATCACGGGCGAAGTCTCTCATCGCGAGGGCGTCGGCGTCGTCGAGGCGCCGCGCGGTACGCTCATCCATCACTACGAAGTGGACGAGTACGGGGCGATCGAGCGGGTCAATCTCATCGTCGCCACCGGCCATAACAACTACGCCATGAACAGAGGCGTGGAGCAGGTTGCGAGGGACTATATCACCGGTCCTGACGTCAAGGAGGGCGCCCTCAACCGGATGGAGCACGTCATTCGCTGCTACGACCCGTGCCTCTCCTGCTCAACCCATGCCGTGGGCAAGATGCCGCTGCTGCTCGAAATCCGGAACAGCGGGGGGGAACTTGTGAGGACGGTTGTAAAAGAGTGAGGATATTTGTCTGCGGGTACGGCAATCCGTTTCGGACAGACGACGGAGCGGGGCATCATCTTGCCCCGCTTCTTGCCGCCTTTCTCGAGTCTTTCGGGCAGGATGTCGAGCTGCGGCTCGAACACCAGCTTCTTCCCGAAATGGCGGAGGAGTTCGCCGCATTCGACCTGCTTGTCTTCGCGGATGCGAGAGTCCCTGGAACCGCGCCCGGCGAGGGGTTTTTACTGGAAGAGATCGATCCCGATCCGGTTTTAGAAGGATTGAATATCCACTCCGTAGGGCCCGAATGGGTGCTTGCGCTCGCAGCGCAAATCGAAGAGAAGACCCCTCCCGCTCTTCTTCTGAGCGTGGAGGGAGAATCATTCGATTTCGGGGAGTTTCCGACGCCCGGCTGCGAGGTGCGGATCGGCAAGGCGGCCGTAGCGTTTGAAAAATGGTTCCGCAAAAGATATCTCCAGAACGAGTTATCCGAGAGTATGTGCTCCGGCCTGTGATTTTTTTCATTACCTATTTCCCTGCGGTTTAAAAAAGGGCGGCCGGTTTCCCTGCCGCCCCGAAATCTATCCTCTAAACCACCGTATAAGCCACGATATTCCCGCGACACCTGCCGCGGCCAGGAACACGAGGATTCATGGAGGACAAACGAAACCGCGGGAGACGTTCTTCTCTTTATCCACTCTTATCACCCCCTGGGGGTATTATAGCATGAGGGAGCTTTTGTGGGGTGCGCGTTTCCTCCCCGGTGATCTCGTTATGAATTTGCGGGAACCCATATTTCAAGGTGCGCGCCATAGATACACCTCGGCCACGCTGGCAGGTTCTTTACCGCTCTCTCCCTTACCGGGCGGAGAAAAACATGTCGAACAACGTGTGCCGTGACGAAGGATGCTGAATGCCTCTTTCAAGACTTTCCTTTAAAAAACTTCTCCTTGGCGCCTTACACTCTGCCGCCGGTATTCCGGCAGCATGCAAACTTTTCCCGAATCCTCTCTTTTTCTTGCTCTATCGACGTTATGCCGGGGGTGCGCCGGTTATCCATTGAAGCGACAATGGATCCGTCTTTTGAGAGAGGCTGTACTAGACCCACTTCCCTCGTTTTTTCGCTTCTATCAACCCCGTGGAGCTTAGTATACTTATGTGTCTGGACGTTGTTGCCGCGGAAAGCGCCGGCAACTCGGCCAGCTCGTAGACGCACAGCTCCTCTGTAAAAAACAGCGCCAGAAAAGCCTTGAGCCTGTGCGATTTCCCCAATGACTTCATGATGCACAAAATGGATTCCATACGTGCCTCCAGAAGTTTTATATTTATCTAAATGACGAAATGATAACAATCTCCCTCCTGATTCCTGTCAATTATTCAAAGCACCCGAACCCGCAATCATTCTCATTAAGGGTGCAGAGTATGATCGACGGTGTAGTGCTCTGACGTGATGTTTGATAGAATATAATATGCATACTGTAGGCATATTGGAGCTTCTCTCTTCTTTTTCAAGTGAAATCGATAGGAAAGGATGATTGCTCTTTATGACATGGATTTTGTATCTTCTGACGGGAGGATTGCTGGTCGCCTCCGTAATATTCAGCCGTGAGAAGACCATGAAGGCGCTCGCAAAAGCGTGGAAGAGCTTTATCAACATCGTTCCCGCTTTTCTTGCGGTGCTCCTTCTTGTTTCTTTTTCCGTGGCGTTTCTTCCGGAGCGCTTCATCGCTTCCTTCATCGGGCAGGAAAGCGGTGTTTTGGGTCAGATATTGGCCTCGATTCTCGGGTCGCTGACGTTGATTCCAGGGTTCATCGCCTTTCCCATGGCCAAGATCCTCGTGGAAAACGGGGCCGGTATAGCGCAGATGGCGGTGTTTGTCTCCACTCTTATGATGGTGGGAGTAGCCACTGCGCCGCTTGAAGCCGCCTTCTTCGGATGGAGAGCGACGATTCTGCGCAACAGCATGGCGTATTGCTACTCCTTCGTTGTCGGGTACGCGGTATGGCTCGCGGTGACGCTATGATCGAACGGCAGATTCTAAAACGCTGGCGCCCGCCCTTTGTTTCTCTGCTCATCATCCTTCCCTTAGCCTTTTGGAAACCTGAGTTTGGAAGAAAGGCGCTTTCTCTCCTCGGAGAAAATATTCTCGTTGTCCTCGGTATTCTCCCTCCAGTCTTCATCCTTTTGGGTCTTTTCGATGTATGGATTCCGAGGGAGAGGGTGGCCCCGCATATGGGGGAAGATTCCGGTGTAAAGGGGACGACGCTCTCCGTACTTCTCGGGGCATGTTCCGCGGGTCCTCTCTATATTGCTTTCCCCATCGCCGAGGTGATGCTTCGTAAAGGAACGAGCCTGCGGAACATCTTTGTTTTCATCGGTGCATGGTCTACGATGCGTATCCCGATGATCCTCTTCGAGATTCAGAATCTCGGGGCGGTCTTCGGACTCACCCGGTACTTTTTCTCACTTATCGGCATTCTCTTCATGGCGCTTCTTATGAACGGAATGCTGACCGAAACAGAAAAGGATGCTATTATCGAACGCTTTCGGGTAGAATAAGAGAGGGATTGAAAGAAGTTACAATGCATGTTTCGGTAATTACACAGAGAGTATAGACGTTTATCGGTTGTAGAATAAACAGATAAGAAAATTTCGGATTCCATGAGAGTTATGTAATAGTGCGAAAGAAGGGGACGCCATGTTTTTGTTGAAGAAAGCAAATGTCTTGTTTTGGGTACTTGCTCTTGCCGGAGCTCTTGGTTTTCTAGGGTATAGAGTTGTTGCCCCTTCCGGGGCGCAGCAGCGCATACCACCTCCTTCCGCCGGGATTACCGTGACTGTGTACGAGATGCAGCCGCAGACATGGGAGATATGGCGCAGCTTTTTCGGCACGGTGCGCTCCGCGCAGGTACAGAAAGTAACAGCGCAGACGCGCGAGGTTATCGAGGAAATCAACGTCGAGATTGGCGATACCGTAAAGAAGGGAGACGTGCTTATCTCCCTCGCGGGGCAGAGTCAGGTGGCGTCGCTGAGCGCACGCCAGGCTGCCTACGATGACGCGAAATCCCGATATGAACGACTGCAGAGCCTCTTCCAGGCTGGGGGAACGTCGAAACAGGAGCTGGATAAGGCGAATGTTACCGTTCAAGAGGAATTGGCAAAGCTTCGTGACGCGCGTACGACCGTTTCCCGCACACAGATACGTTCGGCGCTCAATGGAGTTGTAGTTCGACGGAGTGTGGAGCGGGGAGAGTTCGCGGAACCCGGGCGCGAGTTGCTGGCGATCGCCGATTTCGACCGTCGAGAGGTGGAGATGCTTATCTCTCCTACAATACGCGGTCGCATCCGCTCCGGTATGGATGTGCTTGTGAAAGCACCCTGGGGCGGTCAAACAATGGGAAAAATCTTTCGCATGGATCCCGAGGCGGATCCGGCGACGGGATTCTTCCGCGGGATTGTTCGTCTCCCCTCGGAGTGTACCCTCATTCCCGGCGATTATGTCCGGATGGAGGTACGGATGGTGCACAAGGAGAATACGCTTGCCGTCCCCTATGAATCCATTCTCCGCGAGGACGGAAAACCTCATGTCTTCGTAGTTTTCGGCGACAAGGCTGCCCGGCGCGATATCGTCGTAGGGGAGGGGAGTGGCGGTTTTGTTGAGGTCTCCTCCGGGCTTGTATCCGGCGACAAGGTTGTGAAGATTGGAGCGGGCAGCCTGTACGACGGAGCGAAGATTGTCGTAACCAACGGCGCCCTGCGGACCGGGGGCGGACAGCCGAAACCGGCGGAACCCCGGACGGCAAGTCCGGATGTCACCGGAGAGAAATAAACCATGGGTATCATCGGGATATCAATCAGGCGCCCCGTCCTGACTCTGGTCATCGTCATTCTGGCTGTCCTTTTGGGACTGTCGGGTATGCAGGGGATGGGTATTTCGCTTCTTCCCCGGATCGAGGTTCCTTTTGTCTCGGTAATGACGAGCTACACCGGAGCAGGTCCCGAGGATATGGAGACGCTTGTTTCCAAACCTCTTGAGGACGCCATAAGCCAGGTGCAGGGAGTCAGGAGGATAGAGAGTACGTCTCTCGAAGGTCTTTCGTATGTCTTCATAGAGTTCGACTCGGAGATCAATCTTGCGGACGCTGCGCTCGATGTGGCAAACCGGGTTCGGACGGTGAATCTTCCGGAGGATGCGGACGCTCCTATTGTACGAAAGTTCGATATCAACGCACGTTCTTTCATGTCCGTAGTGTTTACATCGACACTTCCGCCCCAGAGAGCGCGTGATATCCTTGAGGATCGAGTACAGCGGCAGCTCTCGCAGGTGGTCGATGTCGCCGACGTTTCTCTGGACGGAGGCTTGACGAGGGAGATTCATGTCGACCTCGACCCGGTTGCGTTGGGCAGTCTGGGACTGAGCATCCGACAGGTGACCAACCTGATCAAAAGCGGGAATTACAGTTCTCCCTCGGGGCGTATTTCTCTGGGAGATCAGGAGTCGATTCTTCGCGTAGTGGGAGAGTCGGTTTCGGTCCGTGAACTTGAAGAGCTCCAGATTCCTCTTGCAAAGGGCGTTTCCGTACGTCTTGCGGATATTGCAACTGTCACCGATGCAACTGCGGAAGTGCGGCGTCTTGCCCGGTACAATGGGCGGGACTCGTTCATAATCTCGCTTACAGCAGTTCCGGATGGAAATGTCGTCCGTGCGAGCCGCGAGGCAAGGACTATGCTCGACAAAATTGTGTTGACGCTTCCGCCCGGTTTTTCTATGGCTATTCCCTTCGATGATGGCGAGTTTATCGCGGATTCCATCTGGAACGTATTCCGGGATATGATTATCGGCACGCTGCTTACAGGATTGATCCTTTTTCTCTTCCTGCGCCGTCTTTCTGTGACGCTGCTGGTCGGAATTGTCATGCCCACGGCAATCATCGCCACCTTTATGCCTATGGTGTTGGCGCGCTACACGCTCAACATGATGACCACGCTTGGTCTTGCCATCTCCACAGGGATTCTTGTGAACAACTCCATTCTTGTCATAGAGAACATCATCCGGTACCGGGAGATGGGATATAACCCGCTGGACGCAGCGGAACGAGGAACGAAGGAAATTGCCATCGCTGTTCTTTCGACCACTGCGACAAATCTTGGTGTCTTCATTCCCCTAGCGCTTTCCGGAGGCCGGATGGGGCAGATGTTCAACCCGTTCGCCATGACGGTCGTTTTTTCGACGATATTCTCTCTTTGGGTTGCTCTCACTTTTACTCCCATGCTGGCAGCACGCATAGGGAGCTCCGCGGGCCCATCGAAAGTCAGCCGTTTTCTCACCGGGTGGTGGCAATGGCTTTACAAAGGATTTGACGAACTGCATCACATGTTGGTGACGGTCTCAGTGAGATTTCCCCTTTTAACCCTGCTTTTTTTTACCGGGCTCTTTGCCGGTTCCGTGATGCTTTCAGGCCGGGTTGGTTTTCAGTTCTTTCCGTCTTCCGATGAGGGACAGCTCTCTATCAGTATGGAGACGTCGGCTTCAGCCTCCCTTTCCATGACGGACCGTATGGTCCGGCAGGTGGAGAAGCACGTGCTTTCACTGCCTCATGTCGCAGGCGTCGATGCGGTGATCGGAGGAAGCGGTTCCCGGTCCGGGTTGAATCGGGCTACGATGAGGATCTATCTTCAGGATACTCCTGACAGACCATCCACTGCTGCGTTTGCAGCTCCCCTTCGTCCGCTGCTTGCTTCTCTACCGGACATGAAAGCGAGTGTAACTGCGAGTATCGGCAGGGGGGGCGTGCGCGGCAAACCGATTCAGATTGTAATTCGCGGGGATGAGGTCAGTGTGCTGAATGATCTCGCCCTGAAGTTCATGGAGACGCTTAGGAGCGTACCGGGTGTAGTCGATGTGGATCTCGATTGGCGGACCGGACGCCCGGAAATACAGATGATTCCCGATAGGCTCCGCATGGCGAGACTGAATTTTAACTCGGAGAATCTTTCAGATATGCTGCGCGGCTACGTCACCGGGCTGAAGGCCGGTGTTTTCCGCGAGGGGGGTAATGAGTACGATATTCTTGTCAAACTGAATGCGGAGGAGGTATCCAGCCCGTTCCAGCTCCCCGATCTTCCTTTCCCGACTACGGAAGGATTTGTCTCGTTGCGGGATCTTGCTTTTCTGAAAGAGACGATGGGGCCCACGCAGATCCTCCGCAAAGACCGTCAGCGTTCAATAACTGTAGATGGAAACGTATCCGGCGTTACTGTGGGAGATGTGTACCGGGTGATAGAACAGCGCCTTCAGGAGATTCCGCTCCCTCCGGGGTATCGTTTTACCTACGCGGGAGAGATTCAGTCGATCCAGGATAACTTTGGAAGTCTGAACTTTGCTCTCGGACTTGCGGTGCTGCTCACATTTTTGATGATCGCTGGGATCCTGGAGTCGTTTCTTTTCGCCTTCGTGATCATGCTTACAGTGCCGCTTTCAGTGATCGGCGTCGTGCCGGCGCTCATCCTGACCCAGACGCCTCTCTCCATCTACGGCCTGATGGGCGTGATCATGCTTGTCGGCCTGGTTGTGAACAACGCAATAGTCATCGTCGACTACGCGGAGATCCTCAGAAAGGAAGGGAAAGAACCCTCCGAAGCAATCCTGGATGCATGCAAGGTGCGTCTCCGTCCGATAATTATGGCGGACGCAACATCTATAATTGCCATGATTCCGCTGGCGATGGGAGTTGGGGCGGGCGGCGCCTTCCGCTCTCCCATGGCTATAGTCTCCATAGGTGGGCTCATCGCAGGCGGCGTTCTTGCTCTTTTTGCCATTCCACCGGTCTATAAGCTAGTCTGGAAGGCAAAATACCGTCTCGGTTTAAGAGACTAGAGAAGTATATACAACGGATTTTCGCAGCATTATGAACGATTTGGAGGTTTTGGTACATGAACGGCGCGCTTTCCCCTATCGAACGTCCATACCCCTCGAAGCTTTTCGTCGAGGTGACCACCGCATGCAACCTTCGTTGCGCGATGTGCGTCAAGCAGTCCGGCCCCGGAATTCCGGACGAGCACATGACCATGAGCACGTTCAAACGTCTCGTTCCGGCATTCTCTACGCTGGAGACGCTGTTGCTCAACGGCATCGGTGAGCCCCTGCTTCACCCGGAACTCGAGGCTTTCGTCCAGCTGGCGAAGGAACATCTACAGGAGAAAGCTCGTGTAGGTTTTCAGACGAACGGTACGCTGCTCACGCCGGAGCGTGCGCGCTCGCTTCTTGCCGCAGGAACGGACATCATCTGTCTCTCCGTGGACGCTACGGATCCGGTGCTCTTTCAGAGTATGCGGGAAGGAGGGAAAACGGAGGATGTGAACCGTGCCGCCGCGGCCCTGAACGCGGTACGCGAAAGTGCCTCCTCCCCTGATTTCCACTGGGGGGCTGAAATCGTGCTCACCCGGGATACGCTGGACGAACTTCCCCGCGTGGTCGAGTGGGTAGGAGAGCGAGGGGGAGCGTTCCTTCTGGTAACGCACCTGCTTCCCTACAGAGAAGAATCCGTGACGGGGGTGGCCTATAACCCCAACGTGGATGAAACGCTTGCTTTCTACAGGGAGAAGAGCGGAGAGGCGAAGGCTCAAGGGATCGACCTCTCCCGCTATATCGAGGCCAAATGGAGATTCCGTCCTGTGGGCAATGGTGAAGAAACCGTTGCTTTCATGGAGAAGGTGATCGCCGAAATATCCGCGCGCGGACTGCCTCAGCACGTCCCCAATCTCGTCGCGCACGACGAAAATCAGTATAGGCGGATGGAGGAGATCTTCCGTCTCTGTGAGGAGCTTGCGTCGCAGCACGGAGTTGAGCTTCGTCTCCCCTCGCTCAGTCCGCGCAACAAACGGCGGTGTGACTTCATCGAGGAGGGGAGCGCCTTTGTCGCCGCCTCCGGGACGGTGCACCCCTGCTACTTTCTGTGGCACTCCTTCACATGCCATGCGGACGGCCGCGTCAGACCCGTCGACGCGCTCTCCTTCGGATCTGTGAACGAAACGCCGCTTCTGGAGATATGGAACGGCCCGGAATTTTCAAACTACCGCAGCGAGATAGGACGCTACGACTTCCCCCATTGCGGCAACTGTAGCCTGGCGCCGTGCGACTATATTGAACGGCACGATTTCGAGCAGGATTGCCTGGGGAATACCCTCACCTGCGGATCATGTCCATGGAGCGTCGGCGTTCTTCAGTGCCTCCGATAACCCTTTTCCCCCCGCGCTTTACAGGGCTTCGTCCGGGCCGGAGAATTCTCCGGAGGGCGGAGCCCTGTGAATTCTACGGCGCACCAGCTTCACAATACCCGGAATCTCTAAGAAGACGCTCCCGGCGAGCAGTATGTACGGAATGCCGAGAATGAAGGACGTCAATATCATCAGCACAGGCCCTTTGAAAAAAAGGAGCGCGGGGGTAAGCAGCAGGCAGATCGCAAGAATGGAATACCGGAGACGGATTGCTTTGTGCCCCTGCTCTGCACGGGCAATGTCCGATATCCGCAGAAACCAGAAGACGAAGAGAATATCCGTCGCGCTGCAGAGCATGTTCGTCCACACTTCCAGCGAACCCAAAAAACCGGGAATACCATCCATCGCGCAATCCACAGAAAAAACCGTTCAAGAATGAGCATCAAGGAATCCCTCCTTCCGCAGATTTCTCCATAGCAGAAACACGACAAGCCCCATGCCCCCCTCCAGAATGAGATAGCATGTGTTCACGATCCGGAAATAGAAGAGGCAGATGTACTCCCATTCCCAAAGACTCAGCGAATGACGGACAGCGATGGAGAGCGCCGGGGCAAAGTAGATTCCGTAGAGGAGCAGGCATACTGTTCCCCAAGCAACAAAGAGCTTGAGAGCGTTATCCACCGGAAGATTCCCTTTCAGAGCATGCAACCGGTAAAAACGCCAGGCGTACGCGATGAGTCCGCCGTCGAGTGCCAGCATAACGGTGCAGATGAATTGCCAGACCATGGAGGGAGAGTTATTTGTATGTTCGTGGAGACGGGGGAGCCAGTCGGTGAGATCACCCGCGGCCAGCGCCGCAGCAACGATGAAAAGCACCGCCTGGGCCGCCATGAAGGGAGTGAGGTGTTTTTTCTCACCGCTCAGGTCGTCGCAGGCCCAACGGGCGCATACAAGACATATTTGCTGAACGAACACCCAGAAGAGCGCCATACCGTAGCTGAACGTACGATACAATCCCGCACCTCCGCCCATTCAGAATGCCCGTATCTCGAAAAGGAACCGAACTACGAACACACTTTACCTTTTTCGCAATGCTGCGCTTCGGGAGAAACAGGATGAACTCTTTCATGAAAACGGAATACAACGTCTACGTTAGAACATTGCACATTTCCTGTCAATACTGGCGGATTGATTTTTTGTAGAGCGTGTTCAGACTACTGGTTCTTCAGCTTGCAGAATCGCTAGATTTTTTCTTTCCGCGCCGAGTTTGAGAGAAATAAGAAGGCAGCGCTGTTTTATTTCCGGTATGAGGGCCGCGATCATCTCCTCACTGAATCGGGATGTGGGGCCTGAAACAGTCAAGCACGCCATCGGTTGCATTGAAGCGTCGAAAATCGGGGCCGCGACCGAAGAGACTCCTTCCTCTCGCTCGGAAACGCTGAATGAATAACCTCTTGTTTTTACTTCAAGACTCTTTTTATATATCTGCTCTTTGTCCAAGATGGTATTCGCAGTCAATGGCTCTACTTCTTCCAGAATTCTGTCGACCTCCTCTCTTTTCATAAAAGCAAGGAAGCAGCGCCCTGCCGCACCAGCCCAGAGAGGGAAACGATCTCCAAGTTTGGCCGAGCGTTTCAGGTTGAACGAGCTTTCAATCTGTTCGTAGCAGACTCGAATATCTCCTTCGCGAAGGTAGAGGTTCACCGTTTCATTGAACATACTTCTTAGCTCTTCCATATACGGTGATGCGATCATGCGCAGGATGCCTGTTTTTTTTGCAATGGCGCCCAGGAGAGAGCATTTGAAGCCAAGGTGAAATCGCTTTGTCTTCGTGTTTCTTTCAAGAAACCCCTCTTCTTCAAGAGCTTTTATCAGTCGAGCTGCAGTGGGGAGTGGGAGGTTGCGTTCCCGTGCAATTTCGGTCAATGTCATGGCGTTTTTCGTCCATGAAAAGGACGAAAGTATCGCCAACCCCTTCTTCAGCGCCGAGGCGCCGTCCTCTTTATTTTTCTGTTTTTCTTCCATCCGTATCTCGTCACCTCGTTCATGCAATTCACACATTGACATCTTGAAATGTTCGTGTAAGATGATTATACCATAATATGAAATGAACATCCATATTATGGAAGTTACATCTCATTCTTATCTGTGCATGGAGGCTTTGTCATGAAAAAAACCACAATGTTGCGTCAGTTGTTGCAGGAAAGAAAAGCGCTTCCCGCTCCGGGAGCTCACGACGTTATTTCCGCCAAGCTCATAGAGAAGGCTGGGTTCAAGGCCATCCAAGTGAGCGGTTTCGGTCTTGCCGCTACATATCTTGGTCTGCCCGATATGGCTTTTATTTCCTTCACCGATGTGTTGCATTTCACCCGCAATATCGTCGATGCGGTGGATATTCCCGTCATGGCGGACGCCGACACCGGATACGGCAACGCTATCAATGCGATGCGCGTCACGGAGCAATTTATCAAGGCGGGAACGGCGGGGATGAATCTTGAGGATCAGGTCTTCCCGAAACGGTGCGGCCATATCGAGGGAAAGACTGTTGTGCCTATGGAGGAAATGGTACTGAAGATCAAGGCTTGCGCGAAGGTGCGCGACGAATTGGATCCCGATTTCATCATCAACGCACGAACGGACGCCATCGCAGTGTCCGGGGTGGATGAGGCCATTCGCCGGGGGAACGCCTATATCGAGGCGGGCGCCGATATGATCTTCGTGGAAGCCCCGCGGACAGTGGATGAGATTCGAAAAGCCGTAAAAGGAATCAATGGGCTTGTTAGCATCAATCTCTTCGACAACATCGAGGGAGGCAAGACGCCGCTCGTTCCTCTTGAAGAATTGGCGGAGATGGGCGTTGCCCGTGTCAGCATTCCCGTGGGAACGGCATTTGCCGCAGCAAGAGGCGTACAGAATTATCTGGAAGCTATCAAGGGCGGACGCCTTGCCCCGGAGAGAAAGGAGCTCGTTTTCTCCTTCAACGAGTTCAAGGACCTTGTCGGCGTGCCCGGTTTCCGCGCGCAGGAGAAAGAGTTCCTTCCTAAATTCGTGGAGTAATTTTTTCGTTCGATTGTTATCTCTTGGGATCTTTTCAAGAGTGCAATATATCCATTCCACCGGTTCGCCGGAAAACAAGAGGAGGTTTCGACGGTCATGAAGAGGAAATGGTTGGTGTTTTTTTCGGTTGTGTGCGTGCTGTTCGCGGCTGTTCCTGCGATGGCGGCGGATGTCTTCGTCCGTATAGGGACGAGCAGCGTCGGCGGAGGATTCTACCTTATCGGAAATACTATCGCCCAGCTTGGAACGCAGGAGTTGAAGGATGTTAATTTCACCGCGGTTACTGGTGGTTCGATCAAGAACTGTATCAATCTCGGAAATAAAGAAGTCGAACTTGGCATGGTGCAGTCCTCGACGGTAAACGATGCGTGGAACGGGACGGGCACTTTTGAACAGCCGATCAAGACGCTTCGGTACGTTACGGCGATCTATCCGATGCCGGCGCACATTCTTGTGAATCTCGATGCGGGAATCAAGAGTATCGCCGATTTCAAGGACAAAAAAGTGGATTACGGCCCGGTAGGCGGTGGTATCGAAGTCAATACCAGGGAGTTCATGTCTATTTACGGTCTTACTGACGAAAATGTGAAGATCGTTCGTTTCGGCCGCGCGGAGGTGGCGGAGTCGCTCAAAGTCGGCGATTCACAGGCGCATATCTGGACAACCAACGCGCCCAACGCCCAGGTGACGGATATGATTCGTTCGGGCAAGGTGGGCCTGATCGGTATCGAACCGGACAAGATGCAGGAGATCGTCGAGAAGTTCCCCTACTACGCTCCGGCGATGATTCCCGGCGGAGTGTACGCAGGGTACGACCAGCCCGTAAGGGTTGTCGCGGCGATCGGCTCTTTGCTGACCTACGAGGATATGCCGGAAGACGTTATCTATAATATAACGAAGATGCTTCACAGCAACACGGCGTTTCTCAAGGAGCGGCTGAACTACTTCAACGATTTTTCCCTCGAACTCGCCCTTGCCGGAATGAGTGTTCCTCTGCATCCCGGCGCGAAGAAGTTCTACGTCGAAGTCGGCCTGATCAAGGAATAGGCGAACATCACGACGGGAGGGAAGGCGAAGCAATCTCGCCGGCCCTCCCTTTCTTGTCTTTTTCGGGAGGTAAAGAATGGACACCGCGGTCCCCAGCAACAGCGAGAAGAAGGTATCCAGCGGCAAAAAACGCTCCTTCACGGGTTGGTTGAAGCTGCTCGTAACAGTTGTTACAGTGTGTCTGGCCGTTTTTCAGCTCTCCACGGCTTTTTTCGGTCTTTTCCCGGCGATGCAGCAACGCAGTCTTCACATGGCGTTTATTCTGCCGCTCATCTTCCTCATCTATCCGATGTGGAAATCCTCTCCCCGGCATCGTCCGTCGGCGGCGGACTGGATTTTCGCCCTTGTCGCCGCGGTGTGTACACTGTATGTGTTCTTCATGTATGAGGATATCGCGCGCCGGGCGGGAATGTTCAGACAGTACGAACTCTACCTTGGCGCCGCGCTTGTTGTTCTTGTCTTCGAAGCGGCCCGCCGGGTTCTCGGCTATCCGCTACCGGTTTTCTGCTCGCTCTTCCTTCTCTTCGCCTACTACGGGCGCTCGATGCCGGGGCCGTTCCGCCATTTCGGGCTGTCCATTCCCAGAATCATCGAAGAGCTGTATCTTACAACAGATGGTCTTTTCGGCTTGGTCACAGGGGTTTCCGCGACGTATATCTTTCTTTTTATTCTCTTCGGAGCCTTCCTGGGCTCGACCGGGACGTCGCAGTTTTTCAACGATCTTGCCATGGCGTTGACCGGGCACTTGAAAGGCGGTCCCGCCAAAATAGCGGTGGTTTCAAGCGCCTTTATGGGAACGATCAGCGGCAGCACTTCGGCCAACGTGGCCACGACGGGCGCGTTCACAATACCCTTGATGAAGAAAATCGGTTATCAAGCGCACTTCGCGGGAGCAGTGGAGGCGGCGGCCTCCACCGGAGGGCAGATCATGCCTCCAGTCCTGGGGGCGGCGGCGTTTATCATCGCGGATACACTGGGGATTTCCTACCTCAAGGTGCTCAGCGCGGCGGTTGTGCCGGCGCTGCTCTACTTCTGGGGGATCTGGTGCTGCCTGAGCCTTGAGGCGGCGAAGCTCGGACTTCAAGGGCTTCCGAAAAACATGCTGCCCAAGGTGAAGGATGTGCTGTTAGGGAGCGGTTACAAGGCTATCCCGCTATTCGGTATCATCTACTTTCTTGTTCAAGGGTACAATCCGCTGTACGCCGGATGTTGGGGGATCGGTCTCTCGATAGTCCTGAGTTTTGTTAAAAAGGAGGATCGTCTCGATCTCAAGTCTTTCATCGCCACCCTTGAAGAGGGATCGAAGAGCGCTCTCTCGGTCGCCGTTGCATGTATCATTGTCGGCGTGGTCATCGGCATGATGGGCGCTACAGGTATCGCGCTCAAAGTTGGGGATGTCATCCTGAGCTTTACCAAAGGAAACCTGTTGCTCACGCTCGTTTCGACAATGATCCTCTCGATGATCCTGGGCATGGGCATGCCCACAACGGCGAGCTACGTCATGGCGAGCGCAGTCGCGGCGCCTGCGCTTGTGCTGCTGGGTTGCAACGCGCTCGACGTTCATTTCTTTGTCTTTTTCTACGCAGTGCTCTCCTCGGTGACCCCTCCGGTCTGTGTCGGGGCGTACACGGCTGCGGGAATCGCAGGCTCCGACCCGAATAAAACGGCCTTTACCTCGATCAAGCTGGCGCTTTCAGGATTCATTGTTCCCTTTGTATTTGTCTATTCGCCCGACATCATGCTCACCAACGTGAGCAGTTGGCCAGTAACGATAATGGCAATTTTCACGGCGTGCATCGGCGTGTACGGACTTGCCGTCGCAACCGAGGGGTACATTTTTCGTCCAGTGCCTCTCTGGGGACGTCTGTTGGCTCTTGTCGGCGCCATAAGTCTGATCATTCCCGGACTTCTTGGCGACCTGGCCGGTGTTGCTTTACTGACCGTTGTTGTTTTTTACAATTACAGGATCCAGAAGGATCCGGCTCCTTCGGCTCAGTGATTGGAGGGATCGCCATGTCGACGGTGTGCGGGCAAGCGGGGACTCTTGAATCGTGCGACACTCTTGTGATGGTGCTTTTGGATGACGCTGCTCCGGGAGTGTCCATTGCATTCGACGGGCCTTCCGTGAACGCTTTCGAAGAGGAGATGCGAAACGCAGTGGAGGAAACCCTCTCCTCGCTGAAGATCGTCAGTGCGTCGGTCACTATTTCGGAAAGAGGCGCTCTCGACTGTACTCTCCGGGCCAGGGTGGAGACGGCGGCCCGGAGAGCGCTCGTAGCGCGGGAAGGGATTGGTGACAGGTGATGCGGAAGAATCGTCTTCGGCGCACGTCGCTCTACATTCCGGGGAACAATCCGGCGATGTTGATCAACGCCGATGTTTACGGCGCCGACAGCGTCATTTTCGACCTCGAGGACGCCATTCCCGTCACCGAGAAGGATGCGGCCAGAATCCTCGTGAGAAATGCACTCCGCACGTTTTCCTACAGCGGTGTGGAGATAACGGTCCGTGTGAATGCGCTCTCCACTCCTTTCGGCAGGGAAGACTTCGAAGAAATCGTTCCGCTGGCGCCCTCTCTTATTCGACTGCCGAAGTGCGAAACCGCAGACGATATCGTTCGTGCGGACAGTGTAATGAGCGAGCTTGAAGAAAATTTCGCTCTTGAGGTGGGGGCGGTCGGAATTGTCCCGATCGTCGAGTCCGCATTCGGCGCCTCCAATCTGCTTGCGATCGCCAAAGCAAGCCATCGCGTCGTCGCTTTGAACTTCGGCGCGGAGGACTACACGGCGGATCTTGGAGCGGAACGGACAAAAGAGGGACGAGAGCTTGACGACGTACGAGCCAAGGTGGTGGCGGCGGCGCGTATTGCGGGCGTTCAAGCACTTGACAGCGTTTTTGCCGATATCAACGACGCGGAGGGGTTGTTCGACGAGGCCCTGCGAGTACGCCGTCTCGGCTTCGACGGAAAGTCGGTGATCCATCCGCGTCAGGTCGGCGTCGTTCATAGCGCGTTTACCCCCTCGGAAAGAGAGATCGAGCATGCTGAGCGCGTAGTTCGGGCTCTTGAGGAGGCCGAGGCATCTCGTTCGGGCGTGGCGGTGTTGAACGGTCGCATGATCGACGCGCCGGTAGCGGCAAAGGCCAGAAGGATTCTTGCTCTTGCCCTGGCTGCCGACGCGTGTGGAGAAGGGAGTGGACGGCGTTGATAAGGAATGGAGCTGGAAGAGAAGTGCCGGAATCTATTCCTGGAGTGGCGTGTTTTCGTCCGTATACAGGAGATGCGCTCCGAGTCCCGCGCACGGGCGTTGCTCGCCCGGTGCAGCAAAGAGAAACGAAGGTGCTCGCCTCCCTGGAGGAAGCGTTTCGTCGTTCCGAAGTCAGGGATGGCATGACGATCTCTTTCCACCATCACCTCCGCGACGGGGATCTTGTCGTCAACATGGCGCTTGACGTACTCGCGAACATGGGAATACGCGATCTTGTGCTGGCGCCCTCTGCTCTGTTCCCGGTGCACAAGGATGTATTGCGTCATGTGCGGAGCGGCGTCGTCCGAGCCATTCAGGGGAGTGTGAACGGACCCGTGGGCAGGGCGGCGTCGGAAGGACTCTTTGCTTTCCCCGTGATTCTCCGTTCTCACGGCGGACGTGTTCGCGCGATGCAGATGGGAGAGCTTCAGGTGGACATCGCTGTCATCGCAGCGCCGACCGCGGACAGAATGGGAAACATCAGCGGTGTTTCCGGCCCTTCGGCATGCGGTTCCCTTGGGTACGCTTTCTCCGATGCTCAGTACGCGCGCCATGTCATCGCGGTGACGGATAATCTGGTCGAGTATCCGGCTGTCCCCTTTTCGATTCCGCAGACGCAGGTGGACTGGGTTGTTCCCGTGGAGCGCATCGGCGATCCGGAGAGGATAGTTTCCGGTACTCTTCGGGTAACGAGGGATCCGTTGCGGCTGGTCATCGCCGAACAGGCGGCCAAGGTTATCGAGTGGAGCGGCGTGTTTGTCGACGGTTTTTCGATGCAGGCGGGGGCAGGAGGTATATCTCTTGCAGCTTCGGCGTTTATTCGTGAACGAATGCGACGAGCCGGCGTTCAAGGCAGTTTTATTTCGGGAGGTATAACCCAACAGAGCGTGGAGATGCTCGAAGAGGGGCTTTTTCATACATTGCTCGATGTGCAGTCCTTCGATACCGCGGCGGTTTCCTCTCTTACGCGAAACGCGTCGCATGTTGAGATGAGCGCTTCGTTCTACGCCAATACTGCGGCAAAGGGGTGCGTCGTCGACAGACTTGATACGGCGATTCTCGGGGCGACTCAGGTAGACACGGGTTTCAACGTCAACGTGAATACCGAATCGGACGGCTTGCTTCTTCACGGTATAGGCGGTCACATGGACACGGCGGCCGGAGCGCGGCTCACCGTGATTGTAACCCCTCTTCTCCGCGGACGAATGCCGATGATTGTAGACAGAGTGATCACCGCCACGACCCCCGGAGACACAGTCGACGTCGTCGTAACGGAACGCGGCGTCGCGGTTAACCCCAAGCGAAGCGATCTCGTCGAGAATTTGAAGGGAAAAGGCATTTCTCTTGTGAATATACACGATCTAAAAAAATATGCTGAAGAAATGACGGGCGTGCCTCGCTCTCCCCGGTTCAGTGAGAAAATTATCGGTGTTGTCGAGTATCGTGGACGGCAGTGTCATCGATGTGATTTTTCAACGGATTTAATAAAACCACTCAGGACAAAGATGTAAGCTCTTCTGTAAGCTCTTCGCTGACTCCGCCGAGACGGCGGAGTTTTTTTTTGTTTTTCATTGAAATATCGAAATCAAGCACTCTACAAAAGCAAAAAGTTGGTACAATTAGAGGTCGAGGGGAAACCTCTTAAAAAAGTTGTGTGCTGAAAACCGCGAAAAGCGGATGTGCATCCTTTGAGTTGAAACGGTTTTATTTTCTCGGGGAAGGGGGAGGATGAAAAGCTGCGAGAAAAAGTACTTTCAATTTGTGGCACGGGCGTTTTTTTTCGAGTTCTTCACATTCGATCACGGAGGATGAACAATGCCCGGAAGTATCTGTCGGCGTCCGGTCTTCATACTGGACGAGGTTTTTATTCGATCTATATCACAGCACGAATGGATGGTGATGGGAATGAAAAAATCAAAACTTGCGTTGGTCCTGCTCTTCCTGTTCCTGTGTGCCGGCTCCGCCTTTGGCCAGCCGAAAGCGCCGAGCGACGAATTTGTCCGGGGAGATGTTCTCGTTGTTCTCGAAGCGCCCGGCGGCGCTTCCGAGGTAGAGAGCCAGGCGAACAAGATCGCCGAGGCGACCTCCTCACGGGTGATTCGTACCTATAGCGCGATTGCCGCTGCTACAGGGAAGAATATCGTACAGCTCAAGGCGGAAGGTAAATCGGCTGAAGAACTGCTCGCTGAAGTGCGTCAAATTCCCGGAGTGCTGGGCGCGACGCCGAACTTCATCGTTAAAATCCTCCGAACGCCGAATGATCCCGATTTCTCTTCCTCCTGGGGTATGGAGCATAGTAACGTCTCCGAAGCCTGGGAGGTATCGACCGGCAGCGAAGAGATCTATGTAGCTCTTCTCGATACGGGCATACAGTATGACCATGAGGATTTGGCAGCCAACATAGGACGTGACAAGGACGGCAACTTCGGAAGAAACCTGGTGAGCGTGCCGAACGCAACGAATCCGATGGACGATAACGGACACGGAACGCATCTTGCCGGTATTATCGGCGCAGCGGGAGATAACGGACTGGGTGCAACCGGGATAAACTGGACTGTCAAACTGCTGGCGGTTAAGGTTCTTGACGGGAACGGCGCGGCAAGTATCGGACACATTATTGCAGGAATTAACTACGTGCTGGAGCAGAAAAGCAGAGGACTCAACATCCGGGTCGCAAATATGGCCTTTGGAGGCTGGACTCCGTCGGTAAACGAGCCCGGCTCTGATCCGCTGGCTATAGCCTGCAAGGCCCTCTCCGATGCGGGGGTTCTCCTCGTCGCCGCGGCGGGGAACGAAGGTCAGAATATTGCGCGTGCGGGCGGAGGATACAAAGGGAACATGATTTACCCCGCAGCCTTTGCGTTCCCCGAGATGGTGACAGTTGCTGCGATTACACAGAACGGAGCGCTTGCAAAGTTCTCCAACTTCGGCGCCTCTGTGGATATTGCCGCTCCAGGTTACGAAGTGCGGAGCACAGCCCTGGGAGGAAAGTATGCCGCTCTCAGCGGTACATCTGTTGCTTCCGCGCATGTCGCGGGCGCTGCGGCGCTTTTAGTCGCCGTATCGCCGGAGCTGACGTCGGAGCAGATAAAAACACGTCTTCTTGAATATGCTACGGGCCATCAGACGCTCTCCGGCAAGGTGGCGTCCGGAGGTACTCTGAATATCGGCGCCGCAATAAAGAACGAGAGAGGCTCGTTGAAAGTGCTCATCGAAGGTCCGGCATCGGCGCGCTGGAGTCTGAACGGAAAGGGAAGCTACCCGAGCGGCCAGACCCTTACCGGCCTTCCTGCCGGAAATCATACAATTTCCTTTTCGGACGAGAACCTTTGGAAAAAGCCTGCGAATGTGGCAGTAACAGTAACTTCAGGAACCGAAGCAGAAGCGACGGGGAAATACCGCCAGCAGAACGCGTCCATCTGGGTTACCATTGAAGGACCAGAGGGAGCGCACTGGAGCCTGAACAAGAAAGGCGAGTACACAAGCGACCAGATACTGGGGAAGGTCGCCGGCAAGCGGACTGTTTCCTTCTCCGCAGTTCCCGGATGGGACACTCCTGCGCCTCAGTCTGTAACTGTTCCCAGGAATGCGCCGCTCGCCGTGTCCGGAGTCTACACGCGCCAGACCGGTTCCGTCGTGGTAACGTTCGAGGGACCTGCCGAAGCGCGCTGGAGCCTTGACGGTCAGGGATCCTATGCAAGCGGGGAAACCGTAGAAAATGTTCCCACGGGCAACCGCAGGGTGAGCTTTTCCGCGGTTAAAGACTGGGATACGCCTCAGGACATTGTTGTTCTCGTAGCTAAGGGCGCTTCCGTCGCTGCGGAAGGAAAGTATATTCATCAGGTAGGTTCAATCAAAGTAACGCTTGACGGTCCCGAAGAGGCCAGTTGGACCGTAAACGGGAGAGGACTCTATACGAGCGGCGAGACAGCCTCGAACATCCCTGTCGGCGAACACACAATTGTTTTCTCCGCCGTCCAGGATTGGGATCATCCCGTTGCTGTCCCTGTAACGGTGATCCGTGATCAAACAGTGGAAATCTCCGTACAGTATGCAAAGCACCTTGGCTCGGTATCGGTTTCTCTCAAAGGACCGTCCGACGCTCGCTGGGGTCTCGAGGGGATCGAGGAGCTGTTTGAGAACGGCGCAGTTCGTGCAGACCTCCCGGTCGGCGAGTATACCGTTGTCTTCAAGGACGTTGCAAACTGGTACGCTCCGGAGAAGATGAAAGTTACCGTCGTAAAGGGCGAGGTAGCACAAATAGAAGCCTCCTATTCCGAACACAGAGGATCCGTCGTCGTTCAAGTCGACGGTCCCTCCGAAGCTCGTTGGAGCCTGGACGGCGTGGGGAGCTACGCAAGCGGAGAGATCGCAAAAGACGTTGTTGTAGGGAAGCACACAGTCTCCTTCTCCGATATTGCCGACTGGGACAAGCCCGCCGACGGCACAGTGGAAGTTGTCAAAGACGCCGAGGCGGTCTTCAAAGGAACATACGCGCAGCACAAGGGATCGTTGCAGGTTATGATCGACGGCCCTGCGGGGGCGCTGTGGAGACTGAACGGCAAAGGTTCGTACAAAGATGGAGAGATCATAAAAGATCTCGTTGTCGGAGAGTATTCGGTGTCTTTCTTCGACCTTGCGGATTGGGACGAACCTGCGGAACAGACTGTTAAAGTTTTGAAAAACACCGTTGCAAAGCTCGACGTCGAGTTTATTCAGCACAAGGGATCCGTGCAGGTTGTACTTTTCGGCCCTGAAGAAGCCCGCTGGAGCTTGGACGGCAAGGGGAGCTACGCGAGCGGCGAGACAGTAAAAGATGTTATCGTCGGTACGTACACACTCTCTTTCTCACAGGTGAACGGTTGGGACGCTCCTCAGGATTTCCAGATCACAGTGGCGAAGGATACGCTCGCAAAAGCGGAGCCAGGGTATACGCGGCATCTCGGCTCTGTGACGGTGACTCTCGATGGTCCCGCAGAAGCGCGCTGGAGTTTGGACGGCAAGGGGAGCTACGAGAGCGGACAGACTGTCGACAAGGTTGTGGTCGGCGAGCATACGGTTTCGTTCTCCGAAATCGCCGATTGGGATACGCCTGCCGACCAGACGGTTTCCGTGACGAAAGACGCACTGTCCACCATTACCGGAAGCTACAAACAACATAAAGGCTCGGTCAAGATAACGATCAAAGGGCCCGAGGAAGCGCGCTGGAATCTGAACGGCGATGGCAGCTATGCGAGCGATGCTCTCGTTGAGAATCTCGTCGTCGGAGAATACGCCGTTACGTTTTCAAAGATCGACGGCTGGGACAGACCTCGCGAGCAGAAGCTCGTCGTCGGCAAGGATGCGACCGCGACGTTCGAAGGGGTGTATACGCAGCATGTCGGAGCAGTTGCCGTGTCTATAGAGGGCCCCACAGAGGCGCTCTGGAAGATCTCCGGAATCGAGAAAACCTATGCCGGCGGCGAGGCCGTCAAAGATCTTCCCGTAGGAGAGTATACCGTGAGTTTCTCCGACGCCGACGGGTGGGAGAAGCCCGATGATCAGTCGGTTACCGTTTTCCGAAATGTAACGGCGATGGCGACCGGAGTTTACACACGTCATGTCGGCTCCGTTTCAACGGTTATCGAGGGGCCGGAGAGCGCACTGTGGAGTTTGAACGGCGAAGGAAGCTACGCGAGCGGCGAGGTCGTTCAGAAGCTGCCTTCCGGCGAATATATCGTTTCCTTCAGTGATGTTGAAGGCTGGGAGAAGCCGGAAGATCAGAATATCGTCGTTGCAAAAGACGGAATGACGTCGGTCTCCGCAGTGTACACGCGGCAAAAAGGTTCCGTTTCCGCGGTCATCGAGGGGCCGGAGAGCGCACTGTGGAGTTTGAACGGCGAAGGGAGCTACGCGAGCGGCGAGGTCGTTCAGAAGCTGCCTGTAGGCGAATATGTCGTTTCTTTCAGTGTTGTTGAAGGCTGGGAGAAGCCGGAAGATCAGAATATTGTTGTCGCAAAAGACGGAATGACGTCGGTCTCCGCAGTGTACACGCGGCAAAAAGGTTCCGTTTCCGCGGTCATCGAAGGGCCGGAGAGCGCGTTGTGGAGTTTGAACGGCGAAGGGAGCTACGCGAGCGGCGAAGTCCTTCAAGGCCTGCCGGTCGGAGAGTACGTCGTCTCTTTCAGTGAAGTCGAAGGCTGGAACACTCCGGCTGACGCCGCCGTTTCGGTTATGAAGGACTCGCTTGCCTCCGTTACGGGGAGCTATGCGCAATCTGCCATCGAAGAACCTGCGGTTGAAGAACCGGCAAAAACAGAAGAACCGAAGGCCGAGGAAGCAGCAGTCGAAGAAGTGAAGGAAGAAGCCGCTCCCGAGGAGGCTACTGTTGCTGAGGAATCGAAGGCTGAAGCGCCGGTTGTCGAAGGAGTAAAGGAAGAGGTTGCTTCGGAGGAACCTGTCGCAGTCGAGGAGGCTCCGAAGACAGAAGAAGCGGCAGTCGAAGAAGTGAAGGAAGAGGCTGTTCCTGAGGAAACTGTAGCAGCGGAAGAACCGAAGGTGGAAGAACCTGCGAAGCAGCCCGAGGAAGCGGTGACGGAAGCGGTGACCGAGCAGTCCGCGGTAGCTGGAGAAGCTGCGCAGGAAGTCGCCGCTGAGGTTGTGGAGGCTGTGACGGAGACGGTTGAAGAGGTTAAAGAGGTCGTTTCCGAGGAACCCGTAACGGCCGAAGAACCTGCGACGCCGAAGGAGAAGAAAGAAGCTGTTTCCGAGGAACCCGTAGCGACCGAGGCTCCGAAGACAGAAGAAGCAGCAGTAGAAAAAGCGGCAGTCGAAGAAGTGAAGGAAGAGGCTGTTCCTGAGGAAACTGTAGCAGCGGAAGAACCGAAGGTGGAAGAACCTGCGAAGCAGCCCGAGGAAGCGGTGACGGAAGCGGTAACCGAGCAGTCCGCGGTAGCTGGAGAAGCTGCGCAGGAAGTCGCCGCTGAGGTTGTGGAGGCTGTGACGGAGACGGTTGAAGAGGTTAAAGAGGTCGTCTCCGAGGAACCCGTAACGGCCGAAGAACCTGCGACGCCGAAGGAGAAGGAAGAAGCTGTTTCCGAGGAACCCGTAGCGACCGAGGCGCCGAAGGCGGAAGAAGCAGCAGTCGAAGAAGCGAAGAAAGAAGCTGCTCCCGAGGAAACTGCTGTTGCTGAGGAACCGAAGACTGAAATCCCGGCTGTCGAAGAGGAAAAAGACGAGAGCGTTTCCGGGGGACCCGTTGCATCGGAGGAGCTCAAGCCTGAGGAATCCTCAGTCAAAGAGGAAGCGGAATCTGTAGAAGAGACGGTAAAGAGTGTCGTGGAAGTTTCAGGTCCTGAGAACGCTGCTCCCAAAGCTGTGCCGGAGGAAAAACAAACGGAAAAACCGGCGGGAGCGGCTGCCGCTCCGTGCGACTGATCTCAAGGGCACGAATATGATACACTCCTGATTTCGGGGGGTGATCTCCGCAGACAAAAACCTCCGCTGAAACGCGGAGGTTTTTGTCTGCGGAGAAGATAGGTGTATGCTGATTGCATACTCTCTATTTCGAGAAAACCTGTGATTGTTGTGAAACACTACGGAGGGGAATCAGAAAAAAAATGCGACTAATAAAGAGGGGTATCTGTTCGGAACTTCCGATGCTGTGTGAAAATCAGAGCCTTGTCAATGGGATGGGCGCTTTATGCCCTCTCACCGATGTTCTTCTTCATGGCGTTGGGATGTAGTAGCTATGGGAGCCAGACTGTGTCTCCTCGGTATCTTAAAAAAATACCAGCCCTCCGATCCATGGAAGATCCGGCCGGGCAATAAATCGGTGGAGCTCCTGCTCAAAGAAGCAGGCATGGATTCGCATATGGGATATATCCTTCTCGTGAACGGTTCACGGAAAAAGAAAGATTATGTTCCTCAAGAGGGTGATGAAATAAAAGTTTTGCCGCTTCTCACAGGAGGATGATGGACAAATCTGCCGACGTCATGATAGAATTATACAATGATGCATGATATGGAGTATCCGAAGGACTCCATCCTTGTGGTGGGAAATTCGCAAACAACCGGTTTTAACCCTATAAATCAGCAGTTCGGTGCTTTCTTTATTACCTTTATTCTGCTGAAAGAAACCGAGGAGATTCTTGACTGTTCCGTTTCCGTAACGCTGGAAACTACAGGGCGATTCATTCGGGGGTTGTTTGTCGGACGGCGCCTTGTTTGCGACGAGAATTCAATAATCGCCGACGTACAGAACAGATATTTTGCTTCATCACAAAAGGCGATTATTGCCGCGTATAGGGATGCTATAAAGAAATACAAGGAAGTTTCGGCGCCGAAGAAAACAATGAAATAGCGAGCTGCTTTATCCTTGGCTCCGAGCGAGTTCGCCTCGCGGACAAAAGGGGATAAAATCCAGCGGTCGCCGACGTTAAATACGTCGGCGACCGCTGGATTTTTTTTGCGGTGTTGTTTCTAACGTGTGATGCCGTTCGGTATCTAGATGAATGGAAGGAGGATGAGAAAAAGAAAATATGTTTTTCGTTCCACAAGGTAAAAAAACAAGGAGGGTTTGACATGGAAAATTCGGTTCTTTTGGGATTGATTCCGCTTGTAGTTTACATAATATTCTGTTTTGCTCGTTTTGGGCAGATTGTAGCAGTATCTCTCGGAATACTCGTCGCGTCCCTTATCGGGGGACATGGCATAATGGATATCGCCGCTGGAATTCGTGGAGGGTTGGGTTCTTTTCTGGGATATATAGGGCTCATCATTCTCCTTGGGGCAGGACTTGGCGAAGTTCTGAAACGGACGCAGGTCGTCAATGATCTTGTTTCCATGGTTACCGGAAAGCTCAGCGTTAATTCCCAAAAACGTGCTTTTTTTGTCGTTATGCTCTGTTCAGTTATTATTGTTAGTCTCTTGGGTACAATGGCGGGAGGAAACGCCATTCTTGCTCCGATCCTTATCCCCATAGTAGCCTCGGTCAGGGTAACTCCGAATACCATGGGTGTTCTTTTCCATGGCGCCGGAGCAACGGGACTGTTCCTTGGGCCCTTTACCCCTCCCGTGGTTGCGCTCATGGAGTTCACAGGGTTGTCATATCCTCAGTACCTCGTCAACGCTGGCATACCGATATCCATTATCATGTGGATCGTGACATTCTTCTGGGCGGGGCACGTGCAGAAAGTGACGGAGGGGAAAAAACACTACGCCGAGGAAGAAACAACTTCCGGCAAGGGAGCGGAGTGGATATCCTCAGCTCAGGTGAGAAGAGCAACTCTTGTTTTCATCGTTTCCATGTCCCTGCTTGTAGGCTATGGTATTTCCATCGGAGGAGGGTCTACTTTCGTACTTGCCGTTATGCTGGGTACAGCGCTTTTGACGGGATTGGCAGGCGGCTTGAATTTGACTGCAATAGTGGACACTATTTGCGAAGGTTCCAAACGCCTTATCTGGCTCTTTTTCTTCTTCGTTCTTTTGGATCCTTTCGTGAACTTTATGTCCGAGGCAGGCACGTTCGAGGCTTTGGCCACGTTGTTGAAGCCTTATGTTGAACAGGGCGGAGCTGTGGCATTCCTGGTTTTTTCGACCTTGGTCGGTGTCTTCGGCGTACCGGGAGCGGCTGTAGCGCAGGCGGAAGTCATCAACAAAATGTTTCTTCCCCTTGCACAGAGCCTCGATATACCTATGACAATCTGGGTTGTGGTGCTTCTGGTTGGATCTCAGATGACATCTTTCGCTATTCCCGAAGGAGACATGCAGGGACAGATGGGGCTTGCTCAGTCGGATGATCTTAAAGCCATGCTCTGCAATGGCTGGTTGATCGTATTGTTTACTGTTCTGTATGTTATTGGACGGGCTTTCTTAGGGAACTTCTAAGATGGATTGGATTGAAGCCGTAAAAAGAGAAACAGCGAATTTCACAGGGACGGCAGGCGTTGTCGTTTCCAGTCCAAGGGACGGGATAGAACTGCGGCATAATGCTGAAAGAGTTTTTTCAGCGGCGAGTTTAATCAAGTTAGGAGTTCTCTATACTCTTTTTGAAAAGCACTCTTCAGGCAAGATCGACCTCGATGAGTTTGCAGTGTTTTCGTCTTCAACGTCGGTGGACGGCGGCTTGCTTCACCGGACAAGATCCGGAGCTCGACTGAGGCTGGATGATCTCGCTCTCCTCATGGTATCCGTCAGCGACAACACTGCGGCGAACATACTGATCGACAGGCTTGGTATGGATGCTATCAACACGGAGTGTAAAGCGCTCGGATTATATAAAACTGTCCTCGGGCGCAAGATGCTCGACTTCGAGGCGAAGAAAGCCGGCAGGGATAACTTTACTACTGCAGGAGATATGGCGTTGTTGCTGGAAGCTCTGCATTCCGGGGCACATCTTCCGTATGAGAATAGGAAGCGTATGATGGAAATACTTTCCTCGCAGAAACTGAATACGAAACTCCCCGGGCTGATTCCGCTTCTTGATGTTGACGACGTTGAACAGTTCTTGGCGCATAAAACTGGAGAACTTCCCGGTAACGAGCATGATGTGGGCATTTTCTTCTATGGCGGCAAGAGGCCTGTGATTGTTTCGGTTTTGACGGATGGAGTAAAGGACAGGTCAGAGGGTGTTGATTTTTGCGCCCGCGTCGGAAAGATTGTTTATGACGCGTTTCACGACCAGCAATAAAGAAGCTACTTTTTTCGATCAGGAGGGATTCTACTGTGATAACAAACGGTTTTGCCTATGTTGCGTTCCTTTTCTGTTTCGCAGGGGTTGTGGCTACCCTGGAGATGAAGTACAAGGATTCGACGTTCTTCAAGTATGTGCCAACGCCCGTCGTTCTTTACGTCATGTGCATGATCTTCGCCACATTCGATCTGTGGGAGAAGACCGACAGCGTTAACGCCGCGTACCGTGTGGTGCGGGGCAACCTGATTCCGGCGATGATCTTCGTCATGCTGCTTCGCTGCGACATCCGGAAGATTCTGAAGCTCGGGCCCCGCATGCTCATCGGCTTCTTCTCGGCGACGATTACCATCATGATCGGCTTTGTGGTCATGTTCGCCCTGATGAAGAACGGTTTCCCTCCCGAGGGGTGGAAGACCTGGGGAGCGCTGGCCGGAAGCTGGATCGGCGGCACCGCGAACATGGTGGCCATTCAGGGAGCGCTCGGTATCAACGACTCTGCAATGGGGTACACGTTGCTCGTGGATAATGTGAACTACTCGATCTGGGTCATCCTTCTTCTTGCTACCGTTCCCTATGCCAGGTTCTTCAACAAGTGGACGAAGACCGACACCTCCACAATCGATTCCGTCGGTCTCATGCTCTCCGAGGTGAAGGAAAACACGCGAACGAAGATGGAGACTGCCGACCTCGCTCTTCTGATCGGCGCCGGTCTTGCGGTTTCCGCTCTTTCGGCATGGCTTGCCTCCTTCATCTCTCCCATGTTCATGGACGTCTTCGGCAAGAGCGACTTTCTTTCTGTGAGCACCGTCACCATCATTATTGCGACGATCTTCGGTATTCTCTGCGCCATGACGCCGATGAACAGCATTCCCGGGTCGTCCCCTGTTTCCATGACCATGCTCTACGTCATCATCTGCCTCATCGCCTCCAGGGCATCCTTCAAGGAGCTGACCGACGCGCCGTACTACCTGGCGGCGGGTTTCGTCATCCTCGGCGTCCATGCCTTGCTCATGGCGATCATCGCGAAGATTTTCAAGATCGACCTCTTCACATGCGCAGTGGCCAGTCTCGCGAACATCGGCGCGGTGGCGGCGGCGCCCATCATCGCGGCGGCGTATAAAGAAACTCTCGTGCCGATCGGCGTGCTGATGGCGCTTATGGGATACGTGTGCGGCACCGCAGGAGGCCTCTTCGTCGCGAAACTCCTCTCCATGATGGCGGGGGCGTAGAATGAAGATACGGAACATCCGTCTCGGCTCTCTCTCCATACCGCTGAAGAAGCCGTTCAAGACGGCGCTTCGGACGGTCTCGGAAGTGACCACCAATGTTGTCGTGGTGGAGACCGAGGAGGGAGTCTGCGGATATGGAGAGGCCCCTCCCACTGCGGTGATCACAGGTGATACGAACGGCGCCATCCGCGGCGCGGTAGAGGAACGGCTTCGTCCGTTGCTCACCGGACGGGAGACGGACGACCTGAACAGCCTGCTGGATGTCGTGGATAGCGCTCTGGTGCATAATGCCTCGGCAAAAGCGGCCGTGGACATCGCGCTCCACGATATCTGGGGGAAAACGCTGGGACAGCCCCTGTACGCGCTTCTCGGAGGCGCGGCCAGGGCGGTGGAGACAGACTATACCATCAGCGTGAACGCGCCCGAGACGATGGTGAAAGACAGCCTGGAAGCGGTCGCGGACGGATACTCGGCGCTCAAGATCAAGGTCGGTACGGACTTTCACCTTGATATGCAAAGGCTTGAAGAGATCCGGTCGGCTGTAGGCAAGAGCGTGCTGCTCCGGGTGGACGCCAACCAGGGGTGGACCCCGAAAGAGGCGATTCGCACCATTCGTTTCTTCGAGGATAAGGGGCTCGATATCGAACTCGTGGAGCAGCCGGTGAAAGCGCACGATTTCGAAGGGCTCAAGATGGTGACGGACAGCGTCGACACGCTCGTCCTTGCCGATGAGTCCGTTTTCTCGGTTCATGACGCCTTCAGAGTGCTCTCCATGAGAGCTGCGGACTTGATCAACATCAAGCTGATGAAGACGGGGGGTATACGGAATGCCGTCGCAATCTGCGGCATGGCCCGTGCCTGCGGCGTGGAGTGCATGATCGGCGCGATGATGGAGACGAAGATCAGCGTGTCGGCGGCGTGTCACCTTGCTTCGGCGCTGCCGGTGATCACCAGGGCGGATCTTGATCCTCCCATTCTCTGCGCGTCCGACCCAGTCGAGGGGGGCGCTATGTACAGAGGTTCGTCGGTGGTCCCCTCAGGCGGAGCGGGGCTGGGCATCGAGAAGATCAACGGTCTGGTATTGGAATAATCAGAGAAAAAACGAAGCGGGGCGCGCCGGGATTGACCGGTTCGCCCCGCTTCGTTTTGTTATTCCTTTTGTAGAAGCTTTGCGACAAGCTCCCGCGCAGTCGGCGTCACCGCGAGCCCGCCTCCCGCGGTTTCGCGAAGCGATTCCGGGAGGGCGCGTCCGACCTGTCCCATCGCGTCGATGATTTCGTCGGGCGGAATGAGCGAGCGAAGGCCCGCGAGCGCCATGTCAGCAGCCAGAGCAGACAACGAGACGAGCATGCCGTTCCGTTTGATGCAGGGAGACTCGACGAGCCCGCCGACCGGGTCGCAGACGAGCCCGAGTATCGACTTGTAGGCGAGGGCGACGGCGTGGCCTACGGCGTCGGGGGTTCCTCCGCGCATCTGTGCTAAAGCGGCCGCGCCCATCGCCGCAGCCGCGCCGCACTCGGCCTGGCAGCCTCCGGAGGCTCCCGCGAGCGTTGCGCGAGCAGCAGTCACCGAGCCGACCGCAGCTGCAGCGAAAAGGCCGGAGAGAAGTGTTTCTTCATCGCAGGAGAAGTGCTCCCGGTAGGAAAAGAGCAGTCCCGGCAGGATGCCGCAACTTCCTGCGGTCGGGGCGGCGACGATGCGCCCCATCGCCGCGTTGTACGTGGAGACAGCGATGGCGATACGGGCGGCGGCGAGGACGAACGGGCTTGAAAACGAAGGTGCGTCCGCGCCGTATTCGTGCAGCAGATACGCCTCCTCGGGAACCAGAAGCCCTCTCCAGGAGCCCGAGAGCGCTTCTGTGACCGACAACTCCATATCTTTAAGACGAGAGAGCATCCCCTTCCGCAATGTATCGACGGAACATCCGGATTCCGATGCCTCGATGTCGACGGCGGCCTGTGCGAAGGAATTCCCGGACGACGCGCATACTGCGAAGATCTCGGCCAGGGATCTCATGAGTTGTTTCCCCCGCTGTACAGCGGCGCAACGCGAAGAATAGACGGGTGCGCTTCCAGCACGGCCGCGCACAGTTTTTCGTCGGGGGGGCGAATCCATGTCGAGTTCCGTGACGAGCGTTGCAAGCCCTCCCCGCGTCTTCCGATGGAGCGTCATGGAGGCGATGTTGATCTCTCGTCCCGCCATGAGCGTGGCGACGGCCGCTACAACGCCGCGCGTGTCCTTGTGAAACGTAATCAGAGTCGGCAGCTCGCCGTTGATGGCGACCGAGAAACCGTCGATCTCCTGAATTTCGACGGCCCCTCCGCCTATCGATGCGCCGACGACCTCGAGTTTCCTTCCGCTCTTCCCCAGGAAAGAAAAACGCGCGGAGTTGGGATGCGCGCCGTCCACATCCTCGGTTGCCAGACGGTACGGAAAACGTTCTTCGTTTGCAATCGAGAGTGCGTTCCGGACACGTTCGTCGTCGGGCAGCATACCCATCAGGCCCGCGACGATGGCCTTGTCCGTACCGTGTCCTTTGCTGGTGAAGGCGAAGCTCCCGCGAAGAAAGACGGTGACTTCATCGAGGAGATCGGTTCCCCAGCATGCCTTCGCAAGTCTCCCCAGGCGGGCTGCTCCCGCTGTATGGCTCGACGAGGGCCCTATCATCACCGGGCCGACGATATCGAGAAAGCTCATGAGGCGCCTCCTTTCATTGCGTCACATAAAAACATCCGGGGAGAGAAAGCGGTGCTCCTCTCCCCGGTACAGGCGTCCTTAATAAAGCTTCTAGAACCGGACGTACTTTGCCTTCGCTACACCGCACACGGGACACTTATCGGGCGCTTCGTCGGTGATGGTATGTCCGCACACGGGACAGACGTATACGGCCTCGAACTCAATGTCCTTTTTGGCGAGGGCGCACTCGCGGGCGGCGCGGAAAAGCTCGGCATGCTGTTTCTCCGCCTGGAGCGCGAAGTTGAATGTCCGCATCGCGTCTTTTTCTCCTTGGAACTTCGCGGCCTCGTAGTACACAGGGTACATTTGCTCGACTTCGTGCTCCTCGCCCATGATTCCGCCGACGAGATTCTCGGCAGTCTCCTTCATTCCAAAGACGGCTCCGGCAGTGAGCGCGGTATCGGCGACATCGCCGTTCAAGACGACGAAGTGATTCGTTGCGTGCACCTGCTCGGCGTAGGCAACTGCCCTGAAAAGTCGTCCGATCTTTGGAAAGCCCTCTTTATCCGCCTTGTCAGCCCAGCCGAGGTAGCGCATGTGGGCCATGCTCTCTCCGCCGTAGGCGGAACGGAGAAACTCTGCGGTCATGGCGTTTTTTACGGACATGAAAACACATCCCCCTTTGAAATAATATGTATCTTGCAAGAAAGGATATCACATTTTTTAAGCAAGTGGAAAGGGGTGAGAAGACTTCCCGGAAAATTACAGAATATGGTATCATCAGCGCAGCAAGATACTCTGTTCCGGAAGGAGGCTTCCGGTGAGGATATATAAGACGCTCGCCGCTGCGGCGGGCATGGGGTTGCTTTTCGCGTGGATGGAATCCATCTTTCTTCAGTACGGACTATTGCAGTGCCTTGCAGCAATGGAGTATGAAGGAATGAACGCGGTCGTCATTTTTCTTGCCGTGCATGCCATGACCTATCTTTTTGCCGCTTTTTTCGGGCTCGACGAGAAGGGGGAGCGTGTCCGATGTGCGGCAGCCGCGTGTCTTATGCTCGCGCTTCCTCTCCTGATCAGCCTTGCCCAATATCTTCCCGCTTCACTCTCCGCCGTCGCAACGCTTTCCGGAATGATTTTTTCATCCGTCGGAGCGGCTCTTCTCATCGGATTGTGGGCTCTCTTCCTCAGTACGCTCATCCCTGACGATGTCGCTCTCGTCTTTGGTTTGGCGCCGCTTATCGCTGTATTCATGATGCGTTTTGCAGCGCTTTCACATATCTTGCTGCTGATTCTAGGAGCGCCGCTTTTTTCAGCATTGCTCCTGTTGCTCCCCGGAGGTGAATCATCCGATGAATCACCCGACGTCATATCGGCCTCTTCCTTCCCTTTCTGGCGGCTTGCGCTCTTCCTTTTCTGTCTTTATGCCGCCAACGCTTTCCTTCTCAGTTTGATACCGGAACTCTTTCCCTCGCCTTTTCCCAGGACTGACCAGTCTTTCGACTGGATACGGACGATCTCCGCCTTGGGGGTTGCCGTGGTTTTTCGCTTTTACCCGAGAGCCGAGTTGCGGACATTCTACAAGGGAGCGTTCCCATTCATCGCCGCGTCCCTCTTTCTTTTGCTCTTCTCTCCCTTTAAGATGCTCTCTCGATTCTTTTTGGAGACGGGACTCGCGTTTCTCGACCTGTACGCATGGCTGCTTCTTATCTACTTTGCTTCCAGGGCAGGGGAGAAACGGAATGCAGTTATCCACGGAGGCATCTTCCTCATTGTCCTGGCAACTGCCGCAGCACATCTTCATTTGCTGCTCCGTAACGGCGCCGGAGCGATCCATGGAGCATCGGAGCTTCTGATTGTTGCTATTCCGGGGGTTTGTCTCCTTCTCATCATGCTGGTTCTCTGGGATGGAAGGGAAGTCCCTCTTCAGTGGGAACGTCAGGATGCTCTCTCCTTTCCGCCAAGGGGAGACGGAGGAGAAACGGATTCTGAACAGGAAAGGAAGGCTCATCCTCATGAAGAAAGCGCATCGGAGAAGGAGGAGGAGATGCTTCTTCGTATGAAACTGATGGAATTCAATCTCACCCGGCAGGAAACCGAAATCGCTCTGCTTCTTCTTCAGGGATTCAAAGACAGGAGCATCTGTTCATCACTTTTCATCTCGCAAAATACCCTCAAATACCACCTTCGCAATATCTATCGCAAGACAGGATCGGCCAATCGCCTCGAACTGAAAAATATACTCGGCTGACGAAGAAGGAAATCATAAAGGGTGATACCAGTCACCCCTTGCAACGACGGAAAAGGTGGGGAATATCACCCATGAAAGGGGTGGGAAATCCCACCCCTTTCATGTCGCTGTGGGGGGGGTGACATCGCATCATTGATGTTACAATTTCCCCTGTAGTACGAAACAAAAAGCGAGAGGAGATGGTGCACAATGTATTGTCGATGGAAGAGCGTGGCGGCGATTCTTTTTCTTTTCCTTCTACTCTTTGTACTGTCACCCTTTGGAGCGGAGTGCGCGACGCCCGCTCCAAAAAACGAGGTAACTCGCGCCGAGTTTTTCCTTAAGAAATTCGAGGACAGAGTGAACCGTTTCAGAGGACAGTCGTTCCGTCTCGGGTACGAGGACAACGAAGCTCTCAAACGTATACGGGATCTTAAGGAGAAGTACCCGGAGGATCCCGCGGTTGAAGAGCTCTTTCAGAGAGCGCGCATGGCGCTCATGAAGAGCAAGGGCGATTTCATGGAGATCACCCCGGAGATGCTTGCTTTCAGGGAGAACGAACAGAAGCTCAAAAAGATCTTCGGAGAGATCGCGGACAAGGAGTGGAAGGAGTTCACCGAGGAGATTCTCGCGAGCCCTGCCGTGCTTCCAAAAGCCTTCCCGGCGCCGGACAGGTCTCAGGTCTCTATAGAGGATCTCAAAGGACACTACGTTATTCTTGATGAGTTCGAGTATCCGGCGAACCAGTTCATCGACCTGGGAAGAGAGTTTGTCTCCGTTGGGACGGGAGCGCGCGGTTATTACTTTGTAGAGATATCCAACCGCGATTGGCTCGGTCCCTATGAAGCGGTCAAACGCTACCGCCGGCTGATCAACAGAGACTTCCCCGAGGAGGGGAAGTGGACCGTGCTTGGGAAGATAGTCGGCATTGAAATGGTTATCCCGCAAGCGGAGAAGGTGAAGACAGTCGCGCCGCAGTGGGGATGGGTCGTGAGTCCCGTAGCGCTCTACATACCGGGCGTAACATTCGCCTTCTTCGACGCCTCCATCGAAGAGGGCGGGTATTTCGCCGGAGAGGAGCGAATGGAGGAGATCAAGGATCCCTTGTACACCGTCCGGTATGTGCCTCAGGATGTGACTCCGGAGCGCCTTGTCGAGATTTTTGCGGCCTCGGTCAAGGAGAAGAACTTCGATCTTTTCCTCGACTGCATCAATCCCGACCGAAAAAAGACGCGCACCGCGCTCTCTCTCATCCGCTACCACTGGGATCTTCATCTTGAACGGTTCGCCAGATTCTATGTCCATGTCACCACCGACGAGGCGAAGATCGAGGTGATGAAAGGATTTGAAAGCAGCGCAGGAAGCGTGGAGGACTTCTTCCTCGACGAGGAGCAGCAGAAGAAGATTTTGGAGATCTCCGGCGAGCTGGTCGAACAAGCCACAGTCGTCTCGAAGGCTTGGGACGAGCGGGGGCGGCAATACGGTTCGCCCAAGCCGCACTATCTTATCCGCAGGGACAAGGGGCGATGGTACATCGATAACTACGAGCAGCCCTTCTAAGTAAATGGAGAGAGGGTGAGTCGCGGTATGAAGAAACGATGCATCTTCAGTGTGTTGTGTATAGCGGCGCTTCTATGCGCCTCTTTTCCCGCACACTCCCTGGCCGCTGTGCCGCAGCAGGCGCCCGGATTCGGGGAGATCGCACTGGCGGTGGAGGCCCGTATCGCAGCCGCCGAGGAGAGTATGCTCGCCGGAGTCGCAGCTGTGGAGATCCTGCTCAAGTCCGCGAAAACAGAGTCGAGCGAGATGACCGGGGCATGGAACACGATTCTTGAGCAGCACTTTCAGTCGTCCGCTGTGAAAGAACTGCGTGCGATGCTCCCGATACTTCAGTTGACCATTGTCAGGGTCGTTGCAAGTGGATCGGGTGCTCAATCGCCTTCCGCTCCCGTACCCGTTCCGTATCCGAACGCTTCTTCGACCGGTAGGGGGAGCGGCGCTCCAGTTCGCTCCGCTAAGAGCGCTCAGATCACGCTTGCCATAGCAAGGGATATCTACAACGACGCGAAGGAACTCGCGGAGTTTGCACAGGAGATTGTCTCCGTAGGCGAGGCTGTGGCGTGGACGCTGAAGGTGAACCGGCATATGCAATCCCTCAGGTTCGACATAGAAAACGCGCCGGTCCGCGTGGGTGTCTACGTGAAGGAAATGCGCGAAACCAGCGCTTCGCTGGTGAACATTATTGCGAGGATAAAGCGTGGCGTGGAGCTCCGAAGACGGGCGAACGTCCCGGCGGCGGACCTGACGTCTCTCCGGAACGAAGTTGCCCAGTCGATCAAGGGTGTGCGGTTGATGAGGAACAAGACTGTGAACGCCGCTTTGAGCCTTCTCAACACGAAGAAGTACCTTGAACCCGGAGAGGGGGACGCCGTCCCCGCAACGGAGGCGAAGAGAATCGCCGTACTCGCGGAGTACTGGAGGGACGCGAAGAACCTCTATCCTCTTGTTCGCAGCGACATTTTGGAGGGCGTCGCGCAATGGGCCCCCCTTCCGAAGGCGAAGTGGGAGGCGTACGGGGAAACGAGAAAAGAATTCGTGGAGACCTACGGGCCGCTTCTCGCGGGAAACATCTTCAAGGGAATCCCTCTCTTTGAGGGGAAGAAATACAATGAACTTCCCGGCGTGGTCATCGAGGTGGAAAACACTCTTCGGGCATTCCTGGAGAATATCGATGACCTGCGGAAGGACATCGAGCAGCGCAGGAAGGCGCTGGAGCAGGATGAAGTGATGACGCAGCGCGAACGTCTGCAACTCACGACACTTTCGAACAAGTACAGTCCAGTGATGGCCAGAAATCTTTTCTTTGCGGCGTCCAGAGCCGGAGGAGGGGGGAACCGCATTCTCGAGCTGGAACGCCTGAAGCGCGGGGTTGCCAAGGACAGCGATGAGTACAGGAAGTACGAAGCGGAACAGAAGCTGCTGACAAGCCGCAAGCATCCTGAACAGGTAAAGGCCGACGCAGCTGTGAGCCTCTTCGTTAAAGGACTGGAAGATGCGCGAAAAACCGCGAAGGATATTTTGGAAAAGCATACCGCCAGGCGAAAGACGCTCGGTCTTCCGCCGGTGCTCAATGAGATCACGCTGGCGAAGAATTGACGGCGGGCTTTAGTTGAAGAGGAGGAATGACGCATGTACAAAGACACATTGAGCGTGTGCATGACGGCGTTGAGCGTTCTGATTCTCACAGTTTTTGCAGCGCCTCTTCCCGCCTTGGCTCAGGAACGGCAGGAGCGCACCGTGGAGACGCTGATGGACGCCTACAACACTCTTGTCAAGCAGGGGATGGAGGCGACGGAAACGCTTCTGAAATCGAAGAAGAGGGAAAAATCCGAGGTTGAAGCCGTTTGGGATGATCTCAACGAACGCTTCATCTCCGTCTACAGCAAGATAGGCCATTTCGAATTCGATAGCATGCTGAAAAAAGAGCGGAACGAAGCGAGGGCGTCGCGCGCTTCCGAGTGGGACAATAGCATGAAACTCTTTATTCACGATCTTCAGAACGTAGGGGAGGTCGTGGCATGGCAGCGAAAGGTCAATCGGGATATTTTCCAACTTGAGTACGATATAGAAAAAGCGCCGAAAAGGGTGGAGGCGTACTCGGGAAAGTTGAAAGAAGAGGGGCCGCGCGTCGAGAAGATCATCCATGAGTTGAAAAGCGGTTCCCTTTCGAGCGTGGAGCTTCAGCAACGACTCGACGAAGTGAAAAACCTGAGAGCGGAGGCCGAAAACGTATCGAACAGTCTCGAACGGACGCTCACGCGTCTCGGTGAAGACCTTCTGCTGAAGCCGGAGATGGACAAGCGGATAGCCCAGATATTGGAGAACTGGTCGAATATGAAAGCCCGACACCCTGCTGTCGTGGACGAGCTGACGGATATGCCTCCGAACTGGATTCCCCTGGTGAAAAAGCACTGGAAGGATCTGGAGGAGACACGCGAGAAGTTTGAGGAGGAGTACGCCCCGATTCTGGACGGGAAGCTCTTTTCCGACGTCCCGTTTTTCCGGAACAGGCCGTACAAGGATCTCGCGAAACCCGTAATTGAACTCGAGATACAAATCAAGACGGCGATCGCCTCCGCGGCGCAGAAAGAGAAGAGCGCGGAGGAGCTGCGGAAGGCGATTGTTCTTGACGAGGAACTTACGAAGAAGGAACGGGAGCGTATTCTTGAGCTTGTCGCCTCTGTATCGCCGACGAAGAGACGCGAACTGACGCTTGAATATGTCCGGGCCGCCGGAGGGGTGAGTCGGGTGCGCGAACTCCAGCTCCTCATGGCCAGGAATTCCGAGGAGTCCGACGAGTATCGCAAAGCCTCGGAAGAGCTCCGGCTAATCGAAGAAGAAAAACATCCGCAACAACTCGCTGTGCGAAAGAAGATCCGGGAGTTCGAGGAACTCGAGAAAAAAGTGTCGGAAGAAGTGCGGAAAATTTACGAGGAGCACGAAAAGCGGCGGAAGAGCCTCGGTCTGGCTCCGGGACTGAGCAAGTAAGCAAGCGTGCCATCATCAACATATTGCCATCATCAACATATAAGGAGGGGGATCATGAGTATATTCGCGCGGGTTTCGGATATCTTCAAGGCGAACGTCAACGACATGCTGGATAAGATGGAAGATCCGGAGAAGATGGTCAAGCAGATGATCATCGAGATGGAGGAGGCGCTTGTAAAGGCCACGTCGGCACTGGCGAAGGCGATGGCCAACGAGCGCAACCTCCGCAAGCAGCAGGAGAACGCGCTCTCTCAGGCGAAACAGTGGGAGGAGAAGGCTGCGATGGCCCTCAAGGCGGGGAATGCCGATCTTGCGAAGCAGGCGCTCTCCAAGAAGATCATTGCCGACGGACAGGCAAAGCAGTACGACGCAATGGTGGTACAGGCTTCCAGCGTCACGTCCCAGCTTCGTTCTCAGCTCGACACGCTCAAGACACGGCTCGACGAAGCAAGGATGAAGCAGGCGACGCTCGTGGCGCGCGCCCAGACCGCGAAAACGCAGAAGGAGTTCTCCACGGTCATGGGAAGCAACGTCGGGCAGGGCGCCTTCGCCAAGTTCGAGAAGATGGAGAAGAAGATCGAGGGGATGGAGGCGGAGGCGCAGGCCTTCTCCGAGCTTTCCGGAGACGCCCCTGCGGACGACCCGTTCAAGGACATGGAGAAGAATATGCAGCTTGAGGCGGAGATGGCCAAACTGATGGAGAAGATGGGGGGTGGAGCAGGTGCATAAGTTTCCCGTACTCAAGGACGGCGTGAACGGACCAATGCTGGAGGAGGTCCGGGCGAAGGTGAACACGTGGCTGCGGGAGTTTTTCGACGAGGACGATCTCGTCCGGTTGGAGGACCTCGTCTCCTTCTCCTTCGGCAGCGCGACGATCCAGGTGACGGTGCTTCCGTGGCATAGCGGGGATGTGCTGGTGAAAGTCTTCTCCTACCTGGCCGAGAACGTCGACAAGAACAAGGTCGCAGCGGACTTCCTGCGCCTGAACGCCGATCTTCCGCTCGGCGCTTTCTCGCTCGTCTTCGACAACACGGTGATGCTCTCCTGTTCTTTGCCGGGGGCGCACCTGGACAAGAGCGAACTGCTGGGGGCGGTGCAGACGGTCGCCGCCTATGCCGACCAGTACGACGACATTCTGAAGGAGCTGTATATGTAGTCTCCCCGCGAAGGGGAGGAAAGGAGGAGGTTGCATGAATTTCTTGTCTCTTGGAATAGGCGGCCTGATGATCGCGGGGGGCGCGTATCTCTCGTTCATCCAGAAGAAGAAGACTGAGGGGCTTGTGACTGAGCTGAAATTTATGAAGGCCGTCTCTCTCTCCGAATTGAAGGAGTCGTGGAAGTCGCTTGCCGACGAGGGGATGGCGGAGGGGTTCCGCGACCTGGTCGAGACCAACGGCAAGGCCGAGACCGATGGAGAGATGCGTGCTCCGTACAGCAATACTCTGTGCGCCTACTTTGAAGCGACGGTGACTCGCGAATACGAAAAGGAGGAGCGTTCGACGGACAAGGACGGCAAGGTGCAGACAAAGCGCACCAGAAGCTCCGAGGTTGTCTCGTCCAGAAAGAGCCCGTCGCCGCTCTATGTCGCCGACGGAGACATTCGCGTCGGTATCGATATGGACGGCGCGACCCTTCATCTCAAGGACGGGGAGGATCGATTCGAGCCGTACGAGAGCAACAAAACCTATACGTTCTTCGGGGTGCAGTTCTCCGCTCCCTCGGGAGTTCGTACGCTCGGATTCCGCTACAAGGAGAAACTCATTCCACACGGACATCCTCTGTATGTCGTGGGAGAGGCCAGAAACTCGGCGGGAGCGCTGCGTATCGGCAAGCCTTCGGAAAAAGGAAAACCGTTTATCGTCTCCGTGAAGTCGGAGGAAGAAGTGATAGGCGACATGAAGGGATCGGCGAAGATGGCGTTCTACCTCGGAATCGCCCTGATGATCGGCGGCGCGGCTGTTGCCGTCTTCTTCCGCTAGCGCGTGTTCTTCAGTATGAAAGGAGGGTGTCTCTGATGAAAAAGTACCTGGTTGTTCCCGTTCTGGTTGTCGCGCTTCTGGCGTTGGCGCTTGTTTCGACCGGCTCCGCCGCGGAGCCCCAATATACGAAAAGTTCGACATTCGGCCCCATGATCAAGGGCGGCGTGACGGACGAGTTCCTCCAGATGGTTCGGGAGGATCCGGACATTAAAAAGGGGAAGCCGCTCCGCCTCGGGAAGGACATTACAGACGACGACCTGAAGAAGGTTGCGACGCTCGCCGATGTGCTTACAGGCGTCCTGATCGAATGGAACAGCACGATTACCGACCTCTCGCCTCTTTCTTCCCTCTCCGGGCTGACCTACCTGAAGCTGGACAACCTCAAAGGCGTAAAGACGCTTGCTCCTATAGGCGCGCTCGTGAAGATGAAGCAGCTTGAAATACGCCAGGTCGAGTACCCCGATCTTGATTTCCTTACCGGGATGAACGATCTTGAGTCGCTCGTCTTCTTTATGCAGCCCAAGCAAATCGAGGACATTTCGCCGCTCAAGGGAAAGTTGAAGCTGAAAACGCTGCGCCTCTACGGAGGGGCCGGGCAGGAGGGAATATCGGACATCTCCGTGCTGACGGAGCTGACGGAGCTTGAGGACCTCAGTCTCTACATGACCAAGGTGGAGGACCTCTCGCCGATCTCCGGTCTGACGAAGCTGAAAAGACTGGATCTCTACGGTATTCCCGCTACCGACATGAGCCCTGTTGAAAACCTCGTGGAACTACGGTACATCTGGATCTACGCGACGAAGTTCGAAGACTACTCCCCGCTCGCCAAGCTGACGAAGCTCGAGGAATTTCGCGCCGGAATTTCAAAGCTCGATACGCTGGGGTACCTTGAGAGTATGCCGAAGCTGAAGATCGTCTCCATGCTCCGCGAGGACATTCAGGACTTTTCGCCTCTGGCTAAGTGCCCGAACCTGACCGAGGTCAATTTGGAAGCTGTAAAAGGAGTCATTGACCTGAGCGTCTTCGCTGAACACAAGAAGCTGAAGAACTTGTTCGTCCGCAATTCGGAGGTAAAGAACGCCGAGGCCATTGTCGCCCTGCCGAGGCTGGAGTGGCTGATCCTTATCGACACGAAAGGTATTGCCGATGTCTCCATTTTCAAAGATCTTCCCAAGCTCAACAGGGTCTCCGTGAAGGAGGGGCAGTTCCCGGCCGAGCAGATAGAGGCTTTGGGCAAAAAAGCGTCGGTACAGAAGTGATGCCGCGGAAGGGGGTCGCATCGGCCTCCTTCTCGACGGCCTTCGAGGGGGATTGATCCGCATGAAGAGGTCTCTTGAGGAGGCTCCCGAACAGAGTGTACCGCAAGATCGGCGCAGAAAAAAACTCTCCCGTGCCGAACTTCGTATCCGGTTGCGGCTCGAACCTTTCAACCTCACAAAAAAGGAGACGGAAATAGCCGTATTTCTTGTGGAGGGATTGGAGAGAAACGAGATATTGCTTCGATGTGATATTACCAATAATACATTGAAAACGCATATTCGTCGGATTTATCGTAAGCTTGAGGTGAGTAAAAGGACCGAAATCGCTTCAAGACTTGCGCTGACGTGACAAAACGGTATCGGAGGAGTAATCTTATATGCACCCCGGTATCATCCGGGGCAAACTATCGGAGCGGTGAGTCGAGTTCCGTGTAGCCGTTCCCATCGAGGAGGGGTTCCTATGAAAAAGAGAGTATCGGCAGTAGTATGGGCGTTGCTATTAGCGGTTCTTGTTGTATCCCCGGTGAGCGCGAGCACCCTGAACGCTCTTCCGGCATGGCCCGACGGCGCGCTGTACGGTGTCGCGAATATTGAAGAGCCGAAGGAATTCATCAACGCTCTGGTCGATTCCAAGCTTTTCAAGATGGCGGCTGCTATGGAGCAGGATATGCAGATGGCGGCGGATTGGCTGAAACAGTTTCCTGTGCAGTCCGCGTCCGTCGTTGTCGGCCTTACCGACAAAGGATTCTCTCTCCAGGGAGCGGCCAGGGTTGACGAAAGCAAAAAGGACCTGCTTCAAAAGCTCGCCGACGGCAAGGGAGAGGAAGGGGATATCGATCTTCTGATCAACAACCCCGTACCCGGCGAGCTGATTCTCGCCCCGGTCGAGGGGAATGTCTATGCGGTTGTCGCCGACGGAGTTGCCGGCGTTCTCCTTTCGGTCGAGGGCGATATGGTACTCTTCGGCTTCGGTCCCGAGGATATCGAGGCGGCAAAGGCGGCTCTCGCCGATCCGGCGAAACGCATGAACATGCAGCGGCGTCTTCCTCAGAAGAACTTCTATTTCTTCCACGACAACGGAATGGCGGCCGCCGAACTCATAGCCCAGTCCAAAGGAACGTTGGAGGAACCGGTAGAAAACCTGTTCGCCGAGATCGGCTTCGGCCTTACGGAAAAGGGGTTTGACCTCTCCGTGTTTACCAACTTCGCCAAGACGTTCGGATTGGATAAGCTGGAAACGGAAATTCGCCCGCTCTCGAAAGACGATCTGTTCCTCGTCGGCGGCGGAAGCGCGTGGCTGACTATGGCCGGGCGGGTTGTCATGGAGAAGAAGCACTTCGATATGATCCGAGAAGCCGCGGAAGGCGGAGACGCGGATGCCGCGCAGGTCGTGGAAGTGCTCGAACAGCTGAAAGTGATGGGACTTACCGAGAATGCGCTTATCTCCATCCTCAAGTCGGTCGGCATGGTTCTCGGCGGAGAAAGCTCCTTCTCCGGTATGCCCATTCCCGGCGGGTACGTGTACACCTCCGGTGAAAAAGACTGGGTCGAGCTCCTGCTGCCGCTCCTCGAGGCCATAGTGAACGAGAGCGGCGGAGAGTTCGAGCCCCTGGCGCTTCCGGGGTGGCAGGCGCTCTATGTCATGAGGGACCCTGTGGACGTCGTCATCGGAATTCGCGACGGCATCGCGCTGGCCGGATTCCTCAGCCCGGAAAGCCTGGAAAAGGCGCCGGAATTGAGCCAGGGTACCGAGAAACTCCTGGGCGGGAGCAATTCAATGCTGTTCTATTTGGACGCAGACGTTGTTCGCCGTATCGTGGTGCAGCTTTTCGACCCGGAGAACCCGATCGCCGCGCTCTTCCTGGCGGACGACGACGATTTCCTGGAGGCCGCACCGTTCCTCTTCGAGGGATTGAAGGCCACGGCCGGATTCAAGGGCATCCAGATGAACTTCAGCGGAATGGAGCGACTTGATTTCGCCATGCTCTTCGATACGCCGAACCCTGATGAGATAACCGCTCTCGACGAGCTCGCCGCGAAGTGGCAGGAGTTCATGCAGGAAAACGAGGAAGAGGAAGAAGGAGAACCGGTGGAGGAGGAAGCGGAGGAAGCGCCGAAATCATAGTGAACGAATAACGAGAAGCTCCGGGGCGTGTTCCCGGAGCTTCTTTCCCTCTGCTGTCCAAGGAGGTGTGTCGCCATGAGAAAAAGTACATGGATACTTGCACTCGCGTGTCTTGTGTGGGTTTTTTCAACAGCGCCGCTTTTTTCCGAGGAGCGAGTACTCCGTTTCGACGTCGACGCTTCGGTGGAGCAGGACGCCTCTCTGATCGTAACGGAACGCATTGTTTTCACGGCGGAGGGAAAGGATATCAAGCGAGGGCTCTACAGGACGTTCCCGACGGATTTTACCGATGCGGAAGGCGTGCGCAGAAGGGCGGGCTTCGAACTCCTATCCGCCGAGCTTGACGGGGCGCCCACCCCGTGGCTGGTGGAACGTATCGGAGAGAACCTCGATATACGCCTCGGCGACCTTGACAAACTTCTCCCTCATGGCGAGCATCGGTTTACAATTACCTACAGGACATCGGGGCAGCTCGGTTTTTTCGAAGAGCACGACGAACTGTACTGGAACGTCACCGGGAACGACTGGGTATTTCCCATTGAGAAGGCCTCATTCCGGTCTGCGCCTTCCCGGGAGAAATTTCGGCGCGGACTTTTCGAGCATCGAATTCTATACCGGAAAAAAGGGCGAGCAGAGACAAGATGCTCTCGTAACAAAAGAAGGCGCGGTTGAGTCGACGCGGCTGCTGTCGCAAGGCGAAGGATTGACCGTCGTCTACTCGTGGCCCAAAGGGATTGTGGCGCCTCCGGCCGAGCCTGCGCCTGTTCTGGAAAAGTGGACGGCTTCTCCTTACAGAATTGCGCATCTTGCAATGCCCGTCTTTCTTGCGCTGCTGATGACGCTGCTCTGGGTGCTTTGGGGCAAGGATCCCCCCGCAAAAGCCATTTTTCCCCGATTCGCACCGCCTCAGGGAATCGAGGCCGGTTTTTCCCGCTTCATACGATCGATGCGCATGGACGATCAGGCGTTCGCCGCCATGGTTCTGGGGCTCGCCGTCAAGGGGCCCTTGACTATAGAGGAACGTTCGCTTGTTACAGAGGCCGCGAAGCAGATGGGTAAGGACGTTTCGCAGACCGGTATGGGAATGAAGTTGCTCTCGAAGCTTGTCGGAAAATCTTATATTCTTCGCCTGAATAGGGAGAAGCTTTCCACTACCAGCCTCACCATCGATGAACGAGTTCTTGTCGACGAGCTTTTCGGCTCCACCCGAAGCGACATCCATCTCTCCAGCGCCGACCGTCCCGTGATTCAAGATGCTTTCAGGCAGCTCGGCAAACGCTTCAAAGAGCGGGCGAAGCCGTTTCTGAAGACCAATACCGCGAAGTGGCTCGTCGGAGTCGCTCTTTTCGAGATCTACGCCGTCGTCATGCTTGTTCTCATGATCCTCTCCGGAGAAGGGCGTTTCGAACCCGTGCTTGCACTGATGGCCGGGCCGTTTCTGCTGCTTCCGTTCGCCGTTCCCGTTCCCTCGGGAAAGGGCAGTTTTGTCTCCAAGTTTTTCCTCAGGGGCTTTTTTCCCCGGAATTTTTCTCTTGGTTACGGCGGGAGCGGTGCTGGCGGGTTCCTCCAGCGGAGTTGAAGTCGACCTCATATCGGTTCCCGGTCCGTTCCTCTGCGTGTTGATCCTGCTGCTCTTCAAGCCGTTGATGAGGATTCGCTCCGAGGGAGGCGCCCGGCTGAACGAGGAGCTTGAAGGGCTTCGCATGTTCATGACGGCCGCCGAGAAGCACAGGCTCGAATTGGAAAATCCTCCCGACGAGACGCCGCAACTCTTCGAGGCGCTTCTCCCCTACGCATTTGCCTTGGATGTTGCCGAAACGTGGGCGAACCGTTTCGAGAACATTCTTGCCGCAGCGCACTATACGCCGTCGTGGTATAGAGGGGATATGCACACCTTCACAAATGCCGCCGGCGTTGCCGCGTTCGCTTCAGGTTTTTCGGGCGCAGTCGCGTCCGGAACACGTTCCTCAGGGAGCGGCGGAAGCGGCTCCTCCGGAGGCGGCGGAGGCGGCGGAGGCGGACGGGGCTGGTAAATATCCCCTTCCCATCGATAAGGAGGAAATGAACGATGAAAGCAATGGCTATCTGTGCGGTTGTGGCGGGTGTTCTTCTTCTCTGCTGTCCGCTGACCGCGAATCCGACCGTGGAGAGCTTTGAATGGCCGAAGTCGGGCAGGCTGACCGGGGAGAGGGTGAATCTTCGCTCGGAACCATCGACATCATCGAAAGTCATCGGTCGCTTCATGCACGATTACGAGGGGCGCGAGCTCTTGCTGACGGGCAGATCCGAAGGCCGCGAAGAGTTTCCGTGGTATCGGGTGGTCTCACACAAATTCGGAGAGGGGTGGCTCTACGGCAAGTACGTCGTCGTCGAGGAACCGGAGGATCCTGTGCGCCGTTACGCGCTGAAAATCCGGGAGGACTTTGGACTCTCCCCTGTTCTGGCCGTGAAGATGTACGGCGAACCAATGAAGCGTTCGCGTGAAAAGTTGGATATCCCCGATTTCAACGTGACTGTGGAGATCGTCACGCTTGAATTCCACGGTCATACCGCGGTCTACTGGGATGGCTTCCTCCAGGCCGTCGAGATACCGGCGGGCTTCATGGGATTCGCGGATATTCTGCTTGGAATGGACGCTGCTGAAGCGGTTTCCAAGCTGGGTACGCCGATCCTGCAAGAGGGCGACTCTTTAGTCTTCGGCTTCGAGCGCGACGAGATAACGGTCGCGACGGGTCGGTCGAACGGGAAGACGGTTGTCGCTGGACTCGCGTACCGGCGTGTCGTCTACGATTGAGGGAGGTGGTGCGGCTTGATGAAGTTCATGATTGCGTTAGCCCTCTGTTTGCTTCTGGTGTGCGGTGTGGCGTGCGGAGCGGAATACCCTCTGGATGCGGAGATAAAGGAGTGTATGGACAAAGACCCGAGCACTCACGGGATGATCGAGTGCGCCCGTGAAGGGGCCAAAAAGTGGGATGTGGAGCTCAACAGTGTGTACAAGGAGTTGATGAGGCTGCTTCCCAAGGAGGGGCAGAATACTCTGCGCACGGCTCAGCGCGCTTGGATTCCTTGGAGAGACAGAGAATTCGGGCTGGTTGGTTCTGTGTATGGAGCGATCTACAACAGCCTCGACGGCGGTACGATGTGGCTGGTCATCCACGCCGTCGCCGAGATGGAGGTCGTCCGGGGAAGGACGCTCGAACTCATCGCATGGGTGGAGGAACTGAAAACGGGAAAAACCGACCTTTAAGGGAGCATATCCGGAGAAACAGACGGATGAACAGCTTGCCGCCGCGATGAAAGTGAAGAACGAAAGCGCGCGCCTGGGAAAACGAATCGGAAAAGAGGGAGAGAAGATCGCCGCGGAGAACCTTGCGGCGTGGGAGGACTACAGGAATAAGAACGTGCTCTTCATGGCCTGGTTCTACGGGAAGAAAGGGGATAAGGGTTTCCCTCTGCATGCGCGAATGCTTATGAACAACGACCGGGTGAAAACGTCTCGAAGGGTTGCTTGAAGACCTGAACCAGGATGAGCCGGAGAAGTCGTCCGGACCGGTGGAGACAGTGCAAAAGGACGCGATGGGCAAGGAACCATTCCAGGGAGAGCGACAGATCGTTGTATCAGCCTGCGGAGGGACGGTGCGACTTCAAAGCGTATATCATCGATCCCGATCCGAAAGGGACCAACGTCCGCGACGCTCCCGGAGGAAAGATTATCGCCACGCTGCCTCACCGGCCGGACGATCCCGCTCTCATTACCGTGAGCGTAACAGGGTATAAAAATAAATGGCTCTCGGTTGTTCTCCATGACGGGACAAGAGGATGGATCTTCGGCGAACTGGTGGGCGTGAGCCTTCGAAACTACGAACCCGGCGCGGTGACGGCGCTCCGCACCAGACCCGATCCCAATGCTCCGGCGACCGGAGATATCTTCGGCGACGAGGAGGTCTCGATCATCGCTGGAGAGGGCAAATGGGCGCTGGTGCAGTACAGGCATCCGAAGGGGCACATGCTCACCGGTTGGCTTGACCCAGTGAGCATGTGCCCCAATCCGTACTCCACATGTCCATGAACCTCCGGACGATCCGCAGATGCTGCGTAGTCGCCGGCGCGGGGCTGCTCATCTGGACATCTGTTGAGTTTTTCATGTTGGCCTTTCTGACGAGCCGTTTAATTAAGGACGCTGGAATCTTGCTCTGGATACAGGGATACTTGGTGGCGATCAGTTCGTCGCCTGTCGGGATCGCGGGTTTCCTCCTCGTGATTGCCGGGGTTCTTCCGAGGAGAGCGAGGTAGGAAGCAGACGAAAAGAAGATCTTTTAAACCGGGAGGTTTGATGCATATCATGAAAAAAAGTGTTGTTGTCTTCGCAGTATGTGTGTTCTTTTTGCTCTTTCCGGCGTTCGCCGGGGCCGAGGATTTCAAGGCGCTTCTCAGCGAGGCGAACACGCTTTTCAGAAGCGCTGAAAAAGATTTCATGTCCGGGAAGTTCGATTCGGCATGGGAATCTGTTCAGAAGGCGAAGGAAACCGTCGCACTGGCAAAAGAGTCGGATCCGTCGAACAGCCAAGTTACCTCGCTCGAACGACGGATTGATCAGCTTGCGGAGAAAATAGCAAAGAGGAAGGAAGCCGCAGGGGCGAAGGCTGGCGGTGCGGCGGGGACTTCGGGGGAGGCGGCGCCTCCGGCCAGGCTTCCCGCGACCGCTACGCGCTATCTCCGGGAGTCGGACAGGCCGCTTGCGCAGATAGAGAGTATGCTTGGCTCCCAGAGAGAGAAGTACACCCCCGAATCTCTTGTCCGAAGGGTAAAAGAACAGCTCCGGACAGTTGAGAAAAATATCGGCAAGCTGCTTGACGAGTACGGAGAGTTCAAGGAACACCCCGAAGTTGTCGCGAGGATACAGAAGATGGAGGCGGCGCAGCAAGAACTTGCAACCCTTGAAAAGACCGCGGCCGAGAGCGCTGCGGCAGAGGAGAAAGCGAAGGCCTGCAGTGAGGCGGAAAGCGGAGAATGGCTACGGAAGCTCCGGCCGTATGTCGCCTCGAAAAGCAGAATGGATGACGCGTCCTATCTGGATCCGGAGAAGGAGATGCTCTCGTACGCTGGTTTTGATATCACACCCGAGGAGCTGGCCAAACGCCACAGAATCCACGGGGAAGCCGCCGCGCTCCTGGAAGAGTACAAGAACGCCGGAGTAAAGGAGCCCTCTGGACCTTTTGGTGGAGACCGAAAAGGAGATCGAGCTGAGGCTCGGCCAGTTCTCGTCTGCGCTTAGGAATCTGGGGAACTCCGCCCTCGGCGATGCGCGAACCCAGCTCGATTGGGGGAAGAAGTTCATTGAGGAGAATATGCCCAAAGCGAAAAAAGGAGAGGATTTTCATCTTCTCGGACGCGATGTTCTGGCTCGCATACAGAGTTCGATCGATTCCGCCGCCGTCTTTCTTCCTGCCGACGACGAGGGGCTGAGCGCCGCACGATCAGACATGGAAACGCTGATGAAAGAAGCCGACGCGCTGAGGGAACTGCGCGTTGAGAAAATACGCATGCTCCCCGATCGGTTCTCCGGTCCCGATGAAGCTGAGATACGCGCAGCGGCCGAAGAAGCTGTTTTGAAGGAGCACCCGGAAACGTCGCTGCTGCGGATGAATATAATCTCGGCGGAATGGAAGAACGACTGGCGCTTCCAGGAAGGAGCGGACAGGATCGTACGTCTTGTCATGACCCGGCAGGTTTCCGTCCAGGCCGCGGTCAAAAAGGAGACGACGTCCTTCTGCTGACGGTCGGCGTGTACAGTCGGAGTCTGCCCGACTGGTCGTGGGGGCCTTTGAAGGGATACGTTATGTTCACCGACAAGATGCTCGAAGAGAACGTCGAAAAGTGACTTCCCGAGAAGAGCGAGGGAGACGGAGAGCTCCGTCTTTCTCGCTCTTCTCCATTGTCGGGTGCGCCGGGAAATCCTTCTTGACAAGGAACGGCTCCCGCGGGATAGTAAGAACGGGAAGACGTTCTTAGCCTTTTCTTGTAGAAACGCATCTTGTATACTAGTATTCTGGAGGAGGCCGTATGCTTTCGCTCGAAGCGCTGTCGAGAGAAACCGGAGAGAGTGTTCGTGAATGGGGCGTTTCGGACCATTCTCTACAATCTCGTGAATCTCGTTCTACTTCCCGGCGCCGCTGTTTCGGAGAACGATGTCGCCTCCGCTCTCGGCATAAGCCGGACTCCGGTGCGCGAGACGTTCATCCGTCTGGCACAGGAGGGGCTTCTCGATGTTTATCCGCAGAAAGGGACGTATGTCTCTCTCGTGGACGAGCAGCTGGTGGAAGAGGGACGTTTCATGCGCCTCTGTCTCGAAGGGCGTACCGTCGAGCTCGCATGTGAAGAGTTCTCATCCGAAAGCATGGTTGCGCTTAGGGCGAATTTGCAGCTCCAGCGCCTGGCCATAAGCGAGAAGAACGCGTCGAAATTTTTTGCCCTCGACGAAGAGTTCCACCGCATCATCTTCGCGACCTGCGGGAAGGAGCGCATCTGGGAGGCAATCCGGAAGATGGGGTCTCATTTCAACCGGGTTCGTGTGCTCAGTCTCCTGGCAACGGACTGGGAAAAAGTGTTTCTCAACATGATCGCATCGCCTCCTTGATCTTTGAAAAAAAGCCTCGTGAAGCGCACAACGCGATGAACGAGCATCTCACGAAGGTAAACTATGATCTCGGAAGACTCCGACAGGAGTACCCGTCCTATTTCAAAATCGAAAAAGGGAGGTGAGCACAGGCCGGCAGTGTAGACATTCTTTCGCGGTGTGAAGCGCCCCCGGTTCATTCGGGGGAGGATCTGGTATCGTATTGATGAAAGGAGATTGTTCCGATGAAAAAAACCGTACTCTTGGTAGCAGTTGCGCTTCTGGCGTCCCTCGTTCTCTCGACCGCCGCACTGGCGGAGAAGAAGCCCGAGTTCACCTTGAAACTCGGCCATCTCGCCAACACCGAGAATGACATACATGGCACAAGGGGTCCCTCAAGTTTGCCGAACTTGTTGAGGAAAAGACCGGCGGCCGAGTTGTCGTCCAGGTTTTCCCCAACGAGCAGCTCGGAAAAGAAATGGAAGTAATCGGGAATATCCAGTCCGGCATCGTCGATATGCTCATCACCGGCGAGTCCATGATGAACTGGGCTCCTCTGTGCGGACTTATCGCCGTCCCGTACATGATTCGCGATTCTGCGCACATGGAAAAGATCGTGGAGGGAGAAATCGGCCAGGCCATAGAGAAGGAAATTATCGAAAAAGTCCGTCTTCGTCCTGTAGCGTGGTTCGAGCGCGGCGCCGGAACCTGACTTCAAACCGCGAAGTGAAAAAACCCGAAGACCTGAACGGCCTCAGACTCCGCGTACCCAACGTCCCTCTTTTGTCGCCACCTGGGAATCTCTTGGCGCCAAGCCCACTCCCATGGCGTTTTCCGAAGTTTTCACCTCGTTGCAGCAGGGGATCATCGACGGTCAGGAGAACCCCTATGATCTGATCAAAAGCGCCAGCTTCTTCGAAGTTCAGAAGTTTGTCAACAAAACGGAGCACGTCCGCGGATGGATCTATCTTGTTATCGGCGAGGACAAGTTCCAGAGCATGCCCGAGGATATCCAGAAAGCTATTCTCGAAGCGGGCAAAGAAGCGCAGACTTACGAGCGCGAACTTTTCCGCGCCGAGCAGGATCAGCTGATCAAGGATCTCCAAGACAAGGGCATGACCTTTGTAGAAGTTGACAAGGAAGCCTTTATGAAGAAGGCCGAACCCGCTGTGCTCAGCTTCCTCTCCCCCGAACTCCAGGAGATGTACAAGAAGATCGTCGCTATCCAGTAGAATGTTTTCTTCCGGGCCCCCGTTTCCGGAGCCCGGATTCCTTTTTCTTTTTTGAAAGACGAGGACGACCGACATATGAAAAAAACATTCAATCTCTTTACCCGTATCATGGAGTTTTGTGTAATCGGTACTTTCCTTGGCCTTGTGGCCGTGGTCCTTCTCCAGGTGTACGCCCGCCTTTTCCTTCCGCGTTCTCCCCACTGGACGGAGGAGGCTTCCCGGTTTTTGTTCGCATACACGGTGAGCTTCGCAGCAGGATTGGCCGTAAAGGAAAAAGCGTATGTGAATGTGGATGTTTTCACTAATTTTCTTCCGGAGATGATGAAACAGTGGCTTGAAGTCTTTCTCGACCTTCTTGTCGCGGTCTTTATGGCTGTCGTTTTTTATTTCTCGCTGAAAAACCTTGGAATAGGCAGGATGCGGACGTCGCCCTCCCTGACCATCCCCATGCACTATATTTTCGCCTCCATGTCGGTCATGTCGGGCTCCATTGTGCTCTATTCTCTGGCGGAAATCATTCATGATACTCGTGCTCTATTGAAGGGAGGCAACTGACGTGGTCGCGATGCTTTTTCTCGTCTTTCTCATCCTTCTCTTCGCAGGTCTCCCCATCGCCTTCTGTCTTGGCATCTCTTCTCTGGTCTATCTCTGGACGGCAGGCATCCCGCTCATTGTGATTCCGCAGAAGATGTACTCGGGTATCGACGTCTTCGTACTGCTTTGTATTCCGGGATTCATCCTCGCTGGGAACTTGATGAACCGCGGCGGCATCTCCGACCGTATCATCCGTTTCTGCAACGCGCTCGTCGGGCACATCCAAGGCGGACTTGCCCAGGCCAACATTGTGGCTTCGATGATCTTCGCGGGAATTTCGGGGACTGCTGTTGCCGATACCGCAAGTCTTGGCGCCATCCTCATCCCCGCGATGAAAAAAGAGGGGTACGACGCGGAGTTTTCCTGCGCAGTCACCGCCGCATCCTCGACGATCGGCCCGATCATTCCGCCGAGCATGCCGATGATTATTGCAGGTACGCTCACCGGTCTCTCCGTCGGCCGGCTCTTCCTCGCAGGAGCCATTCCGGGGGTATTGCTGGGACTCGGCTTGATGGCGGTTGCCTGGTTTATCTCGAAGAAACGGAAGTACCCGAAGGGAGAGAAGGTGCCTCGTCGCCTGCTGCTCAAGGAGTTCTTCGGCGCCTTCTGGGCGCTGATGCTCACAGTGCTCATCCTGTACGGCATCGTCGGAGGTTTTTTCAGTCCCACCGAGGCCGCGATGGTCGCCTGCGTCTACGCCGTTGTGATCGGAATGTTCGTCTACAAGGATCTTTCGTTCAGGGAGCTCCCGGCAGTGATTCTCGAAACCGCGATTACCACCGCGTCGATTATTGTTCTCGTCGGACTGGCGAACCTCTTCGCCTGGATTCTCACCAGCGAGCGTATCCCGCAGATGGTAGCCGACGCGATGCTGAGCGTCACCACAAACAAGTTTCTAATCATACTGATGATCAATGCACTCCTGCTCTTTGTGGGGACATTCATGGAGACGATCGCCGCTTTGCTCACGCTCTTTCCGACGCTCCTTGTGGTCGCGCTGCGTGTGGGGATCGACCCGATTCATTTTGCGATGATCGCTGTGCTCAACCTGATGATCGGGTTGACAACGCCTCCGGTGGGAGTCTGTCTCTTCGTTGCCTCCAGCATAGGGAAGGTGTCTATCAGCCGTATCTCGCGCGCCGGGCTGCCTTTTCTCGCTGTGAGCATCTTCGTCCTGCTGCTGGTCTCCTATATTCCAGCGCTTTCGACGTGGCTGCCTAATCTGCTCTTCAACCGCTGAAGCAAGACCGCCGGGAGAAGAACCGGCGAATGTGCGAGTATGTGAAAGGAGAAGTTTTAACATGACATCCAAATTTTCGCTTGAGGGAAAACGGGCCCTGGTAACGGGCGGAGGAAGCGGCATCGGTCTCGCCATCTCGCAGGGGATCGTGGAGAACGGCGGTTCCGTGGTCATCGTAGGCCGCCGGGAGGAAATGCTCAAGGAAGCCTGCGCCTCCATGGGGCCGAAGGCGTCGTACATAGTCCACGACGTCACGGATCTTCCGGGTAACGTTGAGTTCGTCAAGAAGCTGGAAGCGGGCGGGCCTGTCGACATTCTGGTGAACAACGCCGGTCAGAACATCAAGAAGCCCGTCCTGGAGACCACGGACGAGATCTATCACAACATCCTCGAGGTCAACCTGATCGCCGTCTTCTCGCTCACGCGCGAGATAAGCCGTTACATGCTCGAGAGAAAAAGCGGCGCGATCATCAATATCGCCTCCATGGCGTCGCTCTTCGGTATTCCGTACGTGAGCGCATACACGTCCTCCAAAGCCGCTATCGCCGGGTTGACGAAGCAGCTCGCCACGGAGCTCTCCCCCTTCGGCATCACCGTCAACGCCGTTGCACCCGGTTTCATCGATACCGCGATGTCGCGCAAGGCTTTCGAGGGCGACCCCGAGAGGAAGCGCAAGGTGCTCTCCCGTACGCCGATGAACGAGCTGGGGCTCCCTGAAGATGTGGCGAACTCAGTTGTCTTTCTCGCATCTCCCGCTGCGCGCTATCTTACCGGCGTCATCCTTCCCGTGGACGGCGGCACGAGCATCGGTTTCTAAGCTGTTGCATACTGCGGTGAGCAACAGAGAGGAGGTTTGCGCATGATTCTGTCATTCAGATGGTACGGCGAGAGCGATCCCGTCACTCTCGACAAGATCCGGCAGGTACCGGTGCTCAAGGGTATCGTCAGCGCTCTCTACGACGTTCCCCTCGGCGAGATGTGGCCCCTGGAGAAGATACAGAACCTCAAGGCGACGGTCGAGCGGAAAGGGTTCGTTCTCTCTGCTATAGAGAGCATCCCGGTGCACGAGAATATCAAGCTTGGCCGGCCCGACCGGGATCTCCTCATCGACAAGTACTGCGCCTCCATCCGCAACATGGGGAAGGCGGGTATTCCGGTGCTGTGCTACAACTTCATGCCGGTCTTCGACTGGACGAGGTCGAACATGGCCTTTCCTTTGCCGGACGGCTCCAACGCCCTTTCGTACGACGACGTCGAAGTACTCAAGATGGACCTCTCCGGAGGGACGAAAGATCTCCCCGGTTGGAGCACCTCGTACGACGCCAAGGAGCTTCAGGCGCTTCTGGACGGATACAAGGAACTCAGCGAGGAGGGGCTCTGGGAGAACCTGAAGTACTTCCTTGAAAAGACCGTTCCCGTAGCGGAGGAGTCGAACGTCAAGATGGCCATCCACCCCGACGATCCGCCCTGGTCGATCTTCGGCCTGCCGCGCATCATCAGGGATGAGGCCTCGTACGACCGGTTCGTCAAACTCGTCGACAGCCCGAACAACGGCTTCAGTCTCTGTTCCGGGTCGCTCGGCGCCCGCCCCGACAACGACCTCCCGGCCATGATCCGCAAGTTCGGCGCGATGGGACGTATCCACTTTGCGCATGTGCGGAACGTCAAGATCACAGGCAAGGGAGCGTTCCACGAAACGGCGCACCCGACGGAATCAGGAAGCCTGAATATGTACGAGATCATGAAAGCGTACGCGGACACGGGATTCACGGGACCGATGCGCCCCGACCACGGCCGCATGGTCTGGGGCGAGACCGGCAAGCCGGGGTACGGACTTTATGACCGCGCGCTCGGCGCGATGTATCTCGCCGGGCTCTGGGAGGCGCTGCAGCGGAGAAAGTAACAACGGCGCTTCACCGCGGAAGCGCTTCGTTGCGTGATGTTTCTTCAATGAGAACGAAGGCGGAATGAACGTGCGTGTAGTACGCGCTCATTCCGCCTTCTTGTTTTCCGCGGAAAGTTTTATATTTACAGAAAATACCCCGTCAGTCTTTCTTCTTCTCCTGCGACGGCGCGTAGAGGCGGTTCGTTCGGATGGTCTGTGCATGCGTCAAAAAGGAGGAATCTCCGTGAGAAAATGTATTCTTCTGTTTGCTTTCCCGCTCATTCTGATCCTCTGTTGCTTTCGTATCTCGGAGGCTGCGGAAACGCCTTCGCTCGCGGAGCTTTTCGTCGCCTCCGGGGTGAATCCCGACGGCTCGCCGCAGGAGAAGGTTTCGGTCTTCCCTCCTGACGCGCCGCTGCTTGCTGCGTTCGCCGAGTGCCGGAATACGGCGATCGGGACGACCGTGCACTTTTCCTGGTATATCCTTCCTCCGGGGCGAGTGCGGGTTCTCTTTGCGGAGTATGCGGCGAAGAGCCCCGTCCGCCAAAAGACAGCTCTCTTTCATTCGACCGTCTCGTTCTCTGTCAACAAAACGGTTTCTACGCGGGAGAAAAGGTCCGAGGGCGAGGCGAGGAAGCCCGCAGGCGTGAGCCGGGGAGGCGATACGGGGGGCTTCCGCTCCGCAAAGGACGCTGCGCTTGAGAAGGAAGAACATACGGAAAGAGAGCGTCGTCTTGCTGAAAAAGAGGCCGCGTTCCGGAAGAATCCCTCGGATTTCATCTCCGTGCTGGATCTGGCGGACGCCTATGCCGCAATGAACGACGCGGCGTCGGCTTCCCTGGCTCTGGCGCTGTATAAAGGCCTTGCAGAATCGTCTCCCTCCGACTTGGTACTCGCCCGTCTCTCCGACGCCTATGCGCGCCTCTTCCGTTACGACCGGGCGTTCACGACGGCGTTGCGGAGAACGTGGAATCCTTCGGTCTCTCCTGAGGGGGCGATCTCGCAGATTCTACTGCTCTCCCTCGCGAGCGGTGACTGGGATCGAGGGATAGACTGCCTTCTGTACATTCTGAAAGAAAGAGCCGACGAAAGCGAATCGACGCTTCTCGCCTTGGCCGCACTCTATATCGAAAAGTCGGGGACAGTGTCCGAACGCTCCTTGCGAGAGGAGTACCGAAGCGCAGCGGCGGCATGTCTTGACGAAGCCGAGGAAACTCTCCCCGGAGGTTCGGGAATGCCGGAGAGCATCCTTCGCCTGAGAAAGGAGCTTGAGGAGAGATGAACAGCGTGCGGGCACGCGGTATATGCTTGGGTGTTCTGTGTGCGCTCCTTTTAGCGATTTCCTTCTTGCCCTCTTCTTCTTCTGCCTCAGATGACTCGGGACTGCTGAAAGCTGCGGAACGGGTGGCTGCCGGAAGAGGAAGCCCTGCGGACGAAGCCCTCCTGTTCATGGAGAACCGGCGAGTGAATCATATCGCGATGGAAGGGAAGCTGGAGGGGAGCGTCTATCAGAAGACGCAGGTGCTGTACGACGGGAAGAACAGAGCGCTGGCCGCGGATGCCGCCCGCGAGGCGGGGTTCTCAACGGAGGGCGGCGGCGGTAAAATATACAAACCCGGCACGGACACCGATATCCAGATGGCGGGGGCCGACCTCACCGCGGTGGATGTGGAGCGGGCGCGACGGGCGTATAACAAACGGGTCGAGACGTACCTCCGCGGAAGCGGTCTGAAGGCGGAAGAGGGTGTCAACTGGGCAGCCCGGACTGAAACGGATATCATGCCCTCTCCCTCGCGGATGAAGAACGAAGCGGAGTTTGTCAAAGCTGCTGCGCTCATCAACGGGGACGGAGGCAACATGTACGTCTCGCCTCTTGCCGCAGGGGCGCAGGCGAAGCTGGACGCCGGAGATTCCCTGAGTGTGGCCGAGGGACAGGCGTACGCCGAGGAAATGAAGACCAAGGTCGAGAAGATGAAACAGGCGAAGGCCGACCTCGCGGAACGCTATCGCGCCTCCGGGACTTCTGAGGAACGGGACGCCCTTGCGGCGGAAATCCGCAAAACGGAGTCCCACGAAGCAAAATACATCGAGCGCATCAACACGCTCGAACGAAGTCTTCGCGGCGACGCCGGGGAGACTTCTCCGTTGCTCGGGGCGGCGGGGGCTCGCGGTCCGGACGCGGCGCACCGGCGTGCCGAGGCCGCAGTGGACGCGATGAGCGGCCATCTTACAGAGAAGGCGCTGCGCAACTATGCGGACACCCTCGGCGACCTGGCCGTCTCCTCGACGTCGCCTGAACGCCGCGCCGCCTTGAAGGAAGCGATTGCAGGCACGCTGAAGGGGCTGCCCCCCGCGCGGCAGGGTGACGCCCTTGCAAGTATCGAGGGGAGGCTCGGCGGCGGTTTCGCCAAAGAGGTGGCGGCTGAAATGAAGAAGCCTGCGGCCGGCGTCAAAGCCGCCGCTCCAGGGACGAATCTCCTTAAAGGAGCGGGCATCGTTTCCGCGCTTCTGGCCGGGTATAACGCCATGGCGGAGGAAAACAAAAGGACGTCGGGCAATCCCGACTATGGAAGAACCGCGCTCACTTTTGCCTACGACATGACCCTCAGGGCGACGATTGACGCCGCAGGCAGGGATACGGCGGAGTACACGAAGAAGCGCGTGGAAGAACTTAAGGAGTACTACAGAAGCAGGGGAGAGGACCCGGAAAGCCTTGCTGTAAAGATGAGGATCGCCGCAGAGGCGTCGTTGACGGGAACCGCCTACGGAACAGTCAAGGGCGCCTACGAACTCGCCAAGGTGAGCGGCAAATGGGCGGGAGGCGCCATCGTCGGCGGCGCGGAGACTGTGATCTTTCTTGCGGGAGAGGCTCTCGACACGTTGAATACGCTTGAGGTAAGCGGTGCGACGCTTCGCGAGCAGGGTATGGCGCAGGAGGCGCAGGACGCGAAGTCGGTCGCCTCCTGCAGAGAGCTTGCCGGCGAACTCCGGCGTATGGCGGCATTGGCGGCGTCCCAGCGGTCGCTGCTGGAACAGAATAGCCGCTGGGCCCGCAACCTCGACATCCACAGGAGCAGAGCGCTGGACGAGCTGCGAAGCAGGCTGGAGGACGCAGCGCAGATTCAGCTCCCGGATGTGAAACAGCGTGCGGAAGAGGCGGCGAAGCGGTATCCTCCCGAGTTTAAGCGCCTTGCGGATTACGGCGCGGTCATCCACTCCAAAATCAAGGCCGTGGAAAAAGAGCTTGCCGGAGGGAAGTCCGCGATGGCCGTCGGGGGAGACATCAAGTTTATTGTTGCCGAGCACGGCAGGAACCTCGACGCCTTCAAGGCGCTCGCCGAAGGAATGAAGGAGCTTCGCCGGATGGAGTACCTGGCCGACCTCGCGGAGACGCTCGCTACATTGCAGGAAGAGAAGGACGCGATCGCAGCTCTAGGGGAAGAGGCAGGGAACGGCGCCGCGGTTATGAAGCGGAACTATGATATCTGGAGAAAGGCGATCTCCGAATACGACAGGTTGAAAAATGCTCTCGGCCGGGGTTACTCGTACTTCTACGGGAAGAGGCGTGTTCCAGGATGGCTGACAATCAAGAGCCAAGCGGACTCGATCCCGGCTCCCGACAGGACGATCCCCGAGGATTTCGGGCCTGAACTCGGAACGCTGCAAAGGATGAAGGCGTCCATCTCCTCGGACTTTCGACGATTTCCACAGGTGAAGGTGGACGAACAGCGTTTCCGTTCGATGCTTGAGAGAGTCAAAAAGACGTATAACGCGCTTTTTCCCGGGTACGAGACTGCACGGGAATCCCTTGAAAAGACGAGTCTCGCTCTCGAAAAACTGCTTGCTTTGCTCGGCGGGGCTCCCTCTTCGACGTCTATGCCCGACGAAGAGAAGGTAAGTCCCCCACCCGGCTCAGGAGAGAAAACGGCGTTCGGGCTGAGCATTCCACTATCGCTGCACGGCATGGTATTGGAGAAGACGGGGCTCTCCGGCATTCCGGAGGGTACGCGCAAGGAGCGGGAGGATGTCGAGAACGGGTACTATCTCACGGAGGAGACGCTGAATACCGACTACCTGATTGCATTTTTGACGCCGAACAAGAAGGAGATCAAGGTCAGTCTGAAGGGAGCGCGCGATCTTCCGGAACCGGGGCCGAACCGTTTCCTCGCGCTTGCGGGGACGATAGCCTACTCCAAGAAGAAGTCCGTCGTCGGCTACTACCTCGACTTCAAAAACAACAAGCTGGAGCGCAGCCCCGAGGGAGTCTACGAAGGCATCGTGGCAGTCAACTTTTCCGTGTTCGACGCGAAGGCGACCGACGATCCATCGGGGACTCTTGCATTCCACACGGCACGTTTCGGGCTTGGCAAGGAGACGACGCCGGAGATGCTGAGGGGAATGGGAAAAAACGTGATGGAAGCGGGTCGCTTCCGCATATCGAAACAGGTCTCCGGAGACAAGGATGGCGGAACATGGGTCTATGGCGCCGTGATCGGGAACTTTGTCGTGAATGCATCTTTAAACAGGCGTTCGCTGCGGCCGGATACCTGGTCTCCTCCTGATTTCGAGCCCGACGAAGTTCTGCTCGCTCTGCTCGAAAAACTCTTTCCCTGAGGCAGGTGGGGAGAGGCGTTGCAACCCTGTTGCGGGAGAATCTCCCCAGGGAAAAAAAGAGAGCGCGCCGCGGAGATGGACTCGTGGCGCGCTCTTAAATATACCCGATGCTGCTTCGTCCTCAGCGGACGATCTCGTTCACCCAGCGTTCGACAAGACGCTGCCGCTCTTTTCCCGACCACTCGATATCAAGCTCCAGGAGCTTCACATCCTTCATGTCCAGCGACGGATTCTCCAGTTTCACTTCCGAATGTGTCGGGATCAGGTTGATCTTCTCTCTCTCGTAGAGGAGCTGCATATTTGGGCTTGCCGCCCAGTCCAGAAACCGCTTCGCGAGCTCGGGATTTTTCGCGCCCTTCACCAGTCCCATAGCTTCCACCCCGTAGACGACGCCCTCACGGGGATAGCTGATGACGATGTCGTACCCCGTCTGCTGCATCTCGAGCGCGTCCACGAGGAAGAAGACTCCTCCCGCCGCTTGCCCTCTTCCGATCGGGAGCGCTCCGCCCGCGCCGCTTTTCGTGTACTGCTGCATGTTTTCGTCCAGCTTCTTCTGGTAGATGAAGGCCTCGTCCTCTCCCATAGCGAGTACAAGGCTGAAAAGTCGGGAGACCGCCGTTCCGGACGTCCTCGCATCCGCCATAATCAGTCCGTTGCGATAGACTGGGTTCAGCAGATCCTGCCACGATGCGGGCGCGTCAAGTGCATGTTTCTCAAGGAACGGACGGTTGAACATAAAGCAGATCGGGTTCATCGCCACACCCGTCCAGTACCCCTCAGGGTCGCGAAAAACGGCCGGAATATCTTCCGCTCCTCCGGGAACGTACTGTTCGAAGAGTCCTTCTTTTTTCCCGGCGACGAAGACGTCGGCGATGCCGCCGAAAAAGACGTCGACCTGTGGATTTGCCTTCTCGGCTATCAGGCGCGCCAGCACCTCGCCGGAAGGGAAACGCAAAAAGTTGACGGCGATCCCCGTCTCGCGGGTGAACTCGTCGAAGACCGCCGTCGCATAGCGCTCTGACCAGATTGTGTACACGTTCAGCGTTTCCGCAGCAAGTGCAGTCCGCGGAAGAAGCAGGAGTGAGGCAAGAAGCAGTATACGCAGTTTCATGAAGATCATCCCCCAGAAAAGTTTTCTTGATACGTATCCTACCCCCTTTCATTGAATGGCTCTATATCCAGTTGCCGCGGAAATAGCTCCCTTCTGGCTCTGTCCGGCCGTATGTATCGGAGAGAGAGAGAATGATTGACAAATACAGAAATATGGGTATTATCATATAAGTATACCATTTGCGTCTTTAAGGAGGGGTAGAAAAGAGTGGAGTCGGTATAAATGTGTTGCGGTTGTTGGGGGCTTTGGATTCTGCTCAATCTGTTGTGTGATAGTGCACAGGAAAATTTCTTTTAAGAACGCTTTGAATCCGCTCTTTCCGTTCTCTTCGCTTTGCCTTAGCTTTAGTGCACCCTGTTGCGTGGAGAGATTTGTGCATCCTGTTGTGTGGAGAGGAGGAGGAACATGTTTCGAAAGAGTGTTCTTGTTGTGTGCGTTCTTGGGCTCTTTGTGTTCGCCGCAGCGGTCGCATCGGCGGCGGATCTTTCCGGCAGATGGAACTGCGACGACGGCGGACAGTACTATCTGCGGCATTTGGGGAACACGCTCTACTGGTACGGGGAGCGGAGCGCCGCAAATCCGGCCTGGTCGAACATCTTTCAGGGAAACGTCCAGGGGGAGCGAGTCAACGGCAACTGGGTGGACGTGCCCAAGGGACAGGCCTCCAGCCGGGGCGTCCTTCAGATGCAGATCAAAGATAACGGAAATGTGCTGGAGGCTACGCATAAAACCGGAGGCTTCGGCGGTTCACGCTGGGTGCGCGTCGGATACGTCCCCGGCACGCCGGGAATCCCCGTTGTTCGCGAAGACTGCGTCGGTTTCAACCCCAATACCGCCGAGGTGAAGCTCTTCAGCGGCCGTTGGAAGATCGTCGACGGGAACCACGCGATGTTCGACTTTGAAAATGCCGAAAACGAGGCGCGCATGGCTCTGCGGATCATCAAGTACTATAGAATGAACCAGTCCTGTTTCGTCGGGCGTCCGGATCCCTCGTTCAGCTACCTGCTCATCGGAGGAAATGCTCCTTCAGGGGGCTTCACTGGTGAGGATTGCGTTCAGTTCAACCCGAACAGCATTGAAGTGAAAAAGGTCGGAGGGCGCTGGAAGATTGTCGACGGAAGCCACTGGGTTTTTGACTTCGGGAACAAGGAAGACGAGGCGCGCATGGCTTTCGCCATCATCAAAAAGTACGGTTTTACGAGATCGTGCTTTGTGGGAAGGCCGGATCCAAGCTTCCAGTATCTGAGGAAGTAGCGCGTATCCCGCAGTCCTGTGATCTCACGGAACGAGGAGTGCGGAGTCCTCCCCGTCAACGGGAGAGGAACGCCGTGTAGATTTGTTGTGAAGAGCCTTCCTCCGCTCTTGAGAGGAAGGCTCTTTTCGGGAGCGTGTCCTCGGATCTCTTTTGCTCGAAAGGGAGTGCTCTTCCGGAAGGGGTAGGGTATACTTTGCGTAGCCAACTGTGAAGAAGGAGGTCGTTTCAATGATCAGAGCAGAGAGCCGGCCGGAAAAATATCAAGTTCGTTTCACAAACGGCGAGCAGTCCGCGTTCTCCGACGCCACTCCCGAAAAAGGAGGGGGCGGCGCCGGATTTCGACCTCACGAACTCTTGGAAGCAGCGCTTGCGAGCTGTATGAACATGACGCTCCGAATGCACGCGGAGAAGCGTGGAATTCCTCTCGTGGACGTATCGGTCACAGTAACGCTCGACAGGATGTCTCAGGAAGGGCCTGTCTTCGAATACCGGGTCGACTTCGGCGACCTGCTCTCGGAAGAAGATATGGAGGAACTGCTGTGTGTTCTGGAAACCTGCCCTGTTCGTTCGACGCTGTCGAAACCGCTTCGCTTCGCGCTTGTCGAGTGATGGGCTACGGCGGAATCGCTCCACCGGGCCGCCCGGGGAATTCAAAATTCAAAATGATGGAGGAAGGAGAGGCAAAAGCCAAGGTTGCCGCTCTTTCCTCAGGTATAGTTCTCAGCGGCTTTTCAGTACGGATTCAAGTACATCCATGCCTTCTTCCACGAGTTTCATGTCCGCCTGGCTTCCCATGTGCCCGATGCGGAAGACCTTACCCGCGAGCGGTCCGTAGCTGCCGCCGACCGCCATTCCCCTGTTCCTGAGCGCGCCGTTCAGTTCGTTCCATGTCCACTCCTGCGGGATGAGCGCCGCGGTGACGGTGGGGGAGCAGAGCGCTTCGCTCTTAGGGTAGAGCGCGACGTTCATCGCGGCAAGCCGCTTGCGGCAGTACCGGGCGACCTCTTCATGCCGGGCGAAAGAGCGATCCAGCCCCTCCTCGAACAGCCGCCGGAGTGAATGTGCGAGCGCCTGCATCGCGTGCCAGTTGTGGGTGTAGGGGAGGTAGCGGTTTTTCGGACCATCTCTCCACGGAAGCAGCGCGTCGTACCCCTGATAGTTCGCCCGCTCCGCGGCCTTCCATGCACGGTCGCTCACCGCGACTATCGAGAGATCCGGCAGCAGCGAGAGAGCTTTCTGGCTCCCGAGAAGCCCGATGTCGATCCCCCACTCATCGGTGCGGACGTCCGCGCCCCCAGCGCTCGCCACGTAGTCGACACAGAAGAGCGCACCGTTTTCCCTCGCTATTTCGCCGACGCCCGCCACCGAGTTCAGGATACCGCTCGGCGTTTCGCAGTGGACCGCGGTGATCATCTTGGGACGGAATTCGGCCGCCACCGTCCGTATCGAGGCGAGATCGGGGAATTCCCCGTCCGGGGCCTCGACGATGCGCACTTCCATACCGAGCATCTCTCCCATCTCGCCGAATCCTCTGCCGAAGACGCCGTTCGAGACGGCAAGCAGCCGGTCGCCGGGCAGCAGGATGCTCTTCAGAGCGCCCCAGAGCACGGACATTGCCTCTCCGCTTTGGATGGTCACGGCGTTTTTCGTCTTCAGAAGTTTTCGGAGCAGCGACTCGTTCTCCTCGTAGAGGAGGAAGAACTCTTCTTCGAGGTCGGCGCTGCCGAAGTTCTCCAGGTAGGCTCTCCGAAACTCCTCGGGGACGGATACGGGCCCCGGCACGAGGCCGATTGTGTACTGTTTCATGCGATGAATCCTCCGTTTCCGATTGATTTTCTGTTCCGTGATGAAAAGAGGAGGCCCGAGAGCCTCCTCCGTGTTGCCGTTTCCCTTTGAGTATCCCCGGATTGGGTTACATGCCCGCCGTGGCGTCGAAGCGCTCCTTCAGATCGGCGTAGAGCGCCCGGAACTGCTGGTATACCCTGTCGTACGCCGCCGACTCGGCTGGGTCCGGTTCGACCGTTTCCCGGATTTTGATCCACGACTTCACCTCGTCCAGGGAAGCGCCGCCGCCCAACGCCGCAAGCATCGCCGCGCCGTAGGCTCCTCCCTCGTCCACCAGCGGAACCGAGACGGGCGCCTTGACGTTGTCGGCCACCATCTGTCGCCACGTCGCGTTCTTCGCGCCGCCGCCGACGAGGAGCACCCGCTTTACAGGCGTGGCCGTCTTCACCAGCTCGAAGGAGTCGCGCAAACCGTAGGTGATCCCCTCCATCACGGCACGGAAGACGTGCCGCACATCCGACATCGAGGAGAGTCCGTAGAGGACGCCCCGCGCATTCGGGTTTCGGTGCGGCGTCCGTTCGCCGTTCAGGTAGGGGAGCCAGAGCGTTCCCTCGGCGCCTGCGGGGATTTCGTTGATGCCTTTCTCGATTTCGTCCCAGGAGAGCGATTTCCCCATTGTGTCCTTGAACCAGTTGAGCGAGGCCGCCGCTGCGAGCATGCACCCCATGTAGTAGGACTGCCCGGGAAGGACGGTGTTGAAGAAGTGCAGTCTTCCCGTGGGGTCCGGCGATGTGGCCTCGGTGGCCGCGAGGACCGTTCCCGAGGTGCCGATAGAGATCATGCAGTCGCCGGGCGAGCAGACGCCGAGGCCGAGCGCCGCGACCGCGTTGTCCGCGCCGCCGCACACAACCTCGGCTTGTTTCCAGCCCAGTTTCGAAGCAAGTTCCGGGCGGAGTTTCCCGCGCACGTCCGAGGAGCCCTTCACCGGAGGCAGCCACGCCTCGTCGATGCCGAGGGTGCGCAGCAGGTCGCTCCGCCAGCACCGGGCGGAGACGTCGTAGCACGAACTGCCGGAGGCGTCCGACCATTCGGCGGCCCGCTCTCCGGTGAGCCGCCAGCCTATGTAGTCCTTGGCGATGAAGCATGTATGGATACGGCTGTAGACTTCAGGTTCGTTCTTGCGAATCCAGAGGATCTTCGGAAGAGTGAATCCAGGGTAGATCAGGTTCCCGGTCATCTCGATGATCTTGTCTTCTCCCCCTACCGCCACGGTTGCCTCGTCGCATTCGGCCGACGTTCTCTGGTCGCACCAGAGGATCGCCTTGCGAAGAACGTTTCCCTCACTATCGACGGGGACGAGCGTATGCATCTGCCCCGAGAGGCCGATGCGGAGGACGTTCATGTCGGAGGGGACTGAGGAGAGGAGCGTCCATACGCCGTTCCACCAGTCTTCCGGGTCCTGCTCGGCCCAGGCCGGGCGGGGCGCGGAGAGTTCGAGAGGGTGCGACATACTTTTAACGACGCTCCCCCGTTCGTCCACGAGGAGCATCTTGATGTTCGTGGTACCGATGTCCAGGCCTAGATAGACGTTCATACGGTCCCCTCCCTTTGGTTTACGGTTCGAGACGGCGCATGCCGAAGCGGTCGGCGAACTCGTCGAGACGCTCCCACGTTGCCGGATCGAGATAGACGCCTTCCTCCATGGATTTCTTCCGGCGTTCGAACTCCTTCTCGCCGTGGATGTAGATACGCTCTTTTTCGGCAGCTTTGGGGCTTGTACGGATTTTATCGATGATAGAGGCGACGTGCGCCTTGATCTTCTCCTCGTTGCCGAAGAGGTCGAGGCGTGTGGCCTGGAAGTAGTGGCAGATTCCGCAGCTGTTGATGTACGTGTCGTACGTGGGGGTTCCGAGGGAGAGTCCTGCTGTGAGCAGCTCCACGAGGAGTCCGAGACCGTACCCCTTGTGTCCTCCGAGGGTTTCTCCCGCGCCGCCGAGATAGAGCTGGCCTCCGAAGGGGCTCTTGTCGAAACGATTGATCTCCGCCACGCTGATCGCATCCGTGGTATCGGCGCCGTTTTCGTCGACGGCCCAGCCGACGGGCATCGTGCCGCCCCTGCGAGCCGCCACCTCGATCTTGCCGAGGGCGACGGTCGTCGTCGCCATGTCGAGCATGAAGTGTGGCTTTTTCCCAGTGGGGATGGCCACGCAGATCGGGTTCGTCCCCAGGAGGCGCTCCTTGCCGAAGAGGGGGATGCCCGCCCGGAGGGTGTTCGTGAGCGCGACGCCCATCATGCCCGCGTCGGCGGCCTTCTCCGCCCAGAAGCCTGCCATGCCGAAGTGGCACGAATCCTGCACGACGGTCATGCAGGTGCCGTGCTCTTTCGCCTTCGCGATCGTGCGTTCCATGGCGAGCTTGGAGGAGGCGAAGCCGGGGGCCATGTTCCCCTTGATAACGAGGGAGATCGGCGTTTCATGGATGATCTCCGGGACGGCCTTGGGGTTGTCCTTACCGTCGTTCACCTCTTCGAAGTACATTTTGATCCTCGCCACGCCGTGGGATGCGTGGCCGCGCGCATCGGCCTCCACAAGGGCGATCGAAGAGATTTCGGCCGTTTCCTCGGGGAAGTCAAGCCCTTTCACAAGCATCTCCGCCATGTATGTGCGGAGTTTTTCGTATGCGACGTGTGTCCGTTCCATTACAGCACCTCCGTTGATTTGTTTACCTCAGTATGGTGATCCGTCCGTCGACTTCGGCTTTCATCTCGCCTAGGAAACGGATGTATTCCGCAGTGGATTCCAGGATGAACTGCTCCAGAGAGACGAAGGAGTCGTTGTTCTTGAGGACGGTATACTTGTCGCCGCCGCCCGAGGTCCAGTCGGTCGTTGCGATGGTGTACTCTTTCGCGGGATCGACAGGCGCCCAGGAACCGTCCTCCTGGAGCACCTCCAGCTTCACAACGCGTTCGCCTTCCTTACGAATGATGGCGTTGTTGTCGATCAGAAGGGGCTGCTTCTTCGTATCGAAGACGACACGGATACCGGAGACCTGCAGGAAACCGCCTGTGGGGGTACGCATGTTGGCGTCGTACTCGTCTTTTTCACCGATCAGGGCCGAGCCGCTGGTCTCCATGAGCTGGAGGAGCTCCTTGCCCGAGATCTTCCCCATGCAGAGGGTGTTGCCGAAGGGCATCATGTTCGTGATGGTCGCGTAGGAGACAGCGCCTGCGGGGTAGATCTGGTCGCCGCGGATGCCGCCGCCGTTCATTACGGCGACTTGAGCGCCGGACTTCCAGCGGAACGCGTCGGCTATGAAGTTCCCGAGGTTCGTCTCGCTGCTCCGGATGAAGTTCTTGCGCGAGTCCATGTCTTCGGGCTGGTTGGCGAGAGGCGTGGAAAGACGCTCCGCCAAGTCTTTGCGGAAGGGATCCAGAAGCGATGCGACGGGTTCATTCTCTGGGACGTTCACGTCGAGCGCCTCTACGCGCCAGGAGGAGTCCTTCAAGACCACCCCGTCCTTCAGCGCAAGCTCCATCACGCCGAGATACCTGGCGTACGAACCTGCCTGGCCGATCAGCGTGACCCATCCGTTCGGTCCTTCAACAAGGTCTCCCTCCTCCATGAGGGTATGACTGTGTCCTCCGACGATCGCGTGGATTCCGGCGGTGTTCTTGGCGATCAAACGGTCGGCCTCGATGCCGCAGTGGCTCAAGAGCACGATAACATCGGGTTTTTCTTTCGAGGAAAGAATGTTGACCATGCGTTCGGCCTCCGCAGGAAGGTCCTGACCGGCGCGGAAGTCGTCGCTCCCCTTGGTTGTGTACGCCAGCGCAGGGGTAACCAGTCCGAAGAAGGCGACCTTCATCCCGTTCGCGGCGGTTTTGATCACGTACTCGGGGAAGGGGGCGGGGGTTCCGTCCTTGAAACGAAGGTTGGAGACGACGATCGGAAACTCCGCGTACCCTGTCGCCTCGAAAAAGGTTTCTTTTCCAAGATCGAACTCATGGTTCCCGATAGTGCCGACATCCGTTTTCATCGCGTTCAGGCCGGTCATCTCGGCCTTCCCGTGAAAGTAGAAAAAGAGCGGACCTTCATCGATGTCGCCGACCTGAACAAAAAAGACGTTGCCCGGATCTGTGGCACGAAGTTGTTCAACGACCGTTGTCGCTTTCGCCAGCCCGCCGGCATCCTTTTCCGAGTAGATCCGTCCGTGGATGTCGTTGAGGGAGAGCAGCGTCAGTTTTCCGTCGGCGGCGAAAGTTGCCGGAACGAGCATAAGGAGAACGAGCAGGGCCAAAATTCCTTTTCCTACGTAACGTTTCGCGTTCATAGCAAAAACCTCCTCGTGGAAAATTTGTCCGCCCCTGTTCGAAAAGAGCGGATACGGGGTGATTATAGCACCAACAAGCTTGGTGCGACGAAAAAAGACGGACTGAGTTTCCTCAGCCCGTCTTTTCGTGAACGAATGTTTCAGGAGAGTTCCGGGGTGCTCTTAGGCGGTCTGCGGAAATGTGTGAGCTGCTCGAAAGCGTAGGCGATCGAGATGAGCGTGCCTTCGCTCCAGGGACGCCCCAGAATCTCAATACCGATGGGGACGCCTATCGGCGCGCTCTCCGAAGGATGGGAGAAGCCGCCGGGAAGCGTGATGGCCGGGAAACCCGTAGCCGATCCCAGAACGCCGTTCCGTTCAACCTGCGACTCGCCTACGGGAACCGCGAGGCGCTTCTGGTGCGGGTAGACGAGGGCGTCGAGCCCGAGATCGGCCATCAGCTTCATAACCTGCGTCCGGAGCGCGAGCCGTTTGAGAGTGCGTGCGCGGTATTCGTCGCTATCCTTACTCAGCCCCGCCGCCGTCTTCATGTTTTCGACGATGCCCGGATGGATCTCGCCCGAGGCGATGAGGGCGTCCAGTGTATGGTACTTCGACTTCGGCCCGAGGCTTTTCAGATAGCTCTCCAGGTCGTCCTTGAGGGTATGAAGATGGACGCTCACCTTCGACGCTAGATAATTTGTATCGATAGGTTCGTTGACTTCGACGAGGACGGCTCCGGCCTCCTTCATCGCCTCCAGACTCCGCCGCATCGCTTCGTTGACGTCCGCATGTTCCGGTTTGTCGCCGAAGAGGCTCCGAAGGACGCCGATTCGCTTCCCCTTCAGGCCGTCCGTGCACAGGTACTCCGTGTAGGTTGCGGGGACGTTGCCGACCGACCATGCCGTTTCCGGGTCGGCAGGATCGTACCCGGCGATAGCGTCGAGCACCAGAACGGCGTCCTCGACCGTCCGGCAGATGGGCCCCGCAGTATCCTGATCGAAGGAGTAGGGGGAAATACCGTCGCGGCTTACCAGACCGATCGTGGGTCGAATGCCGACGCACGCGCATGCCGATGAAGGCGAGCGGATGGAATTGATGGTATCCGTACCGATCCCCACTGCGGCGAAGTTCGCCGCTATTCCCGCGCCCGTGCCTCCGCTGGAGCCTCCCGGGGTTCTGGTGAGGTCGTAAGGATTGAGCACCTGCCCGAGAATGCTGCTGACGCTCTCACCCCAGACGGCGAATTCGTGCATGTTTGCCTTCGCGAGAATAATGGCCCCCGCCGCCTTGAGGCGCTTCGTGAGAAAGGCGTCGTCGTCGGGCATATAGTCCTTCAGGGAGAGCGAGCCGCTGGTGGTGACCATGTCCCCCGTCTCGACGTTGTCCTTGAGCAGGACGGGAATGCCGTGAAGAGGACCGACCGGCCCCTTCTCCTTGATGGCGATGTCGTGCTGCTCCGCTTCCTTTACCGCGTTCGGATTGACGAGGATGACGGCGTTCAGCGAAGGGCCTTTCCGGTCGTAGGTTTCTATACGGCGGATGTACTCCTCCGTGAGCGCTTTGCAGGAAACTGTCCCCTGACGCATTCCCTCGTGAATTTGACGTACGGTGAGTTCTTCAACATTGATATTCTTTGCAGACAATCATCTCACGTCCTTTCTTCAAGAGTTCCGCACTCTCTTACACCGGAAGGAAAAGAAGAGGCAGTGCGAAGACCAGGAAGCTCAGGATCATGACGGCTGTTGCGTAGCCGATGACGTCGCGGGCTTTCAGGCCGGTAATACCCAGCAGCGCGATGGCCCAGAACGGCTGGAGCATGTTCGTCCATGTGTTCCCATAGGCTACGGCGAGGGCGGACTTGATGTAGCTCGCTCCCATCATCTCGGCGGATTTCATGGCGATGGGACCCTGAACCGCCCATTGCCCCCCGCCGCTTGGGACAAAGAGGTTCGTGATGCTCGAGCTGATAAAGGTCCAGAAGTAGAATGTGTTCAGGGTGCTGATGGAGACGATCGCAGCTGAAAAGACGTCGACCAGGCCCGAATACCGGACCATCCCCATGATTCCCGCGTAGAGCGGGAACTGGAAGATAACGCCGCTGACGCCAGGAGTCGCGTCCTTGACCGCCTGTACGTAGTCCGCCATGGTTCCGTGAAGGATGATTCCCGCGAAGAAGAAAATCGCGTTTACGATGTTGAGGTCGAGACTAAAGCCCTTTGTCCTGAAGTGATAGACGATGTACGTGAATCCGAGCGCGCCGAGAAGGTAGGCGATGGATCTGCTGTTATTCAGTTTATCACCGACGGTGACCACGCTGCGGCTCCTGTGGGCGCCTTCGTCGGTCCGGTCAAGATACGCCGCAACTTCGGGGTCGAGAAGAGTGATCTCGTCGTCTTTGGGGTGGATCATCCACGCGAAGATCGGCGGGAAGAGAAGCACGCCGATGGTGACGGCGATATTCATCGTGTTGAACATGTAGTCGCCGATGGGGATGATGCCGATCTGTTTTTCAAGAAAATGGCCCGGAGTGGCGATGAGGAGGCCGACAGACGCCGACATTCCGCCGTGCCATGTCATCTGACCAAGGTACGCGGCGGCCCCGATAAGTCCGTACTCAAAAGTCAGGTTGCGCTTTTTCAGAGATTTGCCTACTTCGCGTGCCAGAAGGGCGCCGAGCACCAGGCTCAATCCCCAGTGGACGATGGAAACCGCCACGGAGATGAGTGCGACGAAATAGACCGCTTGTTTGCTGTTCTTGGGAATGGAGGCGAGGGCGGAAATGCCTTTCTTGATAGCGGGAGCATTTGCCACCGTGGAGGCCGTGATGACCATAAGGGCCATTTGCATACTAAAAGTAAGCAACTCCCAGAAGCCCTTGTACCAGTGAAGCACCATTTCCATAGGGCCGCTCGGGGTTAAAAGAATCCCCAGACCGAAGGCGATGAATGTAAGGAGCACCGCGAAAATACTCGGATCGGGGATATACTTGAAAGACCATGCAGCCATTGACTGTCCCAGTTTTCTGAACATGTTCACTCCTCCTTGAAAGATAGAAAAATATGTCTACAAGTAGCGAGGAATAGAGTTCGCGCAGTACTGTGGGCGTTTAAGCCGTATTATTTATTTTTTTGCCATCATCTTCCTTTCGTTTTGTGTAGTTGACGCTGTTCCTCCACGGAAAAAAACACCGCATGTATATTGTCCCTGATAGGATCGAAAAGGTCAAATTTGGAGCTGTGCGTCGTTTTCCCCAACTATGTGACGAGCAGATCGTCCACGGCAGCGAGCATCTCGCCGATGGAGGCTTTTACGACTCCGTCCGCAATATCGTCGAGATGCGTCGGCGTGTTGTTGACTATATAGAGCGCGGCGCCGTGCCTTTTGGCTTGTTCGGGGAGCATGTTGGCGGGAGAGACAGTGAGGGATGAGCCTAAAACGAGAAAGAGCGTGCATGAAGATGCCAGTTGTGAGCTTTCGGAGAGTGCTTCTTCCGGAAGCATTTCTCCGAAGAGCACCACGGCGGGACGCATACGGCCCCCGCACTGTTCGCATGCCGTCTCGTCCGCATAGGTGCTTGCCGGACGTACATGCCCGCACTTCTGACAACGAACCTCGCGAAGTGTTCCGTGAAGTTCGTGAACCACTTTGGAACCGGCGACGTGGTGCAGGCCGTCCACGTTCTGCGTGATAATCGCCGAGACAAACCCCCGTTTCTCCCACTCCGCCAGAATGAGGTGTCCCTTGTTCGGGTGAACCTCCCCGAGTGTTGCGATACGCCGGCGGTAAAACGAGGCGAAATTTTCGAAGTTGCGGTTAAGAGCATCAACCGAGGCAAGATCCTCGGGCCGGTACTTCCCCCAGAGACCGGATGATGAGCGGAAGTCGGGAAGCCCCGATTCCGTGCTCATGCCTGCGCCGGTAAAGACGACGGTTTCTTTCGATGCGGCTATTGCGTGGGCGAGTTTCTCCGCTATTTCCTTCATAGTGGTCCCTCCTTGAGAAAAAACCGCCCGGTGAGGCGGAGCCGCCGCCGGGCGGAGTGGCGTTACCCCCTCAGAAGCCTAGGAAGGAAGAGGATTATGTCAGGGAACCATGTAAGAATCAGCAGTACCCCGAGCAAGGCGAGAAGGTATGGCGCGATGTTTCGCATGATCTTGTCGATAGGGATTTTCGTGATGCTCGACACCACGAAGAGGTCCAGGCCGACAGGAGGGGTGATGCAGCCGATGGCGAGGTTTACGACCATCAAAACCCCAAAGAAGACCGGGTCGATACCGAGCGAGAGCGCTACGGGAAGCAGGATCGGCGTGAGGATGACGACTGCCGCCGAAGCGTTCAAGAGCGTCCCTATGAAGAGCAGAAGGATGTTTACAAGGAGCAGAAAGACAAACGGGCTGTCCGTCATGGCGGTGAATCCTGCGGCTATTCTGTGCGGTACCTGCGCATTTGTAAGGATCCAGCCGAAGAGGTTCGCAGCGCCGACAACGTACATGATCATTGTCGTGCTGGTGGCGGCGCTCAGGAGCACCTTCGGGAAGTCCTTCAGCTTTAGATCTTTGTAGACGAACATGCCGATAAACGCGCCGTAGACCGCCGCGACAGCGGATGCCTCGGTAGGTGTGAAGATGCCGCCGTAGATGCCCCCGAGAATGATCACAGGCATCAAGAGCGCCCAGACGCAGTCCTTGAAAGTTCTGGCGATCCGTGCGAAGGTGGCCTTTCCTTCGCCGAGGTACCCTTTTTTCTTCGCGATCACCCAGCTCACGAAACATGTGGCGATGCCCATGAGAATGCCGGGGGCGAAGCCGCCCATGAAGAGATCGCCGATGGATGTCCCGGCGATGACGCCGTAGACGACCATAGTGACGCTCGGAGGAATGACGATGCCCACGGTGCCTCCTGTAGCGACGACGGCGGCGGCGAAGGATTTTGGGTAGCCTCGTTTTTCCATCTCGTCGATCATGGCGACGCCTATAGCGGCTGTTGTGGCCGCCGAAGAGCCGGAAAGCGCGGCGAAGAACATTCCTGCGACCGCGACGACGAGGGCGAGCCCGCCCGCGAGCGCGCCGACGAGGGCGTTGGCGAAGTCGACGAGGCGGCGCGTGACCCCTCCTGAGGACATGAAGGCGCCGGCGAGCATGAAGAAGGGCACAGCCATGAAGGAGAAGGAGTCGATTGATGTGAACATGCGCTGGGCGACCACAATGAGCGGGACGTTCATCGTCGCGTAGATCACGATGGCTGATGAGAGACCGAGCGCCGCGCCGATCGGAGCGCCGGTGAGCAGGATCGTGAGAAAGAAAAAGAGAAGAAGCCAAAGAGTCATGTCCGTCATGATTGGCAACCTCCCCGGATAACGTCGATGAGTTCGTCTATGGCGACGAGAAGCATGGCGGTACATCCGAGCGGAATCGCCACATAGACGTACGACATGGGAAGTTCCATGGCGGGGGAGGTTTGCCATGAGGCCAGTTGAATCATGCGGATTCCCTGGTACACCATAATCGCGAGGAACGCTATGCTGCAGACGCCTCCGACGATCTTGATACGCCGGAGGCGTGCGCCGGAGAAACGCTCCAGGAGCAGTCCGACGACCATATGTCCTCCCTGGCGCGATACGACGGGGAGAGAAAGAAAGACAACCCAGACAAAGAGGTAGCGGGAAAGCTCTTCAGAATAGCTGGGGGAGTGACCGAAAAAGTACCGAGAGATTACCTGCAAAAAGATGATTGCAAGCATAAGGCCTATACCGAATATGGTTGCCGCAGCGAAGGTTTTTTCCATATAGCAAAGCAGTTTTTTCATGCAGCCGCCTCCCTTGGTGGAGAAGTAAGCAAAGGGAGCGGCGTTTACCGCCGCTCCCCAAAAAGAAGCTATTTTACGTTGACGATGGCCTCGATGTTCTCCTTGCCGAGTTTGTCCTCGAACATAGCCCACACAGGCTTGGTGGCTTCCATGAATGCGGCCTTGTCCACGTCGTCGTTGATCTCGCTCTTGCCGCTGGCCTTGATGTTATCCCAAAACTCGTTTTCGAGCTTCCGGCACAGATCGCGCTGCCAGTCGCGGGTTTCGTTCGCGGCTTCCTGGATGGCAGTGCGGTATTTCTCGGGAAGAGTACTCCAGACGCTCATCGAGATCAGAAGAGGTTCGGCCGAGTAGGTATGCGCGGTGAGAGAGATGTATTTTTGGACTTCAAAGAAACGGGAGGTCCAGATGTGGGCGGCCGGGTTCTCCTGGCCGTCGACCACGCCCTGCTGCATGGCGGTGAAGAGCTCTCCGAATGCCATCGGAGTGGGGCTTGCGCCAAGAGCCTTCATCATTTCGATGTAGATCGGCTGTTCCATTACGCGGATCTTGAGCCCCTTCATGTCTTCGGGGACGCGGATCGGGTTTCTATTGTTCGTCATGTGGCGGACACCGTTCTCCCACATGGCGAGCACCTTGATCCCTCGCTGTTCGAGAGGTTTGCAGATCTCCATTCCCACGGTGTCGAGGGCTTTGTAGGCGTGAGGTATGTCTCTGAAGATGAACGGAAGGTCGAAGACGGCCGCCTGCGGCAGGAAATTGCCCAGAACCGCAGTGCTCGTCAAGGTCATGTCGACCGTACCGAAGGTGAGTCCTTCGATGAGGTCCCGCTGGTTACCAAGCTGACTGCTGGGGAAGACCTGCACATCCACCGCGCCGCCCGTCTTTCCCTTCACCAGTTCGGAGAACTTGACGGCGCCCTGTGCGTAGGGGTTCTGGGGATCCGCAATGTGTCCCAGTTTCAGGGTGAACTCGGCGGCGAACGCGGTAGTGCCGACGATCACCAACAACACTGCAAGACTCGCAACAAAAAACCTCTTCATAACTTTTCTACCTCCTCTATGATGTGAGTATGCCATTACAGCCTCTTAGGGAGCTGCTGGTCAGATACGCGCCACCCCCGTTTTGCGCGCAGCCTCGGCGACTGCTTTCGCGATGGCGGGAACGACGCGGTCGTCCATGACCTCGGTGATGATACGGTCGGCTCGCAGCTCATCGTCGGGGACGAGCGATGCAAGCGCGTGGGCCGCGGCGAGCTTCATCTCTTCGTTGATCACCGAAGCGCGGACATCGAGCGCACCGCGGAAGATACCGGGGAAGCCCAGACAGTTGTTGATCTGATTGGGGAAGTCGCTGCGCCCGGTGGCGACGATGGCGGCTCCGGCGGCGAGCGCCTCGTCGGGGTAGATTTCGGGCGTCGGGTTGGCCATTGCAAAGATAATAGCCTTCGGCGCCATCGTCTTCACCATGTCGCCGTTGATGATTCCGGGGCCGGAGAGACCGAGATAGACGTCGGCGTTCTTGATGACGTCGGCAACGGAGCCCTTTTCCTTCTGAGGATTCGACGCTTTTGCAATCTCCTCCTTGGCCCAGTTCATGTGTTCGGTCCGTCCTTCGTAGATTGCGCCGCTACGGTCGCAAAGAATCACATTCTTCGCCCCGGCGGACATCAGGAATTTACAGATCGCCGTTCCAGCTGCGCCTGCTCCGGTCATGACTATCTTGACTGTTTCGAGCTGTTTCCCGACCACCTTCAGTGCGTTGAGGATTCCTGAGAGAACGATGACGGCGGTACCGTGCTGATCGTCGTGGAAGATGGGGATGTCGCAAATCTCCTGCAGTTTTTTCTCCACCTCGAAGCAGCGGGGCGCCGCGATGTCCTCAAGGTTGACGCCGCCGAAAGAGGAGGCGATGAGGGCTGAGGTACGCACAATCTCGTCCACGTCTTTCGAGTTGATGCAGATGGGGAACGCGTCGATATCGGCAAAGCGTTTGAAGAGGATGGATTTTCCTTCCATGACGGGAAGGGCCGCGTCGGGGCCGATGTCGCCCAGGCCCAGTACAGCGGTACCGTCGGTGATGACGGCGACCATGTTTCCCTTGGACGTGACGTCATAGAGCGCGTCCTTATTTCTGCCGATCTCGCGGCAGGGTTCAGCGACCCCTGGAGTATAGGCCAGAGCCAGATCGGCCATGGAGTTGACCGGCATCTTGCTTGCGATGGCGACCTTGCCTTTTTTAGCCCGGTGTAGTTCGAGTGATTTCGCGTAGACTTCCTCGCTTCTCATGAAACAGCCTCCTTCTATACTATGAAAATATACAACTCGATCAAGGGGAGAACGATGAAACTATTTTACCATCACAGATTGAAAATATACCTTGTTTCTTCGGGAGTTCGCGCATCGTTTGCGGCGGAAACGCAACTGAAGCACAGCGAAGTGGATATTCCCGGTTCTCTTGGAAACGCGGCGCTCCCGGGTGAGCGAATGAAAAAAGGCCGGTCTGGGGAGCGCCGGCCTTCGGATTATAAAAGAGAAGAGAGCGCAGGACTTAAATAAGGCCCTGCATCTTCAGGATAAAGTGAGCAATAACCGCCGAGCCGACGAACGTGCCCGTGAAGACGAAGATGCTGACGACGACGATCTTCCACCCCATCTTCCTGAGGGTCGCCATGTCCTTGCCCAGCGCGATGCCCGCGTATGCGAGCACGGGTGTCGCGGTGGCCAGAAGATTTATCTTGCCCGTGGCATCGACGATTATTTTCGAATACGGGAAGGCCGGAATGGTGACCAAAATTCCGATGAGCGTGATATAGGCGATGCTTGGCACCTTCCAGGGGATGATCTTTGTCATCGCCACGCCCGCGAGGATGATGAGGAAAAGGTAGACGAGCCCCGGAACGGACGCCATGATGTCCACCTTATACCCTACCATATTGCCGATGGCGATGATGAAGCCCGAGATGATCATGACGACGACTGAATCCATGAACGAAACTTTCATAACGTTTCTCCTCCTCTCCTGGTGGTGCTATTCAACGCTCTTATTCCGTCCAAGGACGGGTTCGAGCTTCTTGTAGAGCCACTCCGTCAGGGGCAGCGCGACGAAGATCGATACGTAGAGGCCGCTCCCGGTGGAGATGAGATTGGATGCGCCTGCGAAGGCTGCGATCTGATCTTTCATATCGGGGAAGAGCGCGAGAAGACTGCCCGAGGAGGCCGCCATCATGCTGCCGCTGCCGACGCCGGACGCCATGGCGAGGGCGTAGGGGTGCAGCGACGTCGTAGAGGCAAGGAAGCCTGCGAAGAGACCCATGAAGATGGCGCCGAAGAGCGTTCCGATGACGTAGACGCCCAGAACGCCCAGCCCTTCGGGAGAGTCGAGCGTGTAGTCCTCGCTGATGAGGGCGACGTTCGGCTCGCGGGCGATGGAGTGGGTAGCCCCGACGGCCTCTCGCTTGAGCCCCAGAAGAAGGGCGACGGGAAGCGCGAGGAAGATGGTGCCCAGGTTGCCTAGTTCCTGCAAAAGAAGCGCGGGGCCCGCGGCGATGATGGTCATGATGTTGGGGCCGATGATGACGGCGATCCGCGCGACCAGAAAGAGTATCGAAAGCGTTATGAGCGGGGAGGCGGCGACGCTCTGTTCTCTTTTGAAAAAGCCGAGGCGCTTTATCGTGAGCGCTCCCGTGAGGACAAGGGCGTAGAGCATGGGTAAAAAGAGCATCACGCCGGGGCCTACAGTGACGCGTTTAATTCCGATGTATTCGCTGAGCACTGTGACGAGAAGGACGGTGATATGGATTTTCGGATCGAGCAGGGCTTTGTTCATTGTACTCACTCTCCTCTTAAGAATTGCAGCGCATAAAGCGCCGACTGGGCCAGGACGCCGACTCCGATTGAGAGGGCCGACTCGTCGGCGGTAAACAGAGGGCTGTGCCAGGGGTGGACAGCCCCTATTTCCGGATTGCCTACGCCGAGCCAGAAAAAGCATCCGGGGGTCTTCTCCTGGAAAAGGGCGAAGTCCTCGCCTCCCATCGAGGGGACGGGGACGACGACGCCATTCGTTCCCGCGACGGTCGCGACAGCCCGGTAGGCAATCTTTGTAGCGTCGGGAGCGTTCATTACGGGAGGCAGATCGTAGCGATAAAAAAGTTCTCCCTTGCAACCGAGCCCCGCGGCGGTGTTCTCGACGACTCTGCGGATCATGCCTTCCATCGAGGCGCGGAGCTCCGCGCCGAAGGTGCGTACAGTTCCCGTCATCTCCACGCTGTCGGGGATGACGTTGTTCGCCGTTCCCGCATGGATGGTTCCGAGTGAAACGACCGCAGGCTGCTGAGGATCGATGTTGCGGCTCACCACGGTCTGGAGTGCCGATATAACGGCGGCCGACGCGGTGATCGGGTCGATATCCCGGTGCGGAAGGGCGCCGTGCCCCCCCTTTCCTGTGACCGTGATGCGGATGGTGTCCACCGAGGCCATCAGACCGCCTTCTTTGACTCCTACTTTTCCGGCGGGGATTTCGGGGTGGTTGTGCAGACCGAAGATCATGTCCGGCTTCGGGTTTTCCATGACTCCGTCCGCCAGCATGGCCTTGGCGCCGTCGTTGATTTCCTCGGCGGGCTGGAAGATGAACTTCACGCTTCCGCCGAGCGAGCCGACGCGTTTTGCGAGCAGCATTGCCGCGCCGCACGCGCATGTGGTGTGAATGTCATGTCCGCAGGCGTGCATCACACCTTCGGTCTCCGAAGCGAACGGAAGTCCCGTCTGTTCAAGAACGGGCAGCGCGTCCATGTCCGCGCGGATCGCCACAGCCGGCCCGTCTCCTCCTCGGAATACGCCGACGACGCCGGTTTGTCCTACCTTTCTCGTGACCTCGGCGCCCAGGCTTTCAAGAAGATCGGCGACGAGGCCCGCTGTTCGGAACTCCTTGTAGCTCAATTCGGGGTGACGGTGCAGATCCCGCCGCAGCTCCACAAGCTTTTCCGAGAGCGCGAAGCTCTCTTCCCTGATACTATGATTCACCCGTTCCCACGCTCCCTTGCGGTCATATCCCGAAGCTGAAAGAGACTATAGCCTTAGAACGCATACTTCGGACATTTCAGTCCGAGGCTTTCGCGTTCAGCAGTTCCTGAACAATAAGGATTCCTTGGCGCAAAAAACAAACGAAATGCAGTATATCATATCGCAGCGTCAATATCGTGTGAAGAACAAAGAACGTAGTCGTTCCGAGTTTTAGGCGTTCTTCTCCGAAGAATCCTTTGAGGTGATTTTGATAAAAAGCGCGTTTGCTTCGGCTACTTTCTTTCCTTTTTCGTCTTTCATCAAGGCGGTTGTCGCAATACGCCGTCCCGACGTCTTTTCCACCCGGCCTTCGACGACATAGCGCGCGTCCGCAAGAACAGGGCGAAGGTAGCGGATCGACATTTCTCCGGTAACGGCCCAGGAACCGCTCTCTTTGCGGATCGCCCAGGCCATTGCGTCGTCGAAGACGGAGGCGATGATTCCTCCGTGAACGACGCCCTCATAGCCGCACCACGTGCTGTTCGGGAGGATCGGAATTTCCGTCCTCTTTTCTTCATCGTTCCAGAATATGGTCAAACCGAGGCTCCTGGGGTTGTCGTCCGAATTCCCGCAGACAAAGCACCCCTTCGACCGTGGAAGTTTTTCCATCGAACCGCTCCTCTCACAAATGTTTCGCACGATTATAGCCGAAGAAGAGAAGAAGAGTATAATGGTGCCAAAGAAGTTTGGAGGTCGAACCGAATGCGGATTTCAGGTTTTTCCGAGGATGAAGACGGTAATGGCCGCTATCTTGTCGAGCAAGCCGATACTGTGGGACGAAAGGTTTCTATTTTGTATTCCGAAGCGGGAGGAAGAATTGAAAGCCTCTCCGTAGAACAGAGAAGAGAGCTCTTTGAAAACGGCGATCTTGAGGTCTGTTCCTTTCCTGCGTCCGAGGTGCTCTTCCCGGATGAGATTCAACAGCTGGCCGAGAGATTTCAAATTGTCGCGGAGGAGGAGAAAGAGTGAGCAAAAGCGTGTTCTACAACGGGAAGATTGCCGTTCCGGGAGGGTTCGTCGAAGGAATGGCAATAGAAGGACAGAATATCGTTCGTCTCGGAAGCTCGGAAGAAGTGTGCGCGATACAGGATGCCGAAAAGATCGATCTCGCCGGTAGGTTAACGCTGCCCGGCTTTATCGACGGGCACATGCACTTCCTGGCGTACGCGCTTTCTCTCGAACGGGCGGACTTTCTTGGTTGTTCCTCTGTGAACGAAGTGCGTTCTCGTCTCCGCACCTTCCTCGACGAAAGAAACCTCGAACCCGGCGAATGGGTCATCGGGCGCGGCTGGAACCATGAGCTTTTCGACGACGGCCGGATTCCGACAAAGGACGATCTGGACGACCTGACGCCGGAGAACCCCGCCATGCTCGCCAGGGTATGCGGCCATGTTGTCGTGATCAACTCCCGTGCGATAACGCTTCTTGGGCTTACGGGCGAGAGCCGTTTCGCCGGAGGGGTTGTCGACCTCGACGACGCAGGCGAGCCTACGGGCGTCATCCGTGAATCGGTCGTTGAGTGGGCGGGCTCGAAACTGCCTCTCCCCGGTGCTCGGAAGCTGCGGAAACTGGTGATACTCGCGGGGGAAGAAACCGCCAAAGTCGGGCTTACCTCGGTTCATTCGGACGATCTGGGCAGCGTTGGCGGTGATTTCCAGAAGATTATCGATCTCTATATCTCTCTCTGTGAAGAGGGAGCAATGCCGGTGCGGATTACCGAGCAGCTCCTGCTCCGGAACCGTCCGGCGCTCGATCATTTCCTTTCGACGGGCTGGCGGACTGGCGACGGCATGCCCTTTTTCCATATCGGTCCGCTGAAGATCCTTACGGATGGCTCGATGGGCGGGAGAACCGCGCTTCTGCGAAAAGAGTACACGGATGCTCCCGGAGTATTCGGCGTCCCCATCTACGGGCACGATGAACTGAACGACCTTGTTCTGACGGCGCATTTGGCGGGTATGCAGGTGGCGACGCACGCCATAGGCGACGGGGCGCTCAATATGTGCCTTGACGCCATGGAACGGGCTCTTCTTACAAAACCCCGCGACGCCCGTCATTATATCGTGCATTGCCAGATGGGAGATATGGAGCAATATCGGCGTATGGCGCGGCTCGGAGTCGGAGCCGCTATTCAGCCCCCGTTTGTCCCCTCGGATCGTCCGATGGCCTTGAAGCGCATCGGCGAGGAGCGCGCGCTCGCGGGCTATGCTTGGAAGAAGATGAAAGAGCTTGGCATCTTTCTCTCGGGCGGCTCGGATTCTCCCGTCGAGAAATTCGATCCTCTGTGGGGTATCTATACCGCAGTCGCGCGAAAAGACGAGAACGGTCTTCCTCAAGGCGGATGGAATCCGTCACAGAAGTTCTCCGTTCCCGAGGCGGTCGATCTGTATACTCGGGGCGGAGCATACGCCTCATTCGAGGAACACTACAAAGGTACTCTGGCCGAAGGGATGCTTGCGGATGTCGTTGTTCTCGACAAAGACATCTTCTCGGTTCCGGAGGATGAGATAAAAGAAGCGCATGTTGCCCTCACAATGGTTGGAGGGCGCATTGTCCACCGAACTGACTAGCCTCCGGATAGGGGGAGGTGAAAGCGAATCTCTCCGCATTTCGGCAGAGAGGCGGAACGAGTGCGCGGCAAAAAACGCCCCTCGTCGCCGAAGGCGAGCACTCCGGAAGAAAATATCTTTTTTTCCCCGTCCCATAGAGACGGGGGAAAGCGGTTGCCGTATTTTTTTTGGATAGCGTCGAGAACGGAACCGTACTTGCTCTCTTCAGGCAGTTCCAAAGAGATCGGAGCTCCGGACCGAACGCCGAGAACCATTGCGAGGACGCCGTAAAAGCGTACGGTATAAATCATCGAACCCCTCCTTTCTGACAACGAATATTGTACCGTACTCCTTTGGGGGTTGCACAGGAAAAATAGTTGTATAATACTTTTTGAACATACTATTTTTAATCGAGGAGAATCGACGATGAATCCAAAAACATGCCTGCGCGTTCATTCTTGTTTACCAAGCCGTTTACGACGGATGGGGTTGCTTTTGCTGGCAGGAGTCTTGTTTCTGTCTCTTTTTGTAACGCCTCTTTTCGCCGAGCGGGATACCATGGAGTACGACGTCGTTGTGGCGGGAGGCGGGGCGGGGGGTACGAGCGCCGCTATCGCGGCAACCCGTCTCGGCGCCCGTGTCGCTCTGCTTGAGGAGACCGACTGGCTCGGCGGGCAGATGACCGCCGCCGGCGTTTCCACGATGGATGATCTCAGCGGCAATAAAACAGGTATTTACGGTGAATTCAGCGAGAATGTACGCTACCACTATTTCAAGAAGGAAAAATCCGTATCGACATGCTACTGGGACGGCAACACAATCGCATTCGAGCCTTCCGTGGGCAGGGACGTTCTGCTGTCGATGGTCGAGCAGGCCAACAGCAAGGCTGTGCAGGATGGAGCGGGACGGCTGGATGTTTTCTACCGGTCGCAAGTCACCGCTGTTCACCGGTGCGGCCCGAGGGTCCAGGGAGTGACAGCGGATATCGACGGCCGGAAAACGGATATTGTATGTTCAGTTTTGATCGACGCCACCGAGTACGGCGACATTCTTCCCTTGGCGAACGTGCTCTACAGGGCGGGAAATTCAAAGAGCCCTATCATTGACTCAAACGCCAGAATTCAGGATATCACATGGGTGGCGGTGATTAAAAAATACACCGGCGGGATTCCGCACAATCTCAGAATATCAACGCCGCCCCCCGGCTATGTGAAGTATGTCGACGGTTTCCGGCGGATTGTGGTGGAAGGAGGCAACTCTTTCAGAGAGTATCCGCTCCGGATGCCGGTCGATTTTTTCACGCACAACGCCTACAGAGGGTTGCCCGATTCATCGAATCCCCTGGATTACAATGCGGCGAGTGCGGACGGATGGGCAAAGATCACAAAAACAGGAGTCAACTGGGGGAACGACTTCCCCGGCGATGAACAGTGGGAAGGAAAGGGCGGCCTACCCGTAGCGTACCTCGAAGATCCGGCATTCCGCCGGGAGGTGAACGCCCGAGCGCTGTTGAAGACTTTGAGCTTTATTTACTACGTCCAACACGAGCTGCGCGAACCATGGTCCGTCGCGGACGACGAGTTTTACTCCGAAACTCCGGTGACGAAGACTCTTGGCATCGTCCCTGACGAATATGCCGAGATAGTCAGGCGCTTCCCTCCGATCCCGTATGTCCGAGAGAGCCGCCGTCTTGTCGGCATTGAAACACCAACCTCGAAAACGGTTCGGCATAACTCCGAGAGTTACCGCGACGAACGCGAAGGAAGAGAGATCCCGACGTCCATGGCAATCGGCGGGTATATACTCGACCTGCATGCAGGGGATTCCGACGCGGATCTCGAAACGGAGTTCGGCGAGAGCTTTGCGTCGATCCGGACCGATATGCCTCAGGGGCCTTTCCAGGTTCCCTTCGGCAGTTTTATACCGTCCGAAGTGGATGGCTTGCTCGTCGCGGAAAAGAACCTCTCAATGTCCCGTCTTGTCAGCGGCGCGTTGCGTCTTCAACCCATATCGATGCTCACAGGACAGGCAGCGGGAACAATAGCTGCGCTCTCCGTCAGAGAGGGGAAACCTGCCAGAGCTCTCGACCCGAGACTGGTGCAGCTGCATCTGCTGGAGGCCGGGAGTGCGCTCTCTCTTTGCGAATACCATGACGTTCCGCGCAACCATCTCTTTTGGCCGGGGGTCCAGATGTCCAACCTGTACGGCTGGTTCACACCCCTTGACCTCCCTTCGTCGCCCTCCGCAAAGATCGACGATATCTATAACAACAGGGTCGTGCTGGCCCGTCTTTTCGGCCTCGATAAGGGAGTGTTCGGAGTGGACGCCCCATTGACGGGAGCGGAGGCCGAAACGCTGCTCCATAAAGCGTTCGGTGAAGAGAAGGACGTTTCGCTGTATGCTCTTCCGACGTTCGGACTTTCGTCGTTTATCTCGAGGGGGGATTTTGCCGACGCGCTCGCGAGAATTTTAGGATACAGGGCAACGCCTGAAGAGTTCGTTTCCCGTTTCAGCGATATTGCCTCCACCTCTCGCCTTGCGGGCCCGATCCGTTTCCTCTCCGAGAAGCGCGTTCTGGATCGCGTGGGGGCCTCCGGCGTCTTTATGCCGGATTCTTTGCTCACGCGCGGAGCGGCCGCCGACATGACGATGAGAGCGGTTGTCGCTCGGCGGGAGAGACGAAAATGAAATGTCATCTCTGCGAGACGAAGGGCTGCGCCAAGGGGGAACCGTGCGCCGATTTCGACAGCCTGGAACTCTATCGGGAAAATGAAGAAGACCTGCGGCTTCTCAAAACGGCTTCCGATGTTGAAGCGCTCTACTACTGCACTCTCAACAGGCTGGAGGAGATAATGGAGTTTGCCCGCAGGATGAAGTATACGCGTCTCGGCATTGCCTTCTGCGTCGGATTCAAGGAGGAGGCGGCCCTCTTGGGGAAGATTCTTTCGGAGGAATTCGAAGTGTACTCCGTGTGCTGTAAAGTATCCTCCATGAAAAAGACGGACGTAAACGCAACGCTCCGCCCCTGGGTAGGGGAGGTGTCCTGCAACCCCGTCGAGCAGGCTCGCCGTCTCAACGAAGCGGGAAGTCAGTTCAACATCGTGCTCGGTCTCTGCGTGGGACACGACAGCCTTTTTTACCGTCACTCAAAGGCGCCCGTCACGACCTTCGTCGTCAAGGACCGTGTACTCGGACACAACCCGGTAGCGGTCCTTTACAGCCAGTACCTCAGGAAAAATTTGAAGAAACGTCCCGAGGAGAGGTTGAAGTAGAGCGGAACAAAGGGAGGCCGAGGAGAATACGGCCTCCCTTTTTCTTCGGAAACTCTTTGTTTTATGAGGTGTGAACATTCAGGAGAAAGACGAGCGCGGATGGCCGTCAGGCGCGTCTTGTTTTATAATGATTCAGGACTTATAACGTCGTACATAAGGGTTGATAGTGATTGAAGAGAATGAGGAGAAGAAGGGCTGCTCTCTCTATGCAGACAGCTCTCGTGCTTTCTTTCACGCTTTTTGTTTTGCTTTCAGCGGGTGTTGCCGGGTATCTGTCTCAAAGAAGCGGACGGGAATCGGTTCAGGAAATAGCCGCCAGGTTGCGAGGCGATATGGCAACGCATATCGGCGAACACGTGCGTCGTTTTCTCCACACACCTCATGTCATCAACCGCTTGAATGCGGACGCTTTGGGCTGGGGAACGCTGAATGTTCTCGACGAGCGCTCGCTGGAGTTTCATTTCCGGAATCAGATTGACGTCTTCCCTTCAGTTTCGAGCATCTACTTCGGCAATACGTCAGGAGGACTGGTCAACAGCGGCAGGGAGGCACCTTTTGATTCCCGCTACGTTATTTGCACAGTGGGCGGTAGAGCGGGCGTCTTCCGAAAGTATGCCATCGACAACGACGGCAACCGTACGGGGCTTTTAGCCGAAGTTCCGGATTTCGACGCGCGGACGAGAGAGTGGTATTCCCGTGCTCAAAAAAGTGGAGGCGGGGGAGTCTGGAGCGACGTGTATGTTCTCTTTACGGGTCAGGATATGGCCATTACCGCCAGTCGCCCGGTGCACGACGCTCACGGGAGCTTTCTCGGCGTTGCGGCCGTCGACCTCTCCCTTTCTCAGCTATCGGCATTCCTGCAGGCACTGCCTCTCGGCGAGGCAACCGCGTTCATCATGGAACGCTCGGGACTCCTGGTGGCCTCTTCGAGAGGCGAGCAGCCGTTCGTCCTTTATGAAGGAGGAGGAGCCCGGCGTCTGTATGCCGTGAACAGCAAGCATGCCGAAATAAGCGGAGCCGCGCGTTCCATGACGAGCGCGATCCAAACGAACGGCCCGCTCATAGACGGAGAGATCGCTTTTGAAACAGGCGGAGAACTCCGCTCTCTTCGCACCGTATCATTGCGCGGTCCGGGGGAACTGGACTGGATCGTCGCCGTGACGGCTCCGGAGAGGGAGTTCATGGGCCGGATAGATGAGAACAACCGCACGACGACGCTGGTCATTCTCTTCGCCGTGTTCCTTTCTTTCGGCGCCGCTTTGCTTCTTGCACGCAGAATGGCGCAGCCGGTTCTTCGCCTGAATGCCGCCGCACGCGCTATCGCCAGGGGGGAAACCCCGCCCGATCTTCCTGTTGACTGCGAAATCGTCGAGGTGGGCGAGCTTTCCGCTTCGTTCAACAGGATGGCGGAGACGCTGCGAGAAACCATTCGCGGGCTGAATGAGGAGATCGGCGTGCGAAAAGTGACTGAATCCCGTCTGCGTGCAGCGATGGGAAGGGCGGAAGAGCTGAGAAAAGAAGCTGAAAACGCAAACAGGGCGAAAAGCGAATTTCTGGCGAATATGAGCCACGAGATCAGGACGCCGCTCAACGGAGTTGTCGGGTTTCTGGATTTACTGCGCGGCGCAGGTCTCGAACAGGAACAGCTCTATTATGTAGACAACGCCAAGGTTTCGGCGTACGCGCTCCTGGAGATAATAAGCAACATTCTCGATATGTCGAAAATAGAGGCCGGAAAACTTGAGCTGGAGGCTGTGCGGACGGATATTCCCGCGCTGCTCGACGAATCGCTGGTAATCGCCGGTCACGGTGCGGTGAAAAAAGATGTGCGGGTCTTCTCGAGCATTCATCAACCCTTCCCGTGTTTTGCGTATGTGGATCCCCTCCGTTTGCGTCAAGTGCTCGTCAATCTTCTTGGGAACGCAGTGAAGTTTACCGAAAAGGGAGAGATTGAGCTTTCCGCTTCTTTTCGGCCGACCGAAGATCTTCAACACACGGGTTTTTTCACCTTTTCCGTCCGTGATACGGGAATAGGTATACGGAACGAAGACAAGGATAAACTCTTCCGTCCGTTTTCCCAGGCGGACGCGTCGAATACAAGAAAATACGGCGGAACGGGACTTGGTCTTGTCATCTCAAGCGGTATTCTTAAAAAAATGGGAAGTGCTCTCGAACTTGAGAGCGAGCCCGGGAATGGAAGCCGTTTTTCTTTCACGATTTTTGCACGGTACGAGGAGGGCGCCTCTTCGCCGGACACGCCGCAGGAAGCGAAGGGTGAATTACAACAGGCGCAAGCGTTTTCCGAGATTTCTTCACAAGCTTGCTCGCTTCTCGTAGTGGAAGATCTCAGAATGAACAGAACTCTTCTGAGACTGCTCGCGTCGCGATTGCTTCCATTCGCCACCGTCTTTGAGGCGGAAAACGGGGAGAAAGCTGTGGAGATGTTCCGTATGCATACGCCCGATATCATTTTTATGGATATGCACATGCCGGTGATGAACGGTTTCGAAGCGACCGTTGCCATAAGGGAAATTGAAAAAAACAGTGGGAAACATACGCCGATAGTAGCCCTGACGGCGGATGTGTTGTCCAAAACTCGCGAGCAATGTTTCCAAGCGGGTATGGACGACTTTCTTCCCAAGCCGATAGAGGCGGAAACGTTGCGTGTTGTTTTGGAGCGTCATCTTTCTTCGCTTTTCTGAAAAGTTACGTTCTCTTGACAGGGTGCGGAAAACAGGGGTACAATCAACTTGTCTGATAAGAAGATGTCCGCTATGTTGTCATCTTGCGAAAAGCGGGTGAAACTATGGGCCCCATAAAAAGAGTACGCCTGTCCGAAAGGGTAACGGACGCGATTGAGACCATGATCGCGGAGGGTGCTTTCGCCCCCGGGGACAGATTCCTTTCCGAGAATGATCTTGTCAAAAAGCTTGAGGTGAGCCGTTCCTCCGTCCGGGAGGCTGTCCGTATTCTGGAGGTTCGCGGTCGCGTCGTCGTAAAGCACGGCAAGGGTATTTTTCTTGCCGAGCCTCCCGAAGAGGAACGCGATCCTTTCACCGGATGGCTGAAGGATAACAAGGCCCCGATTTTTGATCATTTCGAGGTGCGCCTGATCATAGAACCAAAGGCCGCGAGGCGCGCCGCCGAAAAAGCCGACGACGAAAGCGTCAAAGGCATTGAAAAGGCATACAGCGCATTTGCCGTGAGCGCGGAGCGGGGAGACACCGCGGCAATGATACGTTTCGACGGAGAGTTTCACAGGCTCGTCGCAAAAGCTACGAAGAATCGGACGCTCTATCATCTGATGAAAACGATGACAAAATCTCTTCCCGAAGGATGGATCACCAGCCTCCATATTCCGGGAAGAGTTGAAAAAACACTTGGAGAACACGCGTCCATCCTTGATGCGATCAGGGGGGGCGATCCCGAGCGGGCGGAGGAAATGATGAGTTTGCACCTCTCCAACGCCCTCAAGGATATCCAGGCATCCATGGACCGCTAAAAGCGCGAAGGGGGAGCGTCATGACGATCATCACCACGCTGATAGAAAACTCGCCGGGCGAACATCACGGACTCTGGTCCGAGCACGGTATTTCCTTCCACATACAAAAAGACGGGCACTCCCTTCTGTTCGACACAGGGCAGTCGGAGGCGTTTATCCATAATGCGGCCAAGCTGCGCGTCAACCTCTCCACAACGGATTTCGTCGTTCTCAGTCACGGTCATTATGATCATTCCGGCGGTTTCCGTTGTCTTTGTGATTACTCCTCGGATTTCGAGCTGCGTATAGGAAACGGTTTTTTCGATGAGAAGTACGCCGTCCGGGGATTCGCCCATGATTTTCTGGGCAATGATTTTAACGAAGAGTTTCTCTCCGAACGCGGCATCCGCTACTCCTTCGCCGCGGAAGCGACTGAAGAGATACTTCCTGGCGTCTATATCCTCTCGAATTTTCCGCGGCTCCACGACGACGAGATCATCAATCCGCGTTTTCTTCTTCGGCGCAACAACTCTTTCGAACCGGACCGGTTCGACGACGAAATTCTTCTTGCCGTCGATACACCGCATGGGCTTGTCGTACTGCTTGGCTGTTCCCACCCGGGCATGAAGAATATGCTCGACGCTGTACGGAACCGGCTAAAACGGCCGATTTATGCGGTGCTCGGCGGAACGCATCTCGTAGAGTCGAAAGGGGAGGGGCTTGAACGCTCCCTCGCCTATCTCAATGATGAAAGCATCAAAATCGTAGGAGTAAGCCACTGCACAGGGAAGGAAGCCGTCGAACGTCTCCGGGAGTCGAACGCCGGATTCTTCCACAATGTGACCGGCAGCTCGTTCATCGTCGAGTAAGTTTTTTTGGCTTTCCGAAGCCGGCATGTCCGAAAGGCGCGGCGGCTTCTGTAAGACATCATATATCTGAAGGAGGTTGTAAAAAGATGTGTGCTCTGAGAAAAAGTTGTTGGGTATTGCTGCTCGCGGTATTTGTCCTTGGCGCGTTTGCGCCCGTGTCCGTCGAGGGCGCCGAGGCGCCGAAAAAGATCGTGTGGCGTTCTTCCGGCCATGGTCCTGCCTCCGATCCGTCCCAGATTTATCATGACATGCTCTGCAAGGCCATCACCGAGGCTTCGGGCGGCCGCCTGGAGATCAAGCCGTTCGTCGGCGGCTCCATCGTCCCCGCCTACAAAGAGCTCGACGCCGTCCACGAGAACGTGCTTCAGCTGTGCTACACCTGCCCGATGTATAATCTCGACAAGTGGTCCGCGGCGGGCCTGATCAGCTCCCGTCCGGGCGCGCTGGCGGGAGAAGCCCTCCGGACGTGGTTCAACTACGGCGGCGGCGCCGATCTGATGAACAAGATGATGGAGGGGTACAACGTCATGACCTTCCCCGGTGCACTCTCACCGCTTCCTGAAGAGGTTTTCTTCCACTCCAAGAAGAAGATAGAGAGTCTTGAGGATCTGAAGTCGATCAAGGCCCGTTGCATGGGCGACGGCGGCGAGATCCTGAAGAGGATGGGCATGGCCACGGTCATCATCCCCGGCGGCGAGCTCTACGAAGCAATGAAGCGCGGCACCATCGACGCCTTCGAGTACTCCACGCTTGCCTCCAACTGGAATATGCACTTCAACGAGGTCGCCGACTATGTGTATCTCTCCCCGGTGCGCGCTCCCAGCGATCCCCAGGTTTTCTTCGTGAACAAGGATGCTTGGAACGCCCTTCCGAAGGATTTGCAGCTGCTCGTCCAGACTTTCGTCGACCGTTTCTCTCAGGCGCAGCACGAGTTCCTCGTCTACGAGTCCATCATCGCCCTTGAAAAGTTCAAGGAAGCCGGCAACCAGGTGCTGAAGGTTCCGGAGGAAGTAAACGTCGCCCTTGCAGCCGAGGCCGCGAAGTTCTACGAGGAGAAGATGGCCAGCGAACCTCCGATTTTCGGAGAGATCTACAACTCCATGAAGAAGTTCGGCGAAGCCTACCAGACAATGAAATAACGCGTCTTCACGACGCGCACAAGGAGAAGCGGTATGACCTCTTTGAAACTGTTATTGAAAAAAATCGATGCACTTAGCGAACTGTCCGGATCCGTGGGGAAATGGTGCGCCCTTCTCCTTGTGTTCGCCGGGACGTATGAAGCTATCTCCAGACACTTCTTCAACGCTCCCACGGTCTGGGCGTACGATACGCTCTGTATGGCAGGAGGCGTCCTCTATCTTCTGGGCGCTTCCTATGACTACCTCCACGAGGCGCACACGCGCGTGGACATTTTTTACAACATGCTCCCCGAGCGGGGGAAGGCGTTCATGAACGTTGTTTGCGCGCTCTTCCTTTTTTTCCCTCTTATGGGAGTCATGCTCTGGCTCTCTATTTCATGGGCCGTGCGCGCGTGGACGATCAAGGAGGTTTTTTTCAACAGCTTTTGGTACCCCCCGGCAGGGCCGTACCGGACCATTTTCGCAGTCGGCCTTGTCTTTCTTTTGCTTCAGGCCGTGGCGAAGTTCGTCAGGGATTTTTACTTTATGGTAAGGGGTGAGACTCTTGATTGAACTCAGCGCTGAAGCCGTCACTGTTCTCATGCTGGGAGGAGTCTTTGTCCTTGTTATGACCGGATTCCCCATCGCGTTCGTCATCGGGAGCGTCGCCTTCTTCACGGGACTTGCTGTCTTCGGCCCCACGGTGACGTTTCATATCCTGTACAGCCGTTTTTACGACCTGTCGCTGAACTACCCCTATCTTGCGGTTCCCCTCTTTACCTTCATGGGGGTCATACTGCAACACTCCGGGGTCACCAAGGATCTGTACCAGTCCTTGTACGAGGCGATGGGACGGTTGCGGGGCGGGCTTGCGGTAGTCACCATCATCTTCGGCACAATTCTTGCCGCTTGCCTTGGAGTTATTGCGGCCTCCGTGACCATTCTGACGCTCATCGCGCTCGCGCCGATGATCACCAGAGGGTACGACAAGTCGCTCGCATCGGGGTCCATCGTTGCGGCGGGAACGCTCGGCATCCTTATTCCTCCGAGCATCATGCTCGTCGTCTATGCACCTCAGGCCGGACTCTCCGTCGGGCAGATGTTCATGGGCGCTGTTTTCCCGGGACTCCTGCTCTCGGCGTTCTACATCCTCTACGTGGTGATCCGGTGCAGGCTCAACCCGGCGATCGGTCCCGCGATCCCGGAGGATCAGATAACGCCGTTCGACGCGAAAAAAATGATACGGCTTCTCAAGTCCCTCGTGCCGCCCCTGCTGCTCATTATCGCGGTGCTCGGGACGATTTTCGCGGGCATTGCGCCTCCTACCGAGGCCGCTGCGGTGGGGTGTTTCGCAGCGGTTCTCCTTGCTATTGCCTACCGGAAATTCAGCTGGGGGCTGATGCGCCAGGCAATGATCGAGACGATGCGTGTGAGCGCCTTCGTCGTGATGATAGCGGCGATGTGCTATGCCTTCGTCGGTATCTTTATGAACGCAGGAGCGGGCGACGTCGTGGCGGAGTTCATCCTCTCGGTTCCGGGAGGGAAGTGGATGTCTTTCTTCGTCATCATGGCGATCGTCTTCATGCTCGGCATGTTCATCGAGTGGATCGGCATCGTCTTCATCGTGGTACCCATTTTCTCGCCGATTCTGACGGCTTTGGGATTCAACCCGCTCTGGGCCGGTATGATGATCTGCATCAACATGCAGATGGCCTTCCAGACGCCGCCGATGGCGATGTCGATCTTCGTCCTCAAGGGGACGGCGCCCAAGGAGCTCGGTGTGACGATCGGCGATATCATCTGGGGCGTCATTCCGTTCATCCTCATCATCATGTTCGTTCTTTTGCTCTGTGCCCTCTTCCCGGGGATCATCACCTGGCTTCCCGAACTGATGATCGGCAAGGCGTAGAGACCGCAGTCAAACTGAAACACAAACGGCGGCCCGCTTTTTTCGGGGTCGCCGTTCTTTTTTGGCCGCATACTCCTGGAAAGAGGCTCTTTTCAGTCCGATGTAAACGAGTGACCCCACTGCGTCGCCCAGGAGGAGAGAAATCGTTCGACTCCTTTTTCTCCTTCCTCGGTTGTTTTGAACACCCCGCAATCCTTGAGGACTTCGGAAAAGACTGCGCCAACCTCTTCCCGGACGATTCGCTCCGCTTTGGCCGCCGGAAGGTTCGTGCCGAAACGGGATGCCAATTCGGCGATCCATGCGCCGTGCGGAAAACTCTCTGACAGGTCGGATACACTTTTTCTTCCCGCGAGTACTGAGACCACGTCCTCCAAGCTCGACTCCAGGCGCGGGGGGAGAATCGCCAGCCCCATGACTTCGATGAGTCCGATGTTTTCTTTTTTTATATGGTGTCGTTCCCGGTGCGCGTGGAATATTCCGTCGGCGTGATCTTCATCGCACCGGTTGTTTCGTAGCACGACGTCGATTTCATACTCTGCGTCCCGCCGTCTGCCGATGACCGTGACGGTGTTGTGCGGTTCTTCTTCATCGCTTCTTACGCTTCGGGCGAGAATGCCGTGTTCCTCGTCATCGTACTCGCGCCAGGAAAGGAGCAATTGCTCCCCGAGTGTTTCCACTACGTTTCTGTCGGGGCTTCTCAGGCGAAGGGTTGTCACCGGCCAGCGGATATGTTCCAGTGATGCGTCGGCGACACGGAGACTCTTCAAAACAGGCGCGTTCGTCATCGGAAATGTCCACGTCCCTCCCTGAAAGTGATCGTGGCTGAGAATAGAGCCGCCGACGATGGGAAGGTCGGCATTCGAACCGATGAACATACCGGGGAAGAGCGCAATGAAGTCGCAGATACGGGTGAACGTCATCCGGTCGATGCGCATCGGCCGGTGTTCCTGCGAGAAGACGATACAGTGGTGATGGTAGTAGACGTAGGGGGAGAACTGCATGAACCATCGCTCGCCCGACAGTTCAAGCGGGACGATACGATGGTTGCTGCGCTCCGGATGTCCGGGGCGTCCCTGGTAGCCCGCGTTCTCGGCGCAGAGCAGGCATTTCGGATAACGGTCCTCGCCCGTCCGTTCTCCGGCGGCCCGAATATCTCTCGGGTCCTTCTCGGGTTTGGAGCGGTTGATCGTGATCTGCATCTCGCCGAACTCCGTCTTCGCGGTCCACTTCCGGTCCCGGGAGACGAGGTCCATCCGGACATACTTAGTGTCGGCGGAGAAGCGGTAGAACCAGTCGACGGCAGCCGCGGCTCCGTCCTGCTGCAGGAAGCGGCGGAATTCCCGGGCGACTTCCGAATTGCGTGGGGTCAAGAGTCCCATGATGCGGCTGACGAACTTCTCGGGGGGAAGGTCAAGATGCGCGATACCGCGCTCTTTCGCGTAGGCGCGCAGCGTGTCGATGCTCGTTATTTCGTCCATACCCGTCGACGGTTCCGTAGGGCCGGGTTCTTCTATTCCGAGAAGCCCGAGGATGGAGTTCCGTGCGACAATATCGTCCAGCTCGCCCAAGAGGCGGCGCCGACGTCCGTACTCGATGAGACTGTTGACGGCGCGAACGGCGTGGGCGGTCTCCACGGCGGTTCAGCCCTTTCTGTATTTCAGGTGCCACCGCCACGCGGTCTCGACGATGGCATCCAGATCTGTGTAGCGCGGCTTCCAGCCGAGTTCCCTCTGAATGCGTTCCGAGGAGGCGATAAGACGGGCGGGGTCGCCCGGTCTCCTAGGGGAGCTCGTCACCAGGATCTCTCGTTCCGTGACGCGACGGCAGGCGTCGATGACTTCTTTTACGGAGAAACCGCGGCCGTTGCCGAGGTTGAAGGTCTTATTCCCCTCGTCTCGCCTGAGCGCGTCGAGGGTCAGAAGATGCGCCTGTACAAGGTCGGTCACGTGGACGTAGTCCCTGATGCAGGTTCCGTCAGGGGTGTCGTAGTCTTCTCCGAAGATGGAGATGCTCTCTCGTTTGGCCAGCGCCGCGTCGAGAACCAGCGGAATCAGGTGTGTTTCCGGTTCGTGCGCCTCGCCGATGGAAGCGTCCTCAATAGCGCCGCAGGCGTTGAAGTAGCGCAGGACCCCGTAAGTAAACCCGTGGGCTGCGGAAGCCCAGCGGAGCATCTTCTCAACAGCGAGTTTCGTCTCCCCGTACGGATTGGTCGGCGCCGTTGGCAGATCCTCGCAGATTGGAACGACGGCAGGCTCGCCGTACACTGCGGCCGTGGACGAAAAGACGATATGGGGAACGTGGTGGCGCACCATGCACTCAAGTATGCGCAGGACGCCATTGACATTATTCTCGTAGTATTCCAGGGGGAGGTGGACGCTCTCTCCGACCTGGATGAACGCCGCAAAGTGGAAGACGGCATCGATGGCGTTCTCCCGGAATATGCGGCCGAGCAGCTCTTTGTCTCGAATATCCCCTTTGTAGAATGCGGCCTCGTCCGGGACGAATTTTCGATGCCCCTTCGAGAGATCATCGAGAACGAGCACTTGCTCTCCGCGCTCGAGAAGCGCTCTCACCATATGACTTCCGATATATCCTGCGCCGCCGCAGACAAGTGACGTAGTCACGAATAATCAGCCCTCCAGCCGTGTTTCACAGTATAAATTCCGGAACATTCGGCGCCCCGGATTTGGGCAACAGGGTATCCCCCGCACCATGATATGTCAAGGGCGCGCGTTTTCAGTGTAAATTGAAAATATAATTGACAGGTAGGCCCCTCTTGGCTACACTTGACCGCGGGGAAAGTCCCCACAAACGCCCGTGGAGTTCCATGGTGCGAAATCTTTGCAGAGGAGGTTTTTCGAAAGTGAAGAGAACAGTAGGACTTGCGGTGCTCATCGGTATATGCGGGCTTTTTCTTATGGCGGGAGGCGTTTTTGCGGCGGATCTTGAGATAGGGTGTGCCATCTACAAATTCGACGACACCTTCATGACCGGCGTCAGGAACGCGATCGCGGAGGCTGCCAAGGGCAAGGCGAAAGTCGACATCGTCGACAGCCAGAACTCCCAGTCCACCCAGAACGACCGGGTCGACATGTTCATCACCAAGAGGATGAACGCCCTCGCCATCAACCCGGTGGATCGTACTGCGGCGGGCGTCATCATCGACAAGGCCAAGGCCGAAAACATCCCCGTGGTCTTCTTCAACCGCGAGCCTCTTCCCGAAGATATGCAGAAGTGGGACAAGGTCTACTACGTGGGGGCGCGCGCGGAAGAGTCCGGCACCATGTCCGGTCAGATCATCGTCGACTTCTGGAAGAGCCACCCCGAAGCGGACAAGAACGGCGATGGTGTTCTTCAATACGTCATGCTCAAGGGAGAGCCGGGACATCAGGATGCCGAGCTTCGTACCGAGTTCTCCATCAAAGCGGTAACCGACGCCGGAATTAAAGTCGAGAAGCTCGCCGAGGACACGGGGTTGTGGGACAGGGTTCGCGGTCAGGAGAAGATGGCGGCTTTCCTTGCAGCGCACGGCGACAAGATCGAGGCCGTTTTCGGCAACAACGACGACATGGCTCTTGGAGCGATCGAAGCGCTGAAAGCGGCAGGCTACTTCAGCGACGGTAAATTTATGCCGGTTGTGGGCGTCGACGCGACCGCGCCTGCGATCCAGGCTCTTGAGGACGGGACGCTTTTGGGAACAGTGCTGAACGATGCTATCAACCAGGGTGTTGCCACATTCAACCTTTCCTACATTTTGGCGAAGGGCGAGACCCCGAACGAAGAGAACAGCGGATATGTCATCAGCGACGGGAAGTACGTCTGGGTTCCATACAGAAAGGTAACTCTGGAGAACGTCGCGGAGTTCAAATAGAACGTCGTTTGCGGAAAGGCAACTTTGAAAGGGGGGCAAGCCGCCTCCCTTTCTTTGCTATCGTTCCCTGGTATCGTGCTCCTGGAGCGATGGAGGCATGCGAAGGGAAGGTGTCTTCGTGGAAAAAAACGACAAGTATGCACTTGAGATGCGGAATGTTTCAAAGGCATTTCCAGGGGTGCAGGCGCTTCTCGACGTCACGCTGCAAGTGCGCCCGGGGACCGTCCATGCGCTGATGGGGGAGAATGGCGCAGGAAAGTCGACGCTTATGAAGTGCCTCTTCGGCCTGTATTCTCTCGACGAAGGGGAGGTGATCCTGGAAGGAGAGTCTGTTTCGATATCAAGTTCACGCGAGGCGCTGGACCTCGGTATCTCGATGATTCACCAGGAGCTCCACCCGATACCGGAACGTTCGGTCATGGAAAATATATGGCTTGGACGCGCTCCTCTGCGGAAGATAGGGGGAGTACGCTTCATCGACAGGAAGTCCATGGAAGCGGCGACCGAGAATCTGATGAAGGAGCTTGAGCTTGACATCAACCCGCGTAGCCTTGTACGTACCCTCTCCGTGTCGAAGATCCAGTCGATGGAGCTGGCGAAGGCGGTCTCGTACAACGCGCGTATCATCGTCATGGACGAACCGACCTCCTCGCTCACCGGGCATGAGGTCAGCCACCTGTTCAAGATTATCCGCAGCCTGAAGGCGCGGGGAATCTCCATTATCTACATTTCGCACAAGATGGAGGAAATTCTTGAAATAGCCGACGAAGTCACCATCATGAGGGATGGACATAAGGTCGGGACTTGGCCGGCGAAGGAACTGACGACCGATCTCATCATATCCCGTATGGTGGGGCGTGAAATAACGAACCGCTTCCCTCCGAGGCGGAACACACCTGCGGAAGAGCCTGTCCTTGAAGTGCGCGGCCTGACGTCTCCCTTCCCGAAGTCGTTCCGGGACGTTTCCTTCACGCTGCGCCGGGGTGAGATCCTCGGCGTGGGAGGGCTCGTCGGCGCGCAGCGTACCGAAGCCATGGAGGCGCTCTTTGGCCTGCGTTCTCTCGCCGAGGGAAAGATTCTTCTTGGCGGCAAGGAAGCGGATCTTTCAACGCCGATAAAGGCGAAGCGGCGTGGGCTGGCCTTCCTTACCGAGGAACGCCGGGTCACCGGTATCTTTCCGGTCCTCTCGGTGGAATTCAACCTCCTCGTGGCGCACCTCGGAAACTACGTAGGCTGCATGCGGCTGCTCGAACAGAAACGGATGCGCAGGGATGCCAGGGAGAGTATCGAAAGGCTCGCCGTCAAAACGCCTTCGTCCCGAAGCCTGATCCGCGATCTTTCCGGCGGCAACCAGCAAAAGGTGCTTTTTGCCCGCTGGCTTCTGATCAACCCCGAGATTCTCATTCTCGACGAGCCGACTCGCGGAATCGACGTCGGCGCGAAGTACGAGATTTACTCAATCATGTCGGAGCTTGCATCCCAGGGGAAGAGTATCATCATGATCTCCTCCGAGATGCCGGAGCTTCTAGGAATGACGGACAGGATACTTGTGATGAGTCAGGGGCGGCTTGCGGGAATCGTGAAGACGCAGGAAACCTCCGAAGAGGATATTATGCGGCTTGCCACGAAATTTGTAGCGTAGCTTGAGCTGACGAGGGAGGAAGGACATTCCTATGGAGTCGAAAAAGACTATTCTTGGAACTTCAGTGCATTTTCTTTCACAGAACGCCATCTTCGTCGTTTTGGTCGTGCTGGTGTTACTTATCGCTGTGGTGGACCCGCGTTTTCTCTCATTCGCCATTTTGCGGGACGTCCTTATGCAGAGCTCCACGCGGGCGATCATGGCCCTTGGCGTGGCGTTTATCCTTATTACCGGAGGCGTTGATCTCTCCTCCGGGCGGATGGTAGGCTTTGCGGCGGTCATCGCCGCCTCGATGCTCCAGATACCCGAGTATGCGCGACGTTTCTACCCCGACCTACCGCATTTGCCTGTTTTCCTTCCGATTATTCTTGCCGTGGTTGCCTGCATGCTTTTCGGGATGCTCAACGGACTGATCGTGGCGAAGCTCCAGGTGCCGCCGTTTATCACAACGCTCGGTACAATGGTCGTCGTTTACGGAATCAATTCGATCTATTTCGACATGCCTCCGAATAACTCGCAGCCTATCGGAGGTCTCCGGCCCGATTTCACCGCGCTCGGCTCCGGGAGGCTCATGAACATCCCGGTGATCATTCTCATAGCGCTTGCGGTCGCCGTGATCGTCTGGGTTCTCTTCAACAAGACGCAGCTCGGTATGAACATGTACGCGATCGGCGGCAACAGGGACGCCGCGATTGTCTCCGGCGTTAACGTCGTCCTCACGATCGTCATTCTCTACGCCATAGCGGGTGCGCTGTACGGCGTGGCGGGCGTTCTGGAGGCGGCGCGTACCGGGGGCGCCACCAACAACTACGGAAACATGTACGAACTCGATGCGATCGCCGCATGCGTCGTTGGAGGCGTTTCGACGACTGGAGGCGTCGGGACGGTACCCGGCGTGCTCGCGGGCGTGTTGATCTTCGGCGTTATCAACTACGGGCTGACTTTCATCGGTGTGAATCCATACTGGCAGCTTATTGTCAAGGGGCTCATAATTGTGGCGGCGGTCTCCTTCGACATCAGAAAATACATAGCGAAGAAGTAACGGCCGCGTACGGAGTGCTTATGGATACACGCGGCATCCTGACGCTTTTTGAAAAGATCTACGGTTCTTCCGGGATGGCGGAGTCATTCTTTGCCCCCGGAAGGGTGAATCTTATTGGAGAACATACGGACTACAACGGGGGACATGTGCTGCCGTGCGCTCTGACCTTCGGTACGTATATTGCGGCCAGAAAACGGTCCGACGGCACGGTGCGCTGTTTCTCCGAGAATTATCCGGAATCCGGGGTTGTCCGTTTCGAGTTGGATGAGATGGCTCGCGATCCCCGGCACGGGTGGGTGAACTACCCGAAAGGGGTCGTGAAGGTGTTTCGCGAAAACGATCTCTCTGTCGACTCGGGCTTCGATATGGTTGTCCATGGAGACATGCCATCCGGAGCGGGACTCTCTTCTTCGGCGTCGATCGAGATGGCGACTGCTGTGATGCTCTCCTCTCTCTTCTCTCTCGGACTTGAGGACGAGGCGGGGCGCGTTATAATGGCATTGCTCGGGAAAGAGGTCGAGAACAGCTTCATCGGTGTGAACAGCGGCATCATGGATCAGTTCGCCGTGGCGCTGGGACGCGCAGGAACGGCGCTCTTCCTCGACTGCGCGACGCTTGAACGGCGCTATGTCCCCCTCGAACTCGGAGAGTACGAAATCGTGGTGATGAACACGAACAAGAGCAGGGCGCTCGTCGAATCAAAGTATAACGAACGAAGGAACGAGTGCGACCTCGCGCTCGCAGACTTGCAAAAGAGCGGCGGCGGAATCCGGAGCCTTGGTGATCTTTCTGTCGAGGAGTTTGAACAGATGGCGGGTGTGATCGTCGACCCGGTTTGCCGGCGGCGGGCGCGGCACGCTGTTTTTGAGAACGCACGGGTGCTTTCAGCCGTCGCTGCGCTGGAATCGGGAAACATCGACGAATTTGGTCGTCTGCTCAACGAATCGCACGTGTCGTTGCAGTTCGACTACGAAACGACAGGGAGAGAACTCGACTGCCTTGCCGAACTTTCGTGGCAGAGCGGCGAATGTCTCGGCGCACGAATGACCGGCGCCGGGTTCGGAGGAAGCGCGCTTGCCATTGTCCGGAGCGACGGGGTGGAAGCATTCACTCGTTTTGTGGGAGAGCGGTACCGGCGGTATATCGGCTACGACTGTTCCTTCTTCAGGAGCGTCGCCGGAGATGGAGCGCGCAGGATATCGTCAGGGGCGCGTGCGGAGTGAGAAATACAAATGCGGGCGCCCTTCTATTCCAGGGGCGCCCGCGTTGTTTCCTGAGCTTAGGGGAGTATAGCGAAGACTCTCGCGGGGAATCCCGAGCCGAAGAACGGCTTGGGGAAGGCGACCACGACGATCGCGCCGTGCTCGGGAACCTTGTCCAGATTTGCCAGAAGTTCTATCTGGTACTTGTCCTGTCCCAGTACGTACGACTCGCAGGTGTAGTCGCCCTTCGAGGTCGACACACCCGGATCCGTGTCCGTGGGTTCATGTCCGGACGCGGTGATCTTCCGTTCCTCAAAGAGGTACTTCATGGCTTCAAGACCCCATCCCGGGTAGTGCGCCGTTCCGGCTTGGTCCGCGTTTCGCATCGCCGCAGCGTCCGGCCATTTCTTCGACCAGTCGGTGCGCATCGCGACGAATGCTCCTTCAGGAACGGGGCCGTACTTCTTCTCCCACTCCTTTACGTCGTCGAGCGTGAGCGTGTAGTCCGGATTTGCCGCCGCTTTTTCGTGGACGTCGATCACCACGAGAGGAAGCAGCATCTCTTTTACGTCGATCTGGTCGAGGGTCCTGGTCCCCTGGACGAAGTGGGCGGGAGCGTCGACGTGCGTTCCCCACTGCCCGACATGGCAGAAGACCTGGGCGAAGAAGCCGTAGCCCATCGTGCCGACGCCTTTATCGTACCAGTAGATCGTCTCCCGTTTCTCCTTCGGGAATCCCGGCCAGTGCGGAATCTCGGTGTCGAAGGTGTGCGTAAGGTCGACAAACTCCTTTGCCTTGAGGGTATCGTAGATTTCGAGAAGCGTGGGTTCGGCGGCCGCCGATCCTACGAAGAGAAAGAAGCCTGCAAGCAGCATACCGAGAAAGAGAACGACAAACCCTCTTTTCTTTGACAAGCAAGTGAACATTTTTTGACCTCCGTTTTCAGTCTAATAGGTACCCTAAACACTTCGCCCTCCGGAGAAAACCGGAATCTCTTCGGGGGACGGATGACTGCCGAACGCGAATTGCTGATACTCTGCCCGAAAAAGCCGACGCCTTTCCCCCCTCTTCTTTCCGACTGCTTGTTTTGAAAAAATGACATATTCACTCATCTTCGGTACTCTACCAAAAAGAGGATGTTTTTGCAACGGAGAATCATTTTCTCTGTGACGAGACAGCGGAAAAATACCTGAAGGAAGTAGAGGGGCAGCCACACCTTACGGGTGTAACCGCCCGAAAGGTGTGGCTCGCAAGCAGGTTAGGATTTCGGGGGGTATTCTACGGTTCCAAGAAGCGCAGAGAGTCGTTCCGGCGGTGTGCTGGGGAACGGGTATGCATCCTCTTCCCGCCACTGCTGGACCTCTTTTTCGGCGAAGGCGCATTTCTCCCTGTCCACCCCTTCGTCCTCGGCTGTATATAGCGTAGTTGAGGGGAAGGCGAAGCCCGAACCCGACTTTTCGACGATTTCGCCGATGCGGAAGAGAATGTCCTCCTGGATCGCCATCAGTTCGGACCACTTTTTCGTTTTGACGTAGGCGAAGATGAGCACGTCGAGCGATGAATTTCCGAAGCCCTCGAATCTCGCGAAGGGGGCGGGATCAGCGTAGATTTTCGGATGCGCATGGAGGACGTCGCGTATGGAGGCCAGAATCCACCTGAGCTGGTCGCGCGTCGTTTCATAGCGGAGGTTGATGGTTTTTTGCAGCAGCGATTTGCTCCTGCGGCTGACGTTCGTAATCTGCATCTTCGCGAGATGGGCGTTCGGTATTGAAATGATGGTTTGGTCCAGCGCCTCCAGTTTTGTCGTACGCAGATCGATGGAGAGTACGGTTCCCGCTTTGTCGCCGAAGCGGCAGAACTCGCCGACTCTGACCGATTTATCGCTGAAGAGGATGATTCCGCCGATGATATTTTCGATGGTTGGCTGCGCCGCGAGAGAGACGGCCAGACCGGCGACTCCGAATCCTGTGAGGATCGTGGCCAGGGAGAAGCCCATTTCGGAGGCGCCGTACATGATCACGCCCGCCGCCGTGCTGATGCCGATGAGCCTGCTTATCGTCCGGACAAGGCTTGCGTTGACCCCTGAGGGATCGATGTGGGGGGAAAGGACGATCATCTCACCGATTAGTTCCGCCAGGTGGATATAGAACCACGCCCACCCTATGAGCTGGGCTACGGCGATGATGTTCCTCAGCGAGAGGTAGAGCGAGCCTGTGATGTTCAGGCGGGATTCTATGAAGTACCCCATGAGGAAGGTCCCGAGAGCAAGAGTGATGGGAGGGATGATCCTGAGCGCCTGACCTGTAAAAGGCGTCGACCGTTCTGCGAGTTTGCGGCAGACAATCCAGACTGCGGCCAGAGCCGAGATGAAGAGAATGTGAGAGACGATCAGAGAGATCCACTGCCAAAGAGTCTGTTCGTAAACAAGGGCGGTGGACCATTCAGGAAGAAGCTGCACCCACTTGGGAGGGAAGAACGATCCGGGGGTGCTGATGTACTCCTGATAGGCATTTTCGGTGGCGCCGGGCAGATAGGGCAGGTGACGCACTCTGCGGTACGTGCGTTCCAGCTCGGCGACGGACTCGCTGTCGACAACCCAGTTCCCAGCCTCTTCGCCGGATGCGATCCGGTACAGTCGTATCTCTGTTTTCGGAATGGTCCAGCGGACGAGCTTCTGTTCCGAGACCTCCGCAGTTCCCGGTATTTGATCGAAGCGGGGAATGCCGACGCGGTCCAGGATCTCCTTTAAGAGGAGTACGCTCTCCCTGGCCTCCTGGAGACGGACGAGTTGCGGAATGGCGGAAAAGTCCAGGCAGTGCATGGCGCGCTC
>CAXXRY010000025.1:0-17263 GCA_963668335.2 Aminobacteriaceae bacterium | reverse complement strand
GTCTAAATCCCCGGGGAAACACAGGGCCACTTTATGAAAGCAATCAAGTTGATAGCTGTAATCTTCCTGCTGATCATTGCCCTGCTGGTGGCGGCCGCCATCGCAGTGGTGACGCTGGTTAACCCCAACGATTACAAATCACAGATTCGTGATGCGGCGTTGAAGCAGGCCGGCATTGAACTGGATATTGCCGGTGATATCGGCTGGTCTTTTTACCCCTGGCTGGCACTTGAACTGAACAGTGTAGGTGTGGGCTATCCCGAAAAACCAGCACTGGGTCGGCTTGAACGTGCTGAGATTTCAGTCAGCATTCCAGCTTTGCTGAGCGGGCAGCTGCAGATGAACCGTATTCTGGTCGACGGTCTGCAACTGGAGCTGGTGCAGTCGGCCGAGGACAACAACTGGACTGCAGATACTGAGGCCCTGGCAGCCGCTTCTGAGGCTGGAGAGACAGCGGCAGAAACCAAGCCTGCAACGCCGGCCGATGGGGGCAAGACGCTGGCGATCGATATCGAGGCGATTGAGCTGCGCAACGCGGCCCTGACTTTTACCGACCAGACCAGTGACAGCCGCATCGAGTTGAGTGACCTTAACCTGTCCACTGGGCGCGTCAGCCAGGACAGAGCATTTCCACTTGAGCTGAGTTTTGCCCTGCAACAGTTTGCAGCCAACGAACTGCAGCTGAGTACCCAAGCCAATCTGACTACCGATATCACTCTGGACCTGACACAGAACCACTACCGTCTGGGCAATCTCAATTCCACCCTGAAACTGATTGAGGGCGCAGCTGTTCCCGCCGTCCTTGAGTTTGCGCTGGCAGCCAACATTGATGCCCGCATCAATGAGCAGCAGGTGGACATCAGCAACCTTAGCCTTAAGGCTGATCCACTGATACTGAGCGGTAACATCAAACTGCGCAATTTCAGTCAGCCTGAACTCAGCGGCGCTCTACAGAGTAACAGTTTCAGCCCGAAACAGTTGCTGACCCAACTCGGTCAGAACACGCCGGAAACGTCCGACAGCAACGCTCTGACCAGCGCATCCTTCAAGGCGACTCTCGGCGGGCCCGCCGGTACGGTACAGCTTAAACCGTTTTCTGCGCAGCTGGACGATACCCAACTCGACGGTGAAGCCAGTTTTGTACTCGCTTCTCAGGTGATCGCACTCAAGCTCAGGGGTAACTCTCTGGATGCAGATCGATACCTGCCACCGGCAACCGGCTCAGCCGCCAAAGAGTCGGACGGCACCGGCAACCGTTCAACGGCTCTCAGTGCTGGCTGGCCCAAAGACGAGATCATTCCGCTGGAGCCCCTGCGCGCGCTTAACCTCAGTGCCGACCTTGATCTGGAGAGTCTGAAGGTCAGCGGCATCAACATGAGCAACCTCGGCCTGAGTACGAGCGCTGACAATGGCCTGATTCGTCTGACCCGTTTCAAGACCGATGTATTTGAAGGGCAGATCAACGCTACCGCTCGCATCGACGCTCGCAAGACACCGCTGCAACTGAGTGTCAGCAAGCAGATCAACGGTGTACAGATCGGCTCTGTGTTGCAGACACTGGCCGACACCGATGTAATGGCCGGCAAGCTCAATGCAAAGGCAGAACTCAGCATGAGCGGACAATCAATCCACGCCTGGATCAACTCCCTCAACGGTACTGCCAATCTGGGCATGGCCGAAGGTCTGATCAAGGGGATCGATGCCGCTCAGTCCATGTGCCAGGGCATCAACAATCTGTCGGCGCTGTGGATCAACGCCGAACAGGTCGACAAAACCACGCCCTTTGCCGATCTGGGCGCCAGCTTCAACATCCGCAACGGTGTGGTCAGCAATCAGGATCTCAAGGCCCAGTTGGATGCGATGGCACTGGCAGGAAGTGGCAGTATCAATCTGCCACAGCAGACACTGGACTATCGAGTGGGCCTGACCATTGAAGACAACCTGTTCAACCAAAGCTGCTCGGTCAATGACCGCTTGGAAGGCGTCGAGGTGCCGGTAAACTGCAAGGGCGGCTTTTACGATGAGCCTGCCAAGTTATGCCGCCTTGATACCAGCTTCATTTCCGACATCATCAAGGCAGAGGCCCGTCGCAAGATTGAAGAAAAAGTCGGTCCTCAGGTGGAAGACAAGCTGAAGGAGAAACTGGGCGAAGAGGGTGCAGGCGTGCTCAAGGGGCTGTTTGGCCAATGACAGCAGAGCAGTTCCACTCAGCCGTGCTGGAATGGTTTGACCGGCACGGCCGCCATGACCTGCCTTGGCAGGCCGAAAAAACCGCTTATTTCACCTGGATCTCCGAGATCATGCTTCAGCAGACTCAGGTGAAAACGGTGATTCCCTATTTTCAACGTTTTGTGGAGCGCTTCCCGACTGTGCATGAGCTGGCAGATGCCGACCAGGATGAGGTGCTGCACCTCTGGACAGGTCTTGGCTATTACGCCCGTGCGCGCAACCTGCACAAGACCGCCCGCATCGTCAGCCGTGAGCTGGGCGGCGAATTCCCGCATACGGTTACAGAGATGGAACAACTGCCTGGCATCGGTCGCTCCACCGCCGGGGCCATAGTCTCGATCTCGACCGGCAGGCGCGCCGCCATCCTCGATGGCAACGTCAAGCGGGTACTGGCACGCTTTTACGCCGTGGAAGGCTGGCCCGGCACCCCCTCGGTGATGAAGGAGCTTTGGGCCTATGCCGAGCACAATACCCCGCATCAGCGGGTGGGCGACTACACTCAGGCGATGATGGACCTGGGCGCAACGCTTTGCACCCGCAGCAAGCCGAGTTGTCTGCTCTGTCCGCTGCAACAGAGCTGTGAGGCCCGAGCGCTGAATCTGACTGACCGTTTGCCATCCCCTCGGCCGAAGAAAGTGTTACCAGTGAAACAGACGCTGATGCTGCTGATCCGCAATGAAGAGGGCGAAATCCTGCTGCAGCAGCGCCCGCCCAGCGGTATCTGGGGTGGCCTTTGGAGCCTGCCTGAAGTGGCCGACCTGCGCGATGCCCCCACAACCCTTGGTATCGCGTTGGATGATGCAGCGACACAGGTACTGGAGCCGCTGCGCCATACCTTCAGCCACTACCATCTGGATATCACTCCGGCCCGGGTTGCACTTAAAGACCCCACAAACTCTGTCATGGAAGGCCCGCCTGCACTCTGGTATAACGTGGACCATCCTGCAAATATCGGGCTGGCCGCACCGGTCAAGCGCCTGCTTGAACGTTACGCCAGCTGAAATCGGAGACAGCATATGACACGCACGGTTTTCTGCCGCAAGTACAAACAGGAACTGGAAGGTCTGGAACGCGCGCCCTATCCGGGTGAGCTGGGACAGAAAATCTATGACAACGTATCGAAAAAGGCCTGGCAGGAGTGGACCGATCATCAGACCATGCTGATCAACGAGAAGCACCTGAGCCTTATGGACCCGGAAAGCCGCAAGTATCTGCAGCAGGAGATGGAAAAGTTTCTCTCCGGTGAAGAATATGACAAGGCTGATGGCTACGTGCCGCCGGAAAAATAATTCCGCCTGCGGGGCTTGACCACTTTAAGGCTTTCCGGTTTAATACGCCCCCGTTGCCCAGATAGCTCAGTCGGTAGAGCAGGGGATTGAAAATCCCCGTGTCGGCGGTTCGATTCCGTCTCTGGGCACCAAAATTCAACAAAAGAGCCTCGCGAAAGCGGGGCTTTTTTGTATCTACCTGTTTTATCTGTCTACCTTAGCGTCTCGTCACCGGAGACCGAAGCTGTTGCACGGACGTACTGCGTCCACAATAGGTCTGCTGCACCAACTCCTTGGGCACACTCACCATCAACTCGGACGAGGGCATACCGATGAGGGCGCCCTGTGAGAAGCTGATCCCAAGCCTCAACACCTCCATCTGAATTTCAGGCGAGTGTACAAACTCCGCCACGGTCTCAATCTTCATACTGCGTGCAAGGCCGACAATCCCGCGGGTAACTCGACGCGCATTGGTATCACTGTCCAGGTTGCGGATCAGGCTGGCATCAATTTTTATCAGGTCCACCTGCAGCTGCAGCAGATGCTCGAAGTTGGAATAGCCTGTACCAAAGTCATCGATGGCAATGCGACAGCCACGCTGCTTGGCCTGATCGACAAACTCTTTCACCTGATCGTAGTTATCGATACTGTCCGACTCCAGAATTTCGAATATCACCCTCGGCCCCACGCCTGTTTCATCCAGTTTTTCAAGAATGAAGCTGGTCAGCTCGATATCCTGCAAGTCACCGTAAGCCAGATTAATCGAAAATTGCAGCGGCGAATCCTGAAAACGAGCAAAGCAGCGCTCCACCATGATGCGGGTTATATGACGGTCAAGCCGCAGCTTTCCGGCCACTCCCAGAAAGTGCCCGGGGCTGGCCGGGTTGCCTTCGGCATCCAGCATGCGCACCAGACATTCATACTTGTCGATACGACCGGTGGTATTGTTCAGTATCGGCTGATACCAGGCTACCAGCCGCTCACTGTCCAGCGCCTCACGCAGTTTCCCAGCCCAGATCTGATTGTGTTCAAACTGCTGCTCCAGCGGCTGTGAACCATCATACACACGATAATGCAGCCCCTGCTGACGTGCTTCTCGTAACGCTTCCTTGGCGTGAATGAACAGACTGTGCTGACGCGGAGCATCGTACCAGGGCACCGCTGCACTCAGGGTTGCACTGAGGTTGATCTGGTGGTTTTGCCAAAACACCGGAGCCTGACGCAGGCAGCGCAGCAACGCCTCCAGCTCAGCTTCAATCAGTTCCGGTTTCCGCCGTGGTGCCTGAATCGCAAATTCATCTCCGCTGAGGCGGTAAAGCCGGGTTCCATGCCATTCCATGCTACTGATATACCCCTCAAGCCGCAGTGCAACCTCTTTCAGGATATAGTCACCGCAGGCATCACCGAACAGGCCATTGATCTCGCGAAATCGGTCCAGGTTGACCAATATCAGTGTCACACCACTTTCGTAATGCAGCTCCTGTAACAGACGAGCGCGGTTAGGCAGTCCGGTCAATTCATCGGTGTAAGAGGCTTTCAGCTCGCGCAGAGGGGCAGTGACCTTGAACAGAATGGGCGCCGACAGCAGCAGGATCGCCAGCCCCCCCAACAGCAGAATACGGTTGCTGTTTTTCTGCAGTGGCAACAGCGCCGCGCTCATTTCATCTCTTGGAACCGCTGCCGTCAGGCGCAGGCCGGCACGGGTGGTAGCGTAATACAGCTCCAGTGGCTGCCCTGCTATCCGGTAGGAATCATGCTGCATGGCGGCGCCCGCCGTTTCGAACATAAGATACTGTTCGACCTGGTCCAGTATGGCACCTGCCTGTGCTTCGTCCAGCGGCATAGCCTGACGCCGGTCATGCCCTGAACTGAGCCAGATTCGCGCACCGGAAGCGATTTCAGCACTGTTAAGCAAGGTCATCAGATTTTGGAGTTGCCAGTCTGTGCTCAAAACGCCCACTACACGGGAGTCTTCCAGTACAGGCATAATCAGGCTTATGACAGGCTCGCCACTGAGTGGGTGGGTATAAATCGGTGTCCACCAGTAACGGTTAGAGCTCACATTATCGGTCAGCAGTGGCTCCCAGTGCTCCTTGCGCAGCTCCAGCCCTGCCTGCGCAGACGCAGTTTGCACACCGTCCTCGATACGATAGACCTGAGCACCACCGGGTACACCATCACTGCTCACTCCATACCAGACCCCAACTCCAGCCAGTTCAGAGCGTTCCAACAACAGCTGCATCAGTTCAGTTTGCTGACCGGGAGTGGAGCTGGCTTTCAGACGCTGCCCAATGCGTACCAGCCTCAGGGAGTCCTGCTCTATTTGCTGCAGGCGGCTATTAACCCGATCAAGACTGTTGGTAAAGGCAACTTCGATCTGACGCTGGTGAAATTCGGCCAGCGTTCGCTGAGAATATTCCAGATTGAGGCGGGAAATCACCCAAAGCCCGACAATAAAGAGCCCGACCAGTGACAACAGCCCCCAGATAATTGACTGCTTGAGGGGTGCTGTCGCACGCGGTCGTCTGGCCAGGAGGCGGGCTTTGGCCCGGTTACTGCTGCCGAAAGTCATCTCGGGTCTCCAATCCCTGGGGCCAGCAAACGAGCTGCCGCTGTCCCTGTGGCAAAGTGCTAGTCACCATTATGCAACATACCAGTGCCATCGGCACCTTGCATGGGTCAATGAACCCATGGAAACATGTTCTTAAAGAGCAACGCAATAAATCAGTAAGTCACTACGCTTTAACCTTACATAACCAATACGAGTGATCCAATGAGTTGCAGATGCGAACAGGTTACACACATAACTGAGATCTCCAGCCGCTCCTGTGCACAAAAGATCACGAGCACTCTGTCTTCTGAAAGACCTGTGGATCAAAGCGCTTGATTGTTATCCCCAGTATCGCTGCACAGAGGTGTTAACAACCTTGGTACGGTTTTATGACAACCCGCCACAGCCCCCACTATATAAGGCTTGTGAAAAACTGGTTGTTTACTGTCCAGTTTACCGAACAACCTGTGCCATACACATTTTACCCACAACTCGATTGATTCCAAGATTTGGGAGGTTAAGGTTGATGCTTTCCGAAAAAGCTGTGTGTAGCTTTAGACTTGTGGATAATTATACTCTGTATCTATATCAATACTCTGTTTCCAGCCACCAACAAAGGGTTCAATCCTCTTGGTTTAACTGCTAAATTTCCCACGAATTTGCCGGCGTGAAATGTTCGGCCACAGGATCTCGGTTTCAGGGAACAAGGAGTACAGAATGCGAAACCACCCTCACCGGCTCAAGGGACTGGCGCTGGCATGCGGCCTTCTCACGCTTGCCGGATGTCAAACGCTTTCCAGCAAACAAAGCCTCGACAGTTACAACCAGCAATTTGCCAATGGACAGTTCCGTGAAGCGGCCGACTTTGCACTGAAGTCTGGCGGCATCAATGAACAGGGCGAAAGCAAGAATCTGCTCTGGTCTCTCCAGGCCGGCTCCGCCCTCAGCGCCAGCGGGCAGTTTGAATTCAGCACCCGCGTGTTCGACCATGCCGAAAACCTGATGAAGGATGAGGACACCGAAAGTCTTGGCCGCAAGGGCCTGGAGAAGGTTGCCGCCAACCTCGTCAACAACAACCTCAACCGCTACAGCCCTACCGTCTATGACGGCGTTATGGTCAACACCTACAAGGCGCTGAATAACATCTTTCTGCAGGACATGCAGAATGCACGTATCGAATTCAACCGCGCGGCTGACCGACAGCGACGCGCCGAAGAAACCTTCAAATCCCGCATTGCCGAGCAAAAGGAAAAAATGGCTGAAGCCGAGCAGCAGGCCAGCGCTGATGATGACCAGCCCGCTCCGGTTGACTTCGACAAGAGCCGTTCAGCTTCGGAAAGTACCATCTACGAGAACTTCCCCGAGCTGAAGGAATGGCAGGCCTACCCCGATTTCGTTAATCCCTATACCGACTATCTGCACGGGCTGTATTTCATGCTCGCCAGCGCCGATCGTGAGGATTACGGCAAGGCGCGCCAGTCACTGCGTCGAGTGGCTGGCATGAGTGCGAACAACTCGGCGGTCAAGACCGACCTGATGGTGATCGACAACCTGCGACGCGGCAAGTGGAGCAAGGGGCGACTGAACCCGGCGGTGTGGGTCATCTTCGAGAACGGTGAGGGGCCAGTGATCGATGAAACGCTGATTCCGCTCCCCCTGTTCCTGCTTAATGATCAGGTGGAATACTCCCAGATAGCCCTGCCCAAGCTGCAGCCACGCAGCCACGCATACCCCTACCTTGAAGTGTATGCGGGCGGCAAGTCTCAGGGCAAAACCGAGCTTCTGGCCAGTATGGATCGTGTCATTCAGACCGAGTTCAAGCGTGAATTTCCGCTCAGGGTCACCGAAGCCATTGCCAGTACGCTGACCAAGGCCTTCATTCAGTATCAGGCACGCAAGGAAGGCGGTCTCGCCGGTAGCTTGCTGGCGGGGGTCTATCAGGCGGCAACAACCCGCGCCGACACCCGCAGCTGGAGCAGCCTGCCGAAGGAGGTTCAGGTTGCCCGACTGCGCAAGCCTGCTGACGGCAAGCTGCAGATCAAAGCTCCCGGCCTTGCGGCTCCCATCGAGGTTGAGCTGCCGGACAATCAGTTCACGCTGATTTACGTAAGAGCAACAGCTCCGGGCAGCACGCCCATCTACCAGATTGCCGGATTTGACGCCTGATTAAGACAAGGATGCACGGATGAAAAAAACACTGACCGGCCTGCTGCTCACGGCAGGCCTGCTGGCAGGCTGCCAGACCCAGCCCCAACAACCTGTTGAATGGCCCCAGCTGACCATCGGCCCAAAGGCACGCAGTTACCTGCAGATTGAAGCGGTTCCCGAAGGCGTTGCCTCCGGCAATCTGCTGCGCGCCGCGGTACGGCTGTATAACCGCAGCCAGTCCGAACAGACTCTGCGCTACCGCTTCAGCTGGACCGATGCCAATGGCTTCGAGCTGCCCGGCATGGCTTCACGCTGGGAGCAACGCATACTGCGCCCGGGTGAGCCTGTCTCTCTTGACCGGGTCGCACCCGGTCCGGCCGCCCTGTCTTACCGCATCTACCTGTTTGATATCAACACTGGCACTGCCACTCATACACAAGGAATTGAACGATGAGCCATCCCAAACGCAATACGCTGATCAAAGTGCTGGGCCTGACCCTGGTACTGGGCGTTGCTGCCGGTTGTACACCACAAACACAACTGCTGCCGTCCGGCAGTGCCAACGCACCGATCACAATGGGACTCAGTGGCAGCGACTTTGAGCAGGCCGCTTCCGATGCGGTTCAATCCATGCTCAGCTCCGGCGCGGTTGATCGCAATGATGGCAAAAAGAACATCATGGTGGTATCGACCGTCTTGAACGACACCATGCAGCGTATCGATACCGATCAGCTGGTGAAGAAGATCCGTGTTGACCTCCTGCGCAGTGGCAAGGTTCTGACCACCACCGCCATCGGCCTCAATGGCGCAGAAGACAAAATGACCCAGGCCTATGCCGAACTCAGCCAGTCACGCAAGATTGACCGCAGCAGTCTGGTACAGCAGCGTCTGACAGCGCCCAATATGAGCCTTTCCGGCAAGATCATTCAGCGCAACAACCGCGCCGATGGCAACAAGCAGCTGGTTGAATACTATTTCCAGCTGACACTGACCGACCTGGCAAACGGTTTGGCCGTATGGGAAGGCGAAACACCAATCCGCAAGCTAGGCAGCGCCAAGGGCACCTCCTGGTAAGCTACGTAAGGGAATACGACGATGAAAAAGCTGTTCATACAGACCGGACTGGCGTTTGCGATTGCAACCGCCATGATACCAATGACAAAGGCGCAGGATGTCAATACCACATCCGCAGCTGAAGCCTCAAGCCTGAGTGATCAGGACGCCGACGCCGTTGCAACTCAGATTGCCAAAAGTTCTGTCCCTGAGGTAATGGACCCTGGCCTGAAACTTGAGCAATTGATCGAAGACTTTGAGTATTCAGCGGCGGGACAGGCATTTCGCAGCCGTCCCGGGATGTTCTACACCACCGCCACGGCGTGGGTGATGGGTACCCCAGAAAGCCGTGACTGGGGCAACGCCCGTGTAATGGCCTACAAGGAAGCCCTTTTGAAAGCTCAAGCCAAATACATCGAATCGTTGGGTGTCAGCATCATGGCCGAGAGCATGACCAAGCTCTACAAGGATCCGACACAGATGCCGCAGTTCTCGCCTGAAGAGCTGCGTGCTCCCAATAAGCTTCTGGAGATACTCGACAAGGCGGTCGCCGTTACAGGCGGAAAGCTGGATAATGAACTGCGCGAACTAGGTATTGATCCTGAAGAGTTCAACGCCGCTCCGCGTGAAAAAAAGGCGCTTTTGTTTGAGCGTTCGGTCAGTGAGCGCACGGTCACACGTGCCCGACAGAGCCTGACCGGCGTAATTCCGGTGAAGAGCTGGGAAGCCTATGACGAAAATGGCAACCATGCCGTTGCGGTCGCCATTGTTGCATCCGAGCGCTTCCGTCAGTTTGTATATGATGTGACCCACAGCAAGGGCGACCTGGCGCCGGATCCCTCCAAGGCGCTGGCGACGCCGTTGATCGACATGCTCAGAAAAGACCGCAGTGCGCTGTTGAACGATTTTGGCATTCGCCGCATGTATGACGAGCAGGGCTATCCAGTGCTGGTTTCCTTTGGCCAGTCCAGTAACCCCTATCGTGGTTCAGAACCGCAGAGACGAGCCGATGAGCGCGAGCTGTCCTATGCCGCTGCGCGTGCTGATGCCTATGCCAATTTTGCCTACCTGTTCAACTCGACAGGCAGTTCTGAGCAAAGCACTGGCCGCAGCATGAAGCGCCAAACACTGGGACTGGTGCGCGCCGAGGGCCGTGAAGTAACTGAGTCCGAACAGGAAACAATGGCGTTCGTCCAGACCATTGATCGGGAAATCAGCGCCAGGGGCAGTGTTTCCAACCTGCCGGGAACACGGGAACTGTTCCGCTGGACGGCCACCCATCCCATGCACGGTCATGAGATCAACGGCGTCGTGTATCTCTGGCATCCCCTGGTGGAGCAGAATGCGCGCCAGCTGCGTGACTTCAAGCCCACACGCAACAGCCAGTCCGGTCAGGCCAATGAACGTCCCGCCAACCAGGCTGGCAGCAGCCAGAGCCGCAACCTGATGTCCGCTGACGACTTCTGAAGGAGGAACCATGCGTAATCTGATCAGAACACTGCTCACCAGCAGCCTGCTGGCAATGAGTGTAATGGCCTTCGCAGCAGAGCAGGTCGTGGACGCGACCGGTTATGGCGTCAATCGTAACCTTGCTATTGCCGATGCCCTGGTGCAGGGGTTACGTCAGGCGACCGGTGTAAGCATCGAAAGCAGAGAAGTGATGCAGTCTTTGGCCGGCCGCGTCAGTACCAGCGATGCCAATGGCGATGAGTCCACTACCTCGTTTGAGGTTGCCCGCCGTGGCGACCTTAGCCTGCAAACCAAGGGATTAGTGTCTCGATACGACATTCTGGATCTACAGCAGGAACCGAATGGTAGTTTCCGAGCTGATGTCAGTGTCCACATCCTGAAGTACGAAAAACCGGGCCTGCCGGCTGACAGCCGTCGCACATTGGCTGTAATGCCGTTTCACAGTGACAAACGCAGCTTCTCACTGCTGGGCGACAATACCCCGGCCAGCCGCGTTGAAGCCGAGTTGCGCAACCGTATTCTGGATCAATTCACGCAGTCCCGTCGCATGAACGTACTGGATCGTGAATTCGGTGCCGAATTCCAGGAAGAAAAAGCACTCTGGCTCAGCGATGACGCAGCGCTGGCTGAAAAGGCCAAAGCCGGCAACGTTCTGGGAGCTGACTACATCGTCGTTGGTAACATTCGCAACGTACGCAGCACAAAGCACGTCAAGACGCTGCAGTTGACCGGCGAAACCATCGTCAGTTACAGCGGCAGTGCGCAGCTGGACTACAAGATTATTCTGGCAGCTACGCGTCAGGTGAAGTGGTCTGATTCCATAAACCTGAAGTTCAGTGATGCCGATATACGAGCTATGCTGAGTAAATTTGGCTCATCGCAGGCGGGCATTACCGCGCAGCTGGCCGATGAGCTGGCACAGAAGGCACTGGCCAATATCTACCCGATGCGAGTTGTTGCCGTCAAAGGTAAGACCGTTGTGCTGAACCAGGGCGGCAAAACTTTGCAACAGGGCGACCGATTGGACGTGTACTTCTTGGGAGAGGAGTTGTTTGATCCGTACACCAAGGAGTCCCTCGGCCAGATGGAGGAGAAAATCGCTGTAGTGGAAGTGGTTAGAGTCAATGCCAAAACGACCTACGCTAAGGTCGTGGATGGCGATGCCGAACTAATCGAGCCTGAATTTATCGTGCGCCGCTGACTTTCAGTATACTCAACCGACATAAGGTGGCTTTGGCCACCTTTTTTATAGACAAAATATACGCTTAGGCACCAACACCGAGATATTTAAGCTGTCAAAAAAGTCGGCACTGCCATAGGAATGCCATAAATGACATACAAATCTGCCTGTACGATTCTGATAACCCGCCCTCAATCGTTGCTAACATACTGAAAATTATCACTTATATGGAGATTAGTCAGGTTGGCACCGGGTTTGCTATACCCATTATAGATACAGGGTAAACGATACGCTCTGTAGTGAATCGATCTTAAAGGGGTATTTGCCATGAGTTATGCACATGAAGAGAAAGGCGTAGAAGTAGTCGGAGTGGTACCGTCAATCGCCATGGTACTGGCAGGGTTGGTCGTGGCTATTTTTCCGGCACTGGTGCAATTGTATTTGCTGGTGGCCAACTGAAAACATTGAAACAAAACAACAGAAAGCCCTGATGACATATGATGTTGTCGGGGTTTTTGTTTATCTGTGGTTTCATCCCGGATGATCAGGAACCTGATCGGGATGGTGCAGATGGGGAGACTCGAACTCCCACGCCCGTGAAGGCACTAGCACCTGAAGCTAGCGTGTCTACCAATTCCACCACATCTGCATTGGGTGAGACGTTTTAATGTGCGTTACCACTCAAATTTTGCTTTCGAAGAGCCTTACATCCTGAGATGAAAGGTGGTGCAGATGGGGAGACTCGAACTCCCACGCCCGTGAAGGCACTAGCACCTGAAGCTAGCGTGTCTACCAATTCCACCACATCTGCTTCGAAAGTGGGGCGCATTATATAGCGCCCCATTGGGCTTGTGAAGCCCGTCTGCGATTTTTAGTCCGCTTTTTTTGCCAAACAGCTACGAAAGCTGTCGCTCAGGCTCTGCAGATAATCCAGATAACCCTCAGCACTGACGTTGATCGAACGAGCCAGTGGATCAAGCTCGCCCTGAGCAACCGGCAAGCCGCTGATGATTGCGTCCACTACCGCACTGGTAAACTGGGGTTCGCTGAATACACAGACAGCTTTCGCTGCTTCAAGCTGCTGCCTGATCTCGGCCAGATGTCGTGCACCGGGTTTGCGTGCAGGATCTACCGTGAAGTAACCCAGCTGCTTCAGGCCATAGTGTTCAACAAAGCCTGAATAGGCATCGTGGAATACAAAGAACCCAGCATCACCATAGGGAGCCAACTCTTCTGCAATGGCACGCTCCTTTTGCTTCAGTGCACTGGCAAAGGCCTCATAGTTCTGTTGCAATTGAACCGAGTGCTGAGGCAGTGCCTGTTGCAGTGGCAGGCAGTAACTGCTGTGCAATATCTAGCCCGTTCATCGGATCCAACCAGATGTGCGGATCATTGCCTGCGCTGTGATCGTGGTGCTCTTCGGCATGATCATCGGGCACATGATTTTCGTGCTCATGTTCGTGCTCATCATGATGGTCATGATCGGAAGACTCAGCCTCCTGATGCAGGTGCGCCTCAAGATCGGGACGCAGTGTTACAATCTCTGCATCGGTTCGGGCAAGAGGGCGCACCATGAACTGCTCAAGCCCGGGGCCAACCCAGATCACGACTTTCGCATCCGTCAGCTTACGCATGTCTGATGGCTTGAGTGCGTAATGGTGGGGTGAACCCTCGGCCGGCAGCAACACCTCCGGGCTGGTTACACCTTCGGTCAGGGCAGCTGTAATCAACTGCAGCGGCTTGATACTGGTAACAACCTCGGATGCTTGAACCACGGGCGCCAGCGCCAGGGCAGAAAGCAGGGTCAGTGTCCGCAGGGGGCGGGCAGAATTATGCAGCATGGTGTAAAGTCTCCTCAGGATGCTTTATAGGTTATAATATAACACATTGAATCGGATGTACTCACGTCATGACGACTGACTCGCTTGCCTTCGCGGCCGATCATAATCACCAGCACTGCATCGACCAGGCACTTACCCTCGCTCGGCAGATTTGCCGCGAGCGACGCCAGCGTCTGACACCGATCCGTGAACTGGTATTGAAGCTGATCTGGCAGAGCCACCAGCCGCTGGGCGCGTACGAGCTGCTGCCGGCACTGGCCGAGGCAGGCTTCAACTCGGCCCCGCCCACCGTATACCGCGCACTGGAGTTTTTGCAGCAGCAGGGGCTGGTCCACCGGATTGCGTCACTGAACGCATTTGTCGGTTGCCCTCACCCGGAACATCCTCATCAAGGCAGCTTCCTCATCTGTCGACGTTGCGGCGCAACCTCTGAGCTGGACTCGGCCTCGATTCATGCCGTACTTGAACAAAGTGCTGCTGCGCTTGGATTCAAGGTCGAACAGGAAACTGTCGAAGTCACCGGTCTTTGTCCCAATTGCCAGCGCCAGGAGCACTTACATGGCTGAACACGGGCCGGACCTGGTCAAGCTTGATCAGGTCAGCGTACAGTTCAATCGCCAGCCGGCGCTGCAGAATATCAATCTGCACCTGCATGATAACTGCATCACAACACTGATCGGCCCCAACGGGGCTGGCAAGACCACACTGGTACGGGTCATCCTGGGTTTGATCAAACCTTCAAGTGGCAATGTTTGGCAAAAACCACATCTCAAGATCGGCTATATGCCGCAGAAACTGCATATCGACCGCACTTTGCCTCTGTCGGTCGAGCGCTTTCTCAGTATTCCTAAACGGGTAGATCAGAGCCTGATGCTCCAAGCTTTGGAAGATGTCGGCGCGGCCTATCTGCTTAAACATTCCATCCACAATCTTTCTGGTGGTGAGACCCAGCGCGTGTTGCTGGCGCGAGCGTTGCTGCGTGATCCCGAGTTGCTGGTGCTGGATGAGCCTGTTCAGGGCGTGGATATTAACGGCCAGCTGGAGTTGTATCGGCTGATCTCCGATATACGCAAACAGCGCCAATGCGGGGTACTGATGATTTCACATGACCTGCATCTGGTGATGGCCTCTACCGACCATGTCGTCTGCCTCAATCACCATATCTGCTGTTCGGGCCACCCCGAGCATGTCAGTAACGACCCGTCGTTTCTCGAACTGTTCGGCCCGGCACAGGCGAGTGCTCTGGCACTTTATAATCATCACCATGGCCACAAGCATGATGTCCATGGCGATATCATCGTTGACCATCCGCAACCGGATGAATGCAGTGGACATCATTGTGGCTGATTTTCTGATCCTCGCACTGGCCGGCGGCATCGGCATTGCCGCATTGGCAGGCCCGCTGGGTGCCTTTGTAGTCTGGCGCCGCATGGCTTATTTCGGCGATACCCTCGCGCACTCGGCCCTGATGGGTATTGCGCTGGGATTCCTGTTTGATATCAACCTGAATCTGGCGGTCGTTGCCTGCTGTGTATTGCTGGCGGTGCTGCTGGTGTCTCTGCAACGCCAGCATCTGGTTGCCACCGATACCCTGCTGGCATCATGGCACACAGTGCTCTGTCGCTGGGTCTGGTCGCGGTGGCACTGCTGGATAACGTACGCATTGACTTGATGGAGTATCTGTTCGGTGACCTGCTGGCGATCGCACCGGCCGATCTCTGGTGGATTTACGGCGGTGGTGCCGTAGTAATACTGCTGTTGTGGCGGCTCTGGAACCCCTTGCTGGCGATCACCATCAATGAAGAACTGGCGCAGGTGGAGGGGGTCCCTGTGGCGCGGGTACGTCTGGGCCTGATGCTGCTGATTGCGGTGGTGATCGCGGTTGCAATGAAGCTGGTGGGCATCCTGCTGATCACCTCGCTGCTGATCATACCGGCTGCAGCCGCTCGGCGCCTGGCCAACACCCCTGAGCAGATGGCACTGTTTGCGTCGCTGCTGGGGATGCTGGCGGTAGTCGGTGGGATCAGTGCTTCCTGGTTCTGGGATACGCCCGCCGGGCCATCGGTCGTGGTCACGGCGCTGGTTGAATTTTTGATTCTCTATTCACTGCCGATGCGCTCGCTGCAGGGCAGATGAAAATGGCGCAGCACTGGCCCGACCGCGCCACCCACCGGCGGGTCTGGTCACTGGCCTGGCCCATGATGTTGTCCAATATCACGGTGCCGCTTCTGGGCCTGGTGGATACTGCTGTTATCGGTCATCTGCCCGAGCCCCATCATCTGGGTGCCGTTGCGCTGGGCGGCATGATCTTCTCCATCCTTTATTGGGCATTCGGATTTTTGCGCATGGGTACCACTGGCATGGTGGCGCAGGCCCATGGCCGCGAAGATTGCGACCGGCTGCGCACGCTGCTGGGGCAGTCGCTGGTACTGGGCGCATGTATCGGGCTGCTGATCCTGCTGCTGCGCACGCCGCTGACCACACTGGCACTGCAGCTGATGGGCCCCGAGTCGGATGTATTGACCGAAGCCACCCGCTATACCGAAATTCGGGCCTTTGGCGCACCCGCGGTGCTGTGTAACTTCGCTCTGCTGGGCTGGTTTGTGGGCATGCAGAATACCCGCATAGCCCTGATTCTGCTGACGAGCGCCAACCTGCTCAATATGCTGCTGGACCTGCTGTTCGTGTTCGGGCTAGGCATGAAAACGGACGGGGTTGCCCTCGCCACGGTGCTGGCCGAATATTTCAGCCTGTTGCTTGGGTTATGGTTCTGTCGCCGCCTGCTGCTCAAAACCGCGGGGCAGTGGCTCTGGCCTCAGCTACGGCGCCTGCGCGACTATAAGGCACTGATTCAGGTAAACCGCTATCTGTTTGTACGCACGGTTAGCCTGCTGCTGACCTTTGCCTTTTTTACCGCCCAAGGCGCCCAGCAGGGTACGGCGATACTCTCCGCCAACGCCGTTCTGCTCAACTTTCTGCTGTTGATCTCCAATGCACTGGACGGATTTGCCCATGCCACGGAAGCGCTGATCGGGCGTGCCGTAGGCAGGCGTGACTCAAGTGAATTCAGACGCATACTCGGCTGCACCGCATTCTGGTCGCTGGTCAGTGCGATTATGCTGACGCTGGTGTTCTGGCTCGGCGGCAACACCATCATTCACATGCTGACCGACATCACTGAGGTACGCGAAATCGCCAGTCGCTACCTTCCCTGGGTAATCATACTGCCGCTGATCGGTTGCTGGAGCTTTCTGCTCGATGGTCTGTTTATCGGTACCACTCAGGTCAAGGCAATGCAGGACACCATGCTGTTCTCGGTGTTTATGGTGTTCGCTCCAATCTGGTGGATAGCCCAGCCCATGGGTAATCACGGCCTCTGGCTGGCCTTCATCTCCCTGTTTGCAGCCCGCGGCCTCAGCGGTGGCTGGGTGTTCTGGCGCATGCAGCGGCGCAATGTCTGGTTTAGCTGAACTGGCAAAATCACGGCGTGGCAACCAGACTTATCCCGAACACAGGCAGGGGA
>CAXXRY010000024.1:0-8243 GCA_963668335.2 Aminobacteriaceae bacterium | reverse complement strand
CCCTCGGCAACAGCCTGCCTTACAAGTTCCAGCGCGTCCTTTCCTTGAAAGGCGCAGTCCATTTCAAAATCGTCGGCGGATATCGTGCTCCGATTTGCCGCACCGAAAAGAACAGCTTCCATGCTTTGAAGATCGCCGTTCCGATGTTTCGCTTTCACCAGGATTTTGCGGAAATCTTCGTGAATTGCGGCGTTGTCGTCAACAACGAGGATGCGAAAAGAGCGAGTTCGTTTATTAGAGGTCATGTCCTCTCTCTCCTTAATGAGTGTGGCAGTTCAAGAGTAAAGGTCGCGCCACGGCCCGGTCCGTCGCTGTACGCGTTCAGGCTGCCGCCGAGTTTTTTGGCGGCCAGGGCGCCGCTGTGCAGGCCATAACCGTGCCCTGTCTTGCGTGTGGTGAATCCGTGCCGGAAAATACGGGTCAGATTCTCGGGGGCGATGCCCATTCCGTTATCGCTCACCTGCATGATCACTCTGTCGGGATCGGCAGCGAAAATTCGTAATGTAATAACTTTTTGACTGCCGCTGTTGGCGTCGCAGGCATATTTGGCATTGTTGATCAGGTTCAGCAGAATCTGCAGGACCTTGTGTTTGTCGATGATAAGCGGGGCAACCGGCTCGTATGCCCGCTGCACCGTCACTTGGTGCCGGGCCAGTGATTCCGAGTTGAGATTGAGTGCGTCCTCCATAAGTTGTTCTGGTGCGACGGTCTCTTCGACGCCCGAGAAACAGCCGTAGTTTTGCTGCATATTGACGATTTCCTTGATGTGTTCCATTCGATCGAACAAGTATTCCGCCTCCCTGGACATGGCCCGTTTTCTTCCTCCAAAGCTGAACCGAGCGAGAGCAAGTAGGCCGGAATTTGCCGGCCCCGAGGATCGTCCGAGAGAAATTGGACCAGCCGTCCTTCATGTTCCGCCAACAGTCCGGCCGCCCTGGAAACGTTACCAACTCTGGAATCCTTGAGCTGATCCCGGATCAGCGTGCAGGAGACGTTTACGCTGTTTAAAACGTTGCCCACGTTGTGCAGCACCCCGGTGGCCACTTCGGCCATGCCGGCGGACCGGGATGCTTCCAGAAGGGAGCTTTGCGCCTCCGCCAGATCCGCAAGGGCTTTTTCCTTGGCGATCACTTGATCCCGCAGCTCCCGGGTACGCTCATGCACCCGCTGTTCAAGAGTGACTTTGGATTCCAGCAGAGCTTTTTGAAAAAGCTGACGGGAGTGCGTAGCGCCGACAAGGTCCGCGATAGCCCGTAAGCTGTCCTTGTCGGTATCTGTCCATATGCGGGCTGTTTCACAGTCGTCCAATCCCAGAAATCCCCGCCATGTCCCCTCGAAAAATACAGGAACCACGATAATCGACAGGGTGTTTTGAGCCGCCGGGACAAACTGTTCCGCACGGCTCAAGTCGGAAATCGCTCCGCAAATGATTAGACCGGAGGAGAGCCGCTCGATCCAGCGATCCAAAGCATAGTACGAATACGCAACATCTTGTAGATCGGGGGCTGGGCAACCGAGCGCATATCCCCTGCGCCGTCCATTCATAACGCAGAGAGCAAAGCAGGCGGTCGTCATCGTCGAGACGGTTTTCAAAAAAGTACGCGCGGCTTGCATCGGTTGCTTGACCGATCTTGGCCAGAATATCGTTTATGGCATCCGCCCAACTGTCGATCAGCATAAGCTTTTGGCCTGCAAAACGAACGCTCTCCATAATCCGATCCCGCCGAAGTAAAGATTCGATCATGATATTGATAGAATCGGCAAGATCGCCCAATTCATCGCGACGAACCTCATCCGCCCGCACGTCGAGATCTCCTCCGGCGACTTTTTGAACGATATCGCGAAGTCTGTGTATCGGCCTGACCATCCTTCTAGCATAAAGAAGCGAAGTAAAAAGCTGAAAAAAATACAGAGCAAAGCAAGGAGAATCGTATTGATATAGATGTCCGCGACACTTTGATCATACTCTTCCAGCGAAAGCCCCACATGGATCCATCCCCACTGGATTCCCGAGTAGTCGAAGGGCTGCGCATAATGAAAAAACCCGTCTGTTCAGCAGGGGCACATTCCGGATAGAACCGAAAGTATCTCTTGTTTCAGGCAGCAGAAAGCTGTCCGATATCGTTTCGACCCGCCAGCTCTTCTGTTCATTGATGATGGAGAAACCGTCGTTTCGTACTATGATCAGAAAGTCCAAGCTGGGATCGCCTCTCAAAAGAGTTTCGGCGGCAGAGACAAGACTGGCATAGTCTTCATTCAAAGCGGCCCCGGCAGCCACATCGCGCAAGGATACCGCCACGCCGTTGGCTTTTGAATGAAGATTTTGAATGAATGTTCTTTTTGCTGGGGGATGATGAAAAGGACGAGGACGACTATGGTCATAAAGGTTATTTGCCAGGCGAAAAGGGCAATGCGAAGAGATATTTTCATCCCCTGCGTTTTGTTTCTATCGACGTTCATGGCTGAGAGCCTTAAGCCTTTGATTGGAAACTATTTTCTTGTTTATGCCTGCGGACGCTGTCGACGGCAGGGCGCGCTGTTTTGCAACGATCGAGCGCGCGCAGCCTTTCATCGCTGATTCGGCATCGTTGCAAGCGACGCTGCCAAATCTCGCATAAGATGCAATCAAGCTAAAGCATTCTATTGGACAAGCAGAAAAGAGGAAACGAGCCGATATCGAATGAGCCGCGCGCAGATCGCACAGCGCCCAATTCAAACTTTTCATGAAAGGCCTCCGAAATTTCGAGACTTTTTCATTGTTTCGTAATAGCCGCCGATGTCTGTTCAGCAGTTCCAAGCTTTTGTCCAGACAATGTATTTCGTATCCATCGATCTTTTCCGCTTGAGCGAGCTCAATAATTTGCCGGCCCGCCGGAGTGTCTCCCAGCCGGGTAATGGCATCCAGTATCCTCGTACGAGATGCTGACTTGGAATCCTTCAGGAAAAAAAAGCCGGCCGGCATCAGTGGAGGGGAAGCATTCAGTATTCGTAATTGCTGTTTGAGTTGCGGATTGAGTTCGCTCATCACTTCGAAGCAATCCCTTGTCACCAAACATGCTTCAATCTTGCCGAAAAAAACCGGCAAGACGGCCTGCGAGACTTTCCTGTCCGGAGTAACTTGTCTGAAAAAGTCGGAGCTTCGCTTCAGCTTCGCTTCCAGAAGGACTGTGTCAAGCCAGATCAAGGCCAGGCTCATGCGCGGATTGTCGACAACGCCGAGAGTACGTCCAGCAAGTTGATCGAGCCGGTCAAAGCCTCTGTCCTTGCGGACCAGAAGGAGATACTCCTCCGTAATCCGTCCCTCCGTCGAACCTGTCGCGAACAGATCGAACGACATTTCTCTGCTCAGAGCAAGATACTCGGGTGTGGTAACGCCGAATCCGTCGACGGGATTGCCCCGGGCGAATCGGATCAAATCCTCCACCGTCCGATGGATGTTCGGATCGGGATCCACCGTGATGCCCTTGTTCTTGGGCAACCGTCATAAACCACACCTTCATGGCGGCGCGGGCATCGTTCTCATTGAGCTCCGTGAACATGCTGGAAGTGAAGGCCAGTCGGAACGGCCGTTCGACGGCGTTCGCAGGGAAGTTCGCTTCGCGCGCCAAGAAGAAGCGCGATCGCAGTCATTCCGAATATGAGCGCTGAACGGGAAAAAAGGCACCCCCGCGCCGTCCGCGCTTTAGTACCGACATGATCGTGATAACGCTCATTCTTATTCGCCGGGTTTTTCCCGGATCTCGGTCCCTACCAACAAGTCGAGTCGGGATTTGAGCGCGACATTCTCATAACGTGTCCTGTAATGCTGAGCCGACATAAGAGCCTCCACCAACTGAGCGCGGATGACCTTTTCGAGTTCGACCAGTTCGTGTCGGTAGGCCCTTGTATTGAGAATGCGGTTTTCTCTGGCGGCGTTCATTGCATCCAGAGTTGCCTGATGGGATTTTTCAACAGCGTTCAGGGGAGAGAAAAATATCCCTGAGCTGAAGTCCGAGCCCGTCTTTGAGGAGAAGTTGTTCTTCCTTAATTTTTGCTACTCGTGCGCGGGCTTCGGCTACTTTGTTCCTGTTCAGCGAGCCGTCGAATACGGGAATTTCGACGCCGATGCCGATGCTCCATCCTTCTTTGTTGCGAGCGGTATTGATTCCGGCATCGTAGTCGTTCCACCATTTGTACAGTTCCCCCGTAATCGCCACTTTAGGGGAAGAGGCGCTTCCGGCGGTCAGCAACGAGCCCTCCGCGGCTCGAACGCCGGCCTCGATCTTCCCCCAGTCGGGGTTGAACCGGTATGCGTCGCCTACAATGTTTTCCAATCCGTCGGATAGCGGCGTGAAGGGAATTTCCCTGTCGGTCGGCTTCACGCTCACATTCCACGGCAGCCCCATGGTGTTGGCCAGGGCGGCTTGGGCCATCACCTCGTTTTTTTCCAGCTGCGCGACCATCGATCGGATGGACTCCACCATTACCGTGTTGTCGAGCCAGTCGGTCTTCTTCACTCTCCCGCTGCCTTCTTTGTACATGGTTTCAGTGAGTCCGAGAGTAGCCTCCATGCGGGACAGGGTCTCTCTGCCCACCTGATGGAGCTGAATGGCCATGACCGCTCCGTAATATAAACGATTAACACTGTCGATAACTTCCAAGTCGGTGCGTCTGGCCTCCTGTTTCATCATCTCCAGTACGCCTGCCGTTTGCTCCCCGATATCCTTTGCGCATGCCGCCGTCGTAAATCAGCCAGCTTCCCCCCAAAGAAGCCCTGTACGTTTCCTTGTCCATCAGTTTGATATCCTGTTCGGGAATGGTTATTCGATCGACTGGAACCATTCCCACTCCGGGGATGTCGATCGGAATCGTTCCTCCCATGGGGTATTTCGAAGTTAAAGGCGGGAAAGATGAAGTTCGGGTCGTCATCCAAGCGTTGATAACCGAGTTTGAGACTGATTTGCGGCCAGTAGCCGGCCAGAACCTGCCGATGCTGTGCCTCGGCCATTTCGACGGCATAGCGTGACGCCGGGCGGCGGCGATTGTTCTGAAGCGCCTGTTCAAGACATTCTTCCAAGGACGCTTCGTGCTTAGCAATTGTAATTTCACAGAAAACTGGGAATGCATCCGGAAGAAAGCCGAAGAAAACAAGAAGTGTTATGCATATCTTGAAGAGGCGTGTTTGATACCGGCATAAAGCGCCTCCCAGTATTTTTTTGAGTTTGTCATTTTGCTTGTTGAGTCTATTAATCTCATTTACTTCATTATATACTGCCTGAGTTATGCTGGCAATAATTGAAATTTTTTTTTAATAAATTCACGACGGGTTCAGTCGTTCTCTTACGTGCTTGTTGGTCGGCGAATGTGTGAAAAGCGCTGAAGATGGAGCTGGAACTGGTTGCGAAAAAGTAACGAGAAAGGACGAACCGCTATGAAGAGGCTTGTCCCGAGAAAGGGCGAATCCCCTCCGGACAACGGGGGAGTTGGGAAAAGGATCTCGATGCGGCACCCCTCTCCCGGTTTTGCGTCTTTCCCCGCCGAGAATGCATGAGGGCACGAGACGCATCGACCCGTGCAAACAGGCGCACTCGCTCGTCGATGTTCGCCAGACCCCGGTGGCCTGTGGTGCGCAGCGTTTCGTAGCCGGTTTCGGCGAGGGCCTTCGCGTCGAACCCCCGAGCCGGTCGTCCTCGATGGAGAAGAGGAGCAGATCTCCCTCCCCTGCGAAGCTCGACCTGTATGAAACGCGCCCCGCCGTGCCGGACGGAGTTCGACGCGGCCTCCTGAAAGATACGCGCCAGTGCGAGCACGTGCTCCTCGGGGAGTGCGGCGGCCGCCGCTTCAAGCTCAACGCCGATGTCCACGTCGGTTTCCACCCCCTTCGTACGCTTGCGCCAGACGTCCGGCGATCTCCTCGAGCGCGCTGGAGAGGCCCAGCCTGACCCAGGAGGGGGGAGGAGCGTCTCGCAGTAGCTCCGGATCTCGCCCGCCGCCGTCTGTACGACCTCCTCGGCGGTGTCGAGGTGGGCCCGGAGAAGAGGCGTCGGTATCCCCGGGGCGCGGACTGTTTGGCAAGCTGGATGCGCTTGACCGCCGCGACGGTCGATTGGAGCGCGCCGTCGTGCAGCTCCCGCGCAAAGCTGTCCCCCGCGTGGTCTCCTGAGCCTGGACAAGGTCGGTGACGTAGCGTTTTTTCAGCTCCTCCTTCTCGAACGACTCCTCGGCAAGACGTCCGATGACGGAGGAAAGGGCCTCAAGTTCGGCGAGGGGTCCGTCGTAGAGCCTGACGGAGCGTTCCTTCCCCCATTCGACGTTTCCCAGCCGCTCCGCGATTCCGCGCAGCGGCACGGCGAGCCAGTACCAGAGAAGGAGCATGCCGAAGAAAACGACTGCCGAAGCGGTCATCGCGGAGACGATCCAGGTTTTCCAGACGCCGGTCAGCGGAGCGAGGAGGTATGTCCGCGAGACTGCGGCGAGGATGAAGTTCCCGTCCTGCAGGGGGCGGACGACGACGTAGTAGCTGTCGCCCTTCACGTCGCGGGCTTCTCGAGGGGCCTCGTCGGGTACGCTTCCTTCCCAGAGGGGGAGCAGGCGTTCCGCTCCGGGAGAAGCGCTCACGATACGCCCCTCCTTCGAGACGACGAGGATGCCTCCCGCCTCGGGGCTTTGCAGCGCGGGGTCGGCGGAGAGCATCCGGAAGCGCATCATCCCCGGCATTCCCTGCGGTCTGTGACGCTGCGGCTGCCCCCTTCCCATGAACGACGCCCGTGGCGGAGAAATTCTCGGCGAGGTCGAGGACGTACGAGCGCCATCATCGAGTCCATCGCCGACTCCTGCGTCCTGAAGGCGTGGACTGAAAATGAGAAAGGTTGCGGCGGTGAAGAGCGTTACCGTCGTCATCAGCAGAAGAAGAAAATGCTTCTTCATCGGTCTTCGCCCTCGCCGTCGAGGGTACCGGAGCTGCTCCAGCAGGACGATGCCCCTTTTGAGGGCGAGCAGGATGGCTTCGGTCTTGTTCTTCGCCCCCCAGCTTTGCGTAGATGGAGGTGAGGTGCGCCGCCACCGTCCGCTTGGTGATGGAGAGCAGGCGCGCCGTCTCGGAGGAGGGGAGCCCCTGCGCCGGTGAGGATCAGCACCTCCTTTTCCCTGTCGGAGAGCTCCTCGGCGGGAACCTCGTCCGACACCAGCGAGACGGAGGGGTCGAGGTAGAAGATGCCGCGCGACGTGTCCGCGATAGCCTGACGCAACTGGTCGAAACGGGGCGGACTTCAGAATGAATCCCTTGGCTCCGGCGCGCACCGAGGCCATCACATACTGCTGGGCGCTGTAGGCCGTGAGCATCAGGACGTTGGTCGGCAGCTTCCGCTTCATGATGCGTCCGGCGATCTCGATGCCGCTGCCGTTCGGCATTTCGATATCGAGAAGCGCCAGGTCGGGCTGTGTTTCAAGCAGCAGCGTCCATGCGGACTCACCGTCCGCGGCCTGTCCGACGAGCTCGACGCCCTCCTCGGCCTCCAGCCAGGCCGCGAGACCGGAGCGTAGTGAGCGGGTGGTCGTCGGCGAGCAAAATTCGCAGCATCTCGGCGTCCTCCTTTCAAAAAAGCCGCGTTCCGTGGTATACGCCGCGGCGTGGAGATTCTCTACCTAATAGTATATCCTTTTTTTGAACCGGACGACGAAAGGATATGCTCTTCGGGTTCCCAAGGAAATTGTAACTTGTTACAGTCGGGGGAGCAGTAGTTCCGACCATGCGCGTCCGACCGCGCCGGGGTATCCTGTACCCGTCACATCAAAACACACTTTTGAAAGGCGGGGGTTCACTCATGAAAAAGACAACGATATTCGCGTTGGTGGCGGTTCTGGTATTGGTAGCGGCAAGCGGAGCGTTCGCGTGGGGCGGACGGGGAGGCAGAGGAATGGTTGCTCCCGGAACTGAAGGAACGACGGCGCCCATGATGCAGAGAGGTATGGGCGCTCCCGGTGCAACCGGCGGGCGCGGCGGTCCCGATGATGGGAAGAGGCATGGCGGGACGCGGAATGGCGGGGCGCTGCGACATGCCGGCCAACCAGCAGATGATGAAAGGGATGCGCGGCCGCGGAGCGAGCGGCGGCATGGGCGGACGCGGCATGATGGGCGCGTGGGCGAACGTCGAGATTCCGCAGGAAATCCGCGACAAGCAGGTCGAGATGCAGAAGCTCTCCATCGATATGCGCGCCGAGATGCAGAAGAAGCCGATCGACCGCGCCAAGGTCGAGGAGCTGTA
>CAXXRY010000023.1:0-57366 GCA_963668335.2 Aminobacteriaceae bacterium | reverse complement strand
CGGTGCTCCGCAATGCGGCCGCTGCCGTCGAGTACAACTGGAAGACGCACGGAAGCGACGCTCCCGAAAAGGTGATTCCGCTGATGACCTCCCTGACGCAGAAGAACAAGGCGTACGGCGTTACGGACATCTACACGGGCTTCGAGGCGGACGGATGGTTCGCCGACGGAACCGGCTGGGTTCCCGACAAGGGGTACAACGCCAGGACGCGTTCCTGGTACAAGGAGGCTGTGGCGGCGAAGGGGCCGATCGTGACCTCTCCATACCTCGACGGCATTACCAAACAGATCATCATCTCCATGACGATGCCGGCCTACGGCGACGGGGGAAAACTTCTCGGCGTCGTCGGTATCGACATAGATCTTGGCTGGCTTTCCGACTTCGTTGGCGGGTTGAACATCCTCGGCGCGGGGAGCGGCCTGCTGCTCACCAAGGAAGGCATGCTGGCTGCGGGCCCCGCCGCGTTCAAGGAGCAGGTGATGAAGGGGAACGTCGTCTCCGACGAATTCTTCCCCGAAGGACTCCGCGCCGCCGCCTCGTTCATGATCGCGGGGCGCGAAGGACAGGCGTCGTTGACGATGCTCGGCGAGGAGCAGGAATTCTTTTTTGCGCCGACGAAGGCCGGACTGCCCATAGCGGTCTTTTTCCCCAGATCGGTGATTACCGACATCAGACGCTCCATCACCATGACGCTTCTTTTCATCGCCGTCTCGGCTTTCGTCGTGGTCGGCGCGGTGATCTTCTTCATCACGCGGAACCTGAACCGCTCGGTCTCGGCTATGAGCGCAGTCACGGATCGCTTGGCTCAGGGCGACTTCTCCGTTTCCTACCGGATTCAGGGGAGGGATGAACTGGCGGTTATTTCCGCCCATCTGAACAGCATGATCGAATCGCTGAGAGGGGTGCTTCTCTCCGTGCGCGGCGAGGCTCAGGAGACCGCCCAGAGAGCGGAGACGCTCGCCTCTCTCTCCGAAGAGACGGTGGCCTCGATGGAAGAGGTCAGCGCCTCGATCAGCAGGGTGATGGAACTCGCCGAGAGCGGAGCCGCGGCGCTCGAAGAGACGAATGCCTCCGTCGAAGAGATCGCAAGCTCTGCGTCGTCGGCGGCCAATTCGGCGACGGAGGGCGCGGAATCGGCCGCGTTCGCTTCCTCGACCACGGACGCCTCCGTCGAGGACGTCGAAGGGTTCATCACAAGCGTCAAAGGCGCCGCAGCCGAATCCGGCCGCAGCGTGGAGCGTATTCGCGAGCTCGGGAAATCCGTGGAGGCCATCAGCGGATTCGTGGCCACCATCACCTCCATCGCCGACCAGACCAACCTGTTGGCTCTCAACGCGGCGATCGAAGCCGCGCGGGGCCGGAGAGGCCGGACGGGGGTTCGCGGTGGTCGCCGAGGAGGTGCGCAAGCTCGCCGAGGACTCCGCACGGGCGGCTTCCAACGTGAACAAGCTCATAGCGGACCTTCAGAGACACTCCTCCGAATCGATCGACGCGACCAGAGCCACCGGCGATATCCTTGACGAGGCCGTGAAGCGCGCGGCGCAGACGCAGAAAAAGCTCGAAGAGACCGTGGGGGCTATCGGAAAAGTGGCCGAAGCCGTGCAGAACATCGCCGCCGTGAGCGAAGAGCAGGCGGCCTCCAGTCAGGAGATGACGACGGCCATTCGCAGCGTCACCGACACCACGAACTCCATGGTCGGCGCCGTCGGAGCGATCAAGACATCCTCCGGCGAGACCACCAAAGCGGCGGAACATATCGCGTTGGAGGCTCAGAGCATGTCGCAGGCCGCGGAAACGCTGCTCGACCTGGTGAACCGCTTCTCCGTCGACGAACGGGCGCTTCCTGCGAAGACGGAGCGACTCCCCGCAAAACGCGGATGATATCCGTCGCAATATCTGTTAGAATTGTCGTAAAGAGTTTATTCAGCAGGATCTTGCGGAAGGAGGAAAAACAATGGCGGAACAACAGCTTGTCGTGTTCGCTCTCGGCAAGGAGGAATTCGGCATCGACATCTCCCGAGTCCGGGAGATCGTCAGACTGCAGAACATCACCACCATCCCCCAGTCCATGGATTTCGTCGAGGGGATAGTCAATCTCCGGGGGCAGATCGTCCCGATCGTCGATCTGTGCAAAAGGTTTCTGGTCGCGGACAGAAGCGGATCCAGCGATACGGAACGCCGGATCATCGTCGTCAATATGTCGGGACAGAACATCGGCATTCTCGTGGACGGAGTCTCCGAGATACTCCGGATCCCGGACGAGGCGATCGAGCCGACGCCTCCCATCGTGGCCAGCGGCATCAGCTCGGATTTCATCCGAGGGGTGGCCAAGGTCGATGGAAGGCTGATCATCTTCCTCGATCTCGACCGCATCTTCTCCATCGAGGAGCAGGAAGCGCTCTCCCAGTCGGTCGAGTAGCTGATTTCAAGATGATGGCGGACCTCGTATTGCTACGAGGTCCGTTTTTTATTTGTGTACCGTTTCTGCTTTGTACGTGATATGATTCTCTTGTGGAAGTAGCGTATGCCACGTTTTACTCAACGAAACACGATCGAGGATGTGAACCCTGTGCCGGAAGATGAGAGCATAGAAATACGTATAGGACATCGAATACGGGAGATGCGGAAAGCGGCTGGACTCACTCAGCAGCACCTTGCCGAGGCGTCGGGGCTTTCGAAGGCCACGCTCTCGAAAATCGAGCTGGGACAGATCAGCTCCCCTATTTCAACATTTTCAAGAATAGCAAAGTGCTTAAACCTTACTTTCGAGGATTTTATCCGGACCAGCGAGCCTATGAACTATCTTATCATCCGTAAGGACGATCCGCGTCCGCTGGCCAGTCAAAAAGCGCCGTACGGGTATCGTTTCGAGCTTCTAGGGGAACGCTGGCCTAATAAGAACATCGTGCCGTACATGATCACGTACGACCCGGACCCGCGGAACAAGACGCGCCCCAACTTCAAGCACGAGATGGATGAGTTCATCTACGTTCTTGAAGGCAGTCTCGACTACTACTATGAGAACGAAATTTTCTTCCTGGAACCCGGCGACTCCATTTTCATAGACGGCAGCCGAACCCACGGGGGGGAGAGCGCACGGCGACATACCTTGCCGCGCGCTCTTGTTCGCAATCTCGAAGAAATAGAACTCCCCGGCGTATCGAACCAAAGCCGGGGATACGCAGCGGAAAATCCTGCGACGATCAAAATCCGAGCCTGTCCTCAAGAGAAAAAACGGGAGGGAAAAATATTCTTTTCCCTGTGCCGGTGAGTGTTTGCCGGGTATTTATTACCCGGCTGTTTTTGCGTACTCCGCTATCTGTTGCGGCGTCATTCCCTCCAGGCCGAGATGGCGCATCGTATGTCCCTTGGCGAGATAGTCCGTGTCGTGCAGGAAGGAGGCCGTTTCGATAACGAGGGAGACTATGGGCATCGAAAGCCCGGCCATTCTCCCCATCAACATTCCAGGGACCATGCAGAAGGGAACGTCCTCGGTCAGATAACGGCTCTTGACGCTGTGACCGACGATATCCTTGTAGGGACTTTCAGCGCTGTTGGCGTATTCGTAGATCGTTGCGGCGGAATTTGCCCCGTAGTACATCTTGAGCTGCTCCATCGTCGACATCAGATCGAGTCCCAAAGCGGCGCCCGCCGCAAGCCGCTCCTCGTCCATCTTCATCATTTTTTCGGAAACGAGCGGCGTAATGCCGTCCATATAGTGCCGGAACGTCCCCGGATTCTTCTCGATGTCGCCGTAGTTGAAGAGAATAGGCATCGGGTGCAGCGTGTAGTTGATGTTGTCCAGGTCGATTTCGAGGACGCCGCCGACGGCCGGGAAAAAGTCGACGACTCCGGAGAAGACGCTGTTGATGATCTCCAGTGCGCTTCCGTTGTTTTCAAGAGGCCACGTCCCCAGTTTCATACGGAACTTCTTCTTGTAGATGTTCACCGTGTCGAAAGCGGCGATGCGGCAGGCGTAGGGGAGGCTTGCCGTCTCCGAGATCGAGATTTTCGCCGCGCACCCCGCCTCCTTCATCATCTTCCGCAGCAGGAAGGAGGCGTAGTTGCCGGGGACGACGAAGACGTGTTGCCCGTCCCGCAGATACGGAATCAGCTTGGCAAAGATCGGCTCGTGAGCGAACGAAGGGACGACTACGAAGATGGCGTCGGCATCCCCGGCGGCTTCGCTCATGTCCATCGTGACGGCGATCTTGCCGCCGCACTCCACATCGCCTTTCAGAAACATCTCGCCCGTTTGGCGAAGCCGCCGAAAGTCCTCCGTCTCCTCCAGGGGTTCGTACATGGTGACGGAGAAATTTCCCTTCGCTGCGAACTGCGCGGCGAAAGCTCTGCCCCCGTTGCCGCTGCCCAGCACCGCCAACTTCATTTTATTTTCACTCAAAATAAATTCCTCCTTCGTCAAATAAAAAATCTTTTTAAAAAAGGGGAGGCCCCTCCAAAGACGCCTCCCCCAATGACACTTCCTAATGGACGATCTTGGATTTCCCCTCGTCGAAGATCTTTTCTCCGACGATTTCGCGGACTACCGGCCAGACCTTCTCCTGGACCTTCTTCGCGATGACGTTCAGCTCTTCGTCGCTCAGGCGGAGAATTTTGATGCCGTAATCCTCAAGCTTTTTCTCCTGCTCGGCCGTCTCGGCCTCCATCATGGAGATTCTGCGCTCCTCGAACGCTTTCCCTGCCTCGGAGACGATCTTCTTGTCCTCGTCGGAAAGCTCGTCCCACAGTTCGGCGTTCATGATGAGGAACCACTGCTCGAAGTGGGTGTTCGCGGGGATGTAGTACTTGATGACATCTCGGAAGTTCGAGTAGTACCCTTCGGCTCCGGAGCCGACCGCGCCGTCGACGATGCCGGTCTGGATGGCGGTGAAAGCCTCTGCGAAGGGAAGCGGCGTCGGCTGATAGTTCATGGCCTCGGCCATCAACTCAAAGGATTTCGCCGGCGGAACACGAAGTTTCAGCCCCTTGCTCACCTCCGGATTTCCGGGCTCGACCGGTTCCTTCGACGTGGCGATGCCGCCGAAGTAGACGGGCCATACCGCCACGATCTTGATATCCTGTTTCGCCAGAATCTCCGACATCCAGTTCATGAACGGAGTTCCGGAGAGGTAGTTCTTCCGCACGCCGTCCCAGTTGTTCACCATATAGGGAAGATTGACGAGCTGGATCGCCTGGTCGGACGCGGGAAGGAACGGCTGCACCGCCATCTCGATCGCGCCAAGGCTCACGCGCTCCTGAACAACGCCGTAATCTCCAAGCTGGCTTGCCGGGAATACCTTCAGCTCGATCCGCCCGTCGGAATCCTTGGCCAGCTTTTCCGCAAGCCAGTTAATATCCTTGTCCACCGAGGCCCCGGCCGGCCGCACGTGGGAGATTTTCCACGTGTACTTCGGCGCCGCGAACGACGCAGAGGCGAATACTACCAACGATACGAGCACCGCAAAAAACAGACACTTCTTCAACATAGCTACCCCTCCTTTTGATTGTCCGGGACCGAAGCCCCGTCTAAAAACCTCTCTCCGCATGATCCATTATCTGCTGAACGCTCATTCCTTCCAGCCCCAGGCGTTTCATCGTACGCCCCTCCTCGCGGAAGTTCCGGTCCAGAATGGCCGACCACATCGTCACCACGGCATCCACCACCGGCGCCTGGACGCTCGCCGCCGCCGCCAATTCCAGCATGGGGACGAGAAGGTAAGGGACGTCCTCCGTCACATACCGGTGCGTCACGCTCTTCGGTGCGTCGTTTCCGTGGCTGCTGTACGCCGGATTGTTCGCCACCACCTCGTGGAGCGTCGTTCCCTCCATCCGATAGCAGTCCTTCATGAATTCAAGGGCCGATTTCAGTTCAATGCCGAACGCCTTCCCAGTGGCGACTCGTTCGTCGTCGATCTTCTGCTGCAACTTGCCGACGGATTCCGTGATACCGTCCGAGTAAAAGCGGAACGCTCCCTTGGTTGACTCGATGCGCCCGGTATTGAGCAGCACCCCGGAGCTGTGAAAGACGAGATTCATATTCTGCAGACCGATGGCCAAGGTGCTCGGCGATTCCCAAAGATCGAGGACAAAGAACGGCCGGAGTTTCTCCATGAGCGAACGCGTCCGGTCCGCAGGCAGCGCCGCGATATTCACCTTTTGCTTCATCCCCCAGATGTTCACCGTTCCCGGCTCGTCGAGACGGCAGGCGTACGGCAGCGTGTCGGTCTCCGCGAGAGTGACGTCGACGCCGGGGCGTTTCTCGCGAAGCAACTTCGACGCCTCGAACGAGAAGAAGTTTCCCGGGATGAAGACGACCGTCGCGCCGTTTTCGAGCCAGGGGAGCACTTCATTGAAAAGAGGTCGTTGCGCGAACGAGGGCGAGACCATGAAAAGATACTGTGCTCCCCTCGCCGCCTCCTCTCCCGAAGCGGTCGCCCGTACGGGAAACGCCCCTTCCATCGTTCCGGTCATCCGTATCGCTCCGTTTTTGATGATCGGGGCTATGCCGGAGACGAAATCAGGGTGCTCGAAGAGCGTTACATCGCACCCCCTGCGCGAAAGATCCGCCGCAAGCGCCTGTCCTCCGTTTCCTGCTCCCAGAACCGAAACCTTTGTCTGTGACATGGTTTTCTCCTCCTGTTGTAGGTATGCGAACATCCAGCACCATCCCGTTGCAGGGTGGCTTATTGTGTATTTTCGACGAAGTGTGAAGATAAATTACTTTACCTGAGCAGTCCCATGACCCGCGGAAGGAAGAGGGAGAGTTCCGGGAAGAAGCTGACGAGGAAGACCACCGGAACATACCCCAGCAGAATGAACGTCATCGCGGGTTTCAAAATATCCACGAACTCCACCTTGCCGATGCGCATCCCCAAGTAGAGGATACTGGCGTACGGGGGCGTGACGCCTCCCATCGCGAGATTGACGCCGATGATGGCGGCGAACTGCACCGGATGCACTCCGATGGCCACCACCAGAGGAAGCAGCAACGGGGCGACGAGGATGACGCCGGTGATGTCGTTGACGATCATGCCAAGGAAGAAGAGCATGAAGTTGATGAGGATGAGCAGCAGGACCTTGCTCTCGGTGACGCCGAAGAGCGTTTTTACAATTTCCTGGGGGACCTGCAGCATCACGTAGGTTTGGCTGAGCATCAGGCTGCAGAAGATCATCAGCAGGATGGAGCCCACAGCGGAGGTGGAATCCTTGGTCACGCGGAAGAAGTTGCTCCATGTGAGCCCCTTGTATACCCAGAAGCCGAGAGGAATCGAGTAGACCACCGCGACGGCGGCCGCTTCAGTCGGCGTCATGATGCCGCCGTAAATACCGCCGAGAATGATGACCGGCATCAGCAATGCGGGAAGTGCGGCGCGGAACTTCTTCCGCTTGTCGGCGCGGCGTTCCGCGGGAGGAAGTTCGGGATCCATGACGAGCGGAAACTTTCTGGCCATAAACACGTTGATTGTGGAAAAGAGAAACGTGATCATAAGACCGGGAATGAGCGTGGAGAGGAAGCAGGCCAGTATGGAGGTTTCGGTAACCCATCCGTAGATGACCATGACAACGCTGGGCGGTATCAAAAGACCGAGTATGGACGAGTCCGTGACGAGCGCTGCCGCGTACCCTCTGGGGTAGCCTCGCTCCGCCATGCGGGGAATAAGGATCGGCCCTGTGGCCGCAAGGCCGGTCAGTCCGCTGCCGGAGATGGCGCCGATGATGGCGCAGCTGACCGCGGCCACGACACCCAGACCGCCGCGGATACGGCCGACGAACGAATCGACGTAGTCCAGCAGGGAGCGGGCGATGCCGCTTTCGCTCATCAAACCGCCGGCGAAGATGAAGAGCGGCGCACACAGAAGCACGGGACTCAGAATCTGCTGCAGCCCCCACATCATCATGCCTTTCATCGAGACGTCCGCCACCAGGTTCATGTACATCAGGGCAGCGCCGAAACAGAACGGAAGCGGAATGCCGAGCGAAAGTAAAATCACGAGAATCGAGAGCGATACAAGCGCGAAGGTCATAGCTGCGCCTCCTTTTCGACGAGTTCGGAAGCGGGGGTATTCTTCCAGAGCATCAGATGGCGGAACGCTTCCAGAAGGGTGTAGAAACTCATAAGCACGAAGCCGATCAGCACCGTTGCTTCGGCCCAGACCATCGGAATCAGAAGCGTCGCGCTCAGCTTTTTCACCCGGAATGCGTACTTCCAGTAGTCCCATCCCCAGCGCGTCAGCCACACAAGAACCGCGAAAGAACAGCACGTTCCGATGAAACGCAGCAGCCAGACGCTCTTCTTCCGCTTGAGAAAAATTTCGAGCACCCTGGCAACAACCTGTACTCCCTCCTCCGACGCCTTCACAGCGCCGAAGAAGTAGAGCCAGCACGTGGGGAAAAAGAGCAGTTCCTCGATCCCCATGAGCGGAGCGCGAAAAACGTAGCGGAGCAGTACTTGGATAAACACAAGAAAAGAAACACCGGTCATAAGGACGACGAGGAAGAGGGACTGAATATTACTGAATACCGTAAGAGGCCAAGAAAACAGGCGACCCATCGCACACTCCCCTTTCAAGTTTTTCCCCGCGTTTCGAAGGAGAGATCCACGGCTTTCGAGAAGCGAGAAAAGTCAAACTGTATCTTTATGGGAGATAAAATATCACCAAGCGATACTATTGTCAAGCCAAAGTAGAAGAGATATCGCCAAGCGATATTTTGTAATTTTCTTTTTGCCTGTTCGTGAGTTTGGGAGTTTCAAGATTTTCGAAACGATGTTTTATTCTACGGAAAAAAGTCCTTGACGAAAGGGCGATTCATTGTCTATGCTTGACGCGTCAGCCACATCGGAAAGGAGATTGAAGAGATTATGAACGACATACTGCAGCGCATAGGGGAACTCGGCATCGTTCCCGTGGTCAAACTCGACAAAGCTTCGGACGCCCTCCCTCTCGGCAAGGCGCTTCTGGAAGGAGAACTTCCCATCGCGGAGGTGACCTTCCGCACCGACGCGGCGGAGGAGTCCATCCGCATCATGTCGCGCGAGCTTCCGGAGCTTTTGGTGGGCGCCGGAACCGTGCTTACCCGCGACCAGGTGAAGAAGGCCGTGGACGCGGGGGCCAAGTTCATCGTCACGCCGGGGTTCAACCCCTCGGTTGTGGACTACTGCGTGGAGCGCAACATCCCCATAACCCCCGGTATCAACAGCCCGTCGCAGATCGAGATGGCGCTGGAGCGCGGGCTCGACGTGGTCAAGTTCTTTCCTGCCGAACAGTCGGGGGGATTGCCCATGCTGAAGGCGATGAGCGCTCCGTACGGAAGCGTGCGCTTCATCCCTACGGGCGGCGTCGATGCGAAGAACATGCCGTCCTACCTCGCATTCAACAAGATCCTCGCCGTGGGCGGGAGCTGGATGGTGAAGCCCGATGTCGTCGCGGAGGGAAAGTTCGACGAGATCGCCCGTACTACCCGGGAGGCCGTCTTCGCGATGCACGGCTTCGAGCTGATCCACCTCGGTATCAACTGCGCCGATGAAAAAGAGGCGCTCGCGGGCGCGGACAGGCTCGCCGGCCTCTTCGGCATGCCGGTGAAGAACGGGAACAGCTCCGCGTTCGTCGGGAAGGGCTTCGAGTTCATGAAGAACATGTACCTCGGAGAGAAAGGGCACGTCGCCGTCGGCTGCAACGACGTCGCGCGCGCCGCCGCCTTCCTGAAGCGGAAGGGGATAGGTTCCCTCCCGGAGACCGAGAAGAAGAAGGACGGCCGCACGGTCGCGCTCTACCTCGACCTGCACATCGGCGGCTTCATTTTCCACCTGCTGCAGAAGTAACTTTTCATGCCGAAAGAACAGGGGCCTCCCAAGTTTCCGGAGGCCCCTGTTTCGTTGGATACCTTAGCGGGTGGCGGCGATTATCCCGGCGGGAGTTCTACCGCTGCACGCGTCCCGAGGCGTCGCCGCCCATCAGGGTGAGGACGTCCTCCTTGGAGACGCGGTTGAAGTCGCCGTAGACCGTGTGCTTCAACGCGGAGGCCGCCACGGAGAATTCGAGGGCGTCCTGCGGCGTCTTCAGGTTGTTCAGCCCCCAGATGAGGCCTGATCCGAAGGAGTCGCCGCCGCCGATGCGGTCGACGATGTCGCGGATCTCGTACTTCCTGCTGGCGTAGAAATTCCCCTTGTTGTCGGTAAGCACTGCGGACCAGCCGTTCCAGTCGGCGCTCACGCTCTCGCGGAGGCTGACGGCGAGGTACTTCATATTCGGGTAGGCGGCCATCACCTTCTCCGCGAGTACCTTGTACTTCGCGGTGTCCAGGGCGCCGGACGTCACGTCCACGTCGAGCTCGATCCCGAGGCATTTCTGGCAGTCCTCCTCGTTCGCGATGGTCACGTCGACGTACTTGGCGAACTTGGTCATCACCTCTTTTGCGCTCTTTCCCCACTTCCAGAGCTTCTTCCGGTAGTTCAGGTCGCAAGACACGGTGATTCCCTTCGCGCGGCAGGCCTTCACGGCCTCCAGTGCCACGGCGGCCGTCCCTTCGGCGAGCGAGGGGGTGATGCCGGTGGTGTGGAACCAGGTCGCGCCCTCGAGAATCTTGTCCCAGTCGAAGTCGCCGGGCTGCACGGCGGCGATGGACGAGCCCGCGCGGTCGTAGACAACCTTCGAGGGGCGCATGGCCGCGCCGGTCTCTGTGAAGTAGATGCCCAGCCGCTCTCCCTTGCGGAGGATGTGGTCGGTGCAGATGCCGAACGAGCGGACTTCCTTGATCATCGCATCGCCCACCGGGTTGGCGGGGGCGGCGGTGACGTACGAGACGTTCTCCCCGTAGTTGGCGAGCGAGACGGCGACGTTCGCCTCCGCGCCGCCGAAGGTCGCGACCAGACGGTCCGTCTGGAAGAGCACCTCGTGTTCGGGCGGCGTGAGGCGCAGCATAATCTCTCCGAACGTGACGAATCGGGACATTCTCTCTACCTCCTTGACGACATGTTATTTCGCTTGTTGAAACGATGGTTCTTTAGGTGGACCATTACTACACTATATCCTTTTCGGCAATCTGTCAACAAAAAACGGCCCCGTGAAAGGCCGTTTTTTTCAGTCCGATATCCGCTCCGGGTGCGTGTAGATGTTCATCCGCTCTCCCCGTATGAACCCTGCGAGAGTGAGCCCGCCCTTTTCCGCCGTCTCCGCGCCCTCGGCGATGGCCGCAGAGACGCTCCCCAGCACGGGGATGCCCGCACCGAGCGCCTTCATCGTCATGTCGACGGGAAGCCTGCCCGAGACGAGCAACGCGGTCTCCCCGAGCGGGACGTCGTTGAGCACCGCCCAGCCGACGGCCTTATCCACGGCGTTGTGACGGCCGATGTCCTCGGTGCGGAAGAGCTTCTCTCCGTCCTTCGCCATCAGCGCGGCGACGTGGGTTCCGCCGGTCGCGCGGAAGATGGGCGCTTCGCTCAGCCACTCCGCGCCCTCCCTGAGCACAGACGCGGGAATGCGCCACTCCGGGGGGAGCGCCCCCCCGAGCTGTTCCTCCGCGCCCTCGGCCAGCAGCGCCGACGCCGACGAGGAGAGGATTCTCTGCAAGAGCGGCAGCCCCTCCGTCATCTGCTTGCGCTTTATCGAGACGGCGCCGGGAGTTATTTCGAGGCTCGCGATGTCGTCGCGGCTCTTCAACAGACGGCGGCACTTCAAGTGTCCGACGGCCCAGTAGCGCTCTTCGCCCGGCGTGCAGACGGCCGTAACCTCTTCTTCGCCGTCGAGGACGAGAGTGACTCTCCCCTCCTTCAGCAGCCTGTCCGTTACGGTTTCCCGCTTCGCGCCGTCGAGCCGCGTGATCGTTCGCGGGACGAGCAGCTGAGGAACGTCCTCACGGACGAACTCGATCATGTCGCCGACCGCTACCGTCCCCTCCGAGAGCACCTCGCAGAAGATCCCGAGGCGCGGCATGATGCAGTCGCCCGCGGCTTCGTAGATGGCGCAGTGCGAGTGGCACTCCTTGCCGATCTGCGTCACCCGCAGCAGCGCGTCCCCGATGCGGAGCGTGTCGCCGAGGATGAGCTTCTTGAGGTCGATCCCCTCGGTGACCAGGTTTTCGGCGAACGCGCCGTGGAAGAGCGTGGGGATGATCTTCTTCATCTTCTCGATCTCTTCGGACTCCAGCAGGCTCACCTGCCGGTGGGCGAAGCCGAAGTGCCCGTCGCCGTCGATCCCCTTGCCGGGAACGAGCTTCCCCTCCCCCTGGTCGTGTTTCTGCAATCCCTTCGCCGGAGCGGTGCAGACGGCGAGGATGGTTCCCTTCATGTTCATGGTTTAGAATCCGGCGCCGGGGATGCGCTCCAGAAGGCCGAGCAGCATGGCGAAGCGCGAGGGAAGCGCGTCGATTTCGATATACTCCCCGATGGAGTGCGATCCCCCGCCCATCGCGCCGAGGCCGTCCACGGTCGGCACGCCGAGCGCCGCCGTGAAATTGCCGTCGGAGCCGCCGCCGGTCGACTGCCAGCCGAACTCGACGCCCGCTTCTTTCCCCGCCTCCTCGACGAGCGCGCACAACTTCGGCGTCTTCTCGCCCGGGTTCATCGGCGGTCGGGTCAGGATGAAGTCAGTATCCACCGAGATTCCGGGTGTGGCGGGGTGCGCCTTCAGCTGCAGTATCTTCTCGGCGATGCGTTCCACCTCGTTCGGAATCTTCACTCGGACATCGACCGTCATGGTCGCCTTCTCCGGAACGACGTTGGCGCCTGTGCCCCCGGCGACGATACCCGCATTGAGCGTTGTTCCCTTCTCGAAGTCGGTGAGCCCGTGGAGCGCGATGATCCAGTACGCCATCTCGTTGACCGCGCTGATCCCCTTCTCCGGCTCCACCCCGGCGTGCGCGGCCTTGCCGTTGAAGGTCACCTCGATGCGCCCGAGCCCCTTGCGCGCGTTCATCAGGTTTCCGTTGGGACGCGCCGGTTCGAGGATGACGGAGGTGCGGCTCTCCTGCGCCAGCTGCTCGATCCACGGGCGCGCCCGGCGCGAGCCGATCTCCTCCTCGCTGTTGTAGGCGATGCAGAACGACCCCTTGCTCCCCTTCGCTGTGAGCGCACGCGCGGCGTACAGGCCGAAGAGCAGCCCGGATTTCATGTCGTTGACGCCCGGTCCGTAGGCGCGTTTTTCATCCCGCGAGAACGGACGCTCGGCCACGGTTCCCTTCGGAAAGACCGTGTCCAGATGTCCCAGCAGCAACGCGTCGTACGGAGGCTCCCCGTTGGTTATCTTCAGGCTTGGGCCTGCCGTCGGGTCGAACTCCACCCGCTCGACGGTCCATCCGATGTCGCCGAACGCCTTCTCGAAGAAGGCGGCGACCTTCGCGACCCCCTCGGGATCTTTCGACTGGCTGTCGATGTTCACGAGGTATTCAAGATCTTTCAGATACTGTTGGACGTTGAGCGTTATCCCCATGCAAACTCCCCCTTTATATAAAAAGCAGCAGACTCGCGGCCATGATCATCATGCCGATAACGAGCCCGTAGATGGAAACGTGATGTTCTCCGTACTTGCGGGCGGCCGGAAGCAGCTGGTCCACCGAAATGAAGACCATGATCCCCGCGACGGAGGCGAAGATGACGCCGAAGAGCGCCCCGCTCAGGAAGGGCGCCAGAACGAGCCACGCCAACAGCGCGCCGATTGGTTCCGAGACTCCGGAGAGGAACGAATAGTTGAATGCCTTCCGCCTGCTGCCCGTAGCGTAGTAGATGGGCACCGAAACGGCGATCCCCTCCGGAATGTTATGGATGGCGATGGCGACGGCGATGGGAACGCCCAGACGAGGGGTCTGAATCGCCGCCATGAAGGTGGCGATTCCCTCGGGGAAGTTGTGGATGGCGATGGCGAGCGCCGTGAGCATGCCCATCCGCATCAGCGAGTGCTCCTGGCCCAGCTCTCCGGCGCGGCCCCTGATTTCCTCGACCCGGTGCAGTTCGTGCGGGTTCTCGTGAGAGGGAACGAACTTGTCGATCAGCATTACCCCGAAGATGCCGAGGAAGAAGGAGGCGACGGTGATCCAGGCGCCCATCCTCTCTCCCAGATCGGCCTGGAGCGCTTTCTGCGCTTTGAAGAAGATTTCCACCATCGAGACGTAGATCATCACCCCGGCGGAGAGGCCGAGTGAAAACGCTAAAAAGCGGGTGTTGGTGCGCTTCGTGAAGAATGCGAGCGCGCTGCCGATTCCTGTCGAGAGGCCGGCGAACAGCGTGAGACCGAATGCGAAGAGTACATTCTCAATTTCCATGTGGCGACCTCCTTGATATGATGTCACGTGCACCCGGACACACAATACCGAAAGGAAGCGGCGGCGTCAAGCGAGGGCTTGCTTTTAGCGGTCGGGCAAAGGGGTATCCTCGGATTGGGAGATAGTTTTAAAGTCATCGGCGCACGCCAAAAAGGCCTCGACGAGCCGGGGGTCGAAATGGGTTCCGGATCCCTCGGCGATGATCGCCACAGCTTCCTCGTGGGGGATGGGGCCCTTGTAGGGGCGTTCGCTCACCAGCGCGTCGTAGACGTCCGCGATCGCCATGATCCGCGCGATGAACGGAATCTCCTCACCCTTCAGTCCGTGCGGATACCCTGCGCCGTCCCATCGTTCGTGGTGATACTCGATGATCTGACGCGCGTAACGGATGAAGGGGGCCTCGCCGAGGATTCTGGCGGCCTCGCCGATCACGTCGCCTCCGATCACGGTATGCCGTTTGACGACCTCGAACTCTTCGGGCGTCAGCTTCCCCGGTTTCAGCAGCAGGCTGTCCGGAACGCCGATCTTGCCGATGTCGTGTAAAAGGGCAGCCTGCGACAGGAGCGGAAGATGCTCCGGGGGATAGAGATGCTCACCGCCTGAAAGTTCGAGTAATCGTTGCACGTAGAACTTCGTCCGCCGGATATGCTCGCCGGTATCCTGGTCGCGTCGCTCCGCAAGAATGGCCATGATGCTGATGATCGCTTCCTGATGCCGCTCCAGCTCGCGTTCATTTTCTTTCCGCTCCGAGATATCCTGAACGATGGAGGCGAAGCACCTGATGCTCCCGTCGGGACGCCGCAACAGCTTGGTGAGCACGGAGATGTCCATCGTCGAACCGTCTCCGCGAAGACAGCGCTTCTCGATGGTATACCAGTCGATCTTTCCGGAAACAAGGTCGTCCAGCAGAAATTGTTCGCGTCGCCGTTCCTCCGGAGGGGTAAGATCTCTCCAACGTATCTTGTCCAGCTCATCTCTGGAATACCCCGTCATCTTGCACAATTTCTCGTTGAAACGCAGCCAGGAACCGTCAGCGTTGATCATGGAGAATCCGATGCTGTTCTGCTCGAAGAACGTCCTGAAGATCTCCTCGCTCTCGCGAAGCGATTCTTCCGTACGCTTTTTCTCAAGGTAGACGCTGAGCTGGTTCCCTACAGCTTCGAGCACTTCCATTTGCCAGTCGTCGTAGGCGTTCGGATCCGTGTAGCTCTGGAGGATCATCGCGCCGAAGACTTTTTTCCCGTTTTGCAGAGGCACTCCCACCCATGATTCCGAACGTATCTTCCCGACGAAGCCGACGACGCCCTCGTCCGCGAGTTCGGCGATCTCCGCTTTGGAGAAGCGCATGGATTTTCCGTGTTTGATCACCTGGATGGTCAGCGATTTTTCGGCGGGCCATCGGGTGATCAGCTCTCTTTCGTCGCTGCCCAAAGAAGAAAAAGTGGAAAACGTATTCGTTGTCTCGTCGTATTCCGCAATAAGAAAGTTCCCGGTCTCCATCAGTCCGGCGAGTTCTCTCTTGGCCATGTCGAACACCTCGACCTCGGAACGGGCGGTCGCCATGACTTCGGAGAGTTCGCTCTGCACCTTTCTGATCGTCTCCGCGCGGTTGTTTTCGGCGATGAAGAGCGTCTGGCGGACGTTTTGGTAGGCGAGTTCGGCGATCTGGGAGGAAAAGGTGTGGAGCATCCGGGCGATCTTCTCAAAGCGCTCCCTGGACATGGAGGGAACTTCGCGGAAGGCCGCGACGGCTTCTTCCTCGTCCGCGCCGATCTCGCGGGCATAGGCGCGTATCGCCTCCTCGCTTTGGCTCTCGTCGCGGACCTGTCCGATCAACCAGTTGGCAACGTGCTTTCCCCCGACCGATATTCCCGCGCCTGCGTCCCAGAGGCCGCCGCTGAGGCAGCGCTGAATCGTCGGTCCCTTGGGGTTGTAGCGGCCGATGACCGCATCCGAATGGAAACAGTTGGCGCACCCCTTTTCGGTACCTCGGACGATCTTGCTGCAGAAACGGGTGAAGTTGGAGAGGCGAGTCAACGGCGTTCCATCCGGCCTGGTGATGACCGAGGCGACGCCCGCAGCGTCCGAGAACTCGTCCTGCAGACGCTGGATGTCGTCAAGGTCGAACATGTCCTCGAAACGGATTTCATAAGGTTTTTCCGATGCAAAATCAATGTCCATGACGAATACCTCCGGAAAGACTCGTCCACACGCCGCCCCCTCGGGGAAGGCTCGGAGCTGCTTGAGGAACGCGCGTCGGCGTGCGTGAGATTCTGTGTTTTTCGGTACGCACACAATCTTCCGATGGTTTTTATTATAAACTCTCGAGAGGTATTTCGCATCCTTTATTCGCTCCTTTATGAAAAGAAGCGCTCGGGCGGGGCTCTTCTCATCGAGAAGGCTCGCCCGAGTCCAAAGAACATCGATTGGGTAGTTGCCGGACTTACTCTTTCCGCGCTTCCTCCTTGCTCCGCCGGCGCTGTTCGCGGATCAGTTTGTCCATCTCGCCTTTTTCGACGACGCCCCAGGCGACGTATGTGTACACCTGCGGCTCCCCGAAGAGTTCGACAAAGGTCTTGCGCGGAAATTCGCGGACGACGGCCTGGCGATTCCGCTGCATTCGTTCCGACTCGGCTTCGGTGATGGTCCCGGCGTCTTTTTTATCGCGCAGCTCGAACCAGTCGGCGGGCCAGAGGCCGTCCAAAAGTCGCACCGAGACCGCCTGCATCGTCGACTTGCGGAAGAAGTCGAAGACGAAATTCTCGGCGCCTTTCGCCATTCCTGCGGGCGGCCAAGTACGGGTGTTCCTTTCCGCGCCCTTCATGATGAGGTCCAGCAGATCCATGGGGCCTCCCGGAGCGCGCGCGATGATCAGCAGGTCGTCCGTCCGGGGAATTTCTCCTTCGGCGTGCAACAGCGCCAGGCCGTAGCGGATAGCCTGGAAAGACATGGTCGCGCCGGGGCATGCGTTTCCATGAAACTCGAAGACATCGCACAGTTTGATTTCAACGGTCTCCCCGCCCCGGATCACAGTGATCGGGGGGAGATTGTAGACCGATTCGGGGTACTTCCGCTCCGACGCCGAGGCGGCGAAGCCATGGAACAGCGCGAAGACGCACGCGACGGCGATCAGGATACCGGCAATACGACGTTTCATAAAAGCGTACCTCCTGAAAAAGATCCCTCCGTCCATGAAAACGCGCGGGGGAGGAGGGACGGCCCCCGCGCTTCGTGACGAACGGGAGCTTAGAACTCGACGCGGGTTCTGAGACGAATCAGATTGTCGTCGCGTCCGAGCACGCCTTCCGAGTTCTCTATCCTGTCGTAGGCAAGCTCGAAGGAGAGAGCCGGGGTGTAGTGATACAGCGCGCCGACCGTCCAGTTGACGGTGTCGTCGGTCGAGGGCGAAGAAGCGTCTCTGACCTTGCCCTTGAAGTAGCGCTGGAAGGTGCTCAATTGGTCGTTCCAGTCCTGCGTCAGTCCGATGAAGTAAATGTTCTCATACTGTTCGCCGATGTTGCCGTCGCTTGTGACGGTACCGTACATGTTCCATGGAGCATCCGTCCAGACGCTGAAATTATCGTCGAACGCGACGTACTCGATCCACACGGAGGTGAATTTCAAAGCGTCCCGCTCGATGTCCAGAATAACTTGGGTGGCTGCCGGCTTTTCTACGTCGGCTCCGACCTGCGTTTCCTGTTTGTAGTACGCTCCGCGAAGAGCTATGTGCGGAGTGAAATTCACGCCGAGGGCGCCCCAGTACACATGTTCGTCCTCCTTGGGGTCCCCTGAAGACGAAAGCACGTTCGCATCGTACTTTCTCCAGATGCCTTGCAACGACATCCAGAAACGCTCATTGAAAGCAGCTTTCGCGCGCACGCCGAACTCGTAGTGTTCGCTTTCGTCGTCCGGAGCGACGCCCTCCTCGTCCGGACGGGTTACGTAGAACGCGAAGTTCCCCATCGCAAAAGGCTTGTTGAAGTAGAAACCGACAATATCTCTGTCCGTGAACATCGCGTCGTTATCGATATAAAGTTCGTCCTCCGCGGCCCAGTCGTACTCCCAACGTCCTATCATTGCCTCGAAATCCCACGGCAGCGCAACGTCGATCCAGTATCGTTCGAACATCGCCTCTCCGCCTTCTTCGGAACCGATACGCGCCGTAAAGGTTGTTTTTTCGTCGATGAACTTCCGCATCCAGATTTGGTACGTCGTGATGGCGAAACGGTTCTTCCCGGTGGTTCCGTAAAGATTCTCGTTCCCGGCGCTGTCGTCCTTGTCGGAGAACTCCGCGTCGAATTCCATCTCTCCCCATAGTTGCCAACCGCCGATACGCTCTTCCATAACCGCAAGCCTGCCGTCGAGTTTTCCGACCTTCACGCCGAGGACGTCGAGCTCGTCTTTGAACTCCACCACGAGGCGTTTCAACATTTCGACGTCCTGCTTCTCCGCCTTGTCCGCGTCGATCGACGCAAGGGCGCGCGCCGTCATCGACGCGGCCCTCGTAACGAGTCATGGGCTGGTTGCCCTTGTAGGAGCCGTCCGGATAACCGGAAAGAATTCCGCGGGCGGCGAGCTGCCCTATGGCGTCGTATGCCCAGTGATTCGCGGGGACGTCCATGAAAGGATTGACTCCGGCGAACGAAGGCGAGGAAAACGCCGCAAGCGCGACTACCGTCAGCACAACAAGAAGCTTTTTCATTGCGATCGACCTTTCTCTTTTGTATAGAGTTTGTGGAGCGAACACCATGATGCGCGCGGGGAGAGCTCGGTTCTCCCGCCCTCTAGGCGAACGCCTCGTACGCCTCGTCGGCCTCCAGAAGGGCCTTCGAGAAGGCGACGCGCTCGCGCTCGATTTCCAACGTTTCCGCCTCGTCGAGCCCCCGGCCGTCGCGCAGGCGGCACAGCTCGAAGTAGCGCTTCGGGTCGAGGGCCTTCTTCAGGACGAATCGCCCCTTCCGCTCCCCCACCGAGATGTCGAAAAGGAAAGAACCGCCGGTCTGTCCGTCGGGCGCGGTCACCTGCCCCTCGCCGAGCCGTTCGTCGATCGTCAGACGGCCTCCGCCGACGGCGCGCGTGACCATCTCCAGACCGTCCACGATCCCCTGCCCGAAGATGCCGCACCGGATCAAAATATCCTTCCGCTCGGGCGCGCCTTCCGGAGACAGCAGCGGAAGCGCCTGACTCAGCAGCACGTAGGCCGCGGCCACGCCGCACTCCGACTTTCGTCCGGCGTAGCGAAGCATCTCCCCGTAGCCGATGGAGAGGGGCAGTCCGCCGTCCGTCACGGAGAGGGGCGGCAGCGCGTCCTCGACGGAGAGGTCGAGCGGCGTATCGTTTTCGACCTCTTCCCTCGCGCGCGGCAGAGGGGAGAGATAGTGGCAGTCGAACACGTCCTCCGGCTTCGAAGAGCGCAACGCCATGCCCACGGCCCCGCGGAGATCCATCAGACGGGCCCGTTCCGCATCCTGAAGGGGCGAACGGGCGTTCGCCTCCGAAAGGACGTAGAACTCCTCCGGCACGAGGCCGTGTTTCAGCGAGAAGACGGCGACGCCCCCCGCCGCGTGCAGCTCGAAGTAAAAGTGCCCTCTGTTCGGCGAGGCGGGAGGATTCCCCAGCATCGCCATGCCGTCGAGCAGATGAAACGCTTTCCGCGAGGAGGCTCTCGTCGCCATCTCCACCGCGTCGAAGAACCCCACGCCGGGGAAAGGCGTCTTCAGCATGATGTCCTCGCGGCGGACGACGCCGCCGTCCGCGAGCGCGGGCAGGGCGAAACGGAGCGCCTGCCATGCGAGCCCCACGCCGCCGGGGTACTCGCTTCCGTGGTACTTGGAAAGGTGTTCGTACGAAAGCGGCAGCACGTCCTTCCAATCGCGGACGAGCAGCTGCGCGTTCGCCGTCACGGTTTCACGACCTCGACGACCGACTCGATGTCGATCGTCTTCGTGATCAGCCCGGCGTCCAGCAGGAAGTCCTGCGTGCGCTTCAGCTCTTCGACGTCCGAGGGGCGGATCTCCGGATCGAAAGTCGTACAGAGGCGCCATCTCGCGCACCTGCTCGACGGAGAGCCCGGTTTCCTCGGCGGTGAGGCGGAAGGCCTCCTCGGGATTCGTCTTCATGAAGTCGACGCTCGCGCGGCGAACTTTGTCGAACGAACGGACGATCTCCGGGCGGGAACGAAGCAGCTCCCCCGCGCACGGCGACCACCGTGGTGGCGTCGACGAGCCCTTCGCCCGTGAAGAGGACGCGCGCCCCCTTGCTCAACGCGTCCGCGACGGACGGCCCCGCAGCCAGCGCGCCGTCTATAGAACCTCCGAAGAGCGCCGCGACGCCGTGCGGAATACCCATTTCAATGTGCTGCACGTCGTCGTACTTCATCCCCTCTTTCATAAGGGCCGCCACAAGAAGCTGATGCAGCACAGTCCCCTTGGGACCGGCGATCTTCTTCCCCTTGAGGTCGGCGAGCGACTTCACCGCCGGATCGTTGACGAGCAGCGTGAACGCCTTCGGCGAACGTCCGTAGATGCCGACGATCTTGATGTCGAGCCCCTGCGAGGCCGCGATGATCACCGACGTTCCTCCCACGCAGTTGGCGAAGTCCACCGATCCCGCGGCCATCGCCTGCGTCTGCTTCGGCCCCGCCGTGATCTCGGGATGCCCGACCGCGATGCCCGCCGGGCCGAACTCCTTCTCGAACAGCTCCATCCGCTTCTGCACGATGGAGGGGATGTTCAGCGGCGACTTCACGTACCGTAATATTGAGTTCCTTGATATCCGCCGCCGCCGAAATGTCCGCGCCGACCCCGAAGAGCAGTGCGAACGCCATGAACGCAAGAACCAGTCTTTTCATTGTGCTTCCTCCTTATAAATATGCGCGCCGCAACCTTTTCCGTTGCCGATCGCGTCCAAAATCTCACGTTTCAGCCCGTCCATCGACGAGACGTCCCTTGGATAGTCGTCCTCCACATCGAATGTGCGCACCACCTCCCCTTTGTCCATCACAAAAATTCTCTGTCCGAGGCAAAGCGCCTCGTCCACGTCGTGCGTCACGAAGAGCACCGTCTTTTTCCGCTCGCGCCGGAGGCGCAGCAGATCGTCCCGAAGCGCGGCGCGGGTGAAGTAATCCAGCGCCGAGAAGGGCTCGTCCATCAAAATCGTGTCCGGATCGTAGAGCAGCGTCCGTCCCAGAGAGGCCCGCTGCGCCATCCCGCCGGATATCTGGCTCGGACGCGCGTGCCGGAAGGGCGTCAGACCGAGGCTCTCGATCAGGGCGGCGAGCGTTTCCTCCGGGGGCTTCTTCCCCCTCCCCCGGCACGGAAAGGCGATGTTCTCCTCCACGGTCAGCCACGGGAAGAGACGGGGTTCCTGAAAGACGATCCCCGTTCTCGGCCGGGCGCCCCCTCCGCGTACGCCGATCGTTCCCTCCGTCGGCTCTTCCAGCCCGGCGACCAGGCGCAGCAGGGTCGTCTTGCCGCAGCCGCTCTTTCCGACGAAAACGGCGAACATCCCCGCCGGAATGGTGAGCGAGACCCCCTTCAGCGCGTCGAAGCCGCATCCGTTCATGGCGTACTCCTTCCGGAGATTGCGGATCTCAAGAGCGTCCATGGAATTCGTCCTCCTGCAGCGCCCACGGCGCGATCCGGTTGCTCGCCCGCAGCACGATATGATCGAGCAGGCTCCCCAGGATGCCGATGGACAGTATGCCGACGATCACCGCGTCGGAGCGCGAGAGCATCTCCGCATCGTGAATCAGATACCCCAGACCGGATGCCGCCGCCACCAACTCTGCGCCGATGAGCGCCCGGAAGCCGAACCCGAGGGCGAGACGCGCCCCGGTAAGGACGTGCGGAAAGATCGACGGAAGCAGAATCGTCCTGAAGATCGCCGCCCGAGAGAGGCCGAAGGACCTGCCCACCTCGAGGAGCTTTTCCGTCGCACGCCGCGACGCCTCCGATGGTGTTCAGGAAGACCGGGAAGAAGGAGGCCAGCAAAATCACCGTGATCTTGGACGCTTCACCGATCCCCAGCCAGAGGATGAGCAGCGGAATCAGCGCCAGCGGCGGCGTGTGTCGGAAGAAGTCCAGAACCGGAAGGAACGGCGCCGTCGCGCGCGGGAAAACGCCGAAGAGCACGCCGAGAGGGAAGCCTGCCGCGAAGGCGAGCCCCGTCCCCGCGAGGACGCGCCCGAGGCTCGCCTGAAGATGCCGGAACAGCGTCCCGTTCAGAAGCAGCGAGAGAAACGTTTCGCCGACCGCCCGTGGCGAGGGAAGGAGGAACGAATTCCACCAGGCGAGGACGGACCCCGCCTGCCAGAGAAGGAGCAAAAGAAGAGGAACCAGGAAAAACGACAACCGACGCACTGCGCAACCCCCGATGTTTATGTAATCTAACTTGAACGAGCGCCAGTGTAAGTCTTATCTAACTTTATGTCAAGGGGCTGGAGTTGGACCGCCGAAAATGCCATTTCTATGGGATACGGAAAAAAACCCTTATCGTCGGGTTTCACAAAGATGAGGAAAGAAAGAACGGCGTCGCTCGAAAAGCCGGTTTAAAAACCGACGGTTTCCGTGCGACGCCGTTTGAGGCGTTGTTAAAAAAATAAAAAGCGTTTAATTGGTTCGTGCGACCTTCCTCTCGCTGCGGCGGCCGGCGCGGCGCGCTACACTATCCAGCTCCTCCGGATGGTCCGCAGGCTAGAGGGCGAAGAGCCCCGTGCAGAAGACGCAGAGCGCGGCGAGGTTCAGGAGGTACGGCATGGCGTGGACGCCGCCGACCGCTCCCCTGAGCATGTCCACCCCGTACGTCGGAGGGAGCGCGTAGGAGAGCGGGCGCAAGAAGACGGGCAGCCTCTCTATGGGGAAGAAGAGTCCGCAGAGGAAGATCATCGGGAAGCGGAAGAAGTTGGAAAACGTCTGCGCCTCGAAGACCTCGCTGACCGCCACCGCGATGAAGAGCCCGAGAAACGTGGACGCGGTCGACAGCAGCACGACAGCCGGAACGAACGCTCTCCAGTCGATCGGCGATAAATCCGCGACGAAGCTCGCCATGAGCACCGGGACGAAGGCGTTCAGCACGCCGAAGAGAATGGCCCCGGACGTCTTCGCCAGCATCAGCAGCTCGAAGGAGATGGGCGCGAGCAGCAGCCGCTCGAAGGAGCGATTCTTCTTCTCGAACGTCACCGTCACCGCGAGCACCGAGGTGGAGCCGAAGAGGATGGAGAGCGCGACCACCCCCGGAAGCAGCGCGGGGATGCTTTCCAGGCCGCTCCCCGAACGTATGAAGAACATTCCGGTCCAGGCGAGCGGGAACAACAGTCCCCAGCTTATATTGGGCGGCTTCATGTAGTAGGTGCGCATATCCTTGAGCAGAATGTTCCAGAACGCGATCCACTGGTTCACGGCTTTTTCCCTCCCCCGTTTTTTTCCGGCGCTTTCGCGCATCGTTTCGGCCTCGATGCCTGGTGATCCGCACGAAGACGTCCTCGAGCGAAGGAACGAGCCTTTTGGCTTCGAAGACCTCCACTCCCCTTTCCTCGAGGCGGCGGACCAAAGCGCCGATGCGGATCGGTCCCGCGCTTTCGACGCGGACTTTTCCGTCTTCCGGGTAGGTGAAGGCGGCCTCCGGGAAGTCCGCGGAGAGCGAACTCCGTATCTCCTCCGGAGCCGGCGAGCAGGCGATCTCCGCCGCGTGCTTCTCGCACAGCGGCTGCACCAGGTTGGCGACCGTGTCGATGGTACGGATACGGCCGTTCACCAGAAATGCGATCCGGTCGCAGAGCCGTTCGGCCTCCTCGATGTAGTGCGTGGTGAGAAAGATGGTCGTCCCCTGCGCGTGCAGAGCGGCGACAAGCTGCCGCACCTGCCTGGCGCTGGCGACGTCGATGCCCGTGGTCGGCTCGTCCAGAAAGAGAATACGCGGCTTGTGGATGATCCCCCGCCGCGATGGTCAGTTTGCGCTTCATCCCCTTCGAGTAGCCGCCGAACCTGCGCCCCGCGGCCTTCGTCAGTCCGAACGGGGCCAGCAGCTCCGACGCCCTGACGGTGCGCTCCCCCTTCCGCATTCCGTACAGCGACGCGCAGAACGTCAGGTTCTCGAAGCCGGTCAGCTCCGGATAGAGGTTGCTCTCGTCGGGGACCACCCCGATGAGGCGCTGTGCGGCGCGGGGGGTTCTTCGTGCAGTCCACGCCGCCCAGCGCGATCGTGCCCGAGTCGGGGCGGGCAAGACCGGTGAACATGTTGATCGTGGTGGTTTTGCCCGCCCCGTTGGGGCCGAGAAAGCCGAACAGCTCGCCGGAACGTACGTCGAAGTCTATTCCCGCGACGGCCTCCACGTCGCCGAAGCGCTTGGGCAAGGCCGCGCGCTTCGATGGCGAACGTCTCTCCGTTAGCCATTTTCCGTCGAGGATTCCCCACAGTCGCATGGATGCTCCCCGGAATCGCCGTGGCACTTCCGAATTTGTTCCGGGGTGCACTCTCCGGGTTTCCCTGCAAGATTCTCCGGTTTTTGGCAAGCAGCAGCTCTTGTCGCACATTGGCCTTCCCTCCATTTATTTAAGTATATGCGCGGAAACGCGCACTGAAGCGCAAAAAAAGAGACGACATCTCCCCCCTATCGCGAGGACGTTTTCTCCGTTGGCGCGGCGCCGAGCACCTCGTCGACAAGGTCGCTCCACGCCGCCAACGTGGCGTGGTTGAGCGCGTAATGCACGAAGTACCCCTGTTTGTCCGCGACCACGAGATCCGCGTCGCGCAGCACGCGCAGGTGCTGAGAGACCGCCGCTGCGGTGATTCCAAGCTCGCGGGCGAGCGCGTTGACGCAGAGCGAGCGGCTCTTGAGCAGCTCGATCATGCGAACCCGCGTCTCCAAGGAGAGCACTTTGAAAACCCTGGCGGCTTTTTCCGATCGCTGCATCGGCGACCTCCTTGATTAAGTGACTGCGCGAGATACTATATGCTGAAGAAACGTCCGTGTCAAGCGCGACAACGGAATCGAAAACTGCGGATGGAAGGAACGTCGTTTCGCGCATCGCTGTTCGCTGAAGGTCCCCGCCATATTTGCAAGCCGCTCGCAAATATGCTACTCTACCCGTCATCGAAACGCGAAAAACGCGAAGGAGAACGACCATGCCGAAAATGAAAACGTACATTGTTTTCGGGCTTTCTGGGGGCGGGGAAGACGACGCTCATCCGGAAGCTGCTCGACGAATGCTTTCGCGACGTCCGCGTCGCGCTGATCGAGAACGACTTCGGCGAGGCGGGGATCGACGCCGCGCTGCTGCGCACGGGCGGAATTCGAAGTCCGCGAGATCTCGTCGGGGTGCATCTGTTGCAGCCTCTCGGGCGACTTCGTTCGGGCCATCGGTACAATCTCGGCGACGTTCGCCCCGGAGGCGCTGATCATCGAGCCTTCCGGCGTCGGCCAGGCTCTCGGATATCGCGAAGGTGTTCGCCGACGAGCGGATCGGTCGGATCGCCAAGGTGCGCAAGAAGATCGCCGTCGTGGGACGTTCGACGGTGCGCAACGTATCTGGACAACTTCGGCGACTTTTTCGAGGACCAGATAGCCTGCGCGCATGTCGTTGTGTTCAGCCGCACGGAGGGCGCTCCGGAAAAGACGGAGCGCGCCCGCGAGATCGTTCGGCGGCTCAATCCGCGCGCCGAAATTCTGTCGGAAAAGCTTGGGACGGTCTCTCCTCCGGCGACAGGCTGCTTTCGTCGCGCCGCGCGCTCGTCCGGAAGCGAGGGAGCCGGACGACGAAGCGCTTCCGAAAGGCTCGCGTCTCTCCTCTCCTCGTGCGGGAGACGCCTTTTCGACGCTGACGATACGGACGGAGAAGCTCTTCGACGCCGAAGAGCTGCGGCGGCGGATCGCCCGCATGGAGCGGTGCGCATGCGGGGAGATTCTGCGGGCCAAGGGGATCGTCCGGGGAAGCGAAGGGTATCTGGAAGTTCAGTATCTTCCGGGTGAACTTCGAATATCGCCCTGCGAAGCGCCCGGCGACGCGCTCGACGTCGTCGGACGCGGGCTGGACGAGGCGGAGCTGCTCCGGCTCTTCGAGGGAGAGCGATGAGTTCTCGTACCCCCGTCTACGTGGCGACCGGTTTTCTCGATGCCGGGAAGACGCGGTTGCTGAACGGCGTTCTGCGTCGACGGCTCGCGGAGGGTGTTCGGCCGCTCGTCCTTCAGTTCGAATCCGGGGAGGAGGCGTTGCTTCCCCTTCCCGCGTCCGGCGCGATGGAGTTCCCGAAAAGGGAGCTGGAGCGCGATCCGGAAGAAATCGCGCGGAGAATCGCCGAGCGTCTGGGCGAGGGCGACGTCGACGAGGTCTGGATCGAGTGGAACGGCGTCGTTCCGCTGGGGGCGCTGCAGTCGATGCTCTCCGGTCCTCCGCTTCGCGCGATCTGCCGGATCGCGGGGGTCGTGCACGCGGTCGACGCCGACGCGCTGGAGAGGCTGCTGGGAAGAACCGGCGACGCCATGCCCGAGCAGCTGGCCAACTGCGACGTCGTGGCGGCGCGCGGCGGAAGAGAGGCGGTCGCCGCCGCGACGCGGATCGCGCGCGGGTTCAATACCGGAGTCCCCGTGTTCGATTCGGAAGCCGTCGGGGAGATCCTTGCGAGGCTCCGGCGAGGCGGACGTTCTCACGCTTTGCGCGCGTACGCCCTCTTTTTCGGAAGTCTTGCGCTCACCGCCGGGGGGGCGTTTTTTCTCGATCTTTCACAACCGCCGTTCAAGAGGCTGCTCGTCGTCTTTCTGGGCATACTCTTGCAGGCTGTGCCCTTTTTGATCCTCGGCACGCTGCTTTCGTCGGCGATCCAGCTGTTCGTCTCCGGCGAGCTGATTCGGCGCATCTTTCCGCGCCGTTTCGGCCCGGGGATGCTCGCCGCCCTTTTGGCTGGCTTCTGCCTTCCCGTCTGCGACTGTGCCTCCATCCCCGTCTTTCGCGGGCTTCTAAGAAAAGGCGTTCCCGTTTCGACGGCGGCGATCTTTCTGACGGCGTCGCCGATTATCAACCCCGTGGCGCTGCTGTCGACCTATTACGCCTTCAACGGCGATTCGCGCGTCGTCGTCGCGCGAGCCGCGCTCGGCATCGTCGCGGCGGTCATGATCGGCCTCTTCTTCGAACTGTTCCCCTCGGGCTCCGAAGTGTTGCTGAAGCGCTTCGATCTCGCCATGTGCGACTGCGGCTCCCCGCAGCCGGTCGGCTCGAGTCCGAAAGCGGTCGACGGATTGCTTCTGTTCGCCGGACACGCTCGGGGGGAATTCTTCGGCGTGGTGAAGTACCTCGTGTTCGGCGCGCTTTTTTCCGCGTGTTTTCACACCTTCGGGGCGGGGCTGCTCTCCGCGCATCCCGGGAGGGGGCTTGCCGGTCCCGTGTTGGTAATGATGGCGACGGCGTTTCTGCTCTCTCTGTGCTCCTCCTCGGACGCCGCCGTCGCCGCCGGATTCGCGCTCAAAATTCCGCCCGCGGCGACCATGGCGTTTCTGATCTTCGGCCCGATGATGGATGTGAAAAACGTCCTGATGCTCTCGGCGGGATTTTCGAAGGCGTTCATAGCGAAACTGGCGACGACGGTCTTCGCCGTCTGTTTCTGCACGGCGATGCTGTACGGGGTCACCGGCGTCGGAGGAGCGGCGCTTGCCGCCGCCGTTCTTCTGACGCTCCGGTACGTCTATTGAGGGGGGAAAAGCAATGCGCGCAGGAAACTTCAATTCGCAGATCGTTTTGGAATGCCTCTCGATGTTCGCGCCGGCCGTCGCGATGCTCGTCTCCGTGTTCGACGGAACCTACCTGCACTACGTCGTTCCGCGGACGAAGCCCTTTCTTCTTTTCGCGGCGGCGGTTCTTTTCTGCTGGACGGCGGCGGGGCTTTTCCGCGTTCGGCAGCCCCGCTACCGGCATCGGGCGGCGCACGCCCTCGTGCTCGCGATTCCGGCGCTTCTGCTGCTTCGTTCCTCCGCCCCGCTCGCCGTTTCCGACTTTTCATTCGCCTCTTCGCTCGGAGACCCGGCGTCGGAGTTTTTCGAAGAGAGTTTGCGCGATCTGCCGGAGAGCGAGAAGTTCGCCTTCGACAAATGGAGCGCCGTTGCGTCGCGCCCGCCGTTCGAACCGACGATGGAGGGTGGCGCGATCATCGTGCGAAGCGAGGACTTCTACCCCCTCGTCGCGCTGCTGCACTCCGACGCGGAGCGTTGCGAGGGAGTTCCTATCCGTATCGAGGGGTTTGTCTTCAGAGAATCCGTCGAGCTTGAGGAGAATCAGTTCATCCTCGCCCGCCTTCTGATGTGGTGCTGCGCCGCGGATGTCGCTCCCTTCGGTCCGGTGTGCGAATACGAGGGGGCGTCGGCGCTGGAGGAGGGTACGTGGGTCGCGGTGAAGGGGACGGTGCGCGTCGGCGAGTACGAGGGCAAGAAAGAGCCGCGTATTGTCGTCTCCGGCATCGAAACGGGGTTGGAGCCCGAGCGAGACTATATCTATCCGTAGGATACCGGGAACCGGCGCCCCGCGGTCACGCGGAGAGGATCGTCTTTTCTCCCTCGCGCCGTTCTTCGGAGCGTCCGTCCGACCGCACCGAGAGCGGAAGCTCCAGTCCGTAGCGCTCCAGCGTTTCCTCGCGATGGAAGAGTTCGGGCAGCGCGCCCCGAAGCACGCTCTTTCCGTGCGCCAGGATCGTCGCCGTCGAGCAGACGTCCATTGCCATGTCAAGGTCGTGCGTGGCGAGGATCATCGGCAGCTTCATGCGTTGCAGCGTCGCTATGATCATACGGCGGAGGAGCGCGGGTCGAGAGACGCCGACGGTTCGTCCAGCACCAGTACTTCGGGGTTGGAGACGAGTATTCCGGCGAGGGCGACCATTCGCTTCTCTCCCCCCGAGAGGCGATGCGGAGGCCTGGACGCCAGGCGGGAGATTCCAAAGAGTTCAAGCATCTCCGCGGCTTTTTCGGCGGCCTCGCGGGGGGGCGTTCCCGCAGCCCTCGGCGCGAACGCGACGTCCTCCAGGACCGTGGGCATGAAGAGCTGGTCGTCGGGCTCCTGAAACATCATCCCCACCATTCGCCGCGCGCGGTCGACGTCGTCGCCGATCGCGCGTCCGTCCAGCAGAATCTCCCCTGAATCCGGACCGAGACAGCCTGTGAGATGGAGCAGCAGCGTGGATTTTCCCGAGCCGTTGGCCCCCACGAGGGCGGTCTTCTCTCCCGGCTCCAGCGCCAGATTCACGCCCTCCAGAGCGGGCGTTCCGTCGGGGTATGCGTACCGCAGGTTGCGAACTTCGAGAACGGACATCGTCGATATCTCCTCACATCCATAGAATAAGCCCCGCGAAGGAGAGGGAGCCGCACAGCAGAAGCGAATCTTTGAAAGACCAGCGCAGCGCACGCGCAGAGGCGAATCCGGCGATGCCGCCCCGGCAGAGCATCGCCCTGCGGGATCGCTCCGCTCTGTCCGCGCCGTGGATCAGGGCACTCCCGAGAATCGCCGCGTAGACGCCGAAACCCCTTCCCCCTTTTCTCTCCGGGGCGCGGAGAGAGGCCGCCCTAAGGCTGGAGGCGAAGCGTTCTTCGAGAATCATGATCTGTCGGAAGGTCAGAAGAAAGAGGCTCGTCAGAGCGGACGGAACCCCCAGCTTTCTCAAGGACGCCCCGAGGGCGCCGGGATCGAGCGCAACGACCATGCGGAGGAAGACGACGGTCAGTATGTTGATTTTCATCGTGAGGAGAAGGGCGAGGCGCGTCCCCTCCGGAGAGGGCACGCCTCCGCCTCCGGTGAGAGGAAGGGTGATCCAGAGGAAGAGAGCGAAGAGATTGACGCTCTTCAAGGACGCGATCGTCCCGCCCGCCCCGTTCCGCATACCGAGCGTCGCGAGCAGCGCCGCCCCCGCTCCGGCGAGCAGAAGGGGCGGGATCTCGTTCCGGGCGGCGACGACAAAAGCGACCCCCAGGGCGGAGAGAATCCGCGCCCTGGGGTCGAACATGTCGAGCACGGAGACTTCGCCGTTCTCGAAAAATGGGCGGAACTCCGGCAGTTTCAGCTCCTCTCGACCCCTCTCAGCAGATCCGGCGCCGCCTTGCGCAGGAAGGCGACGACGAGCACGGTGACCGCGCCCTCGATCAGAGCGAGAGGAATGTGCGCGGCGAAGACGATCTTCGCCGTTCCCGTCAGCGCGTCGTTCGAGAGACCGAGAAAGAGCGCGACCTGCGCCGCGCAGAGAAGCACCGCCGCGGTCCCCGCCGAAAAGGCCGCGCTCCCTGCGACGAGTGGATTGGCGCTCTGCGTCGCCCTGCCGAAGAGCAGGTGCGTCAGAAGAGCCGGTACGGCGATGTTGACGCAATTGGGACCGAGGGAGAGGATGCCGCCGAACTGAAAGAGCAGCGCTTGCAGAAGCAGCGCCGTGAGGACGGCGGGAAAGACGGCCCAGCCGAGCGCAAGCCCTGAAAGAGCAATGAGCGAGAGATGCGTGGAACTGGGGCCGATCTTGACGTGGACGAGCGAGGCCAGGAAAAAGGCGGACGAAAAGACGGCCACCGGAACGATCCGCTCCGGATCGAGTTTCTTAAGACCGATCGCCGTTCCGGCCGCGGCCACGGCCCACCCCGCCGCCAGAACCTGCGTGGAGAGCACGCCGTCACTGATGTGCATGCTTCCGCCTCCTCGCTCGATAGAGCGTCGTCGCCGCGGCGATGTTGAAGATCAGGCTGACGCCGAGAAGAGCGTTCCTCGAAGTGTCGAGCGGAGCGTTGGGCCCGCTTCCCAAGACTGTCGCGGCGGCCGGAGCCGCAACGCCGTTTTCCTTTCCCGTCGCGGCGACGAGCGCTTCGGCTCTGTGCCCTTCGTCGTCCGTCGCCACGACGCGCCACTCGCCCTCCCAGTCCGGGACGAATGCGAAGCGCCCCTTCTCGTCGGTTCTCCCCGATTGGAAGGCGCCTTTCGCATCGCCGGGCGCGAACACATCCGTTTTCGTGAACGACATGGGCTCTCCGGTGGAATAATAAAACTCCAGAGCGACGGGAGGTTTTTCCGACGGGATATACCCCACGCCGTGCGCGTCGGCCTCTTCGAGAGCGCCGAGAGCAAACACAAGTGAAAACAACAGCAAGAGAACGTGTTTCATCTTTTTTCCTTTCGAAAGAAAAGGCTCCGGGAGCCGGAGCGGCTTCCGGAGGCCTTGATCGCGTGCCCCTGAAAAGGGCGGCATTTTCTCGTTCTACTTCACCTCGAACGTCAGGACGGAGCGTAGGATACGACTGTCGTACTCGCCGTCTTTTCCCGCGTCGGTTCTGGTCGTCCGGACGATCCAGAGCCCCGGCGCCGTGATCTTCACGCGGAAGGTCCCGTCCGAGGCGCCGCCTTCGGTGTAGTACGCGTAGGTGTTCTCGTCGGGAGAAAATCCGTCGTAGGTGGCCCAGACGGGTCCGGCTACGGGATGCCCCTTGAACAACGCCTTGAAGGTCATGAAATCTCCAGGCTTGGCTTCGGCGGGGTTCGTCACCGGAACGATCTCAAGCTCCTGCCCCGTGATCTCGGCGAAGTTTGTGTCTCCGGGAGCGGCGTTCACGATAGTCTTGGCGAACTTGTCGTACTTGTTCACGGACGCCACTTTCAGTCCCCGGGCTTCGAGTTCCTTCCGGGTTCCGAGCTTTCCGCCCTCGTTGGTTCTTCCGTAAGGAAGGGGAAGCTTTTCGCACACAACGAGCACCGCGCCCGCATGGGGAACGACGAAATTAGAGTCGATGCGAAGCTCCGCTTCGTTCCGTTCAAGCTTTATGGGAAGCACTTTTCCGCCGGAGAAGACTCCGGCCTTCATAGCGCTTATATCCTCGGCCTCTTCGGGGACGATGAACGCGTGGGTGGAATGAATTTCCAGGGCCACGGTCTCCTTTTCCGAAGCCGTCATCTTCGTCGGCTTCAAAATCAGTTCGTGAGAGAATGCCGTTCCGGCGAACGACAGAAGCGCCAGCGTCGCGCCTATTGCAACCAGTTTACGCATTTCGTTCCTTGCCTCCTTGAGATTGCCCCGTTTAAGGGGAGAGCACATTCGGCTCATCGGTCCGAGCCCTGAAAAACTACACTGCACGCAGGAGCGCCGCGCGCCGACGCTTCTCAAGATCTACCAACCCGATCGGATTCGTAACACGAATTAAGTAAAACATAGCACGTTTGTTTTGTCAACGGGACGGTACGCTCTCTCCGAAGAGACTTCGTTTGTACATGCTTTGCGATACGCCGGGGTGCGAAAGCGGACTTCTTAAAAACTCTCCGCGGGTAGAATGCATACGGCGGGCGAAGAAAAGATATTGGAAACGATCCGGCGCGCCTCCACTCACAGCAGTTATCGCCCGCACTCTCTACGAGAGCGGGAGTCGGGGTCCGAGAACGAGACGGAACAGGCGCATCCTCGGAAAAACGGGGAGCGAAGAACGCTCCCCGTCCTACGTCGCGCGCGAAGCGCGCCCTTCTGCTTTCGGCGAACCTCTCCCGCTAAAACCCCGCCAGCTTTTCACCGTAGGCCGCGCACTGCGCGAGCGCCGCCTCGTTCGGCGTTTCGTGGACGGCGAGGCCGTCGTCCAGCAGAACGGCGCCGGCTGTCGTGCATCGGCCCGCCCATGAGCGCAGCCACTCTCCGTCTCCCCAGCCGTAGGAGCCGAAGAGGGCGACTTTCTTTCCGCCGAGCGCCTTCTCGGCCTCGGAGAAGAACGGCTCCATCTCCGTCTCTTCGATCGCCTCGGCCCCCATGGACGGAGAACCGAAAGCCACGACGTCGTACCCGGCGAGCTCCGCGACGGAAGCTTTCGCCACGTTCTTGCATACGACTTCCGCTCCCGCCGAAGTCGCTCCCTTAGCGATCTCTTCCGCCATCATCTCCGTATTTCCCGTCCCGGACCAGTAGACGACGAGCACCTTGGACATGTATAACCCCTCCTCGAATAGTGTATTTGATTTGTTCGCATCGGTCGCGCGCCGCGCGCCGCCGTGAAAAAGCGTCGTGGACGCCGCCGACGAGACGGTACTTTCAGCTTTTCGATGCTATGCCCCGAGCTGCATCGTTCCGAAACGGAGGACAAGCTCCATGGCCGCGTCCTGTTCGGCGCGCCTGAACGCGCCGAAGGTGTTCATGGCTTCCGCAACGTTGGCGTACACCTTCCAGTAGCCGGAAGCGATCGCGCCCCGCCCGCCGTCCTGCATGAACCCAATGACGTCGTGCGGGGGATACCCCAGAAACAGGCCGATCTCGTGGGGAAACCCTTCGTCGAAGCGTTCCTTCAGACGCTCGATGAATGAAACGACGGAGCGTTCTTTCCCGTCGTACCCCAGGGGGCGAAGAATCGAGAGGGCTTCCTCGGAGAAAAGCGTTCTTTCGAGAAGCCGCCGCTCGTAAACAAGCAGCAGCACCGCATCCTTACGGAACGTTCCTTCTCCGGACGAGACTGAAGGCAGTTCGGCGGCTTCGAGGCCGTAGCGCGCGAGCAGCTCGTTTCTCCGCCGCCTCCAGACATGTCGAATCTCCTCCCCGTTCCGGCGTATGTTGACCAGGCTGCCGCACTTCACTCCGCGCACGACGGGAGCGGCGAAGAAAGCGAATACGAACTCGACGAAATCGTCGGCATTGCGGCTCTTCAGCAACGCCATGAATGTCTGCATGATGTGCATTGTGCCCTCCGTCTGTCAGCAATGTAGTTAGATATCTCTAACATAATAATGCGCAAAAAAAATTTGTCAATCCTCGGGAGCGATTTTTCGACGGTGGAGGTTGGAGTGAAACATCGACGTCCGGGCAAAAGCGTCCGGGAGTTCTTTGAAATATCTTTCCTCAGTGCGGGAGGCCGGGCGCGGCGGTGTCTTCTTCGAACGAATACCCTTCGGCGAAGAGCTCGCTGCACGCATCGACGACATTCCGGTCGAAGAGGCGGTCCTTCCCTTCTTCGACGAAACGAAGGGCTGTGTCGACGCCAAGCGACGGACGGTAGGGGCGGTGCGACGCCATCGCTTCCACCGTGTCGGCTACGGCGACGATCCTCGCTTCGAGGGGGATTTCTGCGCTCTTGAGTCCTTGAGGATACCCGGAGCCGTCCAAGCGCTCATGATGTCGGCGTACGATGTCGGCGATTTTCCACGGAAAGTCGACCTTTTTCAGGATGTTGTATCCCTCCTCGGCATGGGCCTTGACGAGGGAGAATTCGATGTCGAGCAGCTTGCCCGGTCTACTGAGAATTTCGGAGGGGACGCTGATCTTTCCCACGTCGTGGATTGCGGCCGCGAGGTAGACTCCCCGGCATGTCTCTTCGTCGAGACCCAATCGTCGGGCGATCTCCAGGGAGAGAAGCGCCGTTCTCCTTTGGTGTCCGGCTGTGTACGGGTCCCTGATTTCAACGGTGAGCGCGAGCACCTCGACCGTCTGGGAAAAGGCGGCGCGCAGCTTTTCGATATTCGAGAGCAGCAGCTCTTCATCTTTCTTCAACGCGGTCAGATTGCGGAAGAACATGTACAGCCCCTTCCCGGTCCCCTCAGGGGTCGAAACGGGAATCGCAAGAAGCGAGAGGAAAAGCTGTTCTCCCGTCTTCGTCGCGAACGAGCCCTCCGCCACGATAGGTTCTCCCGACCCGGTCTTTTCGGTAAAGTGCTTCAGGCATAACCCTTTTTTCTGTTTGCCTCGGGAGAAAAGCTCATTCAGAGGTTTGCCGAGCAGTTCCTCCTGCGGGAAGCCCGTTATTCGGCAGAAGGCCCGGTTGGCTTCATCGATGTGAACGCCATCCCAGCTGGCCAGTATTCCTTCCGGTGTATTTTCGAATAGGGCGATCGCCCTTCTCCGTTCGTTCTCGTGCGCCTTCTTCGCCATCACCCGCTCCGAGTCTTCCCGTCCGAACGCGTCAAACCTCGGTAAGCTGCCCTTCGGAATCGAAACGCCCGCGGATTTTCCAGTGAACGATATAGGCTTCTCCGCCGGAGAGAGGAAACACGATCAGATAGGATGCCGAAGGCTGCTCTGGAGGAGAGGGAGGCCACTTTTTCACGGACGGGGCGTACTTCCTCCGGAGGGATCAACTCCGAAAAAACAACGGCCCAGCAGTTCGCTCCGGTCGATTTCCAGCGCCCGGCAGACGGGCTTCGTTGGCGAATGTGACGGTTGTATCCGGCAGGAAACGGCAAATAAGGTCCGGACTCGACTCGACGAGATCCTTGTAGATGAGAGTATCGGAAGAGAGAAGAGCGTTTTGTTGCATAGAAAAACCTCCGCGTCGAGTTCGGATTGAGCTCCGGATGATATTGTACCCTTTTCAAAACAAAAACGAGGCGATTCGGAACGCCTCCGTTTGTCGGCTCATATCTTGTATAACATTTCTATCACATTTTACGCATTTTCACAATATGTCTTTATGTTCTTTCGGTTCAACGTCGCTAAATCTGGGGGTAAACAAAGAAAGCCCCTTATTCGGAGAGCTCTATGGGTGTGATTTGCTTCCGTTTCGCAACTCCCTCCAGCATCATTGTCCGTAAATCTTCAAAAACTGGCTTCGAGACGGTCCGCCAGAACAGCTAGTTCTTGCTGTTCTCCCGCGAGCGCGCGGCGTTCCAGGTCCAGAGCGGCCAGTCGGAGGGACTCTCCGTCGACGCTTGCGGCGGCGCCCTTGATTGCGTGCGCTCTTCTGCGCGCCCCTTCGGAATCGCCGTTGCGTAGTATTGTACGCAACTGGCGGATCTGAATTCGGGATATCCTGTAAAAAATCCGCCAGAACTTTGTGCGCGAGCTCTCTGTCATCGAGCAGCCGGTCATAGAAGCGCGTCCTGTTCCAGACGGATACGTCGGCGTCGGCATTTTTACCGTGAAAAGCGGAAGAAGCGATGTGCGCGCAGGGGAGCAGCTTTCTCTCGGGGAGCTGCTTTCGCAGCATATCGAACATCGCCGCCGGTTTTACGGGTTTGGAAAGATAGTCGTTCATCCCTGCTTCGGTGCAGCGTTCCCGGTCTGCTTCCATCGCATGCGCCGTCATCGCGATGATCGGGACGGGGCTCTCTCCCGAGGCGGCCCTGCATACCGCGGATTCTTTTTCGTGGCTTCGAGACCGTCCATAAGCGGCATCTGAATGTCCATGAAGGACAAGGTCGAAATGGCCGCGCCGCACGGCTTCGACAGCCTCTTTTCCGTTCCGGGCTATCTCAACCTCCATGCCGAACTTCTCCAGAATGCCCACCGCCACCTGCTGGTTTGTCGCATTATCCTCGACGAGCAGAATACGTACTTTCGTATCGCAGGGTTTCAAATGCTTTCGGACGGTATGACGCGTCGGAAGAGGCGCGTTCTCGGTTTCGCTCCAGTACCTTTCCTGAAGGGCCGGAACAACGACTTCCAAAAGCTCTCTGCAACGCACAGGTTTCGTCAGGTATGCGGAGTATCCGGCGTCCGCGAATCGTCGCGCGTCGCCTCTCATTCCCAGGGAGGTGAGCATGATCATGCAGGTTTTCGCAAGCAGAGGGTCCGCTTTGATCCTCCGGCCGAGCGCCTCTCCGTCCATAAGGGGCATGTGCATGTCTATGACGGCGACGTGGAAAGGATCTCCTGCTTCCGCTTCCCGCTGCGAAGCAGACGGAGCGCGTCGGCGCCGTTCGCCGCCTTGGAGGAGCGTATCCCCCGGGCGGCGATGTATGCGCCCAGGATCTCGCGGTTCGTCGCGTTGTCGTCCACAATAAGGATTCGGATATCCTGCAGCTCAGCCGGAGAACTTACCGTTTTGTGCGTTGCAGTCGATTTTTTGAGGTGAACGGTGAAATAAAAGAGAGAACCGGGGGCCTCCAGCAGCTTCTCCCGTCAAGGGGGCCGGACTTTCGACGCCGAATTTCGCCGCCCATCATCCCGACCAGCTGTTTCGATATGGCGAGTCCGAGTCCGCTGCCCCCGTACTCCCGGGTGTTTGACGAGTCGAGCTGGCTGAACTTCTTGAAGAGCATGTCCCGATTCTCCTCCGGAATGCCGATACCCGTATCCCGGACGCGGAACGCGAGCGTTGCGGACTCTTCGTCCTCGGGACTTCAGCGACACGACGCCGATTTCGACCTCGCCTTCGGCGGTGGAACTTCACCGCATTTCCCGCGAGATTGTTCAGTATCTGACGGAGACGTCCCGGGTCTCCGAAGAGCGAGGACGGAACGTCGGGGGCGATCGAGCAGAGCACTTTCCACTCCTTTTTTCCGATGCGCGTACAGCCTAGGCGGCGGCGATATCGCCCAGAAGGATCGTGCAGATCGAAGTCGATCAGCTCCAGATCGAGTTTTCCCGCTTCGATCTTCGAGAAATCCAGAATGTCGTTCAGCAGCTCCAGAAGCGCCTTCGCGCTCTGTTGCAGCATAAGGGCGTAGCGCCGCTGTGCAAGCGTCAGCGGAGTCTCAAGAAACAGGTCGGTCATGCCGATGACGTCGTTCATCGGCGTTTCGTATCCCGTCCACTTCGTTCGAGAACTCGCTTCGGGAGGCTTCGCACCGGCTCATGTCGGCAAGAAATTCGCTCTTCGCGATGTTGGCGCTCTCCGCTTGTCCGGAAAAAAAGACCGGCGCCACCAGCCCGCAGGAAGTATTTTCGTGCGCGCGCTACCGGGGGGCCGGAATCTTTGTGACCTTGACGTTCATAGAGCGCTCCTTTCAACTGCGCAAGACGAAGAGTAGTAAAATCATACGGGTAAAAATCCATTCAGTCAATTTGCAAAAAGTCCCGAATACGCACAGCCGGAAGGGAATCCGAGTCCCCCTCCGGCTGTGCGTATTCGAAACGAGAGTACCGTTACTTCGCCGCCTCCGCTATCGCCTTCGCTGACTGCGCGGAGGTTTTCCTCCCACTCAGCGGCGAGCGGGTCGGCGGTTGTGACGGATGCGCCGACGGCCTGCGCGACGATCTCCGCGCTTCTTCTCGAGAACTGCGGCGAGATGAAGATCGCCTTGACGCCACGTTCCTTGGCCTCGGAGATGATGTTCGCCAGGTCGGCGGCCTTGGGTTCTTTGCCGTCCGTCTCGATGGCCACCTCGACGAGGCCGTAACTTCTGGCGAAGTAGGCCCACGCGGGGTGGAACACGAGGAAGGCCGCTCCCTGTCTGTCGCGGAACATCCCGGCGAATTCGGCGTCCATCGCCTTCAGTCGCTCGACGAAGGCGGCGTGCCGTTCGGCGTACTCCTCTTTACCGTCAGGGTCGATCTCGGTCCAGTCCTTCGAGGATCTTCCCCGCCATGCGGATTGCTTCGCGGGGGCCGTTCCAGGACGTGCGGGTCGGCGCCCTCATGGTGGTGCGCATGATGGTCGTGCTTTTCTTCCGTATGTCCGTGATGAATGGTCGTGGCTGCCCGCGATCTTGTCGATCCCCTCGTCGATGCGGTAGATCTTCAGCCCGGGATTCAAACTCGCCGCTCGGGGAAGTAATGCCTCCTCGAACGGGAGCCCTACGGCGAAGTACGCCTTCGCCTTCGACAGCCCCTCCATCTGCGCGGGAAGCGGCTCGAAAACGTGCGGGTCGCGCCCCTTCTCCACCATTGCCGAGACAGCCACCCCGTTCGCCGCCGATCTGCTCGACGAAATACTTCTGCGGCAGAATTGAGACGAAGACCGATACCGGTTCCGCCGCCGCGACCGACGCGAGAACGAGCGTCGCCAGAAGCGCTGTTGCAAAGATCTTTTTCATACGCACAACCTCCTTCATTTTTCGGACAGAAGTTTTTCTCCTTCCGACGTCCCCTTTCAGCCGGAGCAGCGGGGACAGGACCCCCTGAAAAACGACGGAGACGCTTTTCGCCGCATTATGCTTCCGGAAGCAGGGTGAAGAGCACTCTTTTTTCCTTCTCCGAGAAGGAGGGGAGGCAGCTCCACGTCCCGCAGACGGTGCAGCGGAAGTGACTGTGCGCGGGGTTGTGCTCGCAGTTTTTCTCGAAGACCTGTCCTCGTTCCGAGTCGCCGACCCGAGCGAATCACCCCCCGCTCCAGAAAGAGAGCGACGGTGCGAAAAATTGTCGCCTCGTCGATTCCCCTCCAACGAGCCGGACTCCTTCAAAGACGCGGCGGTGAACGTCCCGTCCAGAGAGTGAATCTCCGCGAGAATGCGTCTCCGCTGTTCCGTGGACCGATATTTTGTGTTTGGCGCAGGGTTGTGAGTGCATCGCATCTATCCATGGGGAAAGAATAGCATATTTGCGAGCGACTTGCAAATATGAAGATGCGTCGAAGAGAATACGTCGATCGGGCGGATACGCTCCGGGATGACGGGGATCAGCGATCGTCCCAGTGATTCGCTATATACCGGACCTGCTCGTCGGAGGAAACGAATATGTCGAGAAGCTCCGGGTCGAAGTGTGTTCCGCGTCCCTCCGTCAGGATGGAAAGCGCCTCTTCGTGCGTCATGGTTCCTTTATACGGGCGCTCGCTCCGGAGCGCGTCGTACACCGTCGGCGAGGGCCATGATCCTCGCCGGCAGCGGAATATCGGCCCCGGAGAGACCGTCGGGATACCCGGAGCCGTCCCATCGTTCATGATGTGAACGGGCTATCAGGCGGGCCGTCTCAAGAAAGCCGCCGGTGTTCCCCAGATTCTTCATGGCGCGGGCGAGCAGATCGTCGCCTCGCGGCGAATGCAGCTTCATAACCTCGAACTCTTCCGGAGTCAAAGGGCCGGGTTTGAGGAGAATGTTGTCCGGAATGGTCACTTTGCCGACGTCGTGCAGCGGCGCGGAGTTGACTACCTGTAGAATCTTCCCCGGCGTAAGGTATGTCCGATGTTCGGGATATTTGCTCGCGCTTTCCGCGATCAGGCGGACGTACTCCTGCGTACGCCTGATGTGGTTGCCCGTCGCCTCGTCGCGGAATTCCGCGAGCGTGGTGATGACGTGGATGGTCGCGTCCTGCATCCTCTTGACGTCCGATTCCCGACGTTCCAGTTCTCCTTCCAGCCATTCGGCGCGGTGGCGGATCAGGTCGTGGTACTGCTGTATCTCCAGGTGGTGCCGCAACCCTGGCCAGCAGAATGGGAGGGGCTGACGGGCTTGTGGATATAGTCGGCGGCTCCCAGGCCGATACCGTAGGCCTCGTCCTCGGGCTCCGATTTCGCCGTGAGAAAGAGAACGGGGATGTCGCGGCAGACCGGATCGGCTTTCAACCGCCGGCAGACTTCGAGTCCGTCCATTCCGGGCAGCATGATATCCAGCAGAATGATATCCGGAGGCGCGGTGGAGGCGATCTTCAGGGCCCGAGGTCCGTCCGATGGCCACCTTGACCCGGTATTCGTCCTTCAGCAGCTCCGACAGGAAGCGCAGATTGGCGGGCGTGTCGTCGACACAGAGCACGGTGCGTTTCTTCGCGTCGCGAGGTTCCATAGTCATTCCCTTCCGTAATCGGCCAGCAGTCCGAGCGCCTCTTCGAATTCGAAGTAGTTAATCGCCCGCGCGGTGTGTTGGGCGGAAAGCGCCGGCAGCTCTCTTTTGAACGCGTCTTCGTATTCATTCCAATAGTCCACGGCGGCGCTGTCCGCCTCGGAGAGAAGTCGTCGGAGTTCGGCGAGGCGAGGCTCCTCATCCGCATGCGGCGACCTGCGCCGGCGGCGGAGCGTCCTGCGAGCCCGCGGGCGGCTCGCTCGTTTCCGCGCAGATCGAGGCAAGCGTCCGGAACAGCTCTTCGGGTAGAACCGGTTTGGCCAGATGGGCGATCATTCCGACGGCGATGCACCGTTCTTTCTCCTCGACCATGGCGTGCGCGGTCATCGCGACGATAGGCAGCGACGAGCGGCGAAGCTCTCCGCGAATGCGTCCGGCGGCTTCGTAGCCGTCCATAAGCGGCCATTTGTATGTCCATGAGCACGGCCCGGTAATAGTTGTCCGGTGCGGCGGCGATGCGTTCGAGGGCTTCGGAGGCCGTTGGACGCCACGTCCGCCTGGACTCCCGCGCCGCGGAAAGCATCTCGATCATGATCCGCTGAGCGACGGCGCAATCATCCACCAGAAGAATCCGCATTCCCCGGAACAAGGGCGTGCTCTCTTCGGAACCGGAGGACGGTTCCGGCGGAGCGCGCCGAACCTTGCAGCAGTTCGCGCAGGTCGGCGGGAAGGACCGGCTTGGGCATATACCGGCAGATACGCCGTTGTTCGCAGAGGTCGTGGATACCTTCAAGATCGTACGCCGACACGACGACCGCAAGGGGGCGGGAATCCGAGGGGATCGCTTCGATTCTCGAAATCAGCTCCTCTCCGTTCATGCCGGGCATTACCCAGTCGACGAAGACGAGATCGAACGCGATATCCCGACGGGCGAGCAGTACAAGCGCCTCTTCCCCGCTGGAAGCTTCCACGCTCGAGACGCCGAAGCGCTCCAGGAGACCCGCGAGCACAGTGCGCGAGGCGGGGTGATCGTCGACGATCAACGCTTTCCGCTCCCGTGAAGAGGTTTCGGGAAGAGGGCGCGGTACGGAGATTCGCGGAAGCGACAGCGTGAAGACGAAGCTGCTGCCCTTCCCCGGCGAGCTCTCGACGGCGATGGAGCCTCCCATCAGATCGAGCAGCCGTTTGACGATGCTCAATCCAAGGCCCGTGCCTCCGTAGCGGCGGGTCGTCGAATCGTCGGCCTGCGTAAACTCCGCTGAAGAGCACCTCGAGCTGATGTTGCGTCCATACCGATACCGGTGTCCTCGACGGTGAAGCGAAGGCGGGCTCGCGCCGGCGAGCTGTTCGATCTCCTCCACGCGGAGCAGCACATGCCCCTTGGTCCGTGAATTTGATGCTGTTCGACGTCAGGTTTTCCAGGATTTGCCGCAGGCGCAGCGGATCGCCGGTAAACATGCCGGAGTCGCCGGTCAGCCCGTCGCTCCGTATGTCGAGCAGGAGGTCGATTCCCTTTTGACGGGCCGCTTCTCTTAAAGGAACAAGCGCCTTTTCCAGCACCTCTTCGAGAGTGAAACAGATGTTTTCGATCGCAAGTTTGCCCGCTTCGATTTTTGACAGATCGAGAATATCGTTGATGAGCCGCAGAAGAGACCGGGCGGAACTTTGAATTTGGAGCGCGTACTCCCGCTGACGGCGGTCGAGACGAGTATTCAGCGTCAGATGCGCCATACCGAGGATGGCGTTCATCGGCGTGCGGATTTCGTGGCTCATGTTGGCCAGAAAGAGGCTTTTGGCCCCGTTCGCCGATTCGGCATCCGCTTTTGCCTGCAACAGCTCCTTTTCGTACCGGCGGCGTATTTGTACATTCACCAGCAGCTGCGCGAAGAGTTCGAGTATCTGCTGTTCGCTCTCGGAAAACACCCTGTGCTCGCGGACGGAGTCGAATCCGATGAAGCCGATAAATCTCTTTTCGTGCAGCATGGGGATCAGCAAGAGGCTCTTGATGTCCTGAGGTTCCAGAAGATCGCGCTCCGGACCGGGAGGCAGGGCCCGGACGTCCGGAATCTGGAGGCGTTCCCCGTGAAGGAGGGCCTCCAGTACGGTGGGGGTCGTGTCCAGAGGCAGATCCTGCAGCGCGTCGATCTGCGGCGATATGCCTTCGGCGCACCACTCGTGAGTGTTGCTCTGGGTGCGCCTTTGAAAATCGCACGCGAAAATGTACGCGCGGTCGGCGTCGACGAAAGACCCCATCTCGGCGAGCGCCATGCGGATGCGCTCTTCAACCGCTTCCAGGGGCAGATTGATGAAGGTCGAGGAGAGATTCGCCAGCAGATTGCGAAGACGGAGCTGATAGTTCAGATCGTTCTCCGTTCTCTTGCGCTGGATCGCCACCGCGGCCATGTCGGCGGCCCACTCCAGCATCGCGATGTTTTTTTCCGTCGGCTCGCCGACGTTGCTAGAATAATTGGCGATAGTTCCCAGAAGACGACCGTCGGAGGAGAGGATGGGCTGCGACCAGCAGGCGAGCAGACCGAACCGGCGGGTGTTTTCCACAAAGGGCGTGCAGGGGCTGTCCTGAATATCGGCGAAAACAACCCTCCGCCGCAGAAAAGCCGCCGATCCGCAGGACCCGCTGTCCGGACCGACCGGAATGCCGGCCCGCAGCATTTCTACATATTCAGGAGGCGCGCTTGGCGCGGCCCCGTGGGCCAGGCTGTTGCGTGCCTCGTCGTAGAGGAGGATGGTGGATTTTATGGAGGGGTCGTTTTCCTCGGTCAAGAAGACAATGGCGTCGAGAATGCGGTCAAGCTCCTCGCCGGTCGTCAGCATGGTGAGAATTTTGTTCTTGCTCCGCTCGACCGCTTCGCTCTTTCGCAGGTTGTCCTCTATGCGTTTCTGATGCGTGCAGTCGTGGAACGACCATACGCGTCCCACAATCTTGCCGCCGATTTTCCGCGGACGCGACGCGCAGTCGAAGACTCTTCCGTCCGTAAGCTCCAACCGATCGGTGGTGCTCGCCTCCGGAGTATTGCGCAACTTCCGAAGACGAGCCGAGAAATCATCGGGGTTCGTCAGAAAACGAAGGATGCTCCGGAGAACGAAGCCATCCTCCCTGTGTTTCGCCGCTTCCTCGGGGATTTGCCACATGGAGAGAAACGAACTGTTGTATTGAACGACGTCGTCGGCGTTGTCCACCGCCAGGATGCCGTCCGCCGTGGCTTCCAGCGTGGCGTCGAGCAACGAGAGCGATGCGCGCAGATCGTCTTCGGCCCGCCTTCGCCCGAGCGCGTTTCGTATTCGCCCCGAAAGGCCCGCGGCATTGAAAGGTTTCGCAACAAAGTCGACCGCCCCGACGCGAAACGCTTTTTCTTTGTCCTCTTCTCTTTCGCGGGAAGCGATAAAAAGCACCGGGATATCGGCGGTGCGGGGATCCGCCTTCAGCATTGAACAGGCTTCGTAGCCGTCGATTCCGGGCGACGCCGCATTCAGGAGAATCACGTCCGGCTGCTCCGGGCCCGCCGCTATTTTCAGGACATCCGAAACCCCTGCCGCCGTGCGGACGGCGAACTCTTTCCCGAGCAACCAGGTCAGAAGCTGAATATATCTGTTCCGATTTTCCGCTATCAACACTCGGGGAAGTTCGCCCATAGCGATCCGATTCATTCCGCAAACACTCCAATACATACTCTTCATTACTACAGGAGCGGTATCTTGAAGCGGAAGCATAACACACTCAGGGGGAACATGTAAATATTCCAAAGGAAAATATGTCTATGATACATAATTTTTTGTATTACAATGCTCTCTATTGTGCTTATTTTTCGGAAATTCGCGTTCTCCGCCCGGGGCCTTCTTCACGCCCTGGCATGAGCTCGCTATAATAGCATCAAACCTACGAGAGGAGGCGCCCATGAACAGTCTACTCATCACCGGAGGAACTCTCTGGACGGGAAGAACATTCGTCCGGGGATACGCGCTGCATATAGAGGGAGAACAAATCGCCGCGGTCGGCCCGGAGGAGGACGTCCGCGCCGGCGCGCCGTCGGAATGCCGCGAGCTTCGTCTGTCGGGGGAGGCCGTCCTTCCCGGCTTCACCGACGCACACCTTCACCTGACCACCTGGGCCAAACAGAAGGCGCTGCTCGACCTCGGGGGGGCGAAGTCGATCGCGGAGGTCCTCGAACTGGTCCGCGAAGAGGCGCGTGCCACTCCTTCCGACCGCTGGATCCGAGGGTGGAACTACAACGAGACGCTCTGGCCGGAGGGGCGTTCCGTGACGAAGGACGATCTGGACGCTCTCGGCATCCCGCACCCCGTGCTGCTCCAGCGCGTGTGCACCCACGTCAACGCCGCGAACAGCCGGGCGCTCGCCCTCGTCGGACTCGACAGCCCCGACGGTGTTCTCGAAGAGCGCGACGCCATCCCCGCCCTCCGCGCGATGGAGCGGAGCGTCTTCTCCCGCGAGGGGCTCCGGGAGGCGCTCAAATCCGCCTGCTTCGAGTTGGCCTCCGTGGGCGTCACCTGCGTCCACCCGTGCGGCGCGGACGACTACGGCATGGAGGAGGACCTTTCGCTTTACGACGAGCTCCGCCGCAGGGGGGAGCTGCCGGTGCGCGTCTTCACCTATCACGATGCCCTCCCCTACCCCGTCATGCCCTCGGGTTTCGGCGGGGAGTGGATTCACTACCAGGGGCTCAAGATCTTCCTCGACGGCAGCCTCGGCGGACGCACCGCAGCGCTCACCGCCCCGTACGCGGACGACCCCGCCCAGGCCGGACGGCTGAACTGGACGGACGAGCATGTCCTCGGAATGCTCCGGGCCGCGCGCGAGAAGGGGATTCAGACGCTTCTCCACGCCATCGGCGACCGGGCGCTCGATCAGGCGCTCGGCTGTATCGGGAAGGTCGACGAAGAGTTCGGCCCCGCCGCGCTGAAGGACAGGATCAACCACCTCATCGTCTGCCGTCCGGAGCAGCGTCGCCGTCTCGCGGAACTGGGACTCTTCTGCGACATCCAACCCTCGTTCATCCCCAGCGACATCACCATGGCCCCGCTGCGGCTGGGATCGGAACGCATGGAGTGGACCTACCGGTGGCGTTCCATCCTGAACGAGTGCGGGCGGCTCTCCGCATCCAGCGACGCCCCCGTCGAGTCGGTCAACCCGATGCACTCGTTATGGGCGCTTACGGAACGGCGCGGGAAAGACGGCGGGGCTTCGCTTTCGCCCGAAGAGCGCCTGACCGTCGAAGAGGCGCTTCCGCTCTTCACGTCGAACCCGTACAAGGCCGTCGGCAGAAACGACGCCGGACGCCTGGAAGCAGGGTGTCTCGCCGATGTCGTTGTCCTCGACAGGGACCTGCACGGTCTCTCGGGGAAAGATTTGTACTCCGCCCGTGTACGATGCACCATCGCGGGAGGACGCGCGACGCACGGGAGGGCGGACGCGCGGGACGGAAAATGAGACGGAATCGGCGGCTCCTTCGTCCACTCGACCGGAGACGCTTCGCAACGGCGGGAATATTCGCGCTCCTGCTGCTCTTCCTTGCGCTCGTTCCCGCCCGCGCCCGGACGCTTTCCGCGGAAAGCGGAGCATTCATGGGCTCCGACCTTTTGCTTCGTCACAACATCCCCGCAATATGGCTTATCCTCGCGGCGATTCTTCTTCAGTCGCTGGCCCTGTTGCTGCTCGCGCGGACAGTCGTACGAAAGAGGGCCGCTGAGAGAGCGCTGCGGGAGAAGAGCAAGCTGTTCGAAGCGCTTGCGAACCAGGTGCCGGGGGTACTCTACCAGTTCCGTGTATTCCCCGATGGCAGGAGCTGCGTCCCGTTCGCATCGGAGCAGATAAAGGAACTGTACGAGTTCCCGGCCGAAGGCTTGAAGGACGATGCCTCGCAATTCTTCTCCAGGATACACCCCGACGATGTAGGGCGGGTCGAGGAGAGCGTGCGGCGATCACGCGAAAATCTGACCGTTTGGGAGTCCGAATTCCGTGTGCCCTTCCCGACCAAAGGACTCCGCTGGTTCCAAGGAGCCGCCAGGCCCGAACGTCTGGAGGACGGAAGCGTTCTCTGGCACGGTTACATTATCGATGTCACGGCGCGAAAGGAGACCGAGATCGAGCTGCGAAACTCGCGGGAGCAGTTCGTTCTTGCGGTGCGGGGAAGCAACGACGGCATCTGGGACTGGGATTTTGTCACCAACACACTCTTTCTCTCGGCGAAATGGAAGGAGCAGTTGGGGTACCGGGACGACGAGCTGCCGAACGCCTACGAGACTTTCGAGAGCCACATCCACCCCGAGGACAAACCGGGCGTGATCGCGTACGTGAAGCGGTATCTGGAGGGAACGGAGAAACTGTACGACCTGGAGTTCCGGATGCTTCACAAAGACGGGAGCATCCGGTGGATTCGCGCCAGAGGCGAGGCGATACGGGACGAGCATGGCAGACCCGTTCGTATGGCGGGGTCGCAGACGGACGTCACTGACCGCAAACAGGCCGAGGCGCAGCTTTTGGAGAGCAACCGTCTTCTTTCCGAATCCACCGCCCGGGCCGAGGAAATGGCGCGGAGGGCGGAGGCGGCGAACATGGCGAAAAGCGACTTTCTGGCGAATATGAGCCATGAGATCCGCACGCCGATGAACGGCGTTCTGGGCATGACGGAGCTCCTTCTGGACGCTCCGCTGGATGCGGAACAACGCCGCTGCGCCGAGACCATCCGCACGAGCGCGGAGGCGCTGCTGGACATTCTCAACGACATCCTCGACTTCTCGAAGGTGGAGGCCGGAAAGCTGGATCTGCGGACGCAGAACTACGACCTTTCCGCGCTGCTGGATGACTTTTCCGCGGCGACGAGTTCGAACGCGGCGAAGAAGGGGCTTGCGTTCCGCTGCGATATCGCGTCCAACGTGCCGCTTTTCCTGCGGGGAGACCCCGGACGTCTCCGGCAGATTCTGACCAATCTCGCGGGGAACGCGATCAAGTTCACCCGGGAGGGGGAAGTCTCCGTGAGATGCTTGCTCCAAGGAGATAGTGAACACTACGCGCTGCTGCGTTTCGAGGTGCGCGACACTGGTATAGGTATTTCACCGGACAAGCTTCCCGCGCTCTTCGAGAAATTCAGCCAGGTGGACGCCTCCTCCACGAGGCAGTACGGGGGGACGGGGCTCGGTCTCGCCATATCCAAGCAGCTCGCGGAGATGATGGGCGGCTCCATCGGCGCGACGAGCGAGGAGGGGAAAGGGTCGCTCTTCTGGTGCACCGTCCTCATGGAGAAGCAGGCCGAAGGAGTACGGCGGGACGATGTTCACAACCCTGCGGAGGACGTTTCCGCGCGCTTCGATGCGGAGAAAGTCCGCATTCTTCTTGTCGAGGACAACGCGGTGAACCGGACTGTGGCGCTCGGTCTGCTGAAGACGCTGGGGTTGCGCGCGGATACCGCCGACGACGGCGAGGAGGCGGTTGCCGCGCTGGAGCGCGCCCCCTACGACCTCGTGCTGATGGACTGTCAGATGCCGAAGATGGACGGGTACGAAGCAACGCGGAGGATACGCCGGATGGAAGGCCCGGCCGGGGCGACCGTCGTCGTCGCCATGACGGCGCACGCCATGAGCGGGGATCGCCTGAAGTGCCTTGAGGCGGGAATGAACGACCACATTGCGAAGCCCGTCTCGCGGAGCGCGCTGGTCGGGGTGTTGAGACGCTGGCTGCCGAAGACGGCGATCATCGCGGAGCCTCCTGGCGAGGACGAAGCGGCGCAGGGAGCGGATGCTCCGCCGGACGCAGTTTGGGACAGACGGGAACTGCTGCGCCTGCTGGGCGGCGATGAATCGCTGGTGCGGGAGATCGCGGTGGAGTTCCTTGAGGACATCCCGCGCGAAATAGAGGCGCTGATGGCTGCGTTGTACGTCGGCGATACGGAGGCGGTCAAGGAGCACGCCCATACCATCAAGGGCTCGGCGGGAAGCGTCGGTGGCGCCGCGCTGTTTTCGGCGGCCTTCGAGTTGGAGAAGGCGGGGAAGACCGGGGACCTGCCGGAGGCGAACGTCCTCGCCGCGAAGCTGGAGAGGGAGTTCGAGCGGCTCCGCGCCGCGATGACCTGGCGGGAGGCGTTGTAAGAACAAGATCCGCCGTTGGCGTTCCTCCGTCCTCCGGTTATCGCCCGGAGAGCGCGAACTCTCCGACGGACGTCTCCGAGAAAAAATCGAGGCCGGCCGTTTCGGCGAAATCGTCCGAGTCGCCCGCGCCCAGCGCGCAGGGGGCGAGGTCCAGCGCGGTCGCCGCGAGGTACATCTGCTGGAAGACAGCGCCGACATCCTTCAGAAGAAGCGAGTAGGCGATGGAGCGATACTGCCACGAAACGCGCTGAAAGCGCGCCGCCAGAGTGATCAGCACATCGCAGCGCGCTCCCCTCATGGCGCGGGCCGCGCCCTTCAAGAGCTTTTCCAGCTGTTTTTCGTCCGCTTCGAGTCGTTCGAGCGCATGGGCGAGCGGATCGTACCGGTACAGCCCCGGCGCAAGCCCGTCGCACCTGGCGACCGTCAAGTAGTACTCCAGTTCGTGGATCGCCCCGCTTCCCGCGCAAGGGCGCAGCGAAGCCTCGTACCAAAATCTCTTCTCCGGGTCGGCGGGCAGCGTTTCACGAACGCTCCCTACGAAGTGCAGGAAAATTCCCAGTTCCTTCAGGCGGAGCGGCCGCTCCCCCCGTGTTCTCAGCGAACGGCGCTTCTCCGCGAGCTCGAAGAAATCAGCGCGTCTCTCTCCCGTCTCCGGGCGGTGAAGAGGAACGCGCTCCGCCGACATCGGACGCTTCACTCCCGGCAGCGGGGGAATTTCGCCGAGGAACGGGCAGACTCCTCCTACGGGATTGCCGTGTCTTCCCTGCCTGTTGCGGCTATGAAAGAGAAGATCGTGGAACTCCCACTGACGCAGCGGCTCGCTCCCGTCCTCCGGAATCCGCCCCTCTGCGTTGCACGGGAAGAGCGCGCCGACGCTGCGCATCATCGCGAGCAGCGCTCCGATATCTTTTGGGGCAAGCGCGGGATGCGAAACGCACATCTCTTCGAACGACAGCGGACGAGAGAGGGAAGCGGCGAGGGCGGCAGTCTCGGAGGTGTGCAACAGCAGGCGTCCGTGCCCCAACGGGCTCTCCAGAGCGACGTCGTCTCCCTCGCGCCGAAGGCAGGCGAAGCGGGACAGACGATGGAGGTACGTATCTGGCGCGTCCGCGAAGTCGAAGCGGCGGGAGAACGGCTCCAGCGTCGCCAGCTTTCGTTCGCCGAAGCGCAGCGCATACCGGAACCACCGTCCCCGTTCGAGCAGCGCCAGAACGTAGTACAGAGAGGCTACGTCGGCTGAAGGCGCGGTGTGCAGCACCGCGTCCCCCAGCTCGTTCGCGGTATATGCCCCTTCATCCAGCGCCGACAAGAAAATCCGCCGCGTTTCGGGAGGAAGCGGAAGGGCGAGCACGGCGCCGTCCACGTCGACAAGCGCGGCGCGTCCGTCCATTTCGTGCAGACGGACGCCTCTCTTCAAAGAGACTGCGAGAGTTTCCGGGTCGAAGAGCGGGACGGATGTTTTTCCCTCCCCGGCGGAAGCATTTTTTTCAGCGCCTGTGCGGCGCACTTCCTCGTGCATTTCCATTATTTCCCCCTTTTCTCTTACCCGTTTCTCTTTTCGTCTGTCCGGTCCGCTCGCCCGTCGATGCAGAGGCAGCGTATTCAGCGAAGAGGTCTTTCCGTGGACACCACTTTACCATTTTTCCGAAAAAAAACATAAAGCAGACTTGACTCTCACACTATGTCAGAGTTTATAATTCAGAATAGCTCGGATTTCTCAATTTATCGTGTGGAGGAGGTACGAAATGAACAGAAAAGAGAAGTGCAAGGTGATGGGAAAGCTGATCGCCAAGGCGTGGGCGGACGCGCAGTTCAAGGCGAAATTGACGGCCGATCCCGCGTCGGTTCTGCGGGCCGAAGGATTCGCGATTCCGGAGGGAATGCGGGTCGACGTCTTCGAAAATACGGATGAACGGATACACCTGGTCATTCCGAAGAGACCCGACGAGCTCTCCGACGAGGAGTTGGATATCGCCGCGGGCGGGGGGCAGAACGACGGCTTCAGCTGGTGCTGCTACTAAGCCTTCATGGTATGCCCGTCCGCCCATGAGCGGCGGGCGCGCGCCGAAGCGCGGACGCCTGCGCGGAGAAGCTTCACGGACAAATCCACAAAGATGAGGATGATGGCTCATGACCCGCAGAAGAGCGCTCAAAACAGGCGCGCTTTCATTTTTTACCAGACATCTGAAACCGTCGTTTTTCCTTCTTGTTTTATTCACAGGCCTCCTACCGCTCGGCCTCCCCGCGCATGCCGCGGCGTGGAACGTAACAAGCGCCGCGGACCCCTCCGGCGCTCCCGTCGAGGGAACTTTGCGGTACGCGGTGCGGAACGCGGCGAACAACGATATCGTTACCTTCGAAAGACCCGGCATGGAGATTCTGCTTTGGGAAGAGCTGCTTATCGACAAAACCATCTCTCTTCTGGGGAACTCCACCGTCATACGCCAAACCGCGCCGCACCATCGAGTCTGCTCGGTAGCTTCAGGAAGCGTTGTACTGATGGAGAATCTAACGATCACGGGGGGAAAGGCCTACAGCGGATCGGGCGGCGGCGGCGGAATACAGAATAAAGGCGTTCTTACGCTCCGGAACTGCGTCCTTCGGGATAATTTCGCCTCCGCCTTCGGAGGCGCCCTGGAAAATTACGGCAAGGCAACATTGGACAGCGTTACCCTGGAGTACAATACCGCCCGTTTTCAGGGGGGAGGAATCTGCAACCGGAGCGCGGGTACTCTGGATTTTTACGCTTCCATCATGCGGGACAACAGTTCCGATGGGTACGGAGGAGGTTTGACGAATTTCGGCGTTGCCTCCCTGTATTCCGGCGCTTCTCTTTCGGGGAATAGCGCGCTCCGGGGAGGAGGGATCTACAACGACGGAACCGTTACTGCATCCGGGTGCATCATACGATCGAACGGCGCTTCTGAGTCCTCCGCCGGAGGAGGGGTGGAAACCTACGGCATTGCCTTCTTCAGCAAAAAAACCGTTATAACCGGCAATACTCCGCTGCAAATTTTCGGTTCCTACACCACCGACGATACCTGCGTCATCGGCACGAATTGTGGAAGAAGCTCCGTAGCGCTGGCGGGGATGGCTTCCGGAGTCTCTCCCGAGTCCCGTTCCACCGCGGGAGCGGCGGATGTGCGGAAAGCGGAGGGAGACCTCGGCGATTCCGGAAGCACTCTTTTCGGAGCTGTGAAAGAGGCTCTTTCGCATGATCTCGGCGGCATTTCGGGGAATCTTTCCGCCGCATTGGAGGGAATGAACGCCACCCTCTACAACGCATTCGCCTACGAGAACATCCCCTTGGAAGACGATTCAGGAAGCGGGGAATTGCAGATCGAGTTCACCGCGTCCTGGCCGAAATACGCGCGCTACTACGCTGCCTTCGCTCTGGGCGAAGAAGAGGGCCAAGGCGTTCATGAACGGAGAGAACGGGTTCCCGGGAGTTATGTTCTGCCCGAAAGAGGGATTCAGTTTGAAATTTCGCCGGGGCAGGAGCTTCCCGAAGAGGTTGTTCCTCCGAAGTTCTACGAGTCCGGCGAAGGTCTTCGAACGTGGCGCATCGTCGTTGCCGACAACGGCTCCTTCGACCTCGCCTCCGAGGCGGGAAAGGTCACTTTCCGGGTGTGTTCGGTCCGCGCCGAGGCACAACCGGCACCATCGGGAGGAGGTTCCGGAGGATGCGACATCGGAGCGGCGTCTCCCTGGCTCTTTCTGCTCCTTGTTCCGGGGCTGTTCACGGCGTTGCGAAGAGAGAGGGAACGACGGAAATAGAGCCGAGAAGGCGGAGGAAGGGGGCCTTTCGCTCCGTTCTCACGATAAGCGCCGCCCGTTTTTCACCGGAGCGCTACTTTTTTTACAGGAGGGGTACGGTATGGACACAAAAGAGATGCGCAAAGCGTTGGCGAAGCTGATCGCGAAGGCGTGGGCGGACGCGCAGTTCAAGGCGAAGCTGATGGCCGATCCCGCGTCGGTTCTGCGGGCCGAGGGGGTGGCGATTCCGGAGGGGGTGAAAATCGATGTCTTCGAAAATACGGAGGAGCGCATACACCTTGTGATCCCGAAGAAACCCGACGAGCTCTCGGACGAGGCGCTCGACTTCGCCGCGGCAGGCGGACAGTACTCATGGGAGGACAACAATTGCTTCATAACGTGGTAACGGCGACTTCCGGCGCTGCTCCCACCCGGTGAAGGCGCACGATGAAGACCCCGGCGGTCGCGCCGCACTACTGCCTGCAAACGGTTCCCGGCGAAGGAGCGCTCGCGCTCTCCGAGAGGGGGGCGAAAGCCTTTTACGGAGCGGCATACGAGCTTGTCGTCCCGCTGATCGACGGGCTCCGCAGCGCCGACGACATCGTGGATGCGCTCGACGGACGGCTTGACGCCGCGACGGTCTACTACGTCCTGAACATCCTGGAACAGCGGGGGTGCGTCGCGGAGGCGACTCCGGAAATCCCCGCCGTCCTCTCCGCCTTCTGGCGCGAAACGGGAGTCGAGCCGCGCGCCGCGGTCGAGGCGCTTTCGAGGCGTTCCGTCGCCGTGTGCGTCGCGGGAAATCTGGACAGGTCGCCGCTGGAGGCGGCGTTGAAAGAGGCGGGCGTGCGGACGGGGCCGAAGGAGTCGGCGTACTTGTGGGTCGTCGCCGCGGACGACTACCAGCGGGATGAGCTGCGCGAGATCAACAGGGAGGCGCTCTCGGCGCGTCGTCCCTGGCTGCTGCTCCGTCCCACGGGGCCGGAGGCGTGGATCGGCCCGCTCTTCCTGCCGGGGGAGACGGGCTGTTTCCGCTGTCTTCTGTCGAGGCTCGAACGCAACCGCGGCGCGCACGTTCTGGCGAAAAGACTCGGAGGCGGGAAGACAATCCCCTCGACCTCCGTAGCGGCCTTCCCTTCGGCGCTGGTCTCGGCGTACGGCATGGCGGCGACGGAGGCGGCGCGTTTCCTCGCCGGAGCGCCCCGCACGCTTGCGGGGAAGCTGCTGAGCCTCGACTGGACCGACTGGAGCGCCCGCACCCACACCCTTGTGCGTCACCCCTACTGCTCCGTCTGCGGCATGGAGGCTCCCCGCGAGGCGAAGCCGCTGCCGTTGGAACCGGGGAAGGCTTTCTTCAACAAGGACGGGGGGCACCGCGCAATCTCCCCCGAGCGGACGCTGAAGCGGTACGAACACCTGATCAGCCCGATCACGGGGGTGGTGAAGGAGCTGGCGCCCGTGCGCGTAGACGACGACGTCGCCGTCGTCTACGCCGCCGGACACAACACCGCGCTGAAGATGGACCGGCTGGATTCGCTCAGACGCAGCCTGCGCAGCTCCAGCTCGGGCAAGGGCGCCTCCGAGGCCCAGGCCAGGGCGAGCGCGCTCTGCGAAGCTGTGGAACGCTACAGCGGCGAGTGGACGGGCGGCGAACTGCGGATTCCGCGCGCGTTGAACGACTGGCCCGAGGGAGAGGTGATTCACCCCAACGACGTCATGCGCTTCAGCGAACGCCAGATTGCCGAACGGGAGGTCTGGAACAGCCGCGGCTCCCGCTTCAACAGAGTGCCGGAGCCGTTCGATCCGGAGCGTATTGTGGACTGGACGCCCGTCTGGTCGCTCACCGAAGAACGACACAAATACCTGCCGACGCGCAACTGCTGTACCATCGCGCCCCGGCGCGGGACGGCGACGAGGCTGTCTACTCCATCGGCTGCTCCAACGGCGCCGCCTCCGGCAACACCCTCGCCGAGGCGCTGTTGCAGGGCTTCTTCGAGCTGGTGGAGCGCGACGCCGTCGCCCTCTGGTGGTACAACATGCTCTCACGTCCCGGAGTGGACGCGGAGAGCTTCGGCGATCCGTGGATCGTGAAGCTTGCGGCGCACTACCGCGAGCGATGGGGGCGGGAGACATGGGCGCTCGACATCGCCTCCGACCTCGGCATCCCCCGCGTTCGTCGCGGTATCGCGCCGCGCCGGGGAGCCGGAGGAACGCCTCTTCTTCGGACTGGGGTGCCATCTCGACGCCCGCATCGCGCTCCAGCGGGCCTTCGCGGAGATGAACCAGATGCTCTCCGTCGGCTCGGGCGGGGGCGAGGACGACCTCGCCGGACTGCAAGACAAGGAGACGCTCTCCTGGATGCGTACGGCGACCCTCGCCAACAAGCCCTACATGGCGCCGGATCCGTCGCAATCTCTGCGAACCTTCTCCGATTACCCGGTGCAGCATACGGGCGACTTCCTCGAGGATATCACGCACTGTCGCCGCCTGATCGAAGCGAAGGGGATGGAGATGCTCGCACTGGACCAGACCCGCCCCGACACAGGAATGCCCGTGATCAAGGTCGTGGTGCCGGGTCTTCGCCACTTCTGGGCGCGCTTCGCCCCGGGGAGGCTCTACGACGTTCCCGCGGAGACGGGGCTTCTGAAGGCGCCGTTGAAAGAGGATGAGCTGAATCCGGTCCCGTTCTTTTTTTAACATCTGCTGCCGTTATGGCGATCATCTGTCGGGGCCAATAGCATGCGATCTATGCTGAAAACAACAGGGGGTGCGAAGAAATAAACTTCTCCGCACCCCTTGTTTTACCGTTCTGATAGAAGGTCCTACTATTTCCGCAGGAACAGCAGCGGAAGCGCCAACAGGAGCACCAAGGGGGACGCGCCGCCGACCGTGCAGCCGGAGCCGCCGGAGGAGGCCGCCTGCGCCTCGGCGCGGATGGACGCCACGCGGAAGGTGACGACGCCGACTGTCCGGTTGTGGTCGTACGGCCCGTTGTCCTCCACTACGTTCCGCCACGTCATCAGCCCCTCGCCCTCCTTGTAGAAGTCGGGCGGTTCCACGCCGTCGGGGAGCGGCTGCCCCGGCTTGATCTCGAACTGTACGCTCCGCTCGGGGACGAAGTATCCCTTCACGGCCTGCACGCCCGCCGCGGCGTCCTCGTACTCCGCAAGCGCGGCGTAGTAGCGCACGTTCTTCGGCCACGAAGCGGTGAACTCCACCTCCAGCGTTCCCGCCCCGGACGTATCGGCGAGCGGGACGTCCTCGTAGGCGAAGGCGTCGTACAGCGTCGCATTCAGGCCTTCCAGTCCGGCGACGACGCCTCCGGGAAGGCCTCCAAGATCCGTCGAAAGGAGGTTCTCCGCTTCCTTGAAGATCGCGCTCTCACGGTTCTTCAGGTTGTTCTCCACCTTCGTCACGTCTGCCTCACCCGTCGTCTTCCGAGGTTCCGGCGAACTCTCCTCCGCAGCTCCCGAAAACGCCACGGCGGACTTCCCGGCAGCGGAGCCGATGTTGCAGGTGCCGTCGGGTCGTGTAGGTGACACCGTAGCCGCCGCAGCATATCTGGTCGGGAACGTTCTCCGTCACTTGGCAGTAGTCGGCCAGGTTTATCGTGGAATAGGACGAAAGATAAAGACCTCCTCCCGAAGAGTACTGATCGCTGCGAGATTCATCCCGCAGATGCACGTTCCTCCTCACGATGCACCGGTACATGGAGAGCGTTCCTTTGACGCCGTTGTAGATGCCCCCCGCGATTCCCGCGGTGCACGTGTTGTTCTCGACGACGCAGTTTCTCATCGTCAGCGTCGTCGCGTCGTATCTGTAGTCGGTGCTGCTGATTCCTCCCGCCTTTATGCTTCCGGACGACGAGTTGTCCTTGATGACGCAGTTGTTCAGAGTCATGGTCCTTCCGTTGTGAATGCCGCCTCCGCCGGAGTTCCCGCTCACGGTGCAGTCGTTCATCGTCAGATTCGCGTAGTTGATCACGCCCCCGCCCTGCGAGCCGTTTCCCGTCCCCGTGTTGCCGCCGGTGATCGTCAGTTGGTTGAAGGTACAATCAGCCGTCACGTAGAGGACCCGCCCGCTTACGTTCTGCTTGATCGTGACGGGGCCGGTGATCGTCAGCGATTTGTTGACGAAGAGGTAGCTGTTCACATTGACGACGGATACCGATGGATCGAAGACGATCGCGTCGCCGGGGTTCGCGTTTCCGATGGCGTTCCGAAGCGTTCCTGCGCCGCCGTCGTCTCCCCTCGTCACCGTGAATGTCGCTGCCCTCGCCGCTCCCGCGAAGCAGAGCAGAACCGCCGCAAGGAACACCGGCAGCATGCCCCGCAACAAAAGCCCTCTCTTCGTGTACCGCGTCTTTTCGCCCACTGCGCTCATCCTTTTCCCCCTCTTTTTATGGTCGGGTTCATGCCGCTCCCGCCAAGCACGATAAGAATACCGTCCCGTCCTCTTTCGTGTCGTTCTGTAAGCTATCATAAACCTTCACACAGTGGTAAAGTCAAGAAGGAATTTAAAGATTCGCCGTTTTTTTGAAAAAACTTCCCGGACAGTCGGGGGTACGCGACGGTATCTTGTTATCACGGAAAACGTGGAGTTTTTCATCTAAACGTCGCCCAGAAGAAGAACTATATCTTGTTCTGTTCCGGGGAAGAGAAAATGATTGCTTTCCATACAGCAGAGAAAAAGCGCCTTGTAACGCTCAATTGGAATTGACAATGTGGGCTTGACTATTTTTATTCGATAACATATTATTGATTTGCGGGAACTTTTGAGCGAATTGTAGCATTTCGGAGTGCGGCAGGGAGCTACAACTTCATATCAGGTGGAGCCAAACAGCTGAAAGAGGAGGAGCTGAATCCGACTCCGTTCTTTTTTTAATTCCGTCGATTTCCGTTCT
>CAXXRY010000022.1:0-8470 GCA_963668335.2 Aminobacteriaceae bacterium | reverse complement strand
TGCTGGCGAGGTTCTCCGGTGGGCGGAAAGCAAGAGAAGAGGAGGAAAAGGCGATGACGGCGAAGAAGGAAAAAGCGCTTCAGGTGTTCGGATACGAGGGCAAGGAGATCAGGACCGCTCTCGAAAAAGGCGAAGTGTGGGTCGCCGCCAAGGACGTGGCAGAGGTGCTTGGGTACGCTCGATTCGATTCCAATTTAATAGCACAGGTTCCGGATGAGTGGAAGGGTACGAAACGGATTCGTACCCTTGGGGGAGATCAGAAAATGCTCTGCCTCTCCGAGCAAGGCCTCTACTTCTTCCTCGCCCGTTCGGACAAGCCGAAGGCGCTTCCGTTCCAGAAGTGGATCGCCGGCGAAGTCCTTCCCGCGATCCGCAAGACCGGGACCTACGCCACGCCGAAGGCGCAGCGCGAGAAGGCCGACAAGAACGATCAACTGGCCCGCAAGCGCCTCGAAGTGATGGAGAAGAACGCCAACTGGCGCATGGCCAAGCTGATTCTCGAAGGCATGAACGTCTTCGCGGACGTGATGACCGAGGAGTCGCGCACGGTCTTCATGGCCAAGTACGGCGAGCTGGTGACGCAGGAGGACCTGAAGCGCCTGCTTCCGAAGGCGACGGAGAAATGGTACTCCGCCACGGAGATTGGCCGCGAATGCGGAGTTTCCTCGCACACGGTCGGCAAGGTGGCCAACACGAACGGTTTGAAGGCCCCCGAGGGGGAGACCAACGTGTTCGGCACGTGGATCCGCTCGAAATCGCAGTTCTCCTCCCGCGAGGTGATGACCTTCGTCTACTCGGAAGAAGGGCGGCGCTGGTTCATGAACCACTTCGGCGTTCTCGGCGAAGTAGACGGGGAATAAGAGTTTGATCTAATCTGACGAAAGCCGTCCTTCGGGGCGGCTTTTTTAATGGACGCGAGGAGGGGCGCCGATGGTAGGTTCCTTGGGACCTGTTGTTTTTCAGGTAAGCACCGGGAAAGCGCGCACGTTCTCCGGGATGAAGAGGGACGGCTCCGCGCGCATCGTCTCTCACGAGGTGATGGGGGGGAAGCCCCTGTTGGAGTTCCTCGGTCCGGGGGAGGAAAAAATCTCCTTCACCATGACGCTCTCAAAGTATCTCGGAATAGACCCCGAAGCGGAGATCAAGCAGTTGCGCGAGCTGCGCGACAAGGGGAAGGCCGTCATGTTCATATTGAACGGAATGCCGCAGGGTGAGGGGCTCTGGTTGGTCGAATCCATCTCGGAAGACTGGGACGACCCGGACAACAGAGGGCGCGCGCGGACCATCCGCGCTTCGGTTTCCCTGCGCGAGTATGTGGAGGTGCGCGATGGATGAGTACGAAGTCTTCGGCATCGCCGGAACGGTGAACTTCGCCCCCGGCTCGACGGTGGAGGAGGTTCTGCAGAATGTGCGGACCATTTTGACCACGACGAAGTATTCCGTGCCGCTGGATCGCGAGTTCGGCCTCTCCGCGACCATGATCGACGAGCCCCTTCCGAAAGCGATGGCGACGCTGAGCGCCGAGATCGTGGAGGCGTTGAGGCGCTTCGAGCCGCGCGCCCAGGTCGTCTCGGTGAATTTTTCCGGGGACGGAATGGAGGGCGTGCTGGTCCCGAAAGTGAGGGTGAGAATAGTTGCAGACGCTTCCTGAGATTTTGTTCGCGCAAAAGGACGCCGCCGCAGTTGAGCGAGAGATCATCGCCGGGCACGAGGCGGCCTCCGGCAGAACGCTCGCGAGGGGAGACCCGGTGCGTCTTTTTCTGGAAAGCATCGCCGCCGTGATCATCCAGCAGAGGAGTTTGATCGACTTCACCGGAAAACAAAACCTGCTGTACTACTCGCGGGAAGGTTTTCTCGAACATTTGGGGGCGCTGCTCGCCGTGTACAGAATCCCGGCGGCTGCGGCCGAAACGACGCTCCGCTTCACGCTTTCGACGACGCGTCCGGGCGCAAGTATCATCCCTGCGGGCACGCGCGCGACTCCGGGCGGCGGAGACGCGACCTTCGCGCTGATGGAGTCCGTGACCATCCCTGCGGGAGAGCTGATCGGCGAGGGTGTGGCCGAGTGCGTAACTCCCGGAGAGATCGGCAACGGGTACCTGCCGGGACAGATCAAGCGCTTGGTGGACCCTCTCCCCTGGGTGCAATCGGTCGAAAACATCACGGAAACAGCAGGAGGCGCGGACACGGAGAGCGACGACAGCCTCCGCGAACGGATTCAGATCGCCCCGGAAAAATTCAGCGTGGGCGGCCCTACCGGAGCGTACGAGTATTGGGCGCGAACCGCGCATCAGAGCATCTCGGACGTGTCCGTCATATCGCCCGTCCCCGGAGAAGTGCACATCTATCCTCTGCTCGCCGGGGGAGAGCTTCCATCGGAGGAGATTCTGAACGCCGTCGATGCGATCTGCTCGGCGGAGGACATCAGGCCCACGTCGGATCTAGTATCGGTGCTTGAGCCAACTCAGGTGGAGTACAGCGTCGATCTGGGGTACTGGATCGACAGAAAGCGCGCCTCGATGGGAGACGGCATCGTGCTCGCCGTCGAAGCGGCGGTACAGGCCTTCGTGGCGTGGCAGTGCGAAGCGCTGGGGCGCGACATCAACCCGTCGAAACTGATAGCGGCCATCGTGGGCGCGGGAGCGAAGCGCGTCGCCGTAACAACTCCCATATTCGCCGAGCTGACGCCCGCGCAGGTCGCGAAATGCACGGGAATCACCGTGACCTTCGAGGGCTTCGAAGATGGCTAATATTCTCGAAGTCTCCCTGAAAGACATTCTCCCCTCGTCGATCGGCGTCGACGAACAAGTACAAGCCGGAGCGGAGGCCATCGATCCGCAGCTTGCGGAGGTCTCCGCGGTAATCCCCGAGGCGCTCATCTTCCCGAGGCTCCGCGAGCTGCCGGCGCACATCGTAGATTTGCTCGCATGGCAGCTTCACGTCGATTTCTACGAGCCGCAGGGGCTTTCCTTGGCCGCCCGGCGGAATTTAGTGGCGGGGTCCATCCCGTGGCATCGGAAAAAAGGTACTCCGTGGGCCGTGAGGAAGCTCCTCGCGGATCTCGGATTTCAGGCCGAATATCTCGACTGGTGGGAATTCGGGGGCGATCCGTATCTCGCCAGGTTGAAGGTGTGGGTGGGGGACGACTTCGGCATTTCCGCCGCGTCGAAGGACCTGATACGGCGGGCGTTCGACTGCGCGAAGTCGACGCGGACCCACCTGGACACGTTGTCCATGGGGGTATGGATGCTCGACGAGTTCGACGAGATCGAAGACGCAGGAGTCCACATCTCCGCCCGCTACCCCCTCCTCGACATCTATTCGTGGCGGGGCCTGCGGTACGGCTTCTTCGACTACGGCGACATGCTCACCTACGGGGCCTTCTCCTATGGAGATCAGCACGCCGTCTACGGCGGAGGGCTCCCCGGAACGCCCAGGTACGGCGACGACATGCCCGACCTGATGGAGCTGCAAACGGTACGTTTCGCGCCCTTCGTCGAGCAGCACGTCGTCCCGGCCATCTACGGACAGGAGCGCTTCGGCGAGTTCCTCTACGGCCAGCACGAAGGGCCGGTCGACGGGGGAGCGGTCATCACCGTGAAGAAACCGCTGGTTTACGGGCGCTTCGGCTACGGCGACGGCTGCCCGAAGTACGGCGAGGTCGCCTACGGAAGCTTCGCCTACGGCGGAGGGGTGCAGTACGGCGGCGTAATAGAAAAGGAGTGGATATGATGATCGAGCTTTCCGAGAGCTGCCCCGCGCAAGGGCAGCTTTTTTATACGGTCCGCAGGAACGGCGTCGTGATCGAGACGTTCAGCGAGAGGAATATGATCATGACGAATGGCCGCATCGCCACAGCGAGACTCTTCGCGGGGGGGACGGGCGGAGCGGGCGCTTTCGTTGGAGTCGGCTCTTCGAACGAACCGCCGGCGCACGATCAGGAGGGACTGACCGACGAAGTGAAAGTCCCGATCGCGTCGGTGGCATTCGCCGACGCGGAGGTGGTGAACGGCGTGGTCACATGGCCCGAATCGGTCGAACCCACGCCGAACGTGCGTTTCAATTTCCTCTTCGGCACGGGAGACGCGAACGGGCTGTCAATCCGCGAGTTCGGGCTTTTTACTGAGGACGGCACGATGTTCGCCCGCAGAATCCGCACCGGCAACGGCGCGATCGCGAAGGACAGCGACATCGAAGTGGAAGGGTACTGGATCATACGATTTTAAGGAGGCGAACTTATGAGCGATTTCACGCCGATTCCGGAGCCGGGAACGCCCGTCTATCCGGAACAGGTAAAAATGATTATGCCGGGGGAATTCGCGGCCGGTGGCCCCGGAAGCCCGGAGAACACGCAGGCCGAAGCGCTGGCGCAGAGGACGCAGTGGCTGAGGCAGAAGGCGGCGGAACTTGAGGCCGCCATTCCGGGCAGCGGAGAGTGGCAGGCGATACTCGACGAAATCCGCGCCGAGCTGGCGCGTCTGCAAGGAATCGAGATGGGGGCGCTGAGCTGGCAGGTGGATCATTTGGAGCGGATCATCACATCGATCCTGCTGCTGCTCGACGCCGAGGGGCAATATCCCGACGCCGACGCCGTCATGGTGGAGAGCTTCGACATCCCCGACCAGATCGACCAGACGCGGGTGAAAGTAACGAACGCCTTCAGCGGCGACGACTCCGTCGACGTGGAGGACCTCTCCGGCGTGGTCGTGGGCGCGAACTACGTGCTCTCCGACGGCGTGAAGCAGGAGGCCGTGCGCGTCAAAAGCGTCGCGACGTCGGGAGACCAGAAGCGCGTCATGACCGAGCACCCCGTGACGCAGGAGTACGACCTGTCGAAGACGTTCCTCTACCGCTCAAGCGTCACCATCATGAACGGCGAGGCATTCGCTGGCGGCCAGTCTTCGGAAACCGCGTGGGAGCCCGGCGAGACGTGGACGGGTGCAACAGTGGCCGGAGGCGGTATCGAGGGCAGCGCCGTGTTGAATTCCAGCACTGCGGCGGGGTTTGAATTTTCTTCCGGTGTCCGATGGACGGAGAGTTGCGTAAGACTATCGTCGATATTCGGAGTGATGCATACCGGAAGCGCATTGGAGTGGATCGACGAAAACGGGAATATACTCGACCTTTCGCCCTCCGACTTTTCGAATCATCCATCCTTTTCTTTTGAATCTGTACAAGTCGGAACGAACTATTTCCACAGAATCCCCGTTGCCTATTGGAAACGCGGGCTTGGTCCTTCCGAGAGCGACGCCGACGGGAAATGGTGCATGTGGCTCTCGGACGCGCCTGCGCCCGGGTTCGGCGCTAATCCGGGCGCATTCAAGAGAAACGGCGTCTGGATGGATCGATTCTTTATCGGGACGCATCGGGCTTTCAACGCCAGCAACAAGGCTGGTAGTCAACCGGGACAAACGGCTTGGGCAGGCTTGGATTTTGAAAGTGCACGCACAGCCTCGATAGCCGTTGGAAGCGAATATCATATGTGTTCCCTTTTCGAGTGGCACGAGATCATCGGCAGGATGGCTATAGAGAAAAAAACGTTCAACGTTATGCCCGAAGCGAGCAGGTCGAATCAATCTTTATGCAAATGGCGAGGCATTGAGGATTTCGCATTCGGCGGCGGCGGTGTCCTGGCGGAATGGATGGACGGCGTCCGTGTCGGGAATTCCGGAAAATACGAACTGTGGGAAGAGGCGGGAGGAGCCTACACCGCAACGAACGCCGCACCTGCGATTGCATCCTCAGGATCAAGATACTATAACGCAGGGTTGATAAGCGGAGGGCTTTTCGACTTTCTGTTTCTGGGGCACACGCTCTCTTCCTCCGCGTCGTTTATTCCCGATTTTTCTGGACAGTATCATACGAATATTCAGGGCAATACAAAGTGCAGTGCAGGATTCCACCCAAGCTACGGACAGAGCGGCGCCTTTAGCTCTTGTTTTTGGGCGAGTTTCTACGACGACCCGCGTCATTTTCCTGGAATAGCTGGATTCCGGCTTTGCAAATGGTAGGGAAAGGCGGATGAAGCGATGAATGGATTGATCAAAACCACCTCGGTTACAAAAGTCTCAACAGCGGATTGGTTGGCTGTCACCGGTATAACCGTCACTGCCACTATCCCGGCGGGAGCTTCGCTGAAGATGTCGATCAGAACAGCGGAGGGCGAATGGAAAGCGTGGGGAGGCAGCGCGTGGGCGTCGCTTTCCACGCAGACGCTGACGGCGGATAGTTTGCTCTCCGAGGGCAACACAAAAGCGGAGATCGAAGCGCTCGACAGCGCGGCTCTTGCATGGCTCGTCGACAAGGAAATAGAAATAGCCCTCGCGCTCTCGACAGGAGACACTGCGGATAGCCCGCAGGTCGAATCGATCGTCATCAGCGGGGCTACCGCCGAAGATCAATATGCGAAGGTTGTCGAAAGTCTACCGTTGATGCTCTCCGGGAATGGAGAACCTGTGGAGATTTTACGGATCGACAGCTTGAAGAGCGTCACGGCAAACGGCACCGTCACCCTTGAATGCTCTCTTATGGAGAGCGGTGGAACATGGAGCGAATTCGGCGCGCTCTCCGAAGCGCAGGGAAAGTTCGCCGTCGCCATCAAACTTCGCGCAACGCTTGCCGTCACCGTGATCGGCGGGGCCGACTCCGCCACCATCACCTCGGTCAAGCTCACGCACCGCATCGACAATGTCGCCGTCTTCGGAGAGGGCACCGGGCAGATCGTCACGCGGACCTACGAGTTTTTGCATGAGATGGGCAAATGTCACCTCATGTGCAAACGTCCCATCGTCAAAGACGCATCGCTCAGGGCCTACGTCGCCCTGCGGTCGAACCCGATCCAGGTGACCAACGAACTGCTCGGCGTCGGAACCGGAGCCCCCGCCACCTACACCGTCGCGCACCCGGAAGGGCTCGCCCCGCACACGATGGGCATCCGCGTCAACGGGGAGTTCACCGGAGTGTACAGCCTGAACTCGGCAACCGGCATGATCACGCTCACCGCGCCTGAGGGGGCGGAAGTAAGAGGTGACTACCAGTACAACTGGGAGCTGGAAGAGTGGATTCCCATGGTCAAGGACGCCGAATACCCGGACACGCAGTCCCCTTTGATCGTCAACGATCAATTCAACTACTCCGCAGGTGCTGACGGAGATCGCGGATCCATCAGCGCGGTCAAGATCGAGCTGGAACAGGGCAAGGGGACCGTAACCGGCGAAGAGCTCGGCATTGCCACGGGAGCGCCCCAGGCGTTCACCCTCGCGCATCGTCCGAGGCCGCATACCATCGTCGCGAAGGGTGGCGGATCGCCGCTCGAATCGTCCGCGTACTACTGGCACGACGAAGGGCGGCTGCTCTGGGTGACGGCGCCGAACGGTACGGCGCTCACGGCCGACTACCAGTGGCTCGGCCTGCCGCCATCCGTGCGCAGTGTCGCGGCCGTCTGGAACGTGTAGGAGGTGTAGCAAATGGCAAGCTATTTCAAGGAAAAACTGAACGCGACGGCCACCGCCGCCAAGGCGGGCAACCTCGACGCCGCAAAATCGCACTGGAAAGAGGTCATCAAAAAAGCGTGGGAGCGGGAGATCACCGAGATCGGCATGGCGCTCCCCGACCCATACGACGACGTCCGCGTCAACTTCGGCATCGACGACGTTTTGATCTGGGAAAGCGGCATCGCGCTGACGGAAGACGACCCCGTCGCCGTCCGCACCATCGACAACCGAATGGTCCAAATCCCGCGCGCCGTCGCCGAAACCGTCCCGACGCTCCAGCGGGCGCACTACGCCCTGATCCTGCAGAAGAAATGGCAGCTTCAGCAGGCGATCGACGACGCCGAAATAGTCGAAGACGTTTTCAAAGTGCGATGGTAGTAGCATGCACGGCCAGCCCGCCCGGCAAGGGCGGGCGTTTTACTTGAAAGGAGGGGACGCCTTGTTTCTGTTCACAGACGGACAGGAGCACTGGCACATCGTCCTGATCGCCGCGGCTCTCTTTGTCGCGGTGAAAATTTTGCGGAAGAGGTGAGAGAAATGGGGGACCTGACGAAAAATTTCAGCAGAAAAGAGTTCGAATGCCCCGACAAATGCGGCTTCGACAACGTCAAAATGAGACTGGCGTACCTTTTGCAGGAAATCAGGGACGAACTCGGCGCCGGGCTCATGGTCGAAAGCGGCTGCCGGTGCGAAGAGCACAATCGCGAGGTCGGAGGAGTCGACGACTCCGGGCATTTGACCGGCGAAGCGGCCGACGTCTATACGGACGGAATGGACTCCGGAGCCCTGGGCAATTTCATCCGCGACATGCACAGGCGTGGAAAACTGCGCGACCTGACCTACTGCTACAGAGCCGGTCGCAACACCGTACACGTCGGCGTCGACCGGAAAAAGCGGCGCGCGATTTTCGCGCTCTGATCGGAGGGGGGAGGAGTGGAACATCAGAATGTCGAGACCCGAAACCTGGAGGCGCAGAT
>CAXXRY010000021.1:0-3946 GCA_963668335.2 Aminobacteriaceae bacterium | reverse complement strand
GTCCTACGGCGCGGTGGGCACGCCCATCATCCTGGGCCTCAAGTTCCTCCAGCCCCTGGCCAAGGACGCCATCGCCACCAATGCTGCGGGCGTCAATTTCGCCACGCCTGAAATGTTCAACATGGTGATCGGCCAGTGGGCGTCCCTCATGCACATCGGCATGGTCTTCATCCTGCCGATCTTCATGCTCGGTTTCATCACACGCTTCTTCGGCGGCAACAAGTCCTGGTCCGAAGGTTTTGGCGCGTGGAAGTTCTGTGTGTTTTCGTCCGTCGCCTTCTCGGTTCCCTATCTGTTCTTCGCCTGGGCTGTCGGCCCTGAATTCCCGTCCCTGATCGGTGGTCTCGTCGGCCTCGGCATCATCGTGGCCGGTGCCAAGAAAGGCTTCTGCATTCCCGACAAGAAGTGGCGTTTTGGCGACATCACCAAGTGGGATCCGGAATGGACCGGCACCATCGTCACCGAAGCCAACCGTGAATTCAAGTCCCACATGAGCCAGTTCAAGGCGTGGCTGCCCTACATCCTTATCGGCCTCATCCTGGTGCTCACCCGCATTCCCGAACTCGGACTCAAGAGCATGCTCGCCGCCCCGGCCATCAAGTTCGGCAACATCCTCGGCTTCAAGTCCGTGGGTGCCTCCATCCAGTACCTCTACCTGCCCGGCACCATTCCCTTCATGCTCGTCGCGCTGCTCACCGTGGTCATCCACGGCATGCCGGGCAACATGGTCAAGAAGGCCTGGAGCGAATCCTTCGCCAAGATGAAGAACCCCACCATCGCGCTGTTCTTCGCCGTGGCGCTGGTATCCATCTTCCGCGGTTCCGGTATAGCCGACGCGGCGCTGAACCCGAACAACTACCCCTCCATGCCGCTGGCCATGGCCAAGACCGTCGCCGCCATCGCGGGCAACGCCTGGCCTATGTTCGCCTCCTACGTGGGCGGCCTGGGCGCGTTCATCACCGGTTCCAACACCGTGTCCGACCTGCTCTTTGCTGAATTCCAATGGGGCGTGGCCACCACCCTCTCCATGTCCCGCGAGTTCATCGTGGCCGCCCAGGTTGCCGGCGGTGCCATGGGCAACATGATCTGCATCCACAACATCGTGGCCGTGTGCGCCGTGGTGGGCCTGTCCGGCAAGGAAGGCGCGATCATGCGCAAGACCTTCTGGCCCTTCCTCCTCTATGGCATTGTCGTGGGTATCGTGACCAGTCTGCTGACCTTTGTTATCCTGCCAGGAACGCTGTAAGAGAGTAGATTGCAGTAGTACCCTCACCCCGTGCGTGCGTCGGGACCGACCCTATCCCCGGTCCCGACGCACAAACGAAAACTGAAATAGTCAACCAGGCGCACCGCCCAACCAGGAGTACGCAACATGACCAGTTCGCCAACGATCATCAAGGAATTCGAAGCTATAGTCGGCAAGGACAATGTCATGACCGGCGAAGCCGACCGCCACTCATACGCGTATGACGCGGCAGTGCTCAACCAGGTAGTCCCCGCGCTGGCCGTGATCCCCCGCACGACCGAAGAGCTGGGCAAGGTCGTGGCCCTGTGCAACGACAACGGCATGCCCCTCACGGTACGCGGGGCGGGCACCAACCTGTCCGGCGGCACCATTCCGGTCAATACCAACGGAGTGGTGGTCTTGACCAACGGGCTGACAAAAATTTTGGAAATCAACGAACAGGATCTGTACGCCGTGGTTGAGCCCGGCGTGGTCACGGCCAAGTTCGCGGCGGAAGTGGCCAAACGCGGTCTCTTTTATCCCCCGGATCCGGGCAGCCAGGCCGTGTCCACCCTGGGCGGCAACGTGGCCGAAAACGCGGGCGGTCTGCGCGGCCTCAAGTACGGGGTGACCAAGGACTACGTCATGGGCATGGAGTTCTTCGATCCCACCGGCGGCCTGGTCAAAACCGGTTCGCGCACGGTCAAGTGCGTCACCGGCTACAACCTGGCCGGACTCATGATCGCCTCCGAGGGCACTCTCGGCGTGTTCAGCGAGATCACGCTCAAGCTCGTGCCGCCGCCAGCCGCGCAAAAGGCCATGATGGCCGTGTTCGACGACATGGACAAGGCCTCGGCCACGGTCGCGGCCATCATCGCGGCCAAGATCGTGCCCTGCACCCTGGAACTGCTGGACAACGCCACCATCCGCTACGTGGAGGACTTTACCAAGGCGGGCCTGCCCACCGACGCCCAGGCCATTCTGCTCATCGAGGTGGACGGCCACCGTGTGCAGGTTGCCGAGGAAGCCGAGGAAGTGGTCAAGATCTGCACCAAGATCGGTGCGGTGCGCGTGCAGGCTGCGGAAACCGCCGAGGAGCGCAACAAGCTGTGGGAGGCGCGGCGCAACGCGCTGCCCGCCCTGGCCCGGGCCAGACCCACCACCGTGCTCGAAGACGCCACGGTGCCGCGTTCCCAGATTCCGGCCATGATCCGCGCCATCAACGACATTGCCAAGAAGTACAAGCTCGACATCGGCACCTTTGGACATGCGGGCGACGGCAACCTGCACCCGACCATCCTGTGCGACCGCCGCGACAAGGAAGAGTTCCATCGCGTGGAAGCCGCCGTGGACGAGATCTTCGACGTGGCGCTGTCGCTCAAGGGCACCCTGTCCGGCGAGCACGGCATCGGCCTTGCCAAGTCCAAGTGGATGGAAAAGGAAACCTCCAAGGCGACCATCGAGTATTCGCGCCTCATGAAGAAGGCCATTGACCCCAAGAACATCCTCAACCCCGGCAAGATCATCGGAGGCTAACATGGCCGATCTGCATACCTTGGCCAAGATGCTCCAGGAACTGGACGACCAGATGGCCACCTGCATGAAATGCGGGCTGTGCCAGTCAGTGTGTCCTGTTTTTGCCGAGACCATGCGCGAAGGCGACGTGACCCGCGGCAAAATCGCGCTTCTGGAAGATCTGGCCCACGAAATGCTTGCCGACGCCCAGGGCGTGCAGGACAAGCTGAACAAGTGCCTTTTGTGCGGCTCCTGCGCCGCCAACTGCCCCAGCGGCGTGAAGATCATGGACATCTTCCTGCGCGCCAGGGTCATCGTCAACACTTACATGGGCTTGTCGCCTGCCAAGAAGGCCATCCTGCGCGGCATGCTGACCCGTCCCAAGCTGTTCAACGGGCTGATGGACCTGGCTTCCAAGTTCCAGGGCCTTTTCACCAAGCCGGTGAGCGACATCATCGGGTCGTCCTGTACCCGGTTCACCACCCCGCTGGGCGACCGCCACTTCATGCCCTTGGCCAAGGAGTCGTTGCACTCCCTGATCAAGCCCATGGACACCCCGGCGGGCAAAAGCGGCCTCAAGGTCGCCTTCTACCCCGGCTGTCTGGTGGACAAGATATTCCCGCGCATCGGCATTGCCGTGCTCAAGGTGCTCGAACACCACGGCGTGGGCGTGTACCTGCCCGAAGGCTGGGCCTGCTGCGGTATTCCAGCCATATCGTCCGGCGAGAAAACCGCCTACGACGCCATGGTCATGAAAAACCTCGACGTGTTCGCGGGCAGGCAATTCGACTACATGGTCACGGCCTGCGCCAGCTGCACCTCCACCGTCCATGAGATCTGGCCCATGTTCGCCGGGGGACTATTCCGCCGACGTGCAGGCGAAGCTCAAGGCGATCACGGACAAGACCCTGGACATCAACGCCTTCCTGGTGGACGTGCTCAAGGTGGACCTCTCGGCGGCCACAGCCGCGGCCAGCGGACGCAAGGTGACCTACCACGACCCCTGCCACCTCAAGAAGTCCCTTGGCGTTTCGGCCCAGCCGCGCGCTCTCATCAAGGCCGCGCCCAACACCCAGTTGGTGGAAATGGCGGATGCCGACCGTTGCTGCGGATGCGGCGGCAGTTTCAATCTGTATCATTATGATCTGTCCAAGGAAATCGGCGGCAAAAAAAGGGATAATATTGTTGCAACCGGGGCTGACATCG
>CAXXRY010000020.1:0-19426 GCA_963668335.2 Aminobacteriaceae bacterium | reverse complement strand
CTCTACGGAGTGGGTTTCAACATCAATTCGATTTGCTTTCGGAACAAACCTTAGCGTGCGCAACCAACCGTTTCCTCCTTTCTTCAGTATTATATCGCATGTCAAGAATTCCTCATGCTGAAAATCTGTAAGAATCGCCATAACCATATTGTTACTTTTGCCATTCTGAACCACACACTCTGAATCGTTTATATGGCCAGATAGAACAAGAAATGCGTTACTATGGAGGCTCACAAGCTCACTCCATATTGCATTACCATCACTTCCTTCGATGTGATACTTCTTTGAACAGTCTTCTGCTAATCTCCCGCCATGACTAAGATAACAGTGGGTAACGATTATAACTCTACGGTCAGGGTGCCTTTGAATGAGCCGATTCGCCCAGCAAAGCACGTCCTTTCTTGGAGCGTATTCCAGGCCAATTACAATAAACCGCAATTCTCCAACTTCAAATAGCGCGTAGTTATTAGCGCCATCGTCACCGTAGCTTCCGTATCGTCCTGTATACGCTTGCAAGTCTTTATAACGATTTGGTCCGAAATAGGTGTTGAATCTTGATTCATTTCTATACAGTTTTCCGCCTGACCGTCGATAATCATGGTTGCCGGGTACAACTGAATATAGAATATCATTTTCATCTAATATCTTATGGGCAGAAGTTGCAATTCCCCACTGGTCGTCAGCGTTTTTCTCCGTAATATCGCCTAAATGAATAACGTGTTTGATATTGTATTGATCCTTATGACTTACAATCCATTCCGCTTGTTTAAAATATGTACTTGTTGAGTATGGTTCTTCTGTATAATGTTGTGTATCAGGAAGGAGTACAATCGTGAATTCGTTGGCTTCAAGTTTCTCCTTTTTAGGAAGAGGATGACATTTTGATCCATTCTGACCCTGGCATTTTGGGGCTTTGGCGCGTGTTTCATCAATGGTGGATTTATCATAGGTGTATTGTGGATCGTTGCCGTTATTTTCAGGGTCGTCCCCGGCATTATTGGCGTTCAATTGGCTTTGGGCTCGTAATAATTGAGCACTTCCGATAAAGAAAAAAACGAGAAAAATCAACACTCCACTAATTATGAATGACTTCATCATAGCTCCTTCTTGAGACTTCAGTACGCCAGAATAAGGTAAACCCTTCACGGCTTAGCAACATTATAGACAACAATGTCTACATTCCGCGGGTGGTGGCTTTGACGGATCGTTTTCCTTTCACGGATTGCAGCCGGTCCGCCGCCGGGGTGGAAATTTCTGCGCACTCTCACACCGTGCGTCCCCGCGCTTCGCGCGGAAAACCCCTCGCCCGAAGGCGAGGGGAAATGTCCAAAGAACCAAAGGATCAAATAACCCACTTCACGGTCCGGGCGCACCGCGAACACACCGGACATTGTTGAAGACTTCGAAGTTGCCCTCGCCGTACCAGTATAGGCTGGAGTTGTAGAAGTTCACTCCCCAGGCGTATTCATCAGAGTTCTCGACGGGCGACGACGACCAGTACCGGCTACATTCGCCTTCCATCTCGTTGGGCCAGTAACAGCCATCGGCGGGACCACTTTCTTCAAGACAGGGTGAGCAATAGGCCTCTCCACATTGGGGACCAGCATAATTGCAACTATTGCGCACATCACAAAGCCCACCTATTTCCACGCTCGGACAACCGCGTATCAACGACCGCAGGTCACCGATTTGCGGCAAGCGCCAGTTGCTAAAGCCAGCTAAACTCAGGTTGCTACAGTAATCCTTGGCATCTTCCCAATCCATTGAGCTATCGGCAGGCGGGTTCTGCCAGGTCAGGCCGGAAGATGAGTCGTACCAAGTACCGTCTAGATTTTCGCAGGTCGCCCCCACCCAGCCATCCGCGCACTCGCAGGTATTCGGACCCACACAGATGCCACCATTCTGGCAGGGCGTAGCACATTGAGACGTCTCGCATGTTTCGCCTTCCCAGCCATCGGTGCAATCGCAGGTGTTCGGGCCCACACAGATGCCACCATTCTGGCAGGGCGTAGCACATTGAGACGTTTCGCAGGTCTCACCTTCCCAGCCATTGGGACACTGGCATTGATCGGCGGAACACGTGCCGCCATTCTGGCACGGCGGATCGCATTGAGACGTCTCGCAGGTCTCACCTTCCCAGCCAGCGGCGCACTGGCATTGACCGCCTGTGCACGTGCCGCCGTTGGCGCAAGCCCGGTCGCACTGCCCGCAGTGATTCGGATTATCATCGTACCAGGACGCCTCGCGGCACACATCGTTGCAACGGGTCAATCCGCTGGGACAACTGCACAACCCGCTCTCACAGCGCTCACCATCGCCCGTATCGCAGGGCTTGTTGCAGCCGCCGCAATGGTCGTCGTCCTGCATCGTGTCCACGCAAAGGTTGCCGCAACGCCGCACTCCCTCGCCCAGGGTTGCGGGGCCGCAGACCCGCTCATAGCCCAGCGATGTTTCAATTTCTTCACCGCTGCATTGATCCTGGTCCACGCATTCGTCCACGCAACGTCCATTTTCAGATTCGCACACTTCCGAGCGGTCGTCGCAGCCGCCGCAATTAAAGCCGCCGCAGGCGCGATTCACGCACACCGTTTCGATGAAGTCGGCGCAGCCACCGCTGAAGCCATCCGCGCTGAAGGAGAACGAAATCTCCGAGTTCGCCGTTCCCACGTTCGGATTGACCCCCAGCACCACCTCCCGCTGGCCCGAACGCGCCGCCGAGCAATACTTGAACAGGTGCGTCGCCTTCACCTGATCGGCAATGCGTGCCGCGAGTTGATTGAACTGCTGAGTCAACTCGTCCAGGTCGCCTTCGTACAAATACCGCTCAGACCCGCCCAAAATCTCCAGTAGGTTGCTTCGCGCCTGGGCCGTGTAGTCGTCGCCCTGCAAGGCCACTGCATAGGTCTGCACATTGGTGCCGATGGTGGGGTCGCCGGAACGCGCCGATTCCACCGCCGTGGAGGCATCGGACAAGGGACGCCGGTCCGCCGTATCCAAACCGTCGGTGAACGCCACCAGGTAGCCAGTCGTCACCAGGCCCTGGTCGTTGCGTTGCATGACCTCCGCCTGCCACATCCGCAAGGATTCCACCCCATCCGCCACCGCGCCGTTGAGGTTGGTAGAGCCATCGTCGGCATTGGGATCGCGATACCCGACCAGATCTTGCAGGGCCGTGCGCAGCTCGTCCACATCCGGCGTCGGCAGCAACACCGTGGCCGGTGCGTTGCGGCCATCGAAAATCTTCACTCCAACCCAAATCCGGTCGCTGGCCGCCATCAGCGATTCGCCGAACGCGATGGTCGCCGCGATCAACTCCGCCTCCACAGGGCGCGTGGACAGCGAAAAGTCCAGCATCAAGGTCACGTAGGCGCGCTGCCGATCCGAACGGTCCACATCCGGCACGGCTTCCGAGCTCAGGGGTTGTCCGTTCTCCGTAATGGTGTAATAGTCGAAAATGCTTTCGCCCTCCGCAGGGTCGAACACCACCGTCTGGCCGTCGCAGGTCTCGATGCGATAGAGCATCGCCACCACGGACGGGTCCGTCGCCCACAAGCGCAAGGGCAGCATTTCGAGGCAGGAAAGGTCCAAGGGGTTGTCCCCGTCGGCATCTCCGTCGGTTGAATCCCCGTCGGTTGAATCCCCGTCGGAATCCCCTCCTGACGAGCCACCGCAGGAGGAAACTCCGGCTATCGCCACGATAAAAAGCATCGCCAACACGAGAAATAACACCCCTTGCTTACGTTCCATCGCTTGCTTTCCCTTTCTCCAGGGTGAACTCGAATCGCAAATTGTTGTACAGCTATAAGGACGTACACTAATCAGAATACCGATATCCTACCAAATTCAAGACAAAACTCAAGATTTATCCAGTGCTTTTCACAGATTTCCAGCCCTCGCGAGTTACCCTTCGGTCAATCCATGGGGGAAGTTGCCCACAAGATCTTTGCGGCGCGCTTAGCCGCACACGTGAGAAAACGGTTCTAAATTCATCGATGGCGGTTTCTTCGCCGGATCTTCGTCCGATTCGGTTCATCCTGCTTGCCAATCTGACCGATGACATTGGTGAGAAAAGGTGTCCAGTAATTTTTATATCGACGCTTTATCCCATTGGTATCATAGGATATATTGGATATTATCCGCCGTATTAAAATTTCCAATTTGCGTTCCCTAGTCCGAACGTCAACAGCGGTGGAAAGGAGGGAGATGGCTCTAAGTACATGATATTGTTCACATCACGATATTTCGGACTTGGACACGCCAGTCCACAAATTTCTCAGAAAATCGGCCCAAACAGAGAAAAACCGGCCAAAATGGGGTGAAATGACGAAAACCAACTCCACAAATGGTTGAGACAGGAAACGACAACACATCCACGCAACACCGCGAGAATGCTTAAGAAAACGACAACGCCCGTCCGGGATCGCCGGGCGGGCACTTTTCGAGTTAGAGACTTTTCCGAAAAATGGAATGGTGGAGGAAACGTCAACGGCTCTGGAAATTCTGGGCTTTCGCCGGGATACGATTCGAACATGATGTTAGGGCGAGAACGTGGCAAAACGCTTGATATGTCATCTGTAAATTCATGGCCGTGTTCCACGGCAAAACATCATTGCTCAACGACAAAAGTGCAACGGTCTATTGATCTGCTCCTCACGAGCAACCTACCCCCGGATGTTGCCTAACGAAGGACTCGCCTGCATCGAAAGCATCCCAGGACGGCTTCCCGGAACCTCGCAGGAGCTTCCACCCGATCCATTCCTTCTGATGGTTCAGTTTTCAGAGAGCGGAAAGCACCGGAATCCGGCTCCTTCCGGCTGCCCCGCTGAAGAATGACTCGGACAAGACATCCCTAGTTCGGTAGGAATATGAATCATACCGAACTAGGGTAGGGAAACGTCACACGAGGTTCTTCAGCGCCCTGGTGTAGCGACGATACAGTAGCGCTACACCCGCAAGAAGCATGAGAAATCGCCATGACCCATGAGCTGATCCACAGCCGCCGCCGCCTGATCCATCACCGTCCTTGATGATAGTATCATCATCGTCATCATCATCGTCGTCATCATCGTCGTTATCATCATCATCGTCGGTGGTATCGTCATCATCATCGTCGTCATCGGTGGTGTCATCGTCGTCGTCGTCGGTCACGTCGTCGTCGTCGTCGGTGGTATCATCGTCGTCGGAGATGTCGCCATCGGAGATGTCGCCGTCGGAGATGTCGCCGTCTTCATCGCCGTCGGAGATGTCGCCGTCTTCATCGCCGTCAGAGATGTCGCCGTCGGAGATGTCGCCGTCCTCATCGCCGTCGGAAATGTCGCCGTCTTCATCGCCGTCGGAAATGTCGCCGTCTTCATCGCCGTCGGAAATGTCGCCGTCTTCATCGCCGTCGGAAATGTCGCCGTCTTCATCGCCGTCGGAAATGTCGCCGTCTTCCATATTTTCAATCTTCAACGCAGACAAGGTGTAGTCGGTCGACTCTTCTCCACTTCGATGCAGAAGGAGAACTTGAATGATGATATCCGCGTCAAGATCGGTTTCCCATGTCTCCGTTTCACCCTCGCCAACCTGGTCGGCGTATGTCACACAGGATGCGGCATCCTCGCAATCCGAGAGCAAGGCCATCCCCAGATCTTCTCCTTCTCCAGCCTCCAATGTAATGGAATAACGTCCCGCTTCCGAGATGCGAAGGACATAAAAGGCATCCGTTCCTTGCGTTTCGGTGCTGTCCCCACAACCATCGGGAACACTGATGAAGGCATGGAACCCGTTAAGCCGCCCCATCTGCGGTTCATCCGGGACAAGGTCCAAGGCATCGGCACAACGATCGTTTTCTCCAAGAGGCTCGCAAGCCCCTGCGAAACAAGCTTCCGAACCATTCTGACCGCAATCCGTCCAATCCGCTAGAGGAGTAAATTGGCAATCCATTGTCGCATCGCAGGTATCCGCTGTACAATCCTCTTCGTCGTTGCATATCGCGTCATTCGGCGCATTCACGCAATTGCCGCTTCCCGAATCACAGGAATCTTCCGTACAGTCTACATCGTCCGTACAATCCCGCCACGCTCCAGGAGTGCAAACTCCGTTCTGGCAAGAGTCACCGAGCGTACAGGCATTGGAATCGGCATCACAAGCAGCATGATCGCAGGCGGATGGTTCCGGTTGAGAGATCGTCTGGCACTGGAAGAACTCATCGCAATGTTTGACGCCACGAACGCCTTGGCAGGACGCAGGATCTGCGCAAAGCACGCCCGTATTGAACGAATCGGGACAGTCATTGTCCGTAAGACAACAGGCTCCCTCTTCACAACAAACTCCCTCTCCGCAGTGATCGGAAGCACAATCCTCAGCCAGTTCACAGATGGTTCCATTAGGCCATAGGCCCACATACACGGTTGCCGTGGCATCGGCATACGTAATTCCATTGTCGGCCCGATAGGTGATGGTGCAAGAACCGAGGAAACCGTTTAAGGGGTCGAATTCCGCCGTTCGATGATCACTGATAAGGGCCCCACAGGCATCGTTGTTTATATCCTGGATCACAATTGTCAGTTGGTCATCCGTATATGTAGGATCCTCCACATAGTTCCAAAGGTCCAGAACCTCTGAGGCGTATTCATCGGGCCGAATGGCGATCAGAGGCAGGGTCTGCCACTCGGGACTCTGTACATCGCCCACAACCTGAACGGATACCGCCTGTTCATCCGCTGCCAAGTCCGCGTCCTTCAAGATCATGGTGATTTGAGTTTCTCCAATTTCCGTAGCGGCGGTTATTTGGAGAGAGTCACCAACGATACTCGCGGAAACCAAGTCCGAGAAGTTCCCTGCAAGAGACCAAGTTAGTTCGTTTCCTGAATCAGTATCATCGTTTTTGTACCAGGCAAGGGATAATTCCTTGGTTTGTCCCAGGGCAAGACGGATAGCGGGAATCGACGGAGCTATCACCGGATTCGTATTCGGTAACGTCACTACCGAGGCGGAAGTATTGGCGCTACACCCCGCCGGATTGCAGCCGGAGAGCCGATAGGAACAAGTATACGCCGGTGTCAAGCCTACCGCATCCGTATAATGCATGGTCAGGGCGGAAATCTCCGTCAGGTAAGCCCACTCTTCGGTTTGCTCAGGCCACCGACGACAGGCCCGTTGCATTGTCACCGTGGAGGCATGATTATCGTTCAACTCCCATGTAAGAGAGACTTGATTCGGTGCGTCAGCCGTGGCTAGCAGGTTTTGGGGTGTTGATGGTAAGGAGTACCCTTCCGTGACGAACCATTGCACCGTGCTTGTTGCCTCCCCACCGTAAGCGTCTTTTACCACAATCTTCCAGTAATAAACCCGGTTACGTTCAAGATCTGAAATCATCAGTTCCGTTCCCGTAAGATTTTCGCGAATACGAGGAGGGTTATAGGATGATCCCAAATACAGGTCCGTCGTCAGGTCATCCGAATCCGGATCGCTCGTGATCCATTGAAGCGATAACTCCGTCACCCCTACTCCCTGGCTCCCCATTGCCGGGGAAAGCAAGAAAGGTATATCAGGTGGCGGGTTCGTCGTTTCCCCATAGGCGGACTCGGATGGGATGGAATGATTGATTGCTCCTTGGGCCAAAACACGGTACCAATATCCGGTATGGGCTTGCAACCCAGAAGGCTGATAGCCAGTCACATTGGCGGCTACACGACCGATTTCCGAATAAGTCTCCCCATCCTGGCTCGATTCAATGATGAAACTGAGTTCGTTATCTGATTCATCTTGCCACACTAGCTGCATCGTATGGTGGCCGGAATCCACAATCCTCAAGGCAGCAGGAGGCGAAACATATTCCTCAACCGTTTGGAACTGAAGAACACCGCTATCGCCTTGGTCCGCTCCCGCATTGGCAATGACACGCCAGTAATAATCCCGTCCGAGGGCCAGATGACTCAACACATAGGACTGGTCCAATGTGGCCGACTGCAACAAAGCTGCTGACGCCAACGTCTCCACCTCGCCTTGCGTTTCCGAAACATAGAGATCGTAACGAGCTTCCGCCCCCGTACTGTTCATGATCTCCCAAGCCAGAGTCGGATTCACCGACTGCCCGGCTGCATGGTTCGCGGGTTGCATCCCATAGAATTGCAGGTTTCTCGTTGTTGAATAGAACACGGTAAAGGTGCCGGAGATAGCTTCGGTCTCGTTGCCGCTGGCGTCCGTGGCGATAATTTTCAGTTGGATGTCCCCCATCTCTTCATAGGGAATCAGCCAGGAATAGCTTCCCGTGTTCTCCAAGCCCGTTTCGATTTCCAACCATTGTTCCACATTCGTAGGTTTCCAAAAGAGTCCAATTGCAATCCCTGTGAGGTTATCTGTTGCAACATAGGAAACCGGAATCCTAGATCCCGTGTATGCAAGTTCACCTCCCTGGGGATAGACGAACTCTACCGTAGGAGCCTCGTTTTCTCGTACGCTGAAGGCATCGCTTACGGCAATGGTTTCGTTCCCTGCGGAATCGGCAACGAGCAGCTTGAACCTAACGTCCAGCAACGGCTCGGCGGGAGCCAGCCAGGACCACGCTCTATCGTCATTTGAAACACCCAGAATTTCTTGTTCCGAACCGTCAGCATGGAGCAGGAACAAGGATTGATTTGTAATGGCTTCGTTGTCGGTGGCTTCCCACGAAGGTGAGACAAGGCTTCCCAACGCGAATTCATTGGACCCAAGCGGGTGGAACGCGACATCCGGTGCAATCCGGTCGGCAGCCCAGTCGGCGTAGCCATAATACAAACCACCACCGTTTCTCCAGTAGATATAATGCAGCGTTGATGAACCCGCATCGAACATCAGATAGGGGCTTGTCGCTCCCAAATGTGCGAACTGCAACAAATCCGACCAACCGGAACCCGTTTGCCAACGCAGGTAGGGAATGCTTGGTGTATGCTCGTCTTTCTGCATCCAGGGAACGATGATTCCCGATGCCCCGTCGAAAGTGCATCCGAGATTGTAGCCTGAGGTTACATCTTTGGCTGAATCAAGCTGGGGCAGAACGATCTCCTGCCATGTACCATTCTCTAGCCGAAAGGCTTGATTCAAACCATTTTCCCACATCAGAACAACGGGTTGTTCTTCATCATCCAATTCCAACGCGGTTTTTAAATAATCGCTCGGAGTGAATTCCATCGCGTCGGACCACGTAGACCCATCAAAGCTTCGGTAGTTGGATACTGTCGTTGAAGAACCTGAATAGAAAGCATGTGCGGTTCCAGATGTATCAATGGCAAGAGAAACTTTGGGCACATCATACGGTTCAAATAGTTGCGGTGTTCCCCAAGCACCGGCTGAGTTCATAACAACGTATTGAGTCTGAATCAAGGCCCGGTTGAAGTATATTGCGATGGCACGCCCGTCTGGGAACATTCCAACGTCGAGAAGCGTACACTGATAAGAGTTTGCACAGGTACCAATCGTAGCGTCACTACTCCAGGATGATCCATTGAACCACCTTATGTGGATAAGTCCTCGACCATTGTATGTCTCATTGATTAGATTCCAGCCAGCAATTATCCGACCGTTATCTCCGACATCCATCTTGATGTTTTCAATTAAATACCAGTTCTCAGGATGCAAACTGGTGTTCACTCGCGGCAGATTGGTAAGATTGGTTTGTTGCCAACCCATAGTATTCTTTTGAGCGTATAAGACCTGTTCTTCCCAGTAATCACTCTCTTGATAGCGGTACCTTCCCAGTACATGGACATCCCCGGATGAGTCTGTTCGTGCAACAAACGCTTCTTGCATTCCATCCGTATAGCCGCCTTGGCCGAACAGCGGGATGGATTCCGAGAAACCGGGAGGAGGTTCAAAGCCGTTTCGAATGTGAAATTCCTGGCTTGTCAACGTGGACTCTATGCTGCAATGGCTGGACATAACGTTAACGAGAATCCGGAAAGGTTCATCGGAGTACCAAGAGGCATCCGGGGTGAAATCCCAGCGGCCTTGACCGCCTGCCAACATTGGAATCTGGGGGCTTAAGGACTCGAATTCAACTCCATTTTTTTGAAGACGTACTTGTGCATAGTCCGCCACGCAAGGGGCTTCGGCTACCCATTGGATGGTATAGGTATGCCCTGTCAGCAGTTCCTCCCCACCGGTCGGCCAAAGCACGCTTCCTGTGGGCGGAGTATGGTCCATCATCTCGAAAACCGGGGTAATGGTTATCCCTTGATTGCCGAAGGTATCGGTGCAGGTTGCCCGCATCAACCCCTCTTTATTGTGCATGGAGGCGGGAATCACCCAATGAATCTCATACTGGCAGAAAGAGAACGAACACCCCACGTCTCGTGGACCAACAGTCTCAAGGTCTGTCCAATCTCCGGCTGGGTAAACCTTGTAGCTGAACGAGCATTGTGGGACGGCGCTTTCATGATTGACCACAACGCCAAACGTATTGGACTCGTTTACCCTATAATGCCTTTTCTCAATGGTGTTGACGGTATACCAGGACAGTTGAGGATCTTCGCCCGGATTTTCGAACTGCGCATATTCGCTGGCAATGTTGTTGGCCAAGTTTCCGTCTTCGGTGATCCCCGGTTCATAGAGCGCATCAAAGTAAAAGGTGTCGGCCAAGTAATGGTTCAGGGTGAAAGTACGCACGATGGTGGTGGATTGTCCTGGACTCAATTCCGGAACCATCATTTCCACACCAAGAAAGGGCGTTTCCAGGGTTCCCCGCCGCCGTGGAGGCATACAGCTTCAAGGTTCCGGTCAGGCTTCCATACCCACCGAGGTTTTTCAGAACGACGCTGGCCGTAACCTCGTTGTTGAAACGAATATCCCCTTCAACATGAATCGACTGTACGGAAACGTCGGCCTGAGTGCATTCCGTAGTGAACCCCCATGTCGGGCTGGTTTCCTCACCGCCGCGGGTATCTCTGGTCACGACACGCCAGTAGTAGCCGGTACATGCCTCCAGTTCGCTGATTGTATAGAATGTTTCATCATTAAAAGGGCGTAGCCGGGTCATGGAATTGGGGCTGGTTCCTAAATAGGGTGCAGAGGTAACGGGGTCGCCATCTGGATCATCTTCAATATCCCAGGACAACTCCAAGTTCGCGCGTGGAACATTTCTAGCCCCCAGCGATGGATATGGCCCGGAAGCAGCAAGCGGGTTATGATTCTTTGCAACGCGAATGCTTACCAAACTGCTCCAAGCACTTCGTCCATGTTCATTGCGGGCTCGGACTTTGAAGTAGTAGGTTCCATTCTCCAAGTTGTTGAAGGTGTACTCATCATCCGTGACGACGTATTCAACTTGATTGGCGTATGCATAATCCTTTGCGACGGAAAGAAGATACTCGTCCGCGCAATCGACTCCGTACCATTGAATGACGATGAAATCGTTGGGAGTACTGATTCCCGGATCTATGATTCTCGGTGTCGCGGGTGCCTCCGGGCATTCATTCGCATCGACCACAAAAGACTCCGATTCCGAGACGGCGTAATTTCCGGCTTCATCAAATGCCCAAATGCGTAACTTGCTAACACCCAGTTCAGCAGTCCAAGAAATACTTGTCATAGACCCATTGATGTAAGATGAAACCGTATCCCATTGCTGCGTGTTGGTAAGGAATTTATCCAGGACAAAATGGCTGATCCCTCCAACATCGGAAGCGGACCATCTCACCACAACGGAGTCGCCTTCCGTATAGGTAATTCCTCCGGGCTCAGACATCGTAACAAAAGGAGCGATGCTATCCGTATTGCCATTGGAATCAATCTGTACCGAAATGGTTTGGGTAAGAAAAGCGACTCGCCCCTTTTTGTCTCCCACTTCCAAATGTATCTCGAACGTGCGACTTCTCGATACTGAGGGTGCCGTCCAGGTAATGGAGGAGCAGGTTCCCGTACAGGAGTTAAAAGTCCCATTCAACACCGTCCAATAATACGTGAGAGAGTCTCCGTCCGGGTCACTGGCCTGGGCGGAGAACTGGACGGGTTCCCCGATCGAGACACTTTGCGCCGAAGCCGTCAGCCTGCTAATTACCGGTGGACGGTTCGTCGGATTCGCCGCAACGGTCTGAGCTCCAATCTCCGGTTGTTTTCCCCGCCGAGGAGAAGGCCAGAACTTCACTGGAAAAACCTTGCGTACCGAGCCAAACCAGCAGTCCCAAAAGAATGAAAGCGTGAGTTCTCATTGTTCATCCTCCTCATTGCTCGGTGCATACAGAGACGCATTCCAAATCATCTTTGCCGCCTCGGCTCGATTGATGGTGTCACTCGGTTTGAAGGTGCCGTCCGGATAGCCTTTTACAATCCCAACGGTCTTGATCGTATTGATGTAAGGTGTATACCATTGCCCGGTTGGAACGTCGGAGAATGGAGAGGAAGTCGGGTAGGCAATTTCGTAATTGAAGGCCAGAACAATCAGCTTTGCAGCTTCAGCTCGGTTAAGGCTGTCGCCCGGACGGAATAGACGATCTTCCGGCACATTCACCAAGCCGTTTCCATAGGCCGTCATCACCGGTTCGAAATACCATTCTCCTAAAGGAACATCCGTGAACGGACACTCACTGCTCACAGGCATGGTCTTCCACCCCTGGGGAGGGTCAAGATGTAGGAGGTAAACCAGCATCTTGATGAATTCAGCCCGATTGATTGGGTTGCCGGGCCGGAACGACCCATCTCCATATCCTTCGATTACGCCATTCACCAGCAACTGGTCGATGAACTGCGCTGCCCAGTGGCCGTCCGGTACATCCCCGAAGGGGACTTTGACATCATACTTTCCCAGTTCTTCACCTTCCCAAGAAACGATGAATCGAGTGTAACCGGCTTTGATCAACGTAAAAGTCGCATTGCCGTTATACGTGACGTTTTTGGATGGCCAGACGGCGATGTCCAACTGATCCTGAATATCTCGGCTTAGGAGTTCTCCTTCCTCCAGGATACCAGCCTGGAAGGTAACCGAATTTCCGATAGACTTCACCACGGGCAGAATAGAACTATCCCGTAACAAGGCCGGGGTAACCTGAACGCTACCGATAATCCTAGGCTCAATTTCAAGGGTATACGTCCGTTCTTGTGCCAAGGCATCGCAGGACTGACAGGGTTTCACCTCAAGTGTAATGGTATGCATCCCTGAGAAAACAAAAGCGTGGGTGGTTAGAGGATTGGTTGAAGAGGGGGCTGGAACCCCGTCAAACGTAAACGTGTAATATGGTGCCAACCGGTTGGTTGAATCCGATCCATTGCTGAAGATGATGCTTTCGGAAGCATCGAAATGGATCAACCGCCCCGCTCGCCAGGTGGGGGTAAGAATCCGCAGGCTGGGTGCGATGGGGGGTAAAGAGTCCAATGCGCCCTCCAATAAGGTATCCAATTCGTAGTGCCCTTGTTGGGCATCCCAGCCCTGATACCGCAAGTCATTCAATAATTCCTCGGATCGTCTTCCAGCAACATGTTGGGTAATGAACCCGACAGATTGGACAACGTCATTTCCGCTCTCCGGTTCAAAATAGATCTTCTCATAGCCCATCTTGGCAATATAGAAGGACAGGTAACTTTGCATCTTGGCTCGCTCCCAGGCGTTGCGTCCTTCATCGATTAGCAAATCTTGCCTCGTAAACGTACTTAAATCCTCGTACTGGTTATTGAACAAACACCGAAGGATTGTGGCCGCCGCCACCATATTGCGGTTCATCGTCTCGACTTCTTCCGAAGCCGCATAGAAATCGGATGCAAGGTCCAATAGCTTTCTACAAATCAACGTTCCTACAATAGGAAAAATCTTACAGGCTACAAGAGGGAGAGCATCGAAGGCAGCCCGCTCCACAAGATTTTCCAGGCTTAACTCTTCAACTATGGTTTCTTTCAACGCATCAATAACAGCTCGTGATGTTCCTGCAGAAGCTACCATACCCTCGATATAGGCTTTTTCCCCACCGTAATTGGATGATTCGAGCTCAGGACATGGCAACGTCTCTGTATTACAAAACGCGAGAGCAAGCGCCGGGTCAACCATTTCGGGTTGAGATTCGATCCAGGATTGAAACGCATCGACTCTGTAGATTAGGTCCGATTCGAACAAGGACATATAACAATAGAACTCGAGAATATCCTTGCCAATGCTGAAAGCCCGATGGGTGGTTGAAAACAATGTCTTTAAATAGTTCAAGTTATTTGCCAGGTAGGCCATACTCTTAAATTCATCGACTACATTTATGATACTAATAACCGTATCAATCCGATCTACATTCAGGCCTATGGCTCCATTATCCTCTACAAAGTCCGAAAACTGCTCCATAAGTTTCTCAAGCTTCTGTTGCTTATCACCCATCTCCTCTCGTAGCAGCATTTCGCGCAAGACTCTCTTGTAGATGTCGACTCGCTCCGAGCGGACCTCGAATTGTTCGGTGCGCCAGAAGAAACTTGCTTGCCCGTGAGCGGCATTGTAGGCGTTGGTTAACCCATCTGGAACGAACAACGGCATCCTGAGATCCGTATCCTGCTCATAGTAAGAGTATAGATTGAAATCAATCTCGTTTCCACTTTCGAGAATGGTTTGGCCATTCAAGGACCAGGATACACCTTTCGCTTGGGCCAATTGTGCTTTGGCGAATTCTTCTGTTTCCGTCGCTTGTTGGCCATCTTCGAGATTCGCCTCTTCTCCTGAGCAGGAGAAGAAAATCCCGGCTATTCCAAAAAACACGACTAGGAACCCTACGAAACGTAGCATCTTGAAACCTCTTTCTTTCCAAAAAGTTGCCCATCGAAAAGAAGGCATGTTCTGGCCGAATGTCAATCTGAGAGCTATTTGTACACTTCCAAGCGTATCCCCATTGGGATGTGACGCAAGTATATGATTGGTTACTGTACATTTGTGCGCTACATACCGATACACTTCGGCGCATTGATCCAGGTGAACCCAGGGTTCACCAACCTGATGGAGAACGCAAAACTACGAAATGGGCTTTGGGTTTCCGGAGCGGCATTCGTGCCGTGCACCAAGGGACTTTTTCAACACCCTGTCAGGGATACTGCTTTCGAAACTTGGCCAGCCCCGCCTTGGTACTGGTGCCAAGTTTGCTGTGAAGCTTGCGCATGATTTGTTTGATCCGTGAAACACTGAGGCCCATCATGTCCGCCAAATGGACGTTGGTGTGCCCGGTGGGAATTGCATCCAGCAGCGTTCTTTCCTGTTCGTTCAGGGTGGACAAGAGGTCGGTCGGCTTCGGCTGGACCCGAAACCGAAGCCACGTTCGTGAGGTTCGGTCAGTCTCTTTCGGTAAACGGGCTTCCACGTGTAGATCCTTCTTTCCTTGGCGATCTGCCCATACGGAGTGATATTCTTTGGGGCTATCCGTTTCTAGGAACCGTTTGTCACATTCTTCAAGCCACTCCGAAATGGGCTGTGGAAGAACCTCCCAAGGCCCCGTCTCAAAGAACGCACTCAATTTCCGCGAGTAGTTTTGTGGAGCCTGGATCGGGAGCCGGTTCGCTCCAAGCAACAGGCTGAAGTCATCCTCACTATCCATCCAACGATGGGTCCATTGATGCTCCGATAAATCAGAGCGCCGTTCGGCCAGTAGAGTGTTGAAATGAAAACGTATCGTAGGGAGGATCGCTTCTTCTAAAGATCGCATCTCCGCAGCATCAAAGGCACCGGCCTTCGCCTCTCGAAGGAAATGGCAGACCGCTGTTTGGTTGTGGGCCGTCTGGAAGGACAGTACCGTGTCGTCCACACTGTCACCGGCAGGCGGTTGTGACGGGCTTTCGCCTTTTAGTTTGCAGGACGTCGTTTTCTTTGTCGCGGGTGCCTGCATCGGTGAGCCGCCAGCCTGAAAATCAAGGGAGAAACCTTTCAGGTGCAAGGGAAGAGCCAAGGTCTCAAAAAGAAGATACACAAATTCATCAAAGTCCTTCACATCGACAAGCTCCGCGCAAAGCTTGGCTACAAGGCTGTGGCGACAACTCCCTTGCTGCTCCATCACTCCATCCTCTCCGCCTGTTCCAGTTTCAAGGCTTCGGCTAAAACCTCCACCCGGCCTTTGGCTTGCAATTTATCCCCCAATCGCTGCACGATTTTTCGAACACGTACTTGGGAAACACCCAAGTCTTGGGCAATCTGTCCATCCGTCTTCTCCTGGTACAATCCGCCGAGGACGTCTATTTCCCTGGGGGTCAGGTTGTACTCCAGCAGCGTGGTGAAATCTCCGGCAGGCACCTCCGGTGCAAAGGTAGCCAAATACAGCCGCGTGTCGCCTACTCCCTGAAGGGCTTGCAGTTCCACGTTCAGGTTTTGCCGGTTTCGGTGGTGCTTCCACTGCATCGGTGGTGTGAGGGACAGAGGGCGCTGTTGGCTGGCGTAACGGCGCAAGATTTCCGTCAGGCTATGGGGAAGAGGTTTCATGTTTTCGCCGTGGTACCAATACTTCAGGAAAGAGTTCATGTCCGAGGATTGATGCAAGAGGTTCAAATTCTCATCGAAAAGCAGGAATGGACGATCTTCCAAAGCAAGGAAGTCTTCCGCGCCCGTCTGAGTATAGGAAAAGCGCTCGAAGGACAACATCCGCCGCACGAAGTTTTGCAAAATGGGAATGGCAGCGGAAAAGATGGAGGCGTTCTCCTGTGAAATCCTTTTGAAAGAGCCCGTGTACATTCCGAGCAAAACCCAAAGTTTTTCATCATTGTAAAGCATGGCCATCAGACCATTCTTGGCCCAGTTGACACTGGTGAAGACATCCGCCGCGTACACGTATTCATCGACCTGCCAATCCATGCTATCCAGCATGCCAATCACGGTTCCGATCGGATGCCGAACCAACTCGTGGAGAATGAAGTCCGAATCACTGAATTGTGCCCACCACAAGTGCCACCAGTTGTCACAAAAGCCATCATTGAAAGAAATGATTGTAGACGTTTCCTCCGACATCACGGGAATCTTTCCCTCAATTCCCAACGTCGCCCAATCCATGCCGACATGGGGACATAGCTCCCGTTGTAGAAGTTCGGGAAGGTCCTCCAACGTGCGCAGATCATCCAGTTTGGACATCAGATTGACGAGAATCCTAGTGCAGTGGTTGTCCATGTGTTCCATGTCGAGCCTTGGTTCCCTAGTAGCTGGCATGTCGTCGTTTTCCGGTCAACTTATTTCCGTTTGGTGGCTAACCTGTTCCAGTTTCAGAGCTTCGGCCAAAACCTCCACCCGGCCCTTGGCCTGCAATTTGTCCCCTAAACGCTGTAGGATTTTCTTGATCCTGGTCGGAGAAACCCCTAGCTCTTGGGCAATCTGCCCATCCGTCTTCTCTTGATACAACCCGCCGAGTACGTCGATCTCCCTGGGGGTCAGGTTGTACTCCAACAGCGTGGTGAAATCTCCGGCAGGTGATTCCGGCACAAAGGTTGCCAAATACAGCCGCGTGTCGCCTACTCCCTGAAGGGCTTGCAGTTCCACGTTCAACCCTTGCCGGTTTCGCAGGTGCTTCCACTGCATCGGCGGTGTCAGGGACAGAGGGCGTTGTCGGCTGGCATAACGGCGCAAGGGGTCCATCACGCTGCGGGGAAGACCCGGCTGGGTTTCGCCATAATACCAATACTTCAGAAAAGAACCCATGTCCGAGGATTGATGCAAGAGGTTCAAACCCTCATCGAAAAGCAGGAATGGGCGTTTTTCCAAAGCAAGGAAGTCTTCCGCGCCCATTTGGGTATAGGAAAAGCGCTCGAAGGACAGCATCCGCCGGACGAAGTTTTGCAAAATGGGAATGGCGGCAGAAAAGATGAATTGATGGTCCGGGAATATCTCGTTCCGCATTCCCCCATATAAGCCGAAAATCACCCAACAATGTCCATCATTATGTAACATTGATAGAATAGCGTTTCTGGCCCAGTTATGTCGTTGGTATTCGTCAGCGGCAAAGACATACTCTTCCACCGTAGGGTCAAGGTAATCCCTCATGACAACAGTTTGCCCCACTCCACGTTGAAGCATCGCATGAAGAGAGAAATCGTAAAAGCAAAGCTCATCCCACCAATAAGTCCAAAAACCATCACCAAAGCTGTCATGATACGAGAAAATACTTGCGTTACTCTCTTCCATTATCGGCTCTTTACGTTCGACAAAGAACGTCGCCCAATCCATACCTACGTGGGGACATAATTCCCGTTGTAGGAGTTCGGGAAGGTCCGCCAACGTGCGCAGATCATCAAGTTTAGACATCAGGTTGACAAGAATCCGAGTACAGCGGTTGTCCATCCTTGCGGTCGGCTGTTCCATACGGCGATTCCCCCCACGAGCGAAAAGCAAGAAACACAGATTTATTCGTGACATGGTTTACGTACCACGAACGGGATGACCCGTCAAGCCTCCAGGATACTACCCCAGGGCAATGTGTCTCTTCGTGTACTGGACGCCTGTTCTCTGACCATTTGGGAACTGGCGGATTTTCTTTCCTCCGGTACATTGACTTGCCACAAACGTTTCCAGGAACGCCGAGGGCAGAAACAACCGGCGACCCGTGCCAAAAACCAACGAGAGGGGAAAACCTATGAAACGATGGATAGTATGCATCCTGCTTCACGTCATGCCGCTTGTTTTCGCGAGTTGTGCGGGAACCGACGAGATGGATTCAGGCGATTCGACCCCCTGCACCAGGGACGCTTTGCAAGACCTTTGCCCGGAGGACTATGAGGTCAGCTTGGATATGTATTCGGAAGATGCCTGCGGAGCCGAGGCCGGTGTGAGTGTCCTAACGCTCTCCGGGTCCATTCAAGGCTATTGCATGAGCGAAGACCAATGCAACTTTGTTTGCAAAGCTCCCTGCCAAGACTTGGGACAGGAAGCCGACATCGAAGATGGGCGAATTGTCTGTAAAAGCATCATTGGAGGACCGGACGTTTGCAACGAATGGCCAAGCTGCCCTGTTGGTGCGCAGACCGTGATGGTCAGCAGTGGTAGCGGAAGTTGCGAGGAAGGGGAATACCACGGTGAGGATTCAACTTCGACAGTTGGCATTTGCAAAGGAGAAGGAGCCTGCCAAGTAGCCTGTCTGTATCCAGCCTGCGGGGAAGGGCAAAATTGGGAGATTACCGAGGAGGGTCTGCGCTGCTGGTCCGACGATCCCTGCCAAGGCGTTGACTGCTCCGGGCATGGGGACTGTATTGGGGACAATGGGACAGCCATCTGCCATTGCGAAGCTGGGTATATCGCGATAGGAGTTACATGCATAATCCCTAACTGTGATGATCTATGCGAAAATCATTGTGGTGACTACGCGAAGCAGTTTGATCCAAATTGCCCACCTTGCGATGTCTGTGGAGAGGGTCAAACCTGTAGCGACAGCTACACCTGTGTTTCGGATGATTGCGTCCCTACGAATACGACGGCAAAGGTTGTATGCCTTGAAGGGGACTTGTGGTACCTGGACGATTGCGAGAACAGGACCGCAAGGAAACAAGC
>CAXXRY010000019.1:0-56926 GCA_963668335.2 Aminobacteriaceae bacterium | reverse complement strand
CACCGAGAACATCCAGACCATCGCGGCGACGGTGGAGGAGCAGTCGGCGAGCGCGGAGGAGATGACGGCGGGCATGGACAGCGTGTCGAAGTCGAGCATCGAGATCGCGGAGCAGGTTGGAAGCGTGAGCCGTTCCATGCAGGAACAGACGAAGGTCGTGGAGTCGATAGCGTCGTCGTCGGAGGAGCTTGTGCACCTGAGTGCGTCGATGCAGCAGGCGGTGTCGCGCTTCAAGGTGAGCGGGGAGAGCAGAGGACTTGCGCTGAAGAAGTAACCGGTTCAGCAAGGGTGAACAAAAAGGACGCCTTCGGGCGTCTTTTTTTATAGGTTTCTCTCTTTCGGAAGGGCGTGATGGCGGGTATATACAAAAGAAAACGTATTTATAAAATCTCTTCTAAGGCTGTGATGCAATGAAAGTTCGGGATTTTCTCCTTGAACGATATTTTGCCAAATACGAGTTCTCGGTACGTCATATGTTCAGCGCGTCCGACTGCGAGACGATAAGCGTCCGCGAGCTTCTTGAGGGGGCTGATGCCGACGTAGAGGAACTCTGGAGCGAGCTTCGTCTTTCGTACACCGAGTCGAGGGGGGCATCCGGCGCTTCTCCGCGAGATTGCCCGCGAAACGGGAGTGTCTGCGGACGAGGCAATCGTCCTCAATCCTGAAGAGGGGATTTTCCTGACGCTCAACGCTCTGTTGGACAGCGACGACCATGTCGTCGTGCTCAGTCCATGCTATCAATCGCTCTACGAGCTTCCTAAATCGTTAGGGTGTGAAGTGACACGATGGTACCTCAAAAAAGAGGATGGCGTATGGAAGCTGGATCTCCCCTTCCTTGAGAGGGCGATCAAGGAGAATACGCGCCTTGTCATCGTCAACTTCCCGCATAACCCGACCGGTTTTCTTCCGTCCGTGGAGCAGTTGAACGCCATCGCGGAACTTTCGGTGAAGAAGGGATTCTTCGTCTTCTCCGACGAGATGTACCGGGGGCTTGAGCACAACCCTTCGGATCGGCTTCCCTCTGCGCCGTCAATCATTCGCAGAAGCGTCGCCTTGGGCGGTCTCTCCAAGGCGTACGGCCTGCCGGGGCTGCGGACAGGATGGGTTACGTCGACGGACAAGTGGCTTCTGGACAGGATCGCCGCCTTGAAGGACTACACCACGATCTGCACTTCGGCGCCTTCTGAAATCCTCGCGATCGCCGCTCTTCGCAAGAGCGATGAGCTTACCGGCCGCTGTCGGGGCATCGTAAAGGAGAATCTAGAAATGGCGCGCTCTTTTTTCTGCGAGCACAGCGGGCGGTTCGAGTGGTTCGAGCCTCGTGGAAGTTCGGTTGCCTTCCCCCGTCTTCTCGGCGGACAGCCGGTGAAGGATTTTTGCGAGCGTGCCGTGACCGAGCGTAGTCTGTTGGTATTGCCCGACGTCGTCTTCGACGTTGATTGGAACCATTTCAGGATAGGTTTGGGGAGACGCTCGTTCCCCGAGGCTCTCTCTGTTCTGCGCGAGATGCTCGACTGATTTATCGGAAGTCCCCGCTCTCTGGCGAGGGACTTTTTTCTTACTTTTTTCGACGAGGTGATGGCGGTGTTCAAAGAAATGCGGAGCGAAGTAAAGTTTGGTATAGGCGTCCTGCTTCTCTTGGCGCTCTTTGCCGTAGCCTGGAGCTACTCATCCGGAACTCTCGACGTGATCGTCGACGAGGCGGTTCTTCTTGACGAAGTGTGGCTTCCCGGGGTAGCGCTCCTGCGGGATTCGGAGTTCTTCTCGCATGAGGCTCTATGCGCTCTTCGCGCCCTGAACGGCGGGGGTGAGGAGAAAATCGATGCGGCGCAGACCTCCATGGAAAAGTTCCTCGTCTCACTGGAAACCCTAAAGAGTCATACGTCGCTTCACGAAGATCTCGCCGCACAGTTGCGCCGGTTGGGATGAAACCGCCGGGATTGTGCAGACGATTCTTGGCTCGTTGCAAGAACTTCGTGTTTTTGTCAGGGAGAGGGCAAAACTCCGTTCGGAGATCGAAGGCGCTCTGGACGCTCTTCGGGAACGATCTCGAAAAGGGCTTGAGGAGGACCGCGGCGTTTTGGAGCGTATGCTTCTCACGGACGAGCCCGGACGATCGGCCGAGGCGCATCTTGCCGTTATCGCCAGGAGACTGACTCTTGAAGGCGCTGTTGAGGACTTGGCCCGACTGCTCGCTCGTTTTTGGAGAGATGACGGAGATGCATCCGCGGAAGCTCTGTGGGAGGCGCATTCACATCTTCGCGCCGCGCTTCGGGATGTCCGGATGGAGACGTTCGACGATAACCGTCTGCAACAGATTGATTCTATGACGGAGGCAATTGATATCTTCCAGGGCGCTCTTGACAAATTTTGTGCGCGCCGCTGCAGACGGGCGAGATCTTGAATGGCGTGCGGCCGCTTCGGGAGAGTCTTTTGTCGATCTGGTCGGCGGAATCCGGGATACCATGCTTCAGGAATCGCTCGCCCTCTCCGGAAGCGTGGCGAAGCGTTCGTTCGAAGGATCAAGGACGCTTGTACTCACCATTCAGATTGTTTCGGTCTGCGCAGTTCTTTTCGCTCTCTGGCTGGTGCGAAAGAAGTAAGTACGGTTTTTCGGCGAAGTGTGAGAAAAAAACAGAGTATGGAAGCGCGCGCGGCGCTTCTTCACGCGTGCCGGGCGCAGCTATTTCTCTTTGCAGAAATTAACGGACTGGTTTTACTGCGCCGCAGCGAACAACGCCGAAGACTTTCGGCGTTTTTTTTGATATCCCTCTTTATGATATAGTAACGGACGGTCGCACTGTCGGCGTTTTCTGCGGACTGAGGCCCTGTTGTTATTCCATTCAAGAAGAGGTGAGGGTTTTGCTGAAAAATTTGAAGATCGGCGTGAAACTCGCTGGAGGTTTTTTCCTCCTTCTGGTCATTTTTGCCGCCGCCGGATGGTTTGCCTGGAAAAACATGAACGAGGTCATAGCAGAAACGGGTACGCTCGAGGAGCGCTATCTTCCCGGCATTCATCTTTCGAACGAAGTGGAGAATCTAGGGCAGGCGGTGATGCTGAATGTCCGCACGTATGTCCTCGGAGAGAGTTTTGCCGATCTTGACGCAGCGAAGAAGAACTTCGAGGACCTTCTTGCCGTGCTCGCCCGAGGTAAGGAGCACGCTTCGAAGTACCCGGGGCTGGAACAGCTTGCCGAAGGGATGACCAAAGCCGAGGAGCAGGTAACGCTTTATCAGCAGCTCCTTGAGGAGTCGCAGGGGCATATGGCGAACATCGCCACGCAGCGCAGGCATGCGGCAGAAGCGGCCGCTTCCATGGGGGCCATCGCCTACGACCTCCTTTTCGATGAGAAGGATGAGCTGGAGAAGGAGACCGAGGAGGGAGCCGATGCCGACACGCTGCTGGATCGCCAGGAGAGTATCCTGCTCCTGGACGACCTTGTCGAGGCGGTGCACAAAGCGGAGAGCTATACGCTGCGCGCTATCGCCGAACGCCGGATCGAGCTGTTGGATAGGGTCGAAGACGAGCTGAAGCGGGTAGAATCGTTATTGAAGAAGGTACAGGCGACAGCTTCCAAACAGCGGCAGAAAGACCAGCTAACAAAGGCCTTTGAAGACGTGGCGTCGTACAAGGATGCCATCGCGTCCTTCCGGGAAGCCTGGAAGGATCTTGACGAGATGGGAAAGACCAGAACAGCCGCAGCCGAAGGGGTGCTGACTGCTGCGGCCAAGGTTATGAACTTCAGCGTGGAACGCACGCTGCAAATCGCCGGGGTCGTGACCGTACAGGCGCGCGATGTCTCGGGGATGCTGATCGCTTCCGTGCTTTTTGCCCTCTTTGCGGGCATTGTTGTCGCGTTCCTTATCACGCGCATGATTACCCGTCCTATTCATAGGGCCGTCGCGCTTGCGGAGAGAGCCGGCGGCGGCGATCTTACAATAGAGCGGAAGGACTTCGGCCATGAAGGGAAGGATGAAATAGGCATACTTGCCGACGCTCTCGCCGTGATGGTGAAGAACCAGGCGGATTCGGTCCGCGAAGTGGTCGCCGCCGCCCAAGACATTACGCAAGGGGCCGGCGCCCTGGCCGCTCTTTCTCAGGAGACGAACGCCTCCGTGGAGGAGGTGCGCAGCTCGCTGGAGCAGGTTGCCTCGATCTCCGAAAGCAACTCTGCCGCACTGGAGGAATCGAACGCCGGAGTTGAAGAAGTTGCCGCAGGGGCCCAGGCCTCCGCGAAGGCCTCCTCGGAGGGAGTGGCCGCGGCGGAGCATACGGCGGCTGTGGCAAAGGAGGCGGTGGACCGGGTTGCAGACGTCATCGAAGATGTCCACTCCGTCGGCGGCAAGTCGCAGGAGAGTGTGGAGAAAATCCGTGCCCTTGCGGCTTCGGTGGAGAATATCTCTCGCTTTGTCTCCGTCATAAGCTCCATAGCGGATCAGACGAATCTTCTCGCGTTGAACGCCGCTATCGAAGCGGCCAGGGCCGGAGATGCCGGGCGGGGATTCGCCGTCGTCGCCGATGAAGTGAGAAAGCTTGCGGAGGAGTCGAACAGGGCCGCACGCGAAGTGGCCGCGATCATCTCGGAGCTTGACGAGAGCGCGCGCGAATCCATCGTCGCGACCGAGGAAGCGGAGCGCATCATGTCACAGACAGCCGTGAAGGCGGACGACGTCCGGCAGCGCCTCGCCGGCGTTCTCACCGAAATCGGCAATATCTCCGGGGTGATCTCGCACATTGCCTCCGTAGCGCAGAATCAAGCCGCGTCAAGCGAGGAGATGGCGAGCGCGATAGACCAAGTTTCGCAATCGACCATCGACGTCGTGCAGCGGGTGGAGGCGATACGGAGCGCATCCGGCGAGATGGCGGGCGCATCCGAAGGCGTTGCGAGGGAGGCTGCCGAGATGGCGGAGCGCGCCGAGAGGATGCAGCAACTCCTCGCACGCTTCGTTCTCTCCCGGGAAGAGCAGGGGCTTGCTCCGATCAACTAGAACCGGAGGAATACAGCGCGAAAAAAAGGAGTACTTTCGATGAAGTGCTCCTTTTTTTCGTGGAATTTCCATGTTGCCGTGTCGTCACTCCAAGGCGGAATCCATCCGCTCAGCAAAAAAGTTTGAAACAGGAGAGACTTTGCTCAGCTCCACCAGCGTGTCGATAGTAAACTTGAGATGCTTCTTCGAGGCCTCTTTGGCTGTTTTTACATCCTGTTCCTTTATGGCGGAGACGAGCAGGCGATGTTGCTCAAGGATCTGTTCCGTCCGCTCCGGAGCCGCGGAGTCGAGCACCTCCATCCGCATCGCCGAGATCCCTTTCTCGGACATTTCCAGCAGACTCTCGTAGAGGCGTGAGAGGAGAGTGTTTCCCGTCGCTTTGAAGATGGTTGCGTGGAGCACCGTGTTCCAGTAAGCTCCAAGCAAGGCCTCCTGCGGGTCGTGGTCCGCGTGGAGCTTTTCGAGAACGAAGATGCACTCGTCCATCTTCGCGATGTCGCGCTCCTTGCGCCGAAGCGCGGCGAGCGCGGCCGCTCCCGGATCGAGGAGCTGGCGGATCTCCATCGCCTGGGAGAGAAGTTCGAGGGGCCACACCTGCGCCTGTCCCAGGACGCGCACGATTTCGTCGACCTTCTCTTCGGCGAGGAAAATACCTTGCCGGTCGCGTATATCCAAAACTCCCAACGCTTCGAGAGCGATGAGCGCCTCCCGGAGGAGCGGCCGCGTCGTCCCCAGAATAGAGGCAAGCTCCCTCTCGGGGGGGAGCTTGCCCTCGGCGACGATATCCCCTTCCGTGATCAATTCGGACAGTCTGTGTATCAGCTCTTTTCGAGTCTTGTTCATAGAGGCCTCCCCAAGCAGGTATCGACATGACACTATCGATTTGTTAAAAAAAGAACTTGAAATTTTCAGTGCATTTGTCTTGTCTTGCTTTGGGGGCTATGATACTATAGTCATTATATAATTGGAATACCTTGGTCTACCAAGATGCAAAAAACGTCTTTTTTCTTTGAAAGCGGGTGTTGCAGGTTGTCGCAAGACTACGATGTACTTGTCGTTGGTGGAGGAGTAGTAGGGTGCGCTATCGCCCGGGAGCTGTCGCGCTTTAAAGTAAGCGCCGCAGTCCTGGAGAAGGAGATGGATGTCGGCCTGGGTACAAGCTGCCGGAACAGCGGCGTGCTCCATGCCGGATTCAACTACGCGCCCGGATCGCTTCGGGCGGTCCTCGATGTGAAGGGAAACGCGATGATGGACGATCTCTGCCGCGACCTCAAGGTAAAGATCAAGCGTATCGGCAAGCTGACGGTTGCCCTCGACGAAGAGGACGAGGGAACCCTCCAGCGTCTTCTTGAACAGGGGCGGGCAAACGGCGTTCCCGGGTTGGAGATCATCGGCAAGGAGCGGATGCAGTTTATTCAGCCGGGTGTTGAGGGGTATATGGCGCTCTATTCGCCCACAAGCTCGATCATATCGCCCTACGCGCTCACGATCGGTCTTGCGGAGAACGCGCTGGCCAACGGGGTGGATTTTCACCTGGGGCAGCAGGTTGTCTCGGTCACGCCGCTCGCCGGAAAGGGGTGGGAGGTCGGGACGAAGTCGGGAGAGCGTTTTACCTGCGCGGTATTGGTGAACGCCTCCGGACTCTTCTCGGCGGATGTCTGCAGAATGGCCGGAATAACCGAATACGCGATCTACCCCTGCAGGGGCGAATACTACGTCCTCGACAAGCGACTCGACGGCACGCTTCGCGCGCTCATTTACCCGGCCCCGAAAAAGAATGCTCCGGGCCTCGGCATTCATCTCACGCCCACGGTCGACGGTAACATCCTCATCGGCCCGAGCGCCGAATACCTGAACGATCCCGAGGACCACTCCTGCACGTACGACGTCATGGCGGAACTGCGCCGCGAGGGGAAAGAACTTCTGGGCGAGATACGCATGACGGACTACATCCGCAACTTCGCCGGTATCCGCCCGAAGCAGACGCCTCCCGAGGTGGGCGGCAACAAAGATTTCGTCATCGAAGACAGAAAAGACGCGAAGGGATTCGTCAATCTCGTCGGCATTGAAAGTCCCGGTTTGACGAGCGCCCCGGCTATCGCCGAGATGGTGCGCGGCATGGTGGAGAAGCATATTCCGCTCCTCCCGACCCTGCGTTCAACCCCGTGCGTCCGGGAAGCCCGTTTTTCTTCTCAGAACTGCCTGCCGATGAGCGTGCGTCGATGATTGCAGAAAACCCCAACTACGGCGAGATCATCTGCAGGTGCGAGAAGATCACGAAGCAGGAGATTCTCGACGCCATCAATAATCCTCTCGGCGCACGGACGCTCGTGAGTATAAAATACCGCGCCCGCGCGTCGATGGGGAGATGCCAGGGCGGTTTCTGCGTGCCGCGAATCACCCGGATCCTGCGCGACGAGTTCGGCTGGAATCCGGAGGACTTTTTGAAGCGGGGCGGCTCCTCGCCCATGTTCGTCGGCAACGTCCGGCCGAAAGGAGGCGTATCCCGATGAACGTGAAGGCGAGCGCGCTGGAGACGACGAAAAGAGACGTCGTGGTCATCGGAGGAGGACCTGCGGGCCTTGCAGCGGCCATCGCGGCGAAAGAGGCGGGGTGCGGCGACGTGCTCTTGATCGAGCGCGACCGGATTCTGGGCGGCATCCTCAACCAGTGCATCCACGACGGATTCGGGCTGCACACATTCAAGGAAGCCCTCTCGGGACCGGAGTATGCGGCGCGGTACATCGACAGGTTCCACGAACTCGGCATCGAGGCGATGGAGGAGACGATCGTCCTCTCGCTCACTCCCGACCGGGTGGTCGAGGTGAGCACGCGCGGCACACTGCGCCACATCCGCGCAGGAGCGGTTATCCTCGCAATGGGGTGCCGCGAGCGGACCAGGGGAGCGATCTCGATCCCCGGAAACCGACCGTCCGGCGTGTACACCGCGGGCGCCGCCCAGAATTTTATGAACCTTGAGAACATCATGGTGGGGCGGAAAGTGTGTATTCTCGGTTCAGGAGACATCGGGCTGATCATGGCGAGGCGAATGACGCTGGAAGGGGCTTCCGTCGAGGCGGTCTTTGAAATTCTTCCGTACTCGAGCGGTCTGCCCCGGAACATCCAGCAGTGCCTGAACGACTACAACATCCCGCTATTCTTGAATACTACGGTGACGGAGATCGTCGGCAAGGGGCGCCTTGAAGGAATTCGGGTCGCCTCCGTCGGGGAGGACCGCGCGCCCATACCCGATACGGAACGCTTCGTCGCCTGCGATACGCTGCTCCTATCCGTCGGACTGATCCCGGAGAATGAACTCTCGCGGGATGCGGGCGTCGCGATGGATCCCGTCACCGGGGGAGCTGTGGTGAACGACTCCTTCATGACGTCCGTGGACGGTATCTTCGCCTGCGGAAACGTGCTTCACGTCCACGACCTGGTCGACTGGGTCTCGGTGGAGGCTGCGGAAGCAGGGAAGTTCGCGGCCGAGTATGTTCGTAGCGAGAGGGGGACGTCGTCCGATCCGATCCCCGTAACTCCGGGATCCGGCGTTCGTTACACGCTGCCGCAGAGCATCTCGGGGGGGCGGGACTGTATACTTTCGCTCAGGGTTGCCGCTCCGTGGCGCAATCGGTGTATAGTAGTAAAGGACGGTGAGCGGGAGGTTGCACGGAAGAAGGAGATGCGCCTCCACCCCGCCGAGATGATCCGTATTCCGATCAAGAAAGAATCGCTTTCGGGCTGTTCTTCGTTGGAGGTGATCGTGGAATGAGTACTCGCGAGCTGACCTGCGTCGTCTGCCCGGGCGGCTGCACGATAGTTGTCGATGTGGATGACGACGAAACGCCTGTCATTACCAGGATACAGGGGAATACCTGTCCTCGCGGAGAGGCGTGGGCGCGGCAGGAAGTGGAAAACCCCATGAGGACCATTGCATCAAGCGTTCCGGTGCGCGGAGGGGATTTTCCTCTCGTGAGCGTCAGAACGCTCCGGCCGATACCGTTGACGAAGATACGGGAGGTGATGGAGGAAATCCGTATGCTGTCTCTGGAGGCTCCGGTGGAGATAGGGAGCGTGGTGCTCTCGTCCCCCGCCGGCTGCGATACCGAGGTCGTTGCGACCCGGAGAGTGAAGGCACTCGCATCCTGCGGCGCGGCGTGAAGCAGGGGTGTATGCCCGAACGGAATGGTGAAGCAGTTTTAAATCAGAAGGAGGGAATCGTTGTGAAAAAAGTTCTTATTGCAGTTCTTGTCCTGTTCGCTCTGTGTGCGGCAATCGGTGGTATGACCGGCGAGGCCGAGGCGAAATCGTACCGCATCAACATCGCGACCGCCACTACCGGTGGAGCCTATTACCCCATCGGGAACGCGATGGCGCAGATCTGGTCCAGAAACCTCGAAGACGTCCGTAGGGCTTCAGCCCAGTCCACAGCGGGCACTCCCCAGAATGTCGAACTCATGAGGGACGGCGAAGTGCAGATCGCCTTCGGACAGAACGGCATTTGCTACTACGCATACTACGGCAAGGGAATCTACGAAGGCAAACCTCCCTTCACCGCTCTTCGCGGGATGTTCACGCTCTACCCCAACGTGATGCACTGGCTTGTCCGCAAGGGCTCCGGCATTCATTCGATCGCCGATTTCAAGGACAGGAAGTTCGTTCCCGGGCAGGTCGCAAGCGCTACAGAGATCAACAGTCGTGAGATGATGGAAGCCTACGGCTTGAACTATATGAAGGACGCGGGAGAAGTGAACGTAGCCGCCGACTTCGTAGGGTACAACGAAGCCGCCGACCTGCTGAAGAACGCCCAGACCGACGGAACGCATATCGCCGGCGGACTGCCGACCGCAGCGATCATGGACGCGCTCTCCTCCGGCGTGGCCGAGCTCATCTCCATCGAAGATGATAAGATTGCGGAGATCTCCGAGAAATACCCCTGGTACTTCCCCTTCACGATCCCCGCGAATACGTACCCCAACCAGGAGAAGGAAATCCATACGCTCGCCCTGGCCAATATTCTTTTTACCGACGCCAATCAGGATGAAGAGCTTATCTACATGCTCACCAAGGCTACCTACGACTTCCACGAGGATCTTGTGAACGCGCACCGGGCGACCGCCTACACCGTTCTCGAGAACGCCCTGAAAGGAATGACCATTCCGCTGCATCCGGGTTCTGTGAAGTACTTCAAAGAGATGGGCGTCGACGTTCCTGAAAAGCTGATTGTGAAGTAGCAGCCGACTGAAAGCGGGGAGGAGGCGGAGCCTCCTCCCCATCTGTGTATTCGGAGGTAGAGAGAGTGACACAACAAAAAGATCTTCTTGAGCAACTCCCTGAACTCGACGCGGAGCACGCGGCCGAAAAGGTCCTCGAAAAAGCCGACGCCGAAGCGCGCTTCCGGAAGTACGGAGGGCGCTGGGCCGTCGCGGTGACTGTTATCGCTGTAGCCATGTCCATCTTCCATTTGTACACTTCGGGGTTCGGAACGTTGATGGCCATGAAACAGCGCAGCGTTCACCTTGCCTTCCTGGTGCTCCTCACATTTCTTCTGTATCCGGGGTCGAAACGAGCGCCTCGCAACAGGCCGTCCGCGGTGGACTGGATCTGGATTATTCTCTCGGTTTCATCGAGTCTCTATATTTTCTTTACATTCGAGGCCTTCAGCATGCGCGGCACAGCTATTCCACTGGACATCACGATGGGCGCGATTCTCATCGTCTGCGTCCTCGAGGCGACGAGGCGCTCCGTGGGCAAGGAGCTGATGATCCTCGCGCTGCTCTTTCTCGCCTACGGCTACTGGGGCGAATATGTTCCGGGGGTCCTTGGACACACGGGGTTCACCTACAAACGGATTGTCTACCAGCTGTTCCTTTCTTCCGAGGGTATCTTCGGCATTTCTCTCGGCGTTTCGGCGACGTATATTTTCTTGTTCATTCTCTTCGGCGCCTTCCTCACCGAAACTGGAATGGGACGCTTCATCAAGGATCTGGCGATGTCGCTCGCCGGCCGCACCATCGGCGGGGAGGCGAAGGTCTCCATTGTAGCCAGCGGCCTGATGGGGATGATCAACGGCAGCGCGGTAGGGAACGTGGCGGCCACCGGGACGTTTACTATCCCGTTGATGACCGGCGCCGGGTTTAAACCGGTCTTCGCTGCGGCGGTTGTGGCGGTTGCCGGGACGGGCGGAATGATCATGCCTCCCGTCATGGGGGCGGCGTCGTTCATCATGGCGGAGTTTTTGGGACTGCACTACGGCGTCATCATGCTTGCGGCCGCTATCCCGGCGGTGCTTTACTACTTGGCCGAGTACGCCGTCATTCATATCGAGGCCGTCAAGACAGGAATGAAGCCGATCCCCAGAGATGAGATCATTCCCCTGACGAAGGTCATGAAGGAACGCGGACACCTTCTTGTCCCCATCGTGGTGATCGTCTACCTTTTGCTCATCGGACGGACGCCCCTCTACGCAGCGTTCTACGGCATCATCTCCTCCATCGCCGTCAGCTTCCTGACGAGGGCGACCCGCCTTACCTGGAAATCCTTCTTCAAGGCAATGGAATCCGGAGCCCGGCAGAGCGTCGGCGTTGGTATCGCCTGCGCCGTCGTGGGCAATATCATCGGCATTACGAATCTGACGGGGCTCGGGCTTGTGCTCGGCGACAACATCGTCTCGCTCGCAGGGGGCAGCGTTCTCATCACGACCTTCCTCACGATGATCGTCTGTGTTATCCTCGGCATGGGGCTTCCGACCACCGCGTGCTACATCGTCACCGCAACCATAGCTGCTCCCGCGCTGATGAAGCTCGGGGTGAATCCTTTGGCGGCACACATGTTCACCTACTACTTCGCCTGTCTCTCGAACCTGACGCCTCCGGTGGCCATTGCCTCCTACGGGGCCGCGGGGCTTTCGGGGCAGAGTCCCTCCGCCGTGGGATGGACTGGTTTCAGAATTTCGCTGGCCGGTTTTCTTATCCCCTTCACGTTCATCTTCAATCCTGAACTTCTGCTGGTGGGGGGCGATTATGTTTCCATCACCATCTCGACTGTCACGAGTATCATCGGGGTTATCGCGCTCGCTTCGTCGCTGCAGAATTTCCTGTACGTCCGGATGAATTTCATCCAACGGACGGGAATGTTTTTCGGCGCATTGCTGCTTATTTTCCCGGGATTGATCACGGATATCGCGGGAGTAGCGCTGGCAGGGACAGTTTTCTTCTGGCAGAAGATGCAGGCGCGTTCCCGCACCGTCTGAGGCGCGGAGAGAAGAGGGGAGGGGTACGGAATGAAAACAAAAATGAAATCGGGCAGGGAAGAAATATTTCTCTCCATTCCCGATAAGAACGTCATCGCGGTCCTTGAACCTTCGGGCGGAAGCCCGGTCGAGGATCTTGGGGAAGAGGTGCGCAGACTCCTTGCCGCGCCGACCGCGGGTCCTTCGCTTGAGGAGATTGTCCGGAAGAGCGCGGCGCGATCCGTGGCGGTGATCGTCAACGACATGACCCGTTCCACGCCGACGGCGTCGATGCTTCCGCCGCTTCTCGAAGAACTTGAGCGTCTCGGCGTCGGACGCGAGAGGGTGACGGTCGTCATCGCCACCGGGACGCACCGGCCGATGACCGACGATGAGATACGCGTCGTCCTCGGCGACGCCGTCTTCGGAACGGTGAAGGTGGAAAATCACGACTGCGATTCCCCCGACCTGGTGGATATGGGAACCCTCTCTACCGGGAACCGTCTGATGATCAATAAAACCGTTGCGGAAGCGGATCTCAGGATCGCCATCGGGGAGGTGCTGTTGCACTACTACGCCGGATTTGCGGGCGGGCGGAAGAGTATTCTCCCAGGGGTTGCGGGACGCGAAACGGTGATGAACAACCACAAGATGATGACCGGGTCGGGCGTGGGTATAGGCATTGTGGACGGCAATCGGCTCAGCGAGGAGATGGTGGAGGCTGTGGAGAAGTTCTGCCCGCTCCACTTCATACTGAACTGCGTTTCGGACAGCTCCAAGCATATTGTCCGTGTCGTCGGAGGGCACTGGTACGACGCGTGGCGGGAGGGGATCGTCACTTTCAGGAAGTACAACTTCGCCCCCATCTCCAAGAAAGCGGACGTTGTCTTTCTCTCCGCGGGAGGGTATCCGAAGGATATCAACATGTACCAGGCGCACAAGGCGCTCTATATGGCGTCGAGAGCTGTTCGTCCCGGCGGGACGCTCGTCTTTTTCGCCGAACTGGAGGAGGGGTACGGGCATAAGGTCTTCGAAGAGTGGGCAAGGCGCGGTATGACGCATGACGAGGTCATCGCCGCGTTCACGGCGGATTTTCGCTTCGGCGCGCACAAGCTCTTCTACCTTGCCCAGCTGGCGAAGGCGTGTACAATTCTCCTGTACTCCAGGGCAAGCGAGGAGGATAGCCGGCTCATGTTCTGCGAGAAGTGCGATCTGACCGATACGCTTCCTTCACTCGTACGGACGTACGGAGAGGACTTTACCTCGTACGTCATTCCCCAGGCCGGCATTGTGCTGCCTGTGGAGGAGTAGTACGCAACAACGCAATCTCATGATCGAGAGGGCTTTCAAGTGTACGGCTTGGCGGCCCTCTCCCTTTTCAGCCGGGAATTTCTTTTTTCTTTCCTGTTCCTCCTTCTCATTTCATACGGTACAATAAAGAGAATCCGCAGGGTATTTCCCACTGCGGATTGTTCTATACGGCGAGGGGAATACTCAGACATTGGAGGGAAAAACAGTGCGTCCCGTTCATATTGTGTACGTCACAGCGGGCAACGGCCATCGTATGGCTGCCCGCGCTCTTCGGGAGGCTTTCGACCGCGAAGACGTGCCGAACGTCGTCATGGATCTTCTCGATTTTTCGAGCGACCTCTTCAAGTGGTCGTATAGCGATGTGTACGCTTTTGTCAGCGAACACTCGCATCTTGCATGCCGGATTATGTACGACCTTACGAATAAAAACAGGGAAGAGAGTATCGTCCTTCGCCTGTACGAAAAAATTTCTTTGGAGAATGTAAAAAAGTTTATGCGGTACATTGCGGAGAACGAACCGGAGAAGTGCATCTGCACGCACTTTTTCCCTCTGAACGTTCTTTCGCGGATGAAGGCGGCCGGGCTGTACGGGGGGGATCTTTATACCGTTATCACCGACTACGGTCTGCATAAGATGTGGGTCAACGAATATGTGGACCGCTATTTTATCCCGAGCGAAATGGTTCAGGAGGGACTTCTCGAGTCGGGGGTTCCCAAGGAGAAGATCATCATGTCGGGAATACCGGTGCTCCCCAAGTTTGCACGAATCAGCGAAGGCAAGCGTTCATTCTCCGGAAGACGTCTCCCGCTGCTCTTCATTGCGAGCAGCATCTACAACACGCTCGTTGTTGGAATACTCAAGGAGCTGGCTCGTACCGGGCTCCCTCTCGACGTGACCGTGGTAACGGGCAGGAACCATGATCTTGCGGACGATCTCGAACGCTTTTCATCCGATTCAGCGCTTCCCTTGAATGTCCTGGGATTCGTCGATACGCTGGACAAGCTTATGACGAAGCACGATGTACTGATCACCAAACCGGGGGGGCTCACCGTGAGCGAAGCCCTCTGCGCTTCCATACCGATGATCCTTGTGAACCCCATTCCAAAGCAGGAGACGAATAACTCGGCGTACCTTCAATCGAAAGGAGCGGGGATCCTTGCGCGAACAGCCGAGGACGTCGGCAGACTTGTCCGTCGCTTCTACGACGATCGTTCAACCCTCTCCTCGATGCAGCGCGCAGCCGCCTCCATCGCCTTCCCGAACGCCGCTTCCGCAGTCGTTTCGGGCGTGTTGAGGTGATCCGATGACTTCCCGAAACGATGTCGCAAAAACGGAAGAAATGAAGCTGGAGTGGGAAAAAGTGTTCTTCTTCTGCGACGATCCTTCCCGGACGCGCCGCTACTTTCAGATTATCAAGGCTGTTTTCGATAATACTGTAGAGGGGATCGTCATCACGGACGCAAACGGGATAATCCGGATGGTGAACGCGGCCTTTTCGACGATCACCGGCTACGCTCCGGAGGAGGCGCTCGGCAAGAACCCACGGATTTTGAAATCCGACCGGCATCCTCCCGAGTTCTACGAAAACTTCTGGAAACAGCTCATCAATGACGGGAAGTGGGAGGGGGAGATATGGAACCGCAGAAAGAACGGGGAGGTCTACCCCGAGTGGATGGTCTGCTCCGCCGTCTACGACGAAAGCGGGAATGCGGAGCACTATATCTCCGTATTCAACGACCTTTCCGAAGTGAAGTTCAAGGACGCCCAGATAGAGCTCCGCTCCAACTACGACTACCTCACCGGTCTGCCGAACAAGGAGATGTTCCAGAACCGTCTTTTCGGCGAACTCGCCCACCGGGAGAGAAACAGCGAGAGGCTCGCGCTGCTCGTCTTCGATATTAACCGATTCAAGAATATCAACGACACACTCGGCCACTTCGTCGGCGACTCGGTGCTGCGAAAAGTCGGCAGTTTGCTCTCCGAGTGTATTGATTCAGCCGGTATCGTCTCCCGCATCGGCGGAGACGATTTCCATATTTTACTGCCGGATGTTCATACTCCCGATGAGATAGTCGGCCAGGTCAAACGAGTCTTCGATTGTCTCAGCGACCCTGTGGATGTCGAAGGGCATCGTCTCTTTTTGAGCGCGAGCGTCGGAATCAGCGTCTTCCCCGAAGACGGCAGAGATGTCGACAGCCTGCTGAAAAGGGCGGATATCGCGATGGGGAAGGCCAAGGAGAGCGGGATCAGCAGCTACCGTTTTTTTACGGAAGAGCTGGGAAAACGGGCGTCGCTGAAGCTTACGCTGGAGAACGCGCTACGCGAGGGGCTCGAACGGAATGAGTTTCACCTGCACTATCAGCCCAAGTACTGTATCCGCCGGGGAGCCTTCTCCGGAGGGGAGGCGCTCCTGCGCTGGAACAGTCCCGGAGGTCCGGTACCGCCTTCCGACTTTATCCCTCTTGCGGAGGAGACGGGGCTTATTCTCTCTCTGGGGGAAGACGTGTTCAGGAAGGTCTGCCGCCAGATAGCCGAATGGAGGGGGCGCGGGTACTCTCCGGGCGAGATCGCGGTGAATCTTTCGGCCCGTCAGTTCCACCAGAAGGGACTCCTCTCAAAATTGAAAGCAATTCTCGGCGAGTACGACATCTCCCCTTCTCTCCTGGGGATCGAGATCACCGAGTCCGGAATCATGGAAAACCTTCTTGATACCATCTCCATTCTCTCCGGAATGAAGGACATGGGGATGACGGTGTACGTGGACGACTTCGGCACCGGGTATTCGTCGTTGAACTATCTCAAGCGACTGCCGATCGACGTGCTGAAGATCGACAAGAGCTTTATCGACGGCGTTCTGGAGGATCCCAACGACGCCGCCATCACACGGGCCGTCGTCGGCATTGCGCGTTCTCTTGGACTGCGTGTTGTAGCCGAGGGAGTGGAGACTCCGGAGCAACTTGATTTTTTGCGCCGCAACGGGTGCGACGAGATCCAGGGATACTTGCTGAGCCGGCCGCTTCCGCCGGACGCCTTTGAAAAGTTCGGGAGGAGTGAAATCCCTCTTTGTTTTAACGGAATCTCAGGTTATAATCACTGTTGAGATGGATTACTCCGTAGACTACGAGTCGGTGGAGCGTCCCTTTCCCTTTGCATACGGAAGGAGTTGATTGGAGTGCAGCATGTAAGTTCGCTTACCCTCTACGATCAGGGGGATCACAAGTTTATTATGCTCGGATGGGAAGAGCAGGAAGAAGAGGTTGCTGTCCAGACTAACCAGTACGTTATCTCTTCCGGGGGCGAGGTGTTGCTGCTCGATCCGGGCGGAGCGCACGTCTTCCCGAGAGTTTTGGCGAATGTCGCCGAGATGTTCGAACTGAAGGATATCCGCCATATCTTCTACTCCCACCAGGATCCCGACGTCTCCTCCGGCATCACGCTCTGGCTGTCGATGGCCGAGAGGGCGACGGTTTACATCTCCGGGCTGTGGGTACGCTTTCTTCCGCACTTCGGCATCTACGACGTCAAACGCATCAAGGCCATTCCCGACAAGGGGGATACGATCTCTCTGTCCAACGGGAAGAAAATGACGGTCATCCCGTCGCATTTTTTGCACTCCACCGGATGTTTCTCGCTGTATGACCCGACGTCGAAAATTCTCTTTTCGGGCGATATCGGCGCGGCCATCTTTCCGCGCGGAACTCGCTACCCCGTGGCGGAGGATTTTGACGCGCACATGAAATACATGGAAGGGTTCCATAAACGCTACATGGCATCGAACGCCTTCTGCCGCAGATGGGTGAAGATGGTCTCGTCGCTCGACGTGGAGCACATCGCCCCGCAGCACGGCGCCCTGATCAAGGGGCGGGAGAACGTCAAGAAGTTTCTCGCGTGGTTTGAAAACCTCGCCTGCGGCGTAGATGTCGTCGACGACATCTACGGTCGCTAGCCGGGGAGGGTCGGGGGATGGAGCAAAAGTATTCTCAGGTCATCCATCAGCTTGGGGGGGCCTACTTCGCCAACACGCTTATGAACTCTTTCATGGCGCAGCTCGACGAAGTGCTGGTGAGTCGTGTGCGGTCAGTCGAGGAGGAAATCGACGCGACGTCCGAACGCTTCGTCCAGTTGAGCGCCCTGCTCGGGGAACTTGTGAAGGAATTTGAGAAGAGCGGGAAGGAGACCCGGGAGAGCGTCGGGCGTATCGGTCAGATGAACGAGGACCTTGCAGAGGAGCTGAAGCGTTCCGGCACGGACCTCGACGGTATGAGCGAGAACGTCTCCCGGACTGTGGACGCCACGTTCGGTACCCTGGAGTCCTTCCTCGAAATAGAGAAGATGTCCAAGGAGATACAACGCATCGCCAAACAGACGAATCTGTTGGCGCTCAACGCTTCCATAGAGGCAGCGCGGGCCGGGGAGCACGGTCGCGGGTTCGCCATCGTGGCGAAAAACGTCCAGGAGCTCGCAGCGGAGACGAAAGCGGCTTCCGAGTCCATCGGCTCCAAGGTGGGCGAAATCTCCGGCGCGGTGCAGAACGCCATGGAGGATATCCGTCGGGTGAGCGAAATGTTCGACGTCATCCGGCGTTCTCTTTCGACGTTCACCGAGTTCCTGTCGACGAACAAATCCTTCATGGAGCGAATGGAACATACCATGGCCGACGCGGGCGACAAGGTCCGCCGCAGTTCCGAGGAGATGGACAACTCCGTCGAAGTGATGGGGAATGCGTCGAAAAAATTCGGTTCGATGGCGGCGACCATATCCGCCATCGTTCTTGCCCAGAAGAATCTGAAGCGGATCCGTCTCTGAGCCGAAGTCTTCTGCGAGAGGAAGGTGGGATTCTTTGCGGATCCTGAAGGATGTGGACGTTGACGAATTACACCTGTTCCGCGGACGGGTCCTCGAAGATGTACTGTCGTCGACCGGTTCGCTTCTTCTGCCGAAAGGGAGCGAGATTCAGGCGGTTCTGGAGTCCGTTCCCGGAATTACCAGGACGCTCAAGCGCTGGGGTGTCTATTCCGTTATGCTCGACGTTTCCTTCGACCTTTCGGAGGAGGATTTCAACAAGATAATCGAGAATATCAAGCCGAAGGTCCGCGTGCTGGAGGCCGCGCTCGCACACAAGACGATCGCGCAGGTGGACGAGGTCTATCGTCGGATCTCCGAGAACGGTTCATTGGGAGACGGAGCCTACTTGCTGGCGAGGCAGGCGGCTTTGCTGACGGAAGAGGTTTCGCGGGCGCCGCAGATTTTGCTCTGTTTGGGAAGGGTACGCGACAGCGACGAGTACACTTTCGTCCATTCCCTCAATGTGGGACTGCTTTGCGGGTATCTCGGCGGACGGCTGAAACCGGGAGACCGCGAGTTCGCCGCCTCTATGACGTACGGCGGACTTCTTCACGATCTCGGTAAAGCCAAGGTCCCTCAGCAGGTGCTCAACAAGCCGGGAAGGCTTTCGGAGGAAGAGTACGAGATGATGAAGGCGCACTCCGTCCACGGAGATGAAATTGCCAGGTCGTCGGGGATCAGCGACGTCCGCGTGCTTTCCGTCATCAGGAATCATCATGAGCGGTGGGGGGGGCACGGCTATCCGGATGGCCTGCGAAAGGGGCAAATCCCCTTGTTTGCCCGTATCGCGGCAGTGGCGGATGTCTTCGACGCGCTCACCGCCAAAAGAGTCTACAAGGACCCTATGTCGAGCCGCGAAGCGGTGTCGATGATTCTGGAATCCTCCGAGAACGATTTTGACAAAGGCGTCGTCCGCGAGCTACTGCTCTCCGTGGGGCTGTACCCTCCGGGCACGCTGGTCGAGCTTTCCGATTTCAGCGTCGGGGTGGTGATCGGCACGAGGAATGCGGATCTCTTCCGCCCCCAGGTGCATATTTCCGTCGACGGGAAAGGGCGACGCGCTCCCGAAGGAACGATCGTCGATCTGGGAATGCATAAAGATCTCTTCGTCAAGCGGGCGCTCGACGACGTCGGGAAGGGCGTTACCTATTCGGAAAAGCACGGGTAGACGAAACGAGCTCCCCGCTGTTCAAGAGAAGAGCGAGCGTTCGATCTCCCCTATTTTCTCCTCGAATCCGTAGATTGTCGGATCGATTTCGTCGACTGTATTGTTCAACTCTTTCATCGACCTGAAAGCAAATCCTTTCGGCATCCTGTTTGCGAATCGTTTTACTTTAAGCAGCGCCTGGAGGTAGTTTCTTTCGAAGGGAAGGATCACCTGCGCGGCAAGCAAGGCGCTGGGCGATTGTTCAGTGTGGAATAAAAACGCCATTTCCAGATTTTCTTCGATGTCCATTTCATCGTACCACAGCGAGGCGAGGGTCTTGCGAAACTTTTTCCGCTCGTGGTTGTGGACCATCTTCGATAGTGCCCGGTCGATGCGCTTCATTCCGGAGCGGATCGCGTTGCCGACGAGAAACTCGTCCTGCTGCGGCAGGGAGTAGCGCGCGATGTACTCCGCTTCCACTTCGGGGAGGACCTCCTTCCGGAGCAGCCTGCCGAACGAGGGACGCAGCGAGACGTTCGCTTTTTCGGGGGCTGCCTCAAGCAGCTCCTTGAAGATCTCTTTCGTCGAAAACCCACGCCGCTCGAACGGCGATTTTGCAAGCCACGTGACATACCCCGGGTCGAAGAGCCCCTTCCGTCCGGCCCGTCCCGCCATTTGAAGAAATTCGTTCTTCGAGATCGGCGCGTCGGAATGATAGTGGACAAGCTGGGCGAAGACCGCGGTCTGCGCCGGCAGGTTGACGCCCAATGCAAGCGCGTTTGTTCCGCACACAACGTCGAGAATGCGCTCTCTGAAGGCCGCCTCCATCAGGATTTTTTCTTTCGGCAGCATTCCGCCGTGGTAGATGCCGACCCCGTTGAAGAGGGGCTGCTGAATCTTCGGGACGCCCAGAATCGCCGCAAGCTCCGCAAGGCGTTCTCGCTTGGATGAGTGAATGCGCTTCCTCTGGCGGGCGATCAGGTAGGCGAGCTCCATCGCCCCCTTTTGCGAAAAGAGGAAGACTAGCGCGTCCTTCACGCCGTCCATGTACGCAGGGCGTTCCGGCGTGAAGAGGAGTTGTGTTTCGCGCTTCGCGTTTTCATAGAGCAGGAAGGAGCGTCCAGTCACTCCCTCAAGATATTTTACGACCGAAGACGCGCCTCCGAGGGTTGCGGACATGACCAGGACGGCGGTTGACTCGTCGGTGTTCCGGATGCCGTCGATGTAGGTTCGCGCCCGGTCCGAATCGTCGAAGATGTAGTGAAACTCGTCCACGATGAGCTTTTGTCCCGGGACGCGGGCGTATTTCAAGGAGTAGATCTCCTGCGTGCAACAAATTATACCTGCTCCTTCGTTCTTCTTGAAGTCGCCGGTTTCGATTCCCACGTCGAGCCCGAGTTTTCTGAGATCGAGATAGCGTTCATTGCTCAGCGCCTTTATCGGGGCGGTGAAGATGATGCGTCCGTTCCCGGGAGGGAGAACCGTTCCGGTTTCGTCGAGTATGCCCGCCCAAAGATAGGCCACCAGCGTTTTTCCGGATCCGGTAGGGGCCGAGAGTACAGCGCTTGTACCTCGAATCGCCTGAAAGGCGTCCAGTTGCCACGGATAGAATGTTCTATGCGCCAGTGTAGAAACTCCTCTCGAAAGTGCGTTGTGTTGTCTTTCCCAAATGATATGGTACCACATCTTTCGTGGTATTATAAATAAAAACAACCCGGCGGAGGTGTTCCCCATGGCAGAGTATGTGATCGTAGTACAGGAAAGGGACGAGGAGGCACGAAAAGCGTGCGCCTACGTCCTTGAACCGCGTACGCCCTTTCTCTCGAAGCGGAGAGAATCAGCGTTTTGGAAAACGATCGGGGAAGAGGTCACGGAAGTTGTCGCATCTTCCGGTCTGCCCTTCGAAGCGGTGCTGCTCTTTTTAAAAAAAGCCAGGCGCGCCTCGATGAAGAGAGTATCGCTCTGCGCGCTCGCACACGACGCTGAAGAGGAAGGATGGCGCGTGCTCACATCATCCTCCAAGTCCGGAGAGCAGGCGTCTCCGATGACGGAGGACGAGAAGCTTCAGTTCGAAGAGGCGCGTCTTCTTGCCGAAGAGATCTCAAAACGTAACCGGGATGCGATTCCCGACACAGATGACGAGATCATTTCGGTCGAGGAGTTCGAGGATATGCTCCGGGGGCAGTCCGAAGACTAAAGTTTTTTCTGCTGTTGACGGACTATCCTGTGGAGCGTACTCTGTACTCCGTGTGTTTCAGGAGTGAATACTAAGTGGCGGGGGATGTTTTCGTGACGTGGAGCAGTGCGTTTCAAATTCTCGGCGGTGTTGGGCTTTTTCTTTTCGGCATAAAATTGATGAGCGAGGCGCTTCAGTACCTCGCCGGAGACAAGATGCGCCAGCTCATCGGTTCCCTGACCAGAACTCCTATTCGAGGTGTTTTCATCGGCGCGCTTGTCGCCATGCTCATCCAGAGCAGCAGCGGTACGACCGTTATGACGGTGAGCTTCGTCCACGCCGGGCTGATGACCTTGAAACAGGCCGTCGGCGTTATCATGGGAGCGAACATCGGCACCACGGTTATCGCGCAGATCGTTGCCTTCAAGGTAAAGGACTTTGCTCTCCCCATACTCGGAATCGGCGTTCTTCTTGTGCTCTTCGGAAGGACGAAACGCCAGAAGTACATCGGCAACGGCCTCGTCGGCTTCGGTCTTCTCTTCCTTGGTATGCAGACGATGGAGGGCTCCATGACCTTCCTGCGCGACCGCAAGGACCTTTTTCTCGCCTTCAGCTCTTCGCCGATGCTCGGTCTTCTCGTCGGTACGGTGGTCACAATGGTGGTGCAGGCGAGCTCCGCGACAATAGGTCTCACGATGGCGATGGCGGCGCAGGGGCTTCTTCCCCTGGAAGCGGCCCTCCCCATTCTCCTCGGCGACAACATAGGTACCACCATTACCGCGGTCTTGGCCTCTCTCGGATCCAACCGCGCAGCCAAACAGGCCGCGACGGCGCACGTGCTTTTCAACGTCGTCGGCGCGGCGCTTTTTCTTGCCTTCCTCCCGTTCTACAAGGATGTCGTGGCCTCCACCTCTACGGACATCGGACGACAGATAGCCAACGCGCACACCATTTTCAACGTGACGAACACACTGCTCTTCCTTCCCTTCGTACCTGTTCTTGTTTGGGTCATACGCCGGATCGTCCCCGACAAGGGGGGCGCCGTCGTTGCGGGTCCGATGTACCTGGACTTGAAGCTCATATCGGCATCTCCCGCAGCCGCAGTGGACGCGGTGAAAAAAGAAATCCTCCACATGGGTGATCTTGCCCGTTCGATGCTGACCGATGTTCGAAGGGCCTTCACGGAGAACAACCCGAAGATGATCGGCGAAGTGACGCAAACGGAGAAAGCCGTGAACGAGATCAACCGCGCCATCTCTTCCTACGCCTCGGAGATCTGGCAGGGGGGACTTTCAAGCGAACTTTCGACGGTGCTTGGATCGTACGTTAACGGCGTCGGCGATATAGAGCGCATCGGCGATCATGCGACCAATCTTATCGAACTCTATGAATACAAGCTCGACCACGACATCGAGTTCTCTACGCTTGCCCGCGGTGAGTTCGACGACATGTTCGATCTCGTGGAACGGGCGGTTCGTCTGAGTTTCGAGTCGCTCAACGAGGAGGACGTTCTCAAGGCCAAGGAGGTCGACGCCCTTGAAGACGAGGTGGACCGCAAGGAGAAGATCCTCCGGAAAAACCATATCCTCCGTCTCAACAAAGGGGAGTGTACTCCCGCGGGGGGCGTCATCTTCATCGACATCTTGAGCAATCTTGAACGGGTATGCGATCACGCCCACAATATCTCGCTCATCGCGTTCGATATATCAAAGCTCCACAGATGACGGACGACCGGGCTTCTTGAGGTGGACGAAAATAACGCGGTACTTCTTGAAACCGGCGGGGATGCTCCTCGCCGGTTTTTCGTACGCAGCTTTTTTCAGGCGGACACCTTGACATACCTGACGCATTCGCTATTCTGTAGACGGTTTTTGTTTTACTCGACAGATATGTGTTTTATAAGATAAAACAAGGGGGAGATGCCATGGAGTCCATACACGCCGAAGCACGCTGTATCGTCCTCCGCGAGAACGACAGCGTCGCGGTTCTTCCCGAGGGAGGGAGTGCCGGATCGCGGCTTTCCTTCGCCGCTCGGGAGCTCTTTCTGAAAGAGATGATCGCTCCCGGGCATAAGATCGCTCTCCGGGATATAGCGGAGGGGGAGCGGGTGATGAAGTACGGCTTTTCGATCGGCGTCGCGAACCGTCCTATCGCCGCCGGCGAGCATGTGCATGTGCAAAACGTCCGCTCCGCTCTTGAACACGAATGGTCGCCGTCATGGAGCGCTTCGCCGGTGCGTTCTCTTTTCCCCTCATCGCCCGTCCCTTTGTTTCATGGATACCGAAGGAAGGAGGGACCGTCCGGCATACGGAACGAGCTCTGGATTATCCCGACGGTCGGGTGCGTCAACGAGTACCTAAAGTTCCTCGCCGGAGCGTGGACGGCGCCTTCCTGGATAGAAAACGTCCGCGTGCTTGCCCACCCATACGGCTGCTCTCAGCTCGGGGAGGATCTGGAGCGGACGGCGGCCGTCCTTGCCGGGCTTGCGCGCAATCCGTGCGCGGCAGGAGTAATCGTAGCGGCGCTCGGCTGTGAAAATCTCCAGCGCATCTTTCTGGAGACCCGTCTTGCAGGGGTGGAGAAGGTCCGTTTTCTCTCGCTTCAGGAAGAGGACGATGACGCAGGAGCCCTGTATGAACTCCTCGGAGAGCTTGCTGCGGATGCTCCTCAGGAGAGGGAACCGTTCTCCCTCTCCGAAGTGACGCTCGGCGTGAAGTGCGGGGGCAGCGACGGCTTTTCCGGCCTGTCCGCCAACCCCCTCGTCGGCGAAGTCGCCGACAGAATGAGTGCGTGGAACGGGAAGGTCCTTGCCACCGAGATACCGGAGATGTTCGGCGCCGAGGATGTTGTCGCGTCCAGGATTTCCGACGGAGAGGTCTTCGATGCCTTTGCGGAGACAATCCGCTGGTTCCGGAACTACTACGTCGAGCACAATCAGCCGGTGTACGAAAATCCGTCCCCGGGGAACAAGGACGGGGGTATCACCACGTTGGAGGAAAAGTCGCTCGGCGCAGTGAACAAGTGCGGTTCCGGCCCGGTGAACGACGTCCTTGCCATGGGCGAACAGGCGAAGCGACCGGGTGTCAGCGTCGTGTTCGGCCCGGGAAACGACCTTGTGTCTTCGACCGCAATGGCCGCCGGGGGCGCACAGATCATCCTTTTCACTACGGGACGCGGGACGCCCTTTTCGACGGTAGTTCCGACGATAAAAATCTCCTCGAACACGCGCCTTTTTGAGCGTAAACCTCGCTGGATCGACTTCGACGCCGGGCCGCTGCTCTCGGGGAAGCCAAGACACCGTCTCGCTGAAGACCTGACCGGGCTTGTGCTGGAAATCGCGTCGGGACGCCGTACTCGCAACGAGGAGAATCGCTCCGGGGAGATAGCCATATTCAAAGACGGGGTGACGCTCTAAGGGGCCCCGATTTCGACGAAGACGCCGTGCGAAACGAAGATGCGCGGAAATGCTCGCGATAAAGGAGAGGATACGATGAACTATACAGTGATGCAGTTCGGCGAGGGGAACTTCATACGGTCGTTTTTTGACTGGATGCTCCAGCGCATTTCCGACGCGTCGGGCGAAGAGAACAAGGTCTTCCTTGTACAGCCTATTTCCAACGGGAAAGTGAAAGAGATCGTCGAGGCGGGAGAATACCACGTCCTGCTGAGAGGATTCGAGGAGGGCGAGTATAAGGAACTGCTGGAGTCCGTCTCGGTCATCGCGGGAGGCGTCAACCCCTTCGAACGCGGCGGAATGGAGTCGCTGCTCAACGCGGCGCTTTCGCCGGATCTCCGGGTGGTTACGTCGAATACCACCGAAGCCGGTATCTTCTTCGAAGAGAGGATGGAGCCGCATAACTTCCCTTCGCTGCTGGCCGCGGTGTTGCGCGCGCGCGCAAAGGAGGGGGTGTCGCCGCTGCATATCCTTCCGTTGGAGCTCATCGAGAATAATGGAACGACCCTGAAACGGTGCCTAGAACAGTACGGACGTCTCTGGGGGTATGAGCCTGGCTTTTTCAGCTATCTTGAATCCTGCGCCTTTTACGATACGTTGGTGGACCGAATCGTTCCCGGTTTCCCGGCCAAGGACGCTCCCGGGATCTTCCGGCGTCTGGGGAAGGAGGATCACAACCTCACCATGGGGGAGCTCTTCCACCTGTTCGTGATTCAGGGGGACAAGGCGATTCTCGACGTCCTTCCATTCCACAAGGCGGGGCTGAATGTAATCGTCACCGCCGACAAACTTCCATTCTACAGAGATCGAAAGGTACGGATTCTCAACGGGGTGCACACGGCGTCCGTTCCAGTCGGTCTTCTCGCCGGTGTGGAACTCGTCAAAGACTTCGTGAAGGACGAACGCTTCGCGCCGATGCTGCGCCGACTTGTCCATGACGAGATCGTCCCGGCATTCTCCGACGACCAAGAGGCGCACCGCTACGGCGACGATGTTCTTGAACGCTTCAGTAACCCTGCACTGGAACACTCCTTCCGCTCCATTGCGCTGAACTCCGTCGCGAAGAGCAACACCCGCCTTCGCCCCACGCTGGAGGGGTACTTCGAGAAGTTCGGCGAACTGCCGCAAACGCTTTTGGAGTGTATTGCGGCGATGTTCTCGTTCTACGACTGCGACGGCGTCAGAGAGTTGCCGAAAGGCCCCTTTGTCCTGGCGGATTTCCCCCGAATCAAGGGACGGACAGTTCCGAAAATGGTCGATAGCTTCTTCCCCGGACTTAACCTGCCGTTACGGGAGGCCCTTATCCGGAAAATGGAGTACGCCAGGAAGCAATAACAGGTCGCGGTGAGCGTAAACAGAGCAGTATACAAAGCGGACCGGAGAAAAACTCCACGGTCCGCTTTGTTTTCTAGTGGGCTTTCGATGAGAAGCAGAAGCGTCAGCTTCCCATCAGCATGTTCGGTATATAGAGCACGAGTTGCGGGATGAAGGTGACGAGGAGCAGCACAATGACCATCGCTGCGTAGAAGGGGAGCATCGCTCTTGTTGCTTTTTCGATGGAGATCTTTCCCACCGCGCAGCCTACGAAGAGGGCGGAGCCCACTGGCGGCGTGCAGAGTCCGATGCCGAGGTTGAGCATCATCATGATGCCGAACTGGACGGGGTGCATCCCCAGCGTGCCCACGACTACCGGAAAGAGAATGGGAGTTGTAATGAGGATAAGCGGGGCCATGTCCATGATGCAGCCGAGTCCGAGAAGAAGCAGATTGACGAGAAGAAGTAAAAGAATATGGTTGTCCGTGACGGAAAGAAGAAGGCTTGTCGCCATGCCCGGGATCTTCAAATAGGCAAGCAGCCAGCCGAAGGCCTTCGCCGCGGCGATCAGGCTCATCACCATCGCGAGCGTCTTCAGCGAGGAGTAGAGAATCTTGTTCATTCTGCTCAGCGGGATTTCCCTGTAGATGAAGAAAGTGACGAAGAAGGCGTAGACGCACGCGACGGCTGCCGACTCCGTGGCTGTAAAGACGCCGGAGATGACGCCGCCGATGATAATGACTGCCGTAAAGATACCCAGCACGGCATCCTTCGAGATTTGAATAGCCTCCCGGAGCGTATAGGGTTTTTCCTTCGGATATGCCCGCTTGACGGCGATTACGTAGCTAATGATCATAAGGACGATTCCGAGCAGCACGCCCGGGACGAAGCCTCCGAGGAAAAGGCGGCCGACCGAGACGCCGCCCGCCGCTAGAGAGTAGATGATCATATTGTGGCTCGGCGGGATGATGATGCCCTGGCACGCGCTCGTCACCGTCACCGCGACGGAGTAGTCCGCGTCGTATCCCTTTTCCTTCATCATCGGGATGAGAATGGTGCCGATGGAGGAGACGTCGGCCACGGCGGATCCGGAGATACCGCCGAAGAACATGCTCGCCAGCACGTTGACCTGGGCGAGCCCACCCCGGACGCGCCCTACGAGCAGGTTCGAGAATGCGATGAGCCGCCGTGAAATCCCGCCCTCGCCCATCATCTCGCCGGCGATGATGAAAAAAGGAATCGCGAGCAGCGAGAAAGAGTTCACCCCCTGCACCATCTGCTGCACTATGGCCATGAGGGGGATCTTCAGGTATATCGCGGTGAGTACGGAGGAAACGGCCAGAGAGAAGGTGATAGGCACCTTGAGGACAAGAAAGAGGGCAAAGCTGCCAAGAAGTATCCACGTCGCAGTGTTCGGATCAGACATCGGAGGCGCACCTCCCCCCGGAGAAATTTGCGTCCATGTTCGCGTCGCCCTTGTCGAGTCCGAGGAGATTCATTCCCCCCTCGTAGAGGACGAGCACGCCGGAGAGCACGAGCGGGAAATAGAGGACGGAAGCGGGAACTCCGGTTGCCGGAAGGATCGAGCGGCTGGTGAACTGGACGAGGATCCATCCGTAGTGAATCATGATGTAGCCCATAAAGAGGATGACGATATCGGTCAGTTTGGAGAGCAGAAAATCGATCTTCGGAGAGATCTTCTCCGGAAGAAGGCAGAGACTGATATGAAGCCGTTGTTTGACGCCGAGCGCAAGCGCGATGAAGGTGAACCAGACGACGAAAACAAGCGCGACCTCCTCGGACCACGGGATGCCGGAGTTGAGGACGTAGCGCATAAAGACGTTGGCGGATATGAGAAGCACCATGGCTGCGAGCAACGTCTTCGCAAGAATAACGAGGAGCGTGTGCAGCAGACGGAAGAACGATGTGACAGCGTTCACGGGCAGACCTCCTTCCTGAAAAAAAGGGAAGACTCCTGAAGGAGTCTTCCCTTTTCGAGCCGTTACTGTACTTCGCGAATTTTCTTGACTACTTCCTGCAGTTCGGGGCTGAGGGCGTCGTACATCGGCTGCATGGCGTTCTGGAACTCGACAACTGCCTCGGGAGTCAGTTCGGTGATGATCGAACCCGCGGCGCGGACCTTTTCTTCGGAAACTTTCTCGAACTCTTTCCAAAGCTTGATTTGATGAGGCATGGAGTCCTTCGCGGCCTGTTTGATGATCTCCTGGTCTTCTTTGGAGAGCTTGTCCATGCTGATTTTGCTGGCGATCAGGATTTCAGGAACGCGGGTGTGCCCGTCGAGAGTGAAATATTTGGCAACCTCGTAGTGGCTGGTGGAGAAGTAGCTGGGCCAGTTGTTTTCCGCGCCGTCGATAACGCCTGTCTGAAGCGCGCTGTAGACCTCGCCGAAGGGCATGGGGGTAGGAACGGCGCCGAGAGCCGATACAAGACCCATCATGAGTTGGCTTTCCTGGACACGGATCTTCATCCCTTTCAGATCGGCGACGGACTTGATCTCCTTCTTGGAGTTATAGAAGTTTCGGGCGCCGGAGTCGTACCACGCGAGGCCGATGAAGTTCGCCGGTTCGAGGCTGCCCAGGAACTCCTCTCCGATCGGACCGTCGAGTACCTTCCACATATGCTCTTCGCCGCGGTACAGATACGGCATCTGGAGGGCGTCGAAAGCGGGTGCGAAGGAGGAAAGCGGCGAGATACTGACTCGGGTGAAGTCGATCGCGCCGAACTGAACCCCTTCGATGACCGCTTTCTCCTGGCCGAGCTGACTGCTGTGGTAGACCTCGATCTTGATCCGTCCGCCGGTGCGTTCCTCAACGAGCCGTGCAAACTCGTAATCACCCTTCGTGGTCGGATAGTCGGCCACGTGCGTTTCTCCGAGACGGAGCACGACGGTGTCGGCCGCCGCCGGGAGTGCCGCGAAGACAAGAGCAAGCGCTGTCAGAACCAGAATCCACTTCTTCATTTTTTCTCCTCCTTCATATTGTGGTGATGAATAACCTGCGATTCATATTTATTGTAAATGCTTCGTAGGGCAAAAGCAAGCGTTTTTCACAAAATACGCATACTCTTCGACCTTGTTTCACCTATTGAAATTGAGCTGAAAGTACTCCTTCGCATTGTTGAAGCAGACATCCTGAACTACAGTGCCGAGAAGAGCGTAGTCCTCCGGCAGTTCCCCGCATTCCACGTCGGATCCGAGCAGATCGCAGAGGATGCGGCGGAAATACTCGTGCCTTGGGTAGGAGAGGAAGCTTCTCGAATCCGTGAGCATGCCGACGAAGCGGGAGAGAATGCCGACCGAGGAAAGGGCGCGAAGCTGCCTCGTCATGCCGTCCTTCGTATCGGCGAACCACCACGCGGAGCCCATCTGCATCTTACCCGGGGTTTTCCCGTCCTGGAAGCTGCCGAGGATGGTCGGGATCATGTCGTTGTCCTTGGGGTTAAGGGAGTAAACGATGGTCTTTGTGAGTTTGCCCGTCCGTTCGAGACGGTCGAGAAGCCGTACAAGCGCGCGTCCTTGCTCGAAGTCGCCCATGGAGTCGTACCCCGTGTTCGGGCCGAGACGGTTGAACGTCCTGGAATTGTTGTTGCGCATGGCGCCCAGGTGGAGCTGCTGTACCCACCCCTGGTTCGCGTCCATCGTGAGCATCTCGAAGAGCACGGCTGAACGGAAACGCGCGAGTGCCTCCCCCGTGACCGGTTTCCCGTTTTGCAGCGCGGCGAAGGAGGTCTCTACATCCTCGGTGGTCCATTCGAGGGAGTAGGGAATCTCTATCGCATAGTCGGAGAGTCTGCACCCCCTGTCGTGAAAGAACTGATGCCTGCGCCAGATGCACTCGATGAAGCGTCCGAAGGAATTCACCTTCACGTCGGTGAGTTCGGCGAGCGAGTCGAGCCATGGGTTGAACTGGTCCGGAAGGTGCGCGTCGAGGGCGCGGTCGGGGCGGAAGGCGGGCGCTACGAGCGTGTCGAATCCGCTCCTGCGGATAGCTTCGTGGTGTTCAAGCGAGTCGGCGGGGTCGTCGGTGGTGCAGAGGGCGGCGACGTTGAATTTTCGGATCAGCCCGCGGACGGAGAACTCCTTCTTCCGGAGCATCTTCGAACAGTGGTCGTAAATTTCGGCGGCCGTGTCGGCGTTCAGCAGCGTTTCGACGCCGAAGATTCGCTGCAGTTCGAGGTGCGTCCAGTGGTAGAGAGGGTTGCCGACGGTCTGCGGAACCACCTTCGCCCACGCGGCGAACTTCTCCTCGGGGGAAGCGTTTCCGGTGACGAAACGTTCATCGACACCGCACGCTCTCATGGCGCGCCACTTGTAGTGATCTCCTCCCAGCCACGCCTCGGCGAGGGAGGAAAACATTCTGTCCGTCGCAATCTCCTCCGCAGGAATATGACAGTGGTAGTCGAATATCGGCATCGGGACGGCGTATTCGTGGTAGAGCTTCTGCGCCGCCTTGGAGTGCAGAAGGAAATCCTTATCAAGAAACTTTTTCACCATAGCGTCTCCTCCTCGCAAATGGTTTCATACCCTGAAAATGTATTTTACTCTATGATAAGAAATTTTGCACGGAGAAATCGAAAAAATGAAGACGCGGATGGGAAAAGAGCAGGGTGATTGAGCGCGACTTTTGCAGTCTTCAGTGTTTTTTGTATAGGCAACAGCGTTACTTCTCGCAGAAGGCGGATTCTCTTTGGTCGTTCCCGTCGTATGAGGGCTTGACAATACCCCGCCAAGGAGTTAATATAATTATGAATTTAAATATTCTTCTAAATATTTATAACATAATCTGAACAATTTTCCTTTCTCACGTTCGGCAGCAGAAGGAGACGCAGAAAATGGATATAAAATCTCTTTACGAAAGAATTTCGTCCTTCATGAGTATTCGAGCCCGGCGCTCCCCTTTGATGGGCGGGGCAGAAGAAGGTTCGGCGTCGCATGATCGCGGGGGGGCGCAGTTTTCCGGACAGGTTCTGCAGGCGCCCGCCGTATCGGAGCTGTTCAGCGCCGATCAGATGGAGCGGCATGGGAAAATCCTTGCGGGCAGGCATCGCCTGGAAGCCGGACATCCCTGGGATTCTCTTCTCCCCTTGCTGGACAAGAATGAGAAACTGCTGCTTGAAGCCTATGGGCTGCTGACGGAGGATGTCGAAGCGGGTCGTAGAATTGTGCCGGCGGGGGAATGGCTTCTCGATAACTTCCATTTGATCGAGGAGCAGATCAGAACGGCCAGACGGCATTTGCCGAAGGGGTACAGCAGAGAACTTCCGTATCTGATCGACGATTCATCCGGCAAATTCCCGCGTGTGTACGACATCGCCAAGGAGACGATTTCGCACTCCGACGGGCGAGTGGACCCGGAGAACCTCCTTCGTTTCGTCGCGTCCTATCTGTCGGTAACGACGCTCAAGCTGGGGGAACTCTGGGCTATCCCCATCATGCTGCGCCTGTCCCTGATCGAAAACCTCCGGCAGGTTGCGGATCGTTTACTTGTCGCGCGAGCAAATCGCAACAGCGCGGAATTCTGGGCGGACCATATGATAGATGTTGCGTCGCGGGATCCCAAAAACTTGATTCTGGCGATCGCCGATATGGCGCGTTCGAATCCGCCGATGGAGACTACGTTTGTCGCCGAGCTGGCTCGTCGCTTGCAGGGGCAGGGAGCCGCCCTTGCTCTGGCTTTGTCGTGGATGGAGCAGCAGTTGTCGGAGAGCGGCCTGACCATCGAACAGTGCGTGCGCTCGGAAAACCAGCGCCAGACGGTGGATCAGGCGTCAATCAGCAACAGCATCGGCAGTCTCCGTTTTTTAGGGGCGATGGACTGGCGCGAGTTCGTCGAGACGATGAGTATCGTAGAGCGTACCCTGCTCGAGGATCCCGCAGCGGTCTATAGCAGGATGGATTTTACTACCCGTGATCGCTATCGCCACGTAGTGGAGCGAATCGCGAAGAACAGCGCGTGTTCCGAGGTTGAAGTCGCTCGCAATGCACTTCGGCTTGCCCGCGAGGGAGCGGCCGAAAAAGGCGGCGACGACAGCGCGGCGCACGTAGGATTCTATCTGATCGACAAAGGAGCGGCGCGTCTCGAACGTGAGTCGGGCGTCCGTTTTTCACTTGCGGGGAGAGTGGCCGGATTGTGCCGCCGCTTCCCCTTGACGCTCTATATCGGCAGTATCCTGCTGATGACGCTGCTTTTTACGGGAGGGCTTGCCGTGAAAGCCTCCCGCGACGGGACCTCGACAGGGGCGGTTATTCTCCTGGGACTGCTCTCCCTCCTCTGTGCCAGTCACCTTGGCATTGCTCTGACGAACTGGATAGCGACGCTGATGGCTTTGCCGCGCCTGCTGCCGCGCATGGATCTCTCGGAGGGCATCCCGGCGGATCTGCCGACTCTTGTGGTGACGCCGACGATGTTCAGCAGCGCTTCCAACGTCGACGAGCTTATCAGGGGTATGGAGGTCCGCTTCCTGGCAAATCGTGACAATCATCTCTTTTTTGCTCTGCTTACAGATTTTCGGGATGCTGCGGAAGAAGTGTCGCCGGAAGACGGACACCTCTTGACGCTGGCCCGGAAAAAAATTGAAACATTGAATGATAAGTACCGGGGGACGGAGGGAGACGTCTTTTTTCTGTTCCATCGTCCTCGCCGGTGGAATCCGGAGGAAGATCTGTGGATGGGGTACGAGCGAAAAAGGGGCAAGCTCGCCGCCTTGAACGCGTTCCTTCGGGGCGGGGGCGATGAAGATTTTGCGCTCGTAGTAGGCGATACGGCCGGACTGTCCGGCGTAAAGTATGTGATTACTCTTGACACCGATACGCAGCTGCCCCGCGATTCGGCCCGCCAATTTGTCGGAGCCATGGCGCATCCGCTTAACCGCGCGCGGTATGACGAAGAACGGAGGCGTGTGACGAGCGGATACGGTATTCTGCAGCCGAGGGTTGCGGTGAGTATTGTCGGTACAAACCGGTCGAGGTATGCGCGCCTGTGGACGAGTGAAATCGGTATCGATCCGTATACGAGAGCCGTCTCCGACGTCTATCAGGATCTGTTCGGCGAAGGCTCGTTCATCGGCAAGGGCATCTACGATATCGACGCGTTCGAGCAGGCTTTGAGAGGGCGCTTCCCCGAAAACCGCATTCTAAGCCACGATCTCCTTGAAGGGTGCTACGCCAGGGCTGGTCTCTTGAGCGATGTGCAGCTCTATGAAGAGTACCCGTCCCGCTACGAAGAGGATGTGAATCGCCGGCACAGGTGGATTCGCGGGGATTGGCAGATCGCGCAGTGGTGTATGCCGCGTGTGCCGGAATCGGAAGGAACGTTGCGGAAGAATCCCCTCTCCATGCTCTCCCGCTGGAAGATCTTCGACAATTTACGACGCAGCCTGATGGCTCCGGCGTTGATACTCCTTCTGTTGGCGGGCTGGTTTCTTTCACCGTCGCCTCTCTTCTGGACCCTGTCTGCAGCGGGAGTCGTTCTCATCCCGTCCCTGATCTCCTCCACTCTCAATCTTTTTTCAAAGGCGGACGATGTGACCACGTTGCAGCATCTTGCGACTGCGCTGGATTCGGCGGCGAGGAGTTTTGCCCGGGATGCGTTCACCTTCATTTGCCTGCCTTACGAGGCCTTTTTCAGTATGGACGCGATTGTACGGACAGTTGTAAGGATGACGATCACAAAAAAGCCGATGCTCGAGTGGAACCCGTCGAGCGGTCCGAAGCGCGCCGGGCGTGCTGACCTTAAGGAGTCGTATCGGACAATGTGGATCTCGCCGGTTATGGGCGTGGTCTTCTTCTTCGCTACCGTTGCGGGAGGGCGAGCGGGCCTGTTCATAGCGGCTGCTCCCGTGCTCGCGCTCTGGTTCGCGTCGCCCGCTTTAACCTGGTGGACAAGCCGTCCCTTGACTCGACACCGAATGCTTCCCACGGAGGAGCAAGGAGCCTTTCTGCGGAGAATCGCCAGGAAAACGTGGTCCTTTTTCGAGACATTCATCGGCGAGGAGGACAACTGGCTGCCGCCCGACAACTATCAGGAGCATCCTGTCGCGGTAGTTGCCCATCGCACGTCGCCGACCAACATAGGGGTCGCCTTGCTAGCGAATCTGTCCGCCTTTGATTTCGGCTATATTTCGGCGGGGCGGTTTCTCGAGCGCACGGCGAGGACGTTGCGCACCGTCAAGGGGCTGGAGCGATACCGTGGACATTTCTACAACTGGTACGACACGCAAACTCTGAAACCGTTGTCGCCGCTCTACGTATCGTCTGTGGACAGCGGAAATTTCGCAGGCCACGTGTTGACGCTGCAGCCGGGATTGCTGGCGCTTCCCGATCATAAAATCATTGAAAACCGGCTCTTCGACGGTTTGAACGATACCCTGGGAATCGTCGCGGAGACTGCGGCGCTCTCTCCGGGGGGCGTCGCTCCGTCCTGGCTTGCCCGACTTCGGCGGGAGATGGAATCCGTGCTCTCCTCCCGTCCCGAAAAGCTCACGGCGATGCGGAGTTCCCTGGAACGGCTGGAAGCGTCGGCCGCCGCCGCCCTTGCCGAGGCGGACGATACGGATGCCGGGAATCACCCGGGGCTGTGGCTCCAGGCCTTCGCCGGACAGTGCAGGGATGCCCTCGGCGATCTGAGCTTTCTCGCCCCGTGGGCGGAACATCTTTCCTCCGGGAGTATTCTCGAAGATTTTCCCGGTCTCGACGCTCTCCCGACGCTGCGCGAGCTGGCCGCGTTGGAAACGCATCTTCACTCGGAGATCGAACGGAGGTTCGGCGCGTCGGAGGAAAGGGTCGTGCCCGATATGTTCGTGCAGTTCCTCGCGGAGGGAGGGGCTCGAGCCTCCAAGAGGATGAAGGATATTAAAGAGAGCGCGCTGTTGTGCGACGAGCTTGCCCGAATGGAATACGGCTTTCTGTACGACGAAACACGCCATTTGCTGGCTATCGGCTACAATGTCGACGACCGCCGCGCGGACACCGGTTTTTACGATCTTCTGGCTTCGGAAGCGAGATTCGCCACGTTCGTGGCCATTTCGCAGGGGCGCTTGCCGCAGGAGAGCTGGTTCGCCATGGGGCGCCGGCTTACCGCCGCAGGAGGGGCCCCGACGCTTCTCTCCTGGAGCGGCTCCATGTTCGAATATCTGATGCCGCTTCTGGTGATGCCGACCTACGAACACACGCTGCTCGACGATACGTACAAAGCGGTCGTGGCAAGGCAGATCAAGTACGGAGAGAGAAGAAACGTCCCCTGGGGAATTTCGGAATCGGGGTACAATGCATTCGACGTTCACCTCAACTATCAGTACAGGGCGTTTGGTGTGCCCGGGCTGGGAATCCAGCGGGGACTTGCCGAGGATCTGGTGATCGCGCCCTATGCTTCGATGCTTGCGCTTATGGTGGCTCCGGAAGAGGCGTGTGCAAATCTTGAGCGTCTCTCCGCCGAAGGTTTTGAAACCCGTTATGGTTTCTACGAAGCGATCGACTACACTCCGTCGCGCTTGCCGCGCAACCAGTCGAACGCGGCGGTTCGCTCCTTCATGGCCCATCATCAGGGAATGGGCCTTCTTTCTTTGGCGAATCTACTCCTGGACCGTTCGATACAGAGGCGGTTCGAATCCAATCCGCTGTTCCAGGCGACGCTCCTGCTTCTCCAGGAACAGATTCCCAAAGCGACGGGGTTCTATGTGGATGCCATCGAACGATACGAATCCCAGGCTGTTTCGGGTATTTCAGAGACCTCCACACGCGTTTTCAGCACTCCGGATACGCCGAGCCCGGAAGTACAAATGTTGTCGAACGGCAGATACCACGTGGCGGTGACGGCTTCGGGCGGCGGCTACAGCCGCTGGAAGGATCTTGCGGTGACCCGTTGGAGGGAGGATCCCACCCTCGACAACTGGGGCGTCTTCTGTTACATTCGCGACGCGGCAAGCGGCGAATTCTGGTCGAATACATACCAGCCGACGCTGAAACGTCCCGAGCAGTACGAGGTTATTTTTTCGGAGGGGCGGGCGGAGTATCGAGTTCGCGACCACGGGTACGACGTGTATACCGAGATCGCCGTCTCGACCGAGGACGACATAGAGCTTCGCCGTATCCGTATCACCAACCGCGCGAGGACGCGCCGCGAGGTCGAGGTCACAAGCTATGCGGAGGTCGTTCTGGCTCCGCCGGCCGCGGACGCTCTCCACCCCGCGTTCAGCAATCTTTTCGTTCAGACCGAGATCCTCCGCGAAGAGCGTGCTCTCCTCTGCACCCGCCGCCCGAGGGTCGATGGAGAGGAAACTCCCTGGATGCTCCACATGATGACGGTGCGCGGCACATTGATCGGGGAAGCCTCCTACGAGACCGACCGGATGAAGTTCATCGGGTATGGAAACAGCGTCCGGAATCCGCAAGCGCTGGACAGAGGCGCCGCTTCCCGTTCGGAATTGCTCTCGGACAGCGAGGGATCGGTACTGGATCCCATCGTCTCCATCCGCTGCCGGATAACTCTGGAACCGGAGGAGTCGGCTACGGTGAGTATCGTCTCGGGCATCGGGGAAACCAGGGAAAACTCGCTGAAAATAATTAAAAAATATCAAGACAGGCGTCTCGCGGACCGTGTCTTCGATCTTGCATGGACTCACGGACAGGTGCTGTTGCGCCAGATCAATGTATCGGAGGCCGAAGCCCGGCTCTATTCACGGATCGCCGGTTCGATTCTCTACGCCAATGCGGCGCTTCGCGCCGAACAGAGTCTTCTCGTCAAAAACCGCCGTGGACAATCGGGACTCTGGGGGTACGCAATCTCCGGAGACCTCCCGATAGTGCTTCTGCGAATAGTCGATACGGCCAACATCGATCTTGTGCGCCAGCTTGTAAAGGCGCATGCCTACTGGCGCCTCAAGGGGCTGGCCGTAGATCTCGTGATCTGGAACGAGGACCGTGCTGGCTACCGGCAGCTTCTGCACGACAGCATCATGGGGCTCGTTTCTTCGGGTGTCGAAGCCAGTTTCACCGACCGGCCGGGCGGCATCTTCGTGCGTATCGCGGAGCAGATCGCCGAGGAGGACCGTGTCCTTTTCCAAACTGTCGCCCGCGTCATCATCACCGACGCCAGGGGAACTCTTGAGGAGCAGGTCGGCGGCCGCACTGCGGCGAACGTTTCGGTTCCTCTCTTTGTCCCTACGCGCCCCCCTCTTCCCGAACTCCTTCCGTCGGCCCCGGCGCCGCGCGACGATCTTACGTTCTGCAACGGACTGGGCGGATTCACTCCCGACGGGCGCGAGTATGTTATTACGACCGCCCGGGGGCTTCTGACGCCTGCGCCGTGGGTGAACGTTCTGGCCAATTCGGATTTCGGGAGCGTTGTTTCCGAGAGCGGTTCGGCCTATACGTGGAGCGAGAATGCCCACGAATTCCGTATCACTCCCTGGGGGAACGATCCTGTGAGCGCCTCGGGGGGGGAGGCTTTCTATCTTCGTGACGAGGAACGGGGGTATGTGTGGTCGCCCGCTCCGTTCCCGTGCAGGGGAGCGACTCCGTACGTCGCCCGGCACGGATTCGGCTACAGCGTCTTCGAGCATACGGAGCGCGATATCCGTTCCGAACTGTGGATGTACGTGGCGCTGGACGCGCCGGTCAAGTTTTTCGTGCTCAGGGTGCGAAACATTTCGGAGCGAGCTCGCCGGCTCTCCGCCACAGGGTATATCGAGTGGGTGCTCGGTGATCTGCGTCCGAAATCGAATATGCACGTGATAACGGAGGTCGAGCCGAACAGCGGCGCCCTCTTCGCGTGCAATCCGTACAATACGGAGTTTCCGGACAGGATCGCTTTCTTCGACGTGGACGAGCCGATGCGCAGCGTCAGCGGAAACCGGACGGAGTTCCTGGGGCGCAACGGGACGGCGAGCGCTCCCGCTGCAATGAACCGTACGGGACTCTCGGGCAAAACCGGGGCGGCGCTGGACCCTTGCGCCGCGATTCAGGTCCGATTCGATCTGGCCGCCGGACAGGAACGCGAAATAGTCTTCAGACTCGGGGCGGGCAAAGACGCCGACGAGGCAACCCGGCTGGTCGGACGCTTCAAAGGAAGCGCAGCCGCAAGAGAAGCTCTCGACGCCGTCTGGCAACACTGGACGCACACCCTTGGCGCGATCAATGTGGAAACGCCCGATCATTCGCTTGATGTCCTGACCAACGGCTGGCTTTTATACCAGACGCTGGCATGCCGCATGTGGGCGCGAAGCGCGACATACCAGTCGGGAGGGGCGTTCGGATTTCGCGATCAATTGCAAGACGCGATGGCGCTTGTCCATGCGGAACCCCGTCGTGTTCGCGACCATCTGCTCCTGTGCGCATCGCGACAGTTCCTCGAAGGGGATGTGCAGCACTGGTGGCATCCGCCGACGGGGCGGGGTGTGCGTACCCGGTGTTCCGACGACTACCTCTGGTTGCCTCTGGCGACGTGCCGCTACGTTGTTGTTACCGGTGATGTTGGTGTGCTGGACGAAGGAGTCCGTTTCCTTCATGGCCGTCCGCTCAACGCGGCGGAGGAGTCGTATTACGATCTGCCCGGGTGTTCCGAAGAGACTGCGAGCCTCTACCGGCACTGTGTTGTAGCCATAGAGAACGGTCTGGCGTTCGGCGAGCGGGGGCTCCCTCTTATCGGTTCAGGAGATTGGAACGACGGTATGGACAAGGTGGGAAAGGAGGGGAAGGGAGAGAGCGTGTGGCTGGGTTTTTTCCTTTACGAAGTGCTTTCGCGTTTCGCGGGGGTTGCCCGCGCGTACGGCGATGTGCCGTTCGCCGAGCGGTGCGAACGGGAGGCCGCCGTGTTGCGTCTTAATATAGAGAAGAGCGGCTGGGACGGAGAATGGTATCGGCGCGCCTACTTCGACGACGGCTCCCCCCTCGGATCGGCGGAGAACAGCGAGTGCCGGATAGATTCGATCTCGCAGAGCTGGTCGGTTTTGTCCGGAGCGGGGGATCATGACCGCTCGCTCATGGCTATGGAATCGGTGGATACGTATCTTGTCCGCAGGGAACATCGACTGCTTCAGCTTTTGGATCCTCCCTTCGATACATCGGAGCCGAACCCCGGGTATATCAAGGGGTATGTGCCCGGCGTGCGGGAGAACGGAGGTCAGTATACTCACGCCGCCGTCTGGGCTGCAATGGCCTTCGCTCGGCTGGGGGATGCGCGGCGGGCATGGGAAATTTTTGCGATGATCAATCCGGTGAACCACGGCCGAACCTCCGAGGAGGTTGCTATCTATAAAGTGGAACCCTATGTTGTCGCCGCCGATGTGTACGCCGCTCCGCAGCATGCGGGGCGAGGCGGATGGACATGGTACACGGGGTCGGCGGCCTGGATGTACCGATTGATCGTGGAATCGCTTCTCGGACTCGTTACCGAAGCGAATACACTGCGCTTCGTTCCGTGTCTTCCTCCCGAATGGGATGGGTGTACGATACACTACCGGCATCTGGGTACCGTCTATCATATCAAGATGCTGCAAAACGTCGGAGAAAACGCAGCCATGCGTGTGACGGTCGACGGGATCGAACAGCGCGACGGTATTGTCCCGCTCCTCGACGACCGGCGCGAACACGCTGTGGAAGTGGGGTTTCCGGCTGCGGAAGATACGAACCCAAGCGGGCGAGCGCTTCGATAGAGATTTCGCTCCGTACAGGGGCTTCTTCAGGTAGGCTTTTGAAGCGTACCGGCGCGCCATGGTGTGTGAATTCTTCTCACTCGGCGGGAGGCTCTTTTTCGGGAAGATGCTTCCAGTACTTCTTTGGCATGAACTGTCTCTGGAGTCTCGGGTTTTCCCTCGACCGGACGGCGATAGAGTGAAAATACTCTTTCCACAGGTCGCGGAATGCTTCCTCCCGGCGGGAAGGGGCGATCCCTTCGGGGAGGCTGAAGTCGGCGATGCGCCAGAGACGCGGAGCGTAGATCGCGGCTTTTCCCCTCGCGAGGTCGTGAATGATCCATTTTTCGTTCCCTAACCTCGTTGAGAAGTGCCCGGCGAGTAGCTGAAGAAGATCGGCCTCGGGTTCGAAAGGAGCGTAGAGCACGTCGCCGATCTCTGTAAAGCGGAGGAGGCCCAAAAAGCGGTGCCGCTCCCTCAGGACGGTGCGGCTTGCTTCGTGGACAGGCAGGACGCGAGGATCGGTCAGCAGTCTGTCCACGCCCTTGCCGAGCGTCCATGCGAGGGCGTAATAGGTGTACACCGCCATTTCGCGTTCTTTGAGCGCGCTGAGAAAGGCGTAGTAGCCCCGAGTGAATACAGGGACCGAAAGACGACGTCTCAGGACGTCGCCGGTTCGCTTCGCAAGCTGCTCATCTGTCCGGGCTTCTTTGGGCGGCCAGAGAAACGGCTGTCCGTTTCCCGCTCGCTCGATCGCCTCGGGCGGTTCTCCGGCGCGCGCACTTTCGAAGAGCAGGCAGAGGAATCCGTTGAAGCTGCCGTCGTAGATCCAGGTGCCCACTCGTCAGAACTCCAGCGAGAGCTGGCGCGTCTTCCATGCCGGAGGAGTGGGGGGTGTGAGAAGACGACGAAGCGTCCGCGCATCGTGGGATGGGAGGGAAAAATCCTTGCAGGCGAGAAAATAGCGGGCCCGCTTCATGACTACGCCGAGCTTCTTCAGGTCGTCCTCGTCGAGACGTCGCCCCTTTCGCGCCGTCAGGATGCGCTTCGCCGAGAGGACCCCGACGCCGGGAGTTCGAAGCAGCTCCTCGTAGGAGGCGCGGTTCGCGTCCAGCGGAAAGAGGTCGAGATGACGGAGCGCCCACGACGTCTTCGGGTCGAGCGACTCGTCAAGATTCGGTTGCTCCGGCGAGAGGACTTCGTCCGGACGGAATCCGTAGAAGCGCAGCAGCCAGTCGGCCTGGTAGATTCTATGCTCGCGGAGGAGCGGCGGTGTTGCGGTGATCGCTGGGAGAAGCGGATTCGAGGAAACGGGAACGTATGCGGAATAGTAGACGCGCTTGAGGCCGAAACGGCTGTAGAGTCCTCCTGCCAGGCGGAGGATGGAGAGATCGTTCTCCGGAGAGGCGCCGACGATGAGCTGCGTGCTCTGTCCCGCAGGGACGAACGGAGCGAGTGAACGCGTGGAGACGAGGCGTTTCTCCTTTCGTTCGGCAATGGAATCGCCGATGAGTCCCATCGGGCGAAAGATGGACTCCTTCGTCTTTTGAGGCGCGAGGGCTCGGAGACTGGCCTCCGAGGGGAGCTCGATGTTGACGCTCATCCTGTCCGCAAGGAATCCAAGCGTGGTGACCAGCTTTGGCGACGCCCCCGGAATGGCCTTAGCATGGATATAACCGCCGAATTTGTGCTCTTCGCGGAGGATTTTCGCCGTACGGATGAGTTGGATCATAGTGTCGTCGGGCGAACCAACGACCGCCGAGCTCAGGAAGAGCCCCTCGATGTAGTTCCTGCGGTAGAATCCGATGACAAGGTCGGCGAGCTCCCGAGGGGTGAAGGATGCCCGCGGTACGTCGTTGCTTCTGCGGTTGACGCAGTAGGCGCAGTCGAAGGCGCAGTCGTTGGAGAAGAGGATCTTGAGCAGCGAAATGCACCGGCCGTCGTCCGACCAGCTGTGACAGATGCCGCCAAGCGACGTGTTGCCAACCGCTCCTTTTCGTCCTCCATTACCGCTGGACGAGCAGGAGACATCGTATTTCGCAGCTTCGGCAAGAATCGCCAGTTTGTCGGCGGCATCCATTCTTTTTGCCCCCTTCGTTAAAGATATGCTAACTAAATGTTATCATTTTTTCACGGAAATGAAAAGCCCTCAGCACGTTTGATGAAGTGAGCAGGTCATTCAACATTGTTGCGTGTGTGCATACGAAAAAATGGAGGATGTTTTGTATCCGTACCTCGTCTGAGCTAAAAAGTTTGTTATAATGAATCTCGGAATCCGAGCTGAAGAAGTACTGCACGTATCTGGTTGCTGGGAGGATGAACGCTTTGAAGGTTTTTTCCTCGTTGAACGCCGATTCTCCGAAGCGTACCGGACGCATGGAATCTATTCACTGGTACGTGTTTTTCGTCTTGCTGCTTGTTGGGGCTGTATTTTTGGTCATGGAGCTGCTCCATGCGCGCGCCGTCCGCAAGCAGGAACAGTTTTTCGGCGACCGTCAGTACCTTCAGACCACCATGTCGCGCCTCGCGCTCGAGGATCGCGTCTCCTCCGTTCTCATGCAAGAACGATTTCTTTTAGAGCATCTTCTTCTAGAGCCTGCAAACGAGGCTTTCCCTCCTTTATCGGAAATTCAACGAGCGCTTCAAAGCGCCATTTACAACACCGCCGATATCCTGGGCTTCTATTTCGCGCCCCACCCGCTGTACTCGGCGGCGCAGCGGTTCAGTTCGTTCCGTTCGACCCCGACAGGAGAAGCGGCCAGAGAATTCGCTCTTTCTCTTGAAGATTCTTTCGACTTTTCTTCTTCCCGTCCCGACGATCTCTACCATTTTTCTGGAAGCGTCCGGGCGTCCTCGCGCGTCAGGATGATGGCGCTGGTTGAGGCGGCTGTGTCGGAAAAGGGCTTTATGGGGTACTTCATCACGATCATCGACCTTGCGCCTTTCTTCGTCCGGTATGTGCTTCCCATGGCCCGGGGAGCGGGGAGCGCTGTCTTCGTCATCGACAAGGAAGGCGTGGTCGTCGAATGCAGTGACTCTTCTCTTGTGGGCGGAAACGCGATGGAGCTCTCGGGAGGAGAGGGGGACGTCCTTCGAGAGGCGTGGTCCCGGGTTAGGGAGTCCTATTCCGGGATGGAGGCTATCGAGCTGTGCGATGCCTCTTCCGGGATACCGCAAAGAAAACACCTTGCATGGAACTCCGCCCGGGTAGGGACGAACAGGTTGTTTATCGGTATTTTCGCTCCGGAATCCGATATCAACCCTGTGGTTTCCGAACTGCGGGTGCAGCGCTTCCTTCTTGGAGGAGTGCTCGCTCTCTTGCTGATCGTGATTGCGATCGCCTTTATACGGAAACGTTCAGATTTCGAAGTCCGGCGGAGCGAATCGACATTCAGGGCTATTTTCAACAGCGCCGCGTCCGGGATAGCGATTCTTGACGAAAACGGGGCTATCCTCTCCTGTAATACGACGCTGAAAACCATGACGGGACGTCCCTCCGCACAGTTGAGGATGCGCACGCTTTTCGACCTCGCGGCGCCGTCGCCGCCTGAGGAGAAAGAGAAGGTGCGCGAGGCTTTGCGAAGCGGCGCGCTCTCGGCGAGGGCCGAGCTCCTTTTCTCAAGGAAAGGGAGCGACTTACCCGCTCCCGGACACGGGGCCTTTTGGGGAGACGTTTCGTTGAACCGCTTGGAGAGAGACTCCTCGACTGTTCAAATGCTCGCCGTGGTGACTGATATTTCGGGATTGAAACGGGCCGAGGAAATGCTCCGGCAAAACGCGGAGGCGCTGGAAGCGCGGAAAAGGGAGCTTGAGCATGTTGCTGCAAGCCAGAGCGCGCTTCTGGAGATGTTCACGTACTTTTCCGAGTGCGTTACCATAGAGGAGCTTTTCAAGGTGCTCTCCGAACACCTTTTTCCGGTGATTCCGTTCCGTTGCCAGACGCTCTTCATCAAGAGATCGCGTGAAGCCGCTTCGTTCGAAGTGCTCGATTCGGGAGGGGATATACTGCGGTCCATGCAAACCGATTTCCTCGAAAAAAAGAAGGGGATTCTCGGCTACGTTGCCAATACGGGCAAGGCCTATCTGATGGGGGACGCGACCATCGATCCCTATTTTATTCCGCATTCCCCCGAGGTGCGGTCGGCCGTCGTCGCACCGGTTGCGTACAAGGGGTTTCTCTGGGGCGCCATCGTGCTCGACAGCGACAAAAAGTTCGCTTTCGGAATACGGGAGAGGGATATGCTGAGCATCGTCGGCTCCTACGTCGCTCTCCATCTTGAGGAATTTTTCGCCAGGCGGGAGCTGGACAGGAAGGCGACGCAACTTCGTTTCCTTCACAGAGTAATCCAGCAGATCGCAGCCGAGCGCAACAACGAGACGCTCGCATGCAAGATCGTCGATGTGCTCTTCGACGAACTCGGATTTCCCGGAGCCGGATTCTACACTCCTCCTCCGAAAGGAGGGAACGTCCCTGTTTTGGTTGCCGGAAGATCAAGAGCGGAGCCGGAAAACGGCTCCCCGGGGTGCGAACTTGAAGCTGCCGCGGCTATGAGAAGCCGTACTTCAGTGGAGAGGGGCGAAAACGGCAAGTCGTTTGTTTTCGCCATTCCGGTCACTTTCGAAGGTGAAGTGTTCGGAGCGCTCAGCGCCCGTCACGAAGCAGGGTTTTCCGCGGCGGACCGGGAACTGCTCGAGATCACCGCGGAGCATATGACGACGTTCTGGGCGCTGAACAACCTGCTTGCGCAACGCCGTCACGAGTCGCTAGTCGACCCGTTAACGCAGGTGTGGAACAGGCGTTACATTATGCACCGTCTGGATGAAGAGAGTTCCCGTATCAACAGGACCGAAGGCAGGGGCGCTGTGATCCTCGTCGACCTCGGGGATTTCAAGCAGATCAATGACCGTTACGGGCACGTTACGGGGGACGAGGTCCTTCGTGTGACATCCGCCACAATGAGTGAAAACCTCAGGAATTACGATATGATAGGTCGCTACGGAGGAGATGAGTTCCTTCTCTATCTGCCGGACATCTCTCGAGAGGACGCCGAGGCGATCATGGAACGGATGGAGTTGAAAGTCGCCGAACAAATAATAACAGGATACGAGGGCGTGGTCATCCTTGACTACGGAATAGCCGTCTGTCCGGAGGATGGGATCAACCTTTCCGAGGTCATAAAGATCGCCGATGAAAGGATGTACAGGAACAAAGCGGAGAGAAAGGCGGAGAAGACCGAATGATTGTTTCGCTGCATCATGCCAGTTTTACTGTGGAGAATCTGGAAAGATCGGTCGCGTTTTATCAAGAGACGTTGGGCCTGAAACTCGAAGGAATATGGGAGCGGAATCCGGAATACACCGAGGGTGTTACCGGAATACGAGGGGCGTGGCTCAAAGTAGCCTATTTTTCTCTTCCGAATGCGTCTTTTGAACTTGTGGAGTACTTGGGAGCGAAGGGAACAAAGATCGACACGTCGACAAACAATGTTGGAAGCGCCCATGTATGTCTTATTGTGGAAAATTTCGACGCTTTTATTGAGGGGCTTACGGAACGCGGCGTCGTTTTTGCCGGCACAGTCTGCAGGATCCCTGCCGGTTCGAACAAAGGAAAGAAAATCGCCTATATCGAGGATCCTGACGGAAATACGCTTGAGTTGCTGTCGTCGACAGCTCTTACATAACAGTCCGGAAGCGAAAACGGGAAAGTACCAGCAAAGGAGGATGAAAACGACATGCTTGGGCAGTATTATTTGGTTACCGGGATAGGGGCTTTTGCCCTGATTTTCCTCGCCGTGATCACCGGGTTGTTCGGCAGAAACCTCAGAAAAATCATCCCCGGACTCAATGTGCTGAGAATTCACAAGTTCTCGGCCCTTACGGGCTTTCTTTGCGCCCTTTTGCACGTGCTTGGCGTCCACGGGTATTAACTGCGTCCGTTTGGTTTCATTGCGCGTGTTCTCTCTCCGCCGTTGTATTTTTTGTAAAGAAAGGTGATTTCCAGTGCTTTCTATGCCACGCCAGAAGATCCTCGTCGCCGAGGATTCGCTCAGTCAGCGAATGATGATCTCGCGTCATCTCCGAAACTGGGAGTACGACGTGCTGGAAGCCGCCGACGGCGTAGAGGCGTTCACCGTGTTTCGAGAGCTAAGCCCGGCGATTATCATTACCGACCTCGACATGCCCGGAATGAACGGTTTTCAGCTTATCGAGGAGATTCGCAGGCAGGAGATAGCCCGTACGTACATCATAGTCCTCAGCGCTTCCGACGAAAAGTCGAGCGTTGTTTCAGCACTCGCTCTGGGCGCGGACGATTATCTCGTGAAGCCATACCACCCCGAAGAGCTACGCGTTCGCTTGACAGGTGCCGAACGGGTCTTGCGTCTCCAGAATCAGGAGTTGCTCATTTTCGCCATGGCCCAGATGGTGGACACACGAAGCCCCGAGACGGGAGCGCACCTCGACAGAGTGCAATATTTCAGCAAGCGCATAGCGGAAGAGCTTGTCGCGGAAGGGGATCAGCTTGTCACTGCATCGTGGATATCGCAGCTTTTTTCTCTCTCTCCGCTTCATGATATCGGCAAGATCGGTATCCCCGACGCTATCCTGAACAAGCCGGGCAGGCTGACACCCGAGGAGTTCTCTATTATGAAAGAGCATGTGACAATCGGCGCGTCGGTCTTCTCGAGGATCTACGAGCGTACACGCTATGCCCCCTTCGGATTCGCCATCGACATTATCCGCTATCATCACGAGAAGTGGGACGGGAGCGGATACCCCGAGGGGCTTGCGGGAGAGAGCATCCCGCTCTGCGGCCGGATCGTCGCCCTCGCCGACGTGTACGACGCAATCAGCTGTAAAAGGGTCTACAAACCCGCCTTTCCGAGGGAACAGTGCTGGGATATCATCAACAGCGGCAGGGGAAGTCACTTCGACCCCCGGCTTGTCGACATATTCAACCGCAACGAAAATTATTTTTGGAATATCGTCGAAGAGTTGCGTGATATCGACGACTGAGTTCGTCGTAGCCGACTGGAGGGGGGATATCTTATGTACGGACAGTTCTCCCGTTTTGTAGGGCGCCTTTCGCTCAGGAGGATTATTCGTATCGCTTTTTTCTTTCAAATACTCATTCCGGTCTCGTTTCTGGGATGGATGTTTCTCGGAACGTCCCGGGAGTCGGTCGAAGCGCTCTCGATGCGTCTGGGGCGCGAAGTGGCGGCGCGGATAGCGGAGCATCTGGAGTCGTACATGGCCGTTCCTCTTCTCGTGAACTCGCTCAATGCGGACGCCCTTGAGTCGGGGAGAGTCAACATTATTTCTCCGCAGATCTGGCAGCCGTTTTTCGCCGAACGCATCAGGGCGTTCCCGACAATAGCCTATACGTTCATCGGCACGCCCCGGGGGGAGTTCTTCGGGGCACGTCGCTTTCAAGAGAATGTCGAGCTCTTCGTCGCAAGTCCGGAGACAACGGGAGGCGCTTCCGTCTACTACTCGGTCGACCCGCAGGGAATGGCGGGAGAGAAAATCATCTCCTACCCCGGCTTCGACCCCCGCACCCGACCATGGTATATAGCGGGCGAGCGTGCCGATACCCCCGTCTGGAGCGAAATCTACCGCCATTTTGCACTCGAAGATCTGGCGATTACCGCCGTTCAGCCTCTTCGTGCTGAGGACGGTTCTCTGGTCGGCGTGCTCGGCGTCGATCTTCCTCTCTCCGGTATCAACAGGTTTCTCAGGGAGCTGAAGGTGGGCGCCGAAGGACAGATTTTCATCCTCGACAACGATGGAAAGATTGTCGCGGATTCGACTGTCGACAGGCCGTTTCATATCCGAAACGGCGTCTTTTCCAGGGTTTCGGGCGTCGACTCTCCCAATCCGGCAATCAGGGCGTCGGCTGAAAGGATGGCGCGCGAAAAAACGGGGGGAGCGCGCGGGCAGAATGTTCACCGTCGAAAATTCCGCGGGCGTTTCCGAGTACGTCCGAACTCGTCCGTTTGTATCCCTCGGCCTTGACTGGGAAATCGCCGTCGTCATTCCGGAGAAGGAATTTATCGCGCCGGTGCGCCGTATGGCGAGCTCCGCGCTTCTGGTCACCTTGGCAGCGCTTGGCGTTGCATTGTTGACGGCGTTCTGGATTTCCCGCTGGATATGCCGCCCGCTGTCGGATCTTGCGGAATCGGCGAAGGCCATCACGAGGGGCGAGTGGCGCGCGCCGCTCGTCCTGAAACGACATGACGAGGTGGGGGAACTCTCCCGTTCCTTCGCCCTCATGTCGAAACAGCTTTCGGAAGCTTTCTCCGGCCTTGAAGAGAAGGTGCGTTTACGGACGATCGAACTCGAACAGAAAAACCGCGAGCTGACCGAGGCAAAGACGATCTCGGAATCGCTCGCTGAGGAAGCGGAAGCGGCGAGCCGGGCAAAGAGCTCATTTCTGGCTTCAATGAGCCACGAGATTCGCACTCCGATGAACGCCGTGCTCGGACTGAGTGATCTTGTACTCGCAACGTCGCTCTCCGAGGAGCAGCGGGAGTATCTGACCCTTGTGCAGACATCCGCGGAGTCGCTGCTCGGCATACTCGACGATATTCTCGATCTTGCGAAGATCGAGGCGGGGAAGATGTCGCTGGAGAACCGCCCGTTCCGTCTGCGTCCCGTGGTGGAGCAGGTAAGAGCCCTAATGCGGCCTCGTGCGGAGAAAAAAGACGTGGCGCTGAGAGCGTCCGTGGCGCCGGAGCTCCCGGATGCCTTCGCGGGCGATCCGCTCCGCTTACGGCAAATTTTAATGAATCTCGTCGGTAACGCCGTGAAATTCACCTCCGAAGGTTTTGTGGAGATCGTCGTAACGCTCGCGGGCGGGAATGAAGAACAGCCTCAGGTTATGTTCGCGGTCAGCGATACCGGCCCCGGGATTCCGCAAGGTAAAGTGCATCTTCTGTTCGATGACTTTACCCAGCTGGATGATTCTTCAACCCGGAAGCACGGGGGAACGGGGCTTGGTCTTGCCATTTCCCGCAGCCTCGCACGCCTGATGGGCGGCGATATTACCGTGGAGAGCGAAGTTGGCAAGGGGAGTGTTTTTCGCTTTACGCTGCCTCTTCTTCGGCACTCGGAGGAAATCGCCGAGGAGCAGGACGCTCCGGATGCCGGCATCTCTCCAATGAAAGGAAACATCCTGCTCGCCGAGGATAACGCCGTCAACACGAAGATGACCGTCGCGATGCTCAAAAAAACAGGGCTCACGGTACGGCACGCTCAAAACGGCCGCGAGGCGGTCGAGATGTGGCGCAGCGAACCGTTCGATCTGATCCTCATGGATTGCGAGATGCCGGTGATGGATGGATTGGAGGCGACGAGGAGGATTCGCTCCGAAGAACAGGACGGAAAGAGTATTCCTATTGTAGCGCTCACCGCGTATGCGATGAAAGGGGACCGGGAGCGGTGCCTGGAGGCCGGCATGACGGAGTATATCTCCAAGCCCCTTCGCTCCAGCAAGCTGTACTCGTTGCTCGCCCGATTTCTCGGGACACCCTCTCCTTCTCCGCACACCAACAGCGAAGAACCGCCCGCGCGGTTTTCTGCCGAAAATGGAGAGCGGGAGCGCTGGGAGCGAGGGTTCGCCGAACTGCTTCTCTCTCTCGACGGAGACCGGGAAGCGCTGGCGGAGATGTTGGAGGCCTTCTTTTCCGAAGTTCCCCAATTGCGCAGCTCCCTGCGGAGCGCCCTGGAAAAGGGCGATTCCTCCTCAGCCGCGCGCGCGTTGCACAAACTCAAGGGAGTACTTGGTTATCTCATGGAGGCGAGAACATCTCCTTATTCCGAGTTCTTGAGATTGATGCCAGAACGGAGGCGTTGAAAACGGACGATCCTCGCCTTCGTGAACTGCACGACCTGCTCGACCGCTACGAACTCTTTCTTCGTGAAGCGGCTTCCCGCTGAGTATCCGCTTTGTGCCTGTTCATGGGGAGTTTTCTCAGGTCCCTCACTTTCGATTGAAAAGGCCATCTTTTCGGACGAAACTCTTCGGGGTATAATCCTCTCCAATCTTTCGTCCAGGAGGCATTGCTATGAATCCACAGTTTGCACGAAGAATGACGCGCTTTCAAGAGTCCGACCTGACGCCCATCCTGCGTCTTGCGGCAAATCCGGACGTGATCTCGTTCGCCGGAGGTCTTCAGCCCCGGAGCTCTTCCCGGTCGAGGATTTGAAGAAGGTGGCCGTGAAGGTGCTCGACGCCAACGGTAAAAGGGCGCTTCAGTACTCCGCCACGGAAGGGCATCCTCCTCTCCGCGAGAAGATCGCCACGCGCACCAACAGAAACCTGAAGACGTCGCTGACGGCTGAGAACGTCGTCATCACGACCGGCTCCCAGCAGTCGCTGGATATCCTGGCGAAGATGTATATCGACGAGGGGGACTGTATTCTGTGCGAGAGTCCCACCTACCTCGGGGCCCTCTCCGCTTTCAATTCGTGCCTTCCGGCGTACCGGGAAGTGGCGACGGACGGCGAGGGCATGATCATCGCCGATCTTGAGAAGGCGCTCGCCTCGGAGAAGCGCGCGAAGATGATCTACGTCATCCCTGATTTCCAGAATCCCTCGGGCAAGACGTGGTCGCTTGAACGGCGCAAGGCGTTTCTGGAAACTGTGTCGAAGTACGATATCCTGGTGGTGGAGGACAATCCGTACGGCGAACTCCGCTTCGAAGGGACGACGCCCCCGTCGCTGAAGTCGATGGACGCTCGCGGCCAGGTCGTGATGCTCGGCACCTTCTCGAAGATCTTCTGCCCCGGCGTCCGCGTGGCGTGGGTCTGCGGAGAGCCCGCGTTTCTGGAGAGCTTCTGCAATCTGAAACAGGCCGCAGACCTCCATACGTCGACGATCAGCCAGTACGAGATCGACGCCTATCTCTCCGACTACGATATAGAGGAACACATCAAGAAACTGGTCTCCGTATACCGTGAACGGCGTGATCTGATGATACGCACGATGGACTCTGCATTCCCGAAGGAGGTCGTTTTTACCCGCCCGGAGGGAGGGCTCTTCACATGGGCAGAAATGCCGGAGCATGTGAACGCGCGAGACCTTTTCCTCAAGGCGCTTGAGAAGAAGGTTGCCTTCGTCCCCGGAGGAGCGTTCTTCCCCAACGGCGGGCACGAGAACACAATGCGGCTCAACTACTCGAACATGCCGCCGGAGCGCATCGTCGAAGGGATCGAACGCCTGGGAGCGGCGATCGGCGAGTACCTCTAAAAAACGAAAGAAGAGAGGCAGGGCTGCAACAAGGAGTCCTGCCTCTCTTCTTACTTTCACACTTTACGTTGTACATGTTTCAATGTTATCATGTGCCGTGCAGCATACTAATACCCGCAGGAGGTTGTTTCCATGGCAGGCAAGCTCATCGAGTGTGTTCCGAATTTCAGCGAAGGACGGCGTCAGGATGTGATCGAGGCGATCGTCGCTCCGTTCAAGGCGACGAAGGGGTGCGGTCTTCTCGATTATCGGGCGGACGCGGACCACAACAGGCTGGTCGTGAGCCTCGCGGGATCGCCCGAGCCTGTGCAGGAGGCGCTTCTGCAGGCTGCCGCCGTCGCGGTACAAAAGATCGATATGAACACCCACCAGGGGGCGCATCCGCGCATCGGCGCGGTGGACGTGATTCCTTTCACCCCCGTGAGCAACATTTCAATGGAGGAGTGCGTCGCGCTCTCGCATTCGTTCGGCGAGAGATTCTTTCAGGAACTCGGCGTTCCGGTCTACTTCTACGAGGATTCCGCGAAACGCCCGGAACGGAAGCGCCTCGAAGTCATCCGCAAGGGGCAGTACGAGACGCTGAAGGTGGAGTCGGTCACCCCGGAGCGAGCACCCGACATCGGGGGACCCGCGCTGCACCCGACGGCGGGGGCGACGGTGATGGGCGCCCGGAAGTTCCTCGTGGCCTTCAACGTCAACCTGAACACCGCGGACGAGGAGATTGCGAAGAAGATCGCCAACTGCGTGCGGGCCTCCAGCGGCGGCTTCTGCCACGTCAAGGGAATGGGCGTGGCGCTGCACGAGCGCGGCATGACGCAGGTGAGCATGAATATCGTCGACTTCGAGAAGAACGCGGTCTACAGGGTGCTCGAACTGATCCGTATGGAGGCCCGGCGCTGGGGCGTCGAGGTCGTCGAGACGGAGATCTACGGGATGATTCCCGCGCAGGCTCTTGTGGAGAGCGCGGCGTACTATCTTCAGATCAAGGACTTCGACCCGATGCAGGTTCTGGAGCTGAAACTCCTCTCCGGCGGTGATAGTGAATGATCGTCAAATTTTTCCGCAACGCCCGCATCTACACTCCGGAGGGAAAACCCCCCTCAAGGGGTACGGACCAAGGAACACTGCGAATTTTTGAACGGGGAGCGCTGCTCGTTCAGGACGGGAATATTGAAGCCGTCGGTACGGAGGAAGAACTCCTTTCCAATCCCCTCGTGAAAAAGGTTGACGAGGAGATCGACTGCGAAGGCCGCTGCCTGATCCCCGGCTTCGTCGATCCGCATACGCACATGTGCTTCGCCGCGCGGCGGGAAGAGGAGTTCTCGATGCGCCTGGCGGGGGCGGCGTACCTCGACATACTCAAGAAAGGCGGGGGCATTCTCTCCTCTGTCCGGCATGTACGAGGCGCGAGCGAGCAGGAAATCTTCGAGCGCACGAGGACGCTTGCCCTTTCCGCGCTCTCCTTCGGGACGACCACCGTTGAGATGAAGAGCGGGTATGGACTCGACACGGAGAGCGAGCTGAAAATGCTTTCGGCGATCCGCCGCGTCGGACGCGAAACGCCCTTGCGTGTCGTTCCCACCTTCATGGGGGCGCACGCGATTCCGGAGGTCTTCAAGGGGAACGGCGACGGCTACGTCGACCTCATGATCGGAGAGATGCTTCCAGCCGTCGCGGAACAGGGAATCGCCCGCTTCTGCGACGTCTTCTGCGAGGAGGGGGTCTTCTCCCCGGAGCAGACGCGGAAAGTGCTCGTCGAAGCCCGAAAATACGGACTCGGTCTGAAGATCCACGCCGACGAGGTGCACGACACCGGCGGCGCCGCGCTTGCCGCCGAACTCGGCGCCGTTTCCGCGGAACATCTTCTCGCGGCGAGCGACGAAGGAATAGAGGCCCTCGCCGCGAGCGGAACGGTCGCTGTGCTGCTTCCCGCTACGGCGTACAGCTTGCGCAAGCCGTATGCCCGCGCCCGGACCATGATCGAGAAGGGCGTTCCCGTGGCCCTTGCGACCGACTGCAACCCGGGCTCCTCATTCACTGAGTCCATGCCATTCGTCTTCGGCCTGGCCGTTCTCGTGATGGGGTTCACGGTCGAAGAGGCGCTTGTGGCGACGACGAAGAACAGCGCGCACGCGATCGGCCTGGGGGCGGAGTGTGGAACGATCGAACCGGGAAAGAACGCCGACTTCCTCCTCCTCGACGGAGAGACTCCGGCCGTCCTTGCGTACCATGCCGGGGTTTCCCCGGTGAAGTCCGTCTTCAAGAAAGGGGAGCGGATCGCATGATGATCGGCGAGCGGAAGAACACAGTACGTCTCGACGGGAAATCGCTTACCCTCGAGGATGTGCTCCGAGTTGCCCGCGACGGGTGGGGGGTCGAACTGGACGATGAGGCCGCCCGGAAGGTGGAGGAGGCATCCGCAGCCGTAAAGGCATGGGAGAACTCCGACGACGTTGTCTACGGCATTACCACGGGTTTCGGCGATCTCGCCACGGTGAACATCTCCCGCAAGGACCGCCGTCTGCTGCAGGAGAACCTGCTGAAGAGCCACGCCTGCGGCGTCGGCGAGCCGTTCTCCGAGGTGATTACTCGGGCCATGATGCTGCTGAGGATCAACAGTCTTATCAGAGGATTCTCGGGTATCAGCCTCACGACGCTGTATCAGTTCGTCGCATTTTTGAACCTGGGGATCACTCCCGTCGTCCCGTCTCAGGGGTCGGTGGGGGCAAGCGGCGATCTCTGCCCCCTCTCGCACCTCGCGCTCCCGCTGCTGGGGCACGGTAAGGTGCGCTACAAGGGGCGCGTCATGCTCGCGGCCAAGGCGCTTCAGGCCGCCGGACTCCAGCCGGTGCAGCTCGGAGCGAAGGAGGGGCTTGCCCTGAACAACGGCACGGCCTCGATGGGCGCCATGGGCGTGGTGGCGCTGATGGCAGCGGAGGACCTCGCCAAGACCGCGGACATCGCGGCGGCGATCTCCATCGAAGCGCTTCACGGCGTTCCCTACGCCTTCGACGCTCGGACGCACGCGCTCCGAGCCCACAGAGGGCAGGGGCGCGTGGCCGAGAATATCCGCCGTCTGATCGAGGGGAGCGAGATCATCGAGAAGCACCGTTTCGGCAGGGTGCAGGACGCCTACTCTCTCCGCTGCGTGCCGCAGGTCCACGGCGCCACCCGCGACGCGCTGGAGTACGTGCGGAAGACGCTGGAAACGGAGATCAACTCGGTCACCGACAATCCGATCATCTTCACCGAGGACGGCGTGGCCATCAGCGGCGGCAACTTCCACGGACAGCCCCTCGCCCTTGCGATGGACTTTTTCGGCATCGCCGTCGCGGAGCTCGCGAGCATCTCCGAACGCCGGCAGGCCAGACTGGTGGACACCAGTCTCTCGGGCTGCCTCCCTTCCTTGTCGAGGACAGCGGCCTGAACAGCGGCTTCATGATCGCGCAGTACACATCGGCTGCCCTTGTCTCGGAGAACAAGGTGCTCGCGCACCCGTCCTCCGTAGATTCCATCCCTACCTCGGCCAACCAGGAGGACCACGTCTCCATGGGCGCGTTCTCGGCGCGCAAGGCGCTCTCGATTCTGGACAATACGCGGAAGGTGCTCGCCATAGAGCTCTTCGCCGCCTCCCAGGCGCTCGATTTCAGCCGTCTGCTGAAACCTGGCGCGGGGACGGTCGCGGCCCACGATTGCGTCAGGAGCGTCGTTCCCTACATAAAGCACGACGAGTATCTCCATCCTCTCATCGAGCGCGTGGAGGCGCTTGTAAGCCGAGGCGCGGTAGTACGGACTGTGGAGGATGCCATCGGACCGCTGAACTGAAAAAGACGGAATTAAGAGAGGCCCGCCTTCGGCGGGCCTCTCTTAATTCCGAATATCCATCGGAGCGTTCATGGAGAGTTTCTCCGGAGCGCTCCATTTTTTCAGAGAGAGAGAAAGAAAGACTTGACAAACGCACAATCAATACTGAAAATAAGAACGAACACTTGATGGAATAATGTTTTGTCTATTGAAACGCTCTGCGCCGTTTCTTCTATCAGTTGCGAATACTACGTGTTTCTGTTCAGGCTACGGCCGCCTTGGAGCTTCCTTGGCGGATTCAAGGCAACACCATCATAAAGGAGGGGTTTTTTTTGAAACGAGGAATTCTGGTAGTGTGCGCGCTCGCGTTCGTGTTTCTTTTCGCGCTCCCTGCCGCATACGCGGCGGTCGAGTTGAAACTGGGTCACTTCGGACCGGAAGGACATCCGGCCACCATAGCCGCCGCGCAGTTTGCGGAGAATGTTGAAAAACGGACCAATGGCGAAGTCAAGATCATTGTGTACCCGAACAATGCTCTCGGGAGTCCCCCCGAAGTTCTGGAGCAGGTCATCATGGGCGTTATCGACATGAGCCTCTCGGGACAGGACCAGATCGCAAAGCACGTGAAGCTGTTCGACTCCGTGGCCATCCCCTTCTCGATGCAGGGGTACGAGCACGCGGACCGGATACTCGACGGCCCGTTCAAGGAGTGGGCGGCCCCCGAGCTCGAGAAGATCGGCCTCGTCTATATCAACAGCTGGGAGTGGGGCTTCCGCCAAATCACCAACTCCAAACGCCCCATCCTTTCCCCCGATGATGTGAAGGGCCTGAAAATCCGTACTCCGCCCGCGATGGCGTATCAGGCCGCCATGGAAGCTCTCGGCGCCAACGTCCTCACCATCGCCTTCGGCGAGCTGGTCATGGCAATGCGCCAGGGTGTCGTCGACGGACAGGAGAATCCGATCGGCGTCATCTACGACTTGAAGCTCTACGAATCCCAAAAGTATATTTCCATCGTCAACTACCTTTATAGCTCGATGACGCACGTCGTTTCGAAGAAAGTCTTCGACTCGCTGACCGAAGAGCAGCGCAACATCATCATCGACGAGTCGAACAAGGCCCGCCTTCTCATGCGCGAACTTGTCCGCAAGCAGGAGCAGGAGCAGATCGCCGACATGCGTGCGAAGGGAATTCAGATAGACGAGCCCGATCTCGCTCCCTTCCAGGCCGCAATGGGGCCGGCGTACGAAAAGATCAAGAAGAACATCGGCGAGGAGAACTTCAACAAGTGGATGGAGATGGCAAAGGCCACAGCCGAATAGCCAGTCCTCGCACTCTCCGGGCCGGGCGTCCGTTTTCGGGCGCTTGGCCCTTCTGTTGTCGGATGCGCACTACGTGAAACGGGGGAGACTTCATGCTCACTTTTTACATTTTCGCAACGCTTATAGGCTTTTTGTTATTAAACGTGCCCGTGGCGGCGGCGATAGGTCTTACCTCGGTCATTTTTTTCGCGGGCCTGGGGCAGGGCGCGTTTCTCGCCATGTTGCCGCACAGGATGTACTTCGGTACCACCGGGTTTACACTTTTGGCGATTCCTTTCTTCATCCTCGCGGGAAACCTGATGAACACCGGAGGCATCACAAGGCGCATCTTCCGTTTCGCAAGCGCCATGGTGGGACATATCCCGGGAGGTTTGGGGCAGGTGAATATCGTTGCGAGCGTCATCTTCTCCGGTATGTCCGGCTCGGCGGTCGCCGAC